>JAZKIF010000199.1:18250-43577 GCA_040385005.1 Pseudomonadota bacterium
CTGCCCAACGAGCAGGCGCTGCTGCGAAGGCTGGGTGTGTTCTCCGGCACCTTCAGCATCGACGGCGTGCGCCGCATCGCGAACGACCTGCATGCCGATGAATGGGGCGCGCTGGAGACGCTCGGCTCCCTCATCGACAAGTCGATGGTGCAGGTGAAGGGTGTGGACCGGCCGCGCTACCTGATGCTGGAGACCACGCGCGCCTACGCGCTGGAGCAACTGGCCGACCGCGACGAGACCGAGGACGCGCTGGCGCGCCACGCGCAAGCCACGCGCGACGTGTGCCTGCTCGCCAGGCAACGGCGCGACACCGAAGCGCTGTGGAGCGAGATCGCCAATATCCGGACCGCGTTCGCCTGGGCCATGCGGCACGGCGAGGCGGAACTCGCCGTGTCGCTCGTCAACGACTCGTCGGTCGTGCTCGCGCTCGGAGGCCTTGTCGGCGAGGTGGTACAGCGCCTGGTGGAAGTCGAGCCGCTCGTCGGCGACCAGTTGCCGCTTCCACTGGCCGCGCAGTACTGGCAGTGGCTCGGCCGGTTCGGCCACGATGGCCGGCTGCCCACGCACCGCTGCGTGGCGGCACTGCAGAAAGCGGAAAGCGTGTTTCGGGAGCTGTCGAACGACCGGCATGTCCATGCCTGCCTGCGGATGCGCGCCGAGTCCCTGGTGGAACAGGGCGACCTGGCCGCCGCCGCGAGCGCCATCGAATCCGCGCGCCGGCTCGAGACGCAGCGCAGCCCGCTGGCCGACAGCATGCGGCGCCTGCGCATCGAGGCCATGATCCTGGAAGGCCGCGGGGAAATGCGCGAAGCCATCGAGCGCCTGCAGGAGGCGCTCGACATGGCGCGCCTGGGCGGCATCCACCGCTACGAGCTCACGCTGTCTCAGGACATTGGCCGCTGCCTGCTGCACGCCGGCGACGCCGCCGTCGCCGAGCGGCGCTTTCGCGCCGTGATCGAAGACTCCCAGGCCGACCTGTCCGCCGCGGTGGCCGTGGCCTACGCGCGAATCGGCCTGGTGGCATCGCTCCTGATCCAGAACCAGTTGCCGGCGGCGCGCTCGGCCGCGCTCGACGCCGTTCCGCTGCTGCGCTCGTGCGGCATGCTGCTGCCGCATTGCGAAGTGTTCGCGTGGCTGATGGCCGCGCTCGGGCACGCGCACTGCGCTGCCATTTTGCTGCGCACCGCGGACGCCTTCCGCGCGAGCAGCGGCACCGCGCGCAGCCACATCCAGGCGCGCGCCCACGAAGCCGCGCACGGCCTGCTGGGCGATCGCGCGCAAGCCTCGCCCGATGCGGTCCGCTCCGACGCCGAGCTCGCGCAGTTGCTCAACGCCGCCCTCTCGTCGCGCACGCAGTTCGCTTAAGAACCTTTAGCGCTCGCGCAGGATCGCTTAAGGACGCGTCCGACCCCTGGACCGCACAGTGGAGCTGCACCTCGCGGTGCAACCTTCATTCACGCAATCCAAGGAGCAAATCATGGAAAAAGGTATCGAGTGCGGCGTCCGTTTCACCAAGAACGTCCTGCTGCTGGGAGACAACGAGTTCGAGGCGCGGCTGAACGCGATCCTGCCGCAGGTGGACCAGGCGATGCGCGCGCAGCGCCAGCAGCAAAAGCGCGTCGAGGCGGTCTTCACCGCCAAGGGCGAAGGTGACTCCGCCTTTGCCGCCAAGACCGTGGAGCTCTATTGCCGCAGCAAGGAGGCTGCTGAAATCGTGGATCCGCTGAGCAAGGGCATCGAGTGCGGCATCCGCATCAAGCAGTACGTGCTCGACATGAGCGACAAGGTCTTTGGCGTGTACATGGACGACTGCCTGTCCGCCTACCGCACGAGCATCATGGAACAGCGGCGCATGTTCGTGCAGTCGGAATCCCAGAAGTCGGTGCAGCTGGAGGACGCCATGAAAGGCATCGAGCTGTACTGCGGCACCAAGAACTTCTGCGGCTGACGCGCGGCACCGGAGGAATCATGGCCCACACCCGCGCACTGCTGGTCGGAATCGAGAACTACGCGAACCCGGCGAACAACCTTCCAGGCGTCTCCAACGATGTCTCCGCGTTCATGCGGATACTGGGTCGCTACGGCATCACCGACGTCGAGGTGCTTCGCGACGCCAACGCGACGTCGCCGAACATCCGCACCGCCTTGCATCGGCTTGTGGCCGACGCGCGGCCCGACGACGTGCGGATCTTCTACTATTCCGGTCACGGCGCCCTGCTGCCTCCGGGCTTCGCGCAAAGCGATGACCCGGACGGCCGCGACGAGGCGTTCGTGCCCTACGAGGGGACGACCGACTCGCTGATCCTGGACAACTGGTACGCCAAGTTCCTCAAGGAGAAGCTGCCGCCACGGTCCACGCTGTACTCGGTGGTCGATTGCTGCCACTCCGGCGAGCTGTACAAGCAGGGTATCGCCATCAAGGGCCTGCCGCCGGACCTGGACGGGCCGATGCGCAAGGAGATCGACTTCACGACCCTGGAGTACACCGGCAACCCGTTCATGATCGGGCGCGGCGGCAACGGCCTCATCTCCGTGAAGGCCTTCGTGTCCGAGGACGAGCTGGGCAACTCGGTCCACATCGCGGCGTCCCAGCCGGGCGTGACGGCGCTCGTGATGTCGATCGGCGGCCAGCGGCGAAGCGTGTTCACGTGGGCGCTCGAAGAGGTGCTGCGGCCGTCGATGACGGTCGGCGAGCTCGAGCCGCTGCTCAGCGCGAAGCAGCTCGAACAAACGGAGCACCACAAGCCGTATGTCGCGACGCGCGAGGCGAACAAGGCGAGGCCGGTGTTTTCCTGAAGGATCCGGACGGGAGTTCGCCCCACCTAAGCGGCGTCTTCCGCCAGGTAGATCTTCGCCAGCCCCTGCTTGATCGCCTCCACGATCTGGTCTCGCCGCAGGCCGATGTGTGACCGCAGAGCCTTCTCGCTGGCTTTGCGGTCGCGCGCTTTCAGCGCCTGCAATATCTCGCCGTGCTCGCGCTGCGTGAAGTCGCGGCCCACGCTTTCCATGTCGATCCAGCGGATGAAGCGGATGCGTTCGTTGAGGTTGCCCAATATCCGCTTGAGCTCCGCGTTGCGCGCCATGTCGGCGATGCGCAGGTGGAAGCCTTCGTCCAGCTCCACGAGCTGCACGATGGGCGTGCTGCGGGGCACCTTGCGGCTTTTCTCCAGGTAGGCGACGGCCTCGGCGATCTCTTCCTCGGTCGCGCGTTCGATCGCCATCGACAGGCAGGCCGATTCGATGGCGACGCGGGCCTCGTACAGATCCAATGTCTCCTGCACTTCGAGCGGCCTGCGCATGAAGCCGCGCGTGGTGGGCGTGAGGAAGCCGTCGTTCACCAGCCGCGTGAGCGCTTCGCGCACCGGCGTGCGGCTCACGCCCAGGCGCTCGGCGAGCTCGATCTCGCTCACGCGCTCGCCCGGCTTGAGCTGGTAGGAGATCGCCATCTCGCGCAGCGTATTGAGCACGCCGGAGCCGCGTTCGCGTCGGGTCTTGGAAATCGTGTGGCGCATGTCGTTGCTTGTACTTGATCGATTCCGGGTTTTAAGTATACTGAATCGTATTCTCAAATCGCCGACAGGAAAACCGATGACCCCGATGAACGGCGCGGACGCCCTCGTGCGGATGCTCCAGCTGAACAACGTCAAGCACATCTTCGGGCTGTGCGGCGACACGACCTTGCCGCTGTACGACTCGCTGGCGCGGCTGGACCACGGTATCGAACACATCCTCACGCGCGACGAGCGCAGCGCCGCGTACATGGCCGATGCCTATGCGCGAGTGACCGGCAAGCCCGGCGTGTGCGAAGGGCCGAGCGGCGGCGGCGCGACCTACCTGCTGCCGGGCATCGTGGAAGCGAACGAGTCCGCCATTCCCGTACTGGGCATCACCTCGGACGTGTCGGTCGGCGCGCGCGGCAAGTTTCCGCTCACCGAGCTGGACCAGAAGGCCCTGTACAAGCCGCTCACGAAATGGAACACCACGATCGACCGCGTGGACCAGATCCCGCACGCCGTGCGCAGCGCCTTCCGCGCGATGACGACGGGCCGCCCCGGCGCCGCGCACATCTGCCTGCCCTACGACGTGCAGAAGCACACGCTCGATCCGGCGGACGTGTGGGCGCAGCCCGGTCATGACACGTTCCCGGCGTACCGCTTCGCGCCGGATCCGCAAGAAGTGGATCGCGCCGCCGACAAGCTGGCCGCGGCGCGCGCGCCGGTGATCGTGTGCGGCGGCGGTGTCGTGATCTCGGGCGCGAGCGACGCGCTCGACCGGCTCGCCACCCTGCTGAACGCGCCCGTGTGTACGACCATCAGCGGCCAGGGCAGCCTCCCCGGCGCGCATCCGCTGCTGGCCGGCGTGATCGGCACCAACGGCGGCGTGGCCGCCACGCGCGAAGTGATCGCGCAAGCGGACTGCGTGCTCTTCGTCGGCGCGCGCGCGGGCTCCACCACCACCGAGCACTGGAAGATGCCGTCGCGCGACGTCACGCTGTTGCACCTCGACGTCGACCCTATGACCATCGCGACGAACTACCGCACCGACGTCGCGCTGGTAGGCGATGCGAAGCTGGGTCTGGCCGCGCTCGCCGATGCGGTTGCCGCGCGTGCAGCGCATCGGCCTGCCGGCGCCGCCGATGGGCGCGCGCTCGTCGCGAAAGCCCGCGCGGAAAAGTACGCCTTCTTCGCCAACCTCGCGGAATCGCGCGAGCGGCCGATCCGCCCCGAGTGCGTCGTCGATGCGCTGAACAAGCTGCTGCCCGCGCAGGCCGTCGTCGTGGCCGACCCCGGCACGCCCTGCCCTTACTTCTCGGCGTACTTCGATGCGCCGCAGGCGGGCCGCCACTTCATCACCAACCGCGCGCACGGCGCATTGGGCTTCTCGATGTCCGCGGGCGTGGGCGCGCAGTTCGGCCGGCCCGGCGCGATGGTGGTGTCCGTGATGGGCGACGGCAGTTTCGGCTTCACCTGCGGCGAGCTGGAAACCATCGTGCGGCGCGGCGTGCCGCTCAAGATGGTGGTGTTCTCCAACTCGGTGTTCGGCTGGATCAAGGCGAGCCAGAAGACGGGCTACGACAAGCGCTACTTCTCGGTCGACTTCAACCGCACCGACCATGCGCGCGTGGCCGAAGCATTCGGCGTGAAAGCGTGGCGCGTGGAGGATCCGGCCGATGTGTACGGCGCACTGAAAGCCGCGCTCGCGCACGACGGCCCCGCGCTCGTCGATGTGATTTGCCAGGAACTGCAGGACACGGCGGTTCCGGTCAGCCAGTGGATGGGTTAACTCTCCCAACAACGCCCGAAGGAAACTCCATGAACTTCATCTCCAGAGCGCTCCGTTCCCTTTTGCCCGCACTCGCGGTCGCGCTGCCACTGGCCGCGATGGCGCAAGGCACGGACTACCCGAACGCGCCCGTTCGCGTCATCGTGCCCTACCCGGCCGGCGGCTCGCTCGACGCCGTCATCCGGCCCATCGGCGAAAAATTCCAGCAGTCCACGGGCCAGACCATGCTGGTGGAGAACCTCGGCGGCGCGGGCGGGCTCATCGCGAGCGCGAAGGTCGCGCAGTCCAAGGCCGATGGCTACACGTTGCTCCTCGCGAGCAACGGGCAAGTGTCGATGGCTCCGCTGCTCTACACCACCATGGCCTACGACCCCGAGAAGGACCTGGTGCCGATCATCCACCTGACCGACCAGATCGCGGTGCTGTACACCCATGCGAAGACACCGTACAAGACCGTCGGCGACGTGATCGCGGCGGCGAAGGCGGCGCCTGGCACCATCGCCTTCGCGTCGACCGGCGCCGGCGGTGTGTCCCACCTGGCGATCGAGCTCCTTGGGCAGGCCACCGGCACGAAGTTCAACCACATCCCGTACAAGGGCGCGGTGCCCGCGCTGCAGGATGTCGCGGGCGGACAAGTGCCGCTGCTCTTCACCTTCGTCGGCTCCGCGAAAGCGCTCACGGCGTCGGGTCACGTGCGTCCCCTCGCGGTCGCTTCGGACAAGCGCCTGCCTTCGCTGCCCGATGTGCCGACATTCGAGGAAGCCGGCGTGAAAGGCATTCACGTGTCGTCGTGGATGGGCCTGATGGGCCCGCGAGACATGCCGCCCGCTGCCATCCAGCGCGTCGCCGAAGTCACGAACGCGATCATGAAGCAGCCGGATTTCCAGAAGCGCATGGCCGACATCAGCATGGAGATCCGCGGCGGCACGCCGGCGAATTTCAGGAGCGTCATCCAGGCCGACACCGTGAAGTGGTCGAGCCTCGCGAAGACCGTGAACCTCAAGCAGAACTAACCCAGGGTCTTTTCGCAATGAAAGAAATCACCGGTGTCGCGCCCTCGGGATCGATGGGCAGCGGCTACAACGTCGAATCGTTCAAGCGGGCCATGGCCGCGAACCCCGACTTCATCGGGCAGGACGCGGGCTCCACCGACATGGGGCCGTACTACCACGGCGACGACAAGCCTTTCCTTCCGCTCTCCGCGTATCGGCGCGACCTGGAGATCATGCTGGCCGCCGCGCGGTCCGCGAAGATCCCGTTGCTGATCGGCTCTGCCATCACCAACGGATCCAACCAGACGCTCGCGTTGATGGAGCAGATGGTGCGCGAGGTGGCAAAGGAGAAGAAGCTCTCCTTCCGTCTCGCCGTGATCAACGCCGAAATCGACAAGACCTACCTCAAGGGCAAAGTCGCGAGCGGCACGGTGGAAGCGATGGGCCCCGACACTGACCTCACCGCCGCCATGATCGATTCGGCCGGGCCGATCGTCGCGCAGATGGGCATGGAGCCATTCATGCACGCGCTCGAAGGCGGCGCCGACGTGGTGATCGCGGGCCGCGCGTGCGACGACGCGATCTTCGCCGCGCTGCCGGTGCTGCGCGGTTTCGATGCGGGCCTGGCGCTTCACTGCGGGAAGATCCTGGAATGCGCGGGCCTCTCCGCCGTGCCATACGACCTGGGCGAGCCTATGATCGGCCGCGTGCGCGAGGACCACTTCGAAGTGGAACCCGGCAGCGCGAACAACCGCTGCACCACCGTGTCGGTGGCGGGCCACTCGCTCTATGAGCGCAGCGACCCGTTCCTGCAAGCCGGCCCCGGCGGCATCAACGACCTCACACACGCGACGTTCGAGCAGGTCGACCCGCGTCGCGTGAAGGTCACCGGCAGCCGCTTCGTGAAAGATGCGCAATACCGCGTGAAGCTCGAAGGCGCGGAGCGCATCGGCTACCGCAGCATCGTGATCGTCGGCATCCGCGACGCCGTGATGATCCGCGAACTCGAAGGCGTGATCGCGCATGCGCGGGAGCGCGCCGAGCAGCGGTTCGGCACGAAGTCCGACGGCATCAACCTCATGTTCCGCAGCTACGGCAAGGACGGCGTGATGGGCGCCCTCGAGCCGGACAAGACCTTCGTGCCGAAGGAGATCGGGTTGGTGATCGATGCGGTCGCCCCGACGCAGGAGCTCGCGACGGCGGTGGCGATGTTCACGCGCGGCGTGATGCAGCACGCCGACTATCCCGGCATCCTCACCACCGCCGGCAACATGGCGTACCCGTTCTCGCCCTTCGGCATTCCGGTCGGGCCCGCGTATCGCTTCAACATCTATCACCTGATGCCGGTGGCCAATCCGCTGGAATGCTTCCCGGTCCGTTTCGAGGAAATCCGATGACAGCCAAGACCTTGACCGACTATGCGAAGGTCATCCGCAGCAAGAACTCCGGGCCGTTCGAGCTGACGTTCGACATCATGTTCGACAGCGACGAGCCCTACCGCACCGTCAAGCAAAGCGGCGCCATCAACTTCGACGCGATGGCGAAAGCGTTCGCGGTGCCGCGCGAGCATGTGCTCGTGTGCACCGCGTTCGACGCGGCGCGCGCTTTCAAGATCACGCTGAAGCGCCCCGTGAGTTCGGGCGATCTCGAAGACCGCGACGTGTACGGCTGCCAGCAGCATCTGCCGCTGACGACGCTCAGGATCGACGCATGAGCATCTTCGAAGCCCTCGCCGGTGTGGACACGGGGACCGTGTGCAACGCGATGATCGTGCTCGACCCGACGCTGCGCGGGAAGAACTACACGCTGGATTCAGTCATCCCGGCGAACGCCGAGATGCCGTCGTTCACCGGCTACGCGCTCACGGCGAAGATCGTCTCGGACAAGCCGACGAAAGACAGCCACGACACCATGCTCGCGCGGCGCTTCGCTTACTACCGCTATCTGGAGCAGGCGCGCGGCAGGCCGTCGCTCGTGGTGATGGAAGACTTCGGCGAGCGCCGCGGCATGGGCTGCATCTGGGGCGAGATCCAGGTGTCGATTCATAAGGGGATGGGGCTGGTGGGCGCGGTGACCAACGGGGCGATTCGCGACATCGGCGCGCTGCCCGAAGGGTTCGGCCTGCTCGGCGGCAACGTGTGCCCCGGGTCGGGCTTCGCGCATTTGGTGGAGTTCGATACACCGGTGAGTGTGTTCGGCCTGCCCGTCTCTCCGGGTGACCTGGTACATGCGGATCGGCATGGTTGCGTGGTGATTCCGGCCGGGCTGGTTGACGCTCTGCCCGCGGCGATCGCCCGGGTTGCGCAGCGCGAGCAGACATTGCTCGCGACACTCAACGCGCCGCAGCTCGACGCGGACAAACTCGCTGCCGCGTGGCGCGTATTCGAGGTTAAATAGCCGCCTCTACCACGCACCATGCGAGGAGGCGGCGATGGCACAGACGCAGGAAGAACTCGATGTCGCGATCGTCGGCGCCGGCATCGGCGGTGTGATCGCGCTCTACTACGCACGGCGGGCCGGCCTGCGTGCGCGAGTGTTCGACGCGCAGCCCGGCGTCGGCGGCCTGTGGCGCGGGCTGCCGGCCTGGCAGGACATCCAGATCGCCGCCGCGGACTGGACGCTGGGCGACCTGCCGGTGGCCGGGACGTTCCAGCCGCACATCCTCGCCAACATCGAGGCCTGGGTCGAACGCTTCGACCTGGCGCGCGACATCTCGCTTTCAACGCCGGTGCGCGCGACACCGCGGCCGGGCGGCGGCTGGACGCTGGCTACACCCGATGGCGACGTGCTCGCATCGCACCTCATCGCGGCCACGGGCGCGCACAACCGGCCGGTCATTCCACCGGTGCGTCGCACAGGCAGCGAAGTGACGGAACTCCATTCGTCCGCGCTCGGCGACCCCACGATTCTCACCGGCAAGTCGGTGCTCGTGGTCGGCGCCGGCGCATCGTCGCTCGACCTGCTTGACCTCGCGGTGCAGCACCGCGCGCGCGAGATCGCGTGGGCGCATCGCGGGTTGCGCTGGTTCACGCCGACGCGCAAGCCCAAGGCGGTCGCCGGCAGCGTGCGCGACCTGTCGCGGCTGCAGGCGTCGGGCATGACGCATGCGCAGCAGAGCGCCGCAATCGAGGGCGACTTGCGCGGGCGCTATGCGAAGTTCGGCCTGCAATCCATCGTGCCGGCGATTTCTTTCGACGTCCTGCACCAGCAGTTGATCCCCGGGCGGCACCGGATGATCGAGCACTTCGCGTCGATCCGCAGAATCGCGGCGGCGCCGGAGCTGATCGAAGGCGACACGGTGACGCTTTCCGATGGAAGCACGCTCAGTCCGGACTTCGTGCTCTGGGGCACCGGCTACACGACGGATCTCACCTGGATTGACGTGCCGGCCCTCGCCACCGTGCGCAGCGCGCACGACCTGCGAGGCCGCTGCGGCGGCGCGTTCCGCAGTCTCGATGCGCCTCAGCTCTACTTCCTTGCCGTGGGTCTGGACGGAATCGGCTCGACGTCGTTCGCGTTTTCGCTGACGAGCCGCTCCATCATGTCGCACATCCGTGGCACAGCGGACCTGGGGATGGAGCCGATCGCGCACAACATCAACCACTTCGATCTGGTGCCCTATCTCGCGGCGCGCGACCCGGCGAGCTTTCCGGCGGGTTGGCAAAAGCATTACCGCGACATGCAGCTGGGAACGCCGGACGACCAGCCGTACCCGATTCCTGCCTGATCAAGCGGGTTTGCCGTTGCGTGACCGCGAGCCCGAAAAAAATATTTCTCGAGGGCTGCCTAAAGAAGTGGCACCGTCCGGCAAGCCAGCGTTGACGCCGTTGTCGGACGATTTCAACAAGGTTATCAACACGCCTATCCACGGTCCGCATGGACAGTCGAGACTTCGAGTGTGTTAGGGCGCACATGGCTTTTTGGACTTGGCAGTTCCTTGAAGCTGGCGGATCGAGAACGACCCTACATGGCCACCACTTCGCGAAGCACGGCATACGCGGCATCGATGCGAGCGGGAATGGGAACATTCCTGTTCGCCAACAGGACGATGCCGACGCGCCGGCTTGGCACGAACGCGGCGTACGCACCGAACCCATTCGTCGAGCCGGTCTTGTTGAAGAGCACCGGGCCCTGCGGCGCACGCGGCGGCGCGAGCGCCTGCGCAGCGTGCGGCCGCAACAATATCGTCCCGGCGTTGCCCGCTTGCAAGCGGGCAAGCGACATGGGGAACGGGTACTGCTCCCAACCCAGGCCCTGCACCATCGGGCCGACGCGGAAGTGGCCGGCATGGGTGACCTCGACGGCCTGGCGCAGGGCCGGCTCCAGCGGTGACGGATCGATGTTCGCCTCGAGGAACGTCAACATGTCGGAGGCGGTGCACTTGGCGCCGTAGGCCGGCATGTCGAACACGCCCGGATTGACCCGGATCGGCTGGTTGGCCTTGTTGTAGCCCCATGCATACGCGCCGAGATGCGACGCCGGCACGCGAAGGAATGTCTGGCGCATCCCCAGCCTCGCAAACAATTCATTGGCGGCCAACTCGGTGAAGTCGCGCCGCATGGCCAGGGCCGTGATGTGCCCGAGCAAGCCGATGCTCGGATTCGAGTACTGCCGCTGTTCACCGGGCCTGGCCGTGGGTTTCCACGTGCGGTAGTACTCGAGGGCTTGCGCCTCGTCGTCGACCCCGTCGGGGAACTGCAGCGGCAGACCGCCTGCGGTATAGGTGCCGAGATGAAGCAACGATGCGGCATCGATGGCGGCCCCCCGCAAGGCCGGCAGCGTGCGCCCCGGCGAGTCCTGCAACGACAGCTTCCCCGCCGCCTGCGCGAGCGTGGCCAATGTGGCGGTGAAGGTCTTGCTGATCGAGCCGATCTCGAACAATGTCCCGGTCGTGACGGGAGCCCCACTTTCCCTTGACGCCACGCCGAACTGGAAGATGTGCCGCCTTGCGTCGAGGGTCAGCCCGACCGCCATGCCGGGGATGTCGAATCGCGCCATCAACGGACGGATGGCGCTGCTCACGGTGGCTGAGAGATGTCGCGCGTCGGTTTGCGCAAACGCCGGTGGCAAGGTTGAAGCAAGAGCGCCGAGGATGAGGCGCCTGCGCCGGGGGAGATGCTGCATGGGGTCTATTGTGGCGACCAACGAGGTTTGCCGTTACTTAGGACGCGCGCCGGATCGCGGCGGCTTGTCACTCGACGAAGGTGCTGGTGTCGTCACGCTTCAGGCCAGACCACGCAGACACGCCATCAACTGCTCCGTGATCCGCGTTGGCGGCCGCCCCCGCACGGTGATCAACCCAACGGGCGGCAAATCCACCGGCACCGGCAACTTCAACACCGAGAACAACCCCTGCTTCTCGAAATGCCGCCCCACGGACCGCGCCACGAAAGCAACCGCCTGCCGCTCCCGCACGAAGGTGCTGATCGCCAGGAACGATGCCGTCTCGATCACATCGACCGGCGGCTGGAGCTTGTGCTTGTAGAACTGCTGCTCCAGCTTCACCCGCAGGGACGCCCAGGGCGGCGGAAGCACGCACGGCATGGCGGCGAGGTCCGCCCACGTCGGCCGCGCCTTGCGCGACAACGCGTGACCCGCGTCCACCACGGCCACCATCGGTTCGGCGAAAAGCTTTTCCGTGACGAGATCAGGCGCGGCATAGCCGGGTTCGAGCCGGCCGACGAACAGGTCGATCTCGCCCAGCCGCAGCTTGGGCAGCAGCCGCGTGAGGTCGCCCTCCTCCACCAGCACGGTGGCCTGCGGCGCGTGTTTCTTGAGTTTCGCCACCGCCTTCGCCAGCAGCACCGGCAGCGCGACGACCATCGCGCCCACGCGCGTGCGCCCGGCGGCGCCGCTGCGCGTGGAGGCGATCTCGTCGCGCGTGCGCTCGTAGTCGGCGAGCACCGAGCGCGCGAAGCGCACCAGCGAATGGCCGGCGGCCGTGGGTTCGGTGCCGCGCGTCGAGCGCTCGAAGAGCGTCGCGTCCAGCATGCTCTCGACCTCGGTCAGCATTTTCGAGACGGCGGGCTGGCTCACCGACATGAACTCCGCCGTGCGCCCCAGGTGCCGGAACTGGTCCAGCGCCACCAGCAACTGCAGGTGCCGCAACTTGATGTTGGAGCGCAATACGCGGTCGATCGCGGGCATTCTTCATCATAACCCGCAGCTCATGAAGCGATTCCACTGTTTGATTGGATTGTTATGACGGTTCGGCGAACAATCCTGCCACCCCCTTGCGACTCCAATGAGGAAGACATCCATGCCGTTCGAGACCCAGATTTCCATCTCCCGCCGCCACCTGCTCATCGGCGGCAGCGCCGCCGCGGCCGGCATCCTCGTGCCTTCGCTGTCGTCCGCCGCGGATGCATCGAGCTACCCCGAGCGGCCGATCAACTTCATCTGCCCGTGGCCGGCCGGCGGCACCGCCGACCAGTCGATGCGATCCATCTGCCAAGTGGCATCGGGCGTGCTCAAGCAACCCATCGTCCTGGAAAACAAGGCCGGCGCGGCCGGCATGATCGGCGCGAAGGCGCTCGCGAGCGCGAAGCCCGACGGCTACACCATCGGCCAGATCCCGATCTCGGTGACGCGCTTCTCGCAACTGGGCACGCTGCAGGCCGACCCGCGCAAGGACTTCACCTACCTCGCCCGCACTTCGGGGCAGACCTTCGGCATCGCCGTGCTGCCCGATTCGAAATTCAAGTCGCTGAAGGACATGGTCGCGTACGCCAAGGCCAACCCCGGCAAGGTGACCTACGCGCACGCCGGCATCGGTGGCGCGACGCACGTCGGCATGGAAGAGTTCGCGCTGGCCGCGGGCATCAAGCTCAATGCCATCGCCTACAAGGGCGGCGCGGCCGCGTTGCAGGACACGCTCGGCGGGCAGGTCGACATGCTGGCCGATTCCAGCTCGTGGGCGCCGCACGTCGAGAGCGGCAAGCTGCGCCTGCTGGCGACCTGGGGCGAGCAGCGCACGCCGCGCTTCAAGGACACGCCCACGCTCAAGGAGCTCGGCTACAAGGTGGTCGTGGATGCGCCCAACGGCATCGGCGCGCCCAAGGGGCTGGACCCGCTCGTCGAGAAGAAGTTGCGTGACGCGTTCCGCTTCGCCGTGAACAGCACCGAGTTCAAGGCCGTGGCCAACAACATCGATGCGCCGCTCATGTACCTGGACGGCCCCGATTACCAGAAGTACGTCAACGTGATGTACGAGCGCGAGACGCAGCTCATCGAGCGCCTGAAGCTCAAGGAAATGCTCCAGAAGGGCTGACGCGATGTCATTGAGCCCGCTCATTCGCCTGCACGCGAACGACAACGTCCTCGTCGCCCGGTCCCCGCTGGCCCTCGGCCAGGAGCTGCCCGAGTTCGGCGTGCGCGTGCGCGCGCAAGTTCCGGCGGGTCACAAGATCGCCGCGAGCCGGATCGCGCAGGGCGAACGCGTGCGCAAGTACGACACCGTGATCGGCGTCGCGTCGCGCGACATCGAGGCCGGCGACTATGTGCACACGCACAACCTAGCGTTGGTCGAGTTCGATCGCGACCCCGCCTTCGGGCAGGACGTGCAGCCGGTGGACTATGTCCCCGAGGAGGAGCGCGCGCGCTTCATGGGCTTCGTGCGCGAAGACGGGCGCGTCGGCACGCGCAACTTCATCGGCATCCTGTCGTCGGTGAACTGCTCGGCAACGGTGATCAAGAACATCGCGGCGCATTTCACGCCGGAGCGGCTCGCGGCGTTTCCGAACGTCGACGGCGTCGCGGCCTTCGCGCAGACGAGCGGCTGCGGCATGTCGTCGCCCAGCGAACATTTCGACGTGCTGCGCAGGACGATTGCCGGGTACGCGCGCCACCCCAACCTCGCAGGCGTGCTGATCGTGGGCCTGGGCTGCGAGCGCAACCAGGTCGCGGGCCTGGTCGAATCGCAGGGCCTCGAAACCGGGCGGCTGATGCGCACGATGGTGATGCAGGAAATCGGCGGCACGCGCGTGACGATCGAAGCGGGCATCAAGGCCGTCGAGGAGATGCTGCCGATCGCGAACGGCTACCGGCGCCAGAGCGTGCCCGCATCGCACATCAAGATCGGGCTGGAGTGCGGCGGCTCGGATGGCTTCTCGGGCATCACCGCGAACCCGGCGCTGGGCGCCGCGATGGACATCCTCGTGCGGCACGGCGGCACGGCCATCCTGTCGGAGACGCCGGAGATCCACGGCGTCGAATACATGCTCACGCGCCGCGCGGTCACGCCCGCCGTGGGCCAGAAACTGCTGGACCGCCTGGCCTGGTGGGAGAACTACACGCGCGGCCACAACGGCCAGTTCAACGGCGTGGTCGGCCCGGGCAACCAGGCCGGCGGCCTCGCGAACATCTTCGAGAAGTCGCTCGGCTCCGCGATGAAGGGCGGCACCACGCCGCTGCAGGCGGTGTACGAGTACGCGGAGGCCATCGACACGGCCGGCTTCGTCTTCATGGATTCGCCGGGCTACGACCCGGTGGCGTCCACCGGCCAGATCGCGAGTGGCGCGAACCTGATCTGCTTCACCACCGGGCGCGGGTCGATGTTCGGCTCCAAGCCGGCGCCGACCATCAAGCTGGCCAGCAACTCGGTCATGTACCGCAAGCTGGAAGAGGACATGGACGTGAATTGCGGCGCCATCCTCGACGGCGAAGTCGATGTGCCGCAGATGGGCCAGCGCATCTTCGACGCCATCTTGCGCCATGCGTCGGGCGAGCCCACCAAGAGCGAGGCGCTCGGCCTCGGCGACCATGAATTCGTGCCATGGCACCTGGGCATCGTGAGCTAGACAAATGCTGAATCAACTCTCCAACCGCGAACTGCTGCGCACCCGGAACTTCATCGCCGGCCGGTGGCAGGACGCCATCGCGCCCGCGCTGCTCGACGTGCTCGATCCCGCCACGCTGCAAACCATCGCGCGTGTCGCCGACAGCGCCGCGGCCGACGCGAAGGCTGCGGTCGATGCCGCGCATGCGGCCTTCCCCGCCTGGCGCGACAAGAGCGGCCGCGAGCGCGCGCAAGTCCTCAAGCGCTGGCACGCACTCATCCTGCAGAACAGCGACGACCTGGCCCTCATCATTTCCAGCGAGCAAGGCAAGCCGTTGGCGGAAGCGCGCGGCGAAGTGCTGTACGGCGCTTCGTATGTCGAATGGTTCGCCGAGGAAGCGACCCGCACGCACGGAGACATCATTCCCGAGCCGGTGCGCGGCAAGAAGCTGATGGCGGTGAAGGAGCCGGTCGGCGTCGTCGCCGCGATCACGCCGTGGAACTTCCCGCTCGCGATGATCGCGCGCAAGATCGCGCCGGCGCTGGCCGCCGGCTGCACCGTCGTCGCCAAGCCCGCCGAAGACACACCACTCACCGCGGCCGCGCTGGTCAAGCTGGCGGAAGATGCAGGGCTGCCCGCCGGCACGCTGAACCTGGTCTGCGCATCGCGCGAGCGCACACCCGAAGTGGTGGACGTGTGGCTTGCCGATGCGCGCGTGCGCAAGATCACCTTCACCGGCTCGACGCCCGTGGGCAAGCACCTGGCGCGCGAGTCCGCGGGCACGCTCAAGAAACTCTCGCTCGAGCTGGGCGGCAACGCGCCGTTCATCGTGTTCGAGGACGCCGACCTGGACGCGGCCGTCGAAGGCCTCATGGTGTCCAAGTTCCGCAATGGCGGCCAGACCTGCGTATGCCCCAACCGCGTGTTCGTGCACGCGGCCGTGCATGACCGCTTCGTGGACAAGCTCGCGACCCGCGTCGCCACCCTGCACGTCGGGCCCGCCAGCGACGAGCGCTCGCAGATCGGCCCGATGATCAACGAGCGCGCCGTCGAGAAGATCGACCGCCACGTGCGCGACGCCGTGGAACGCGGTGCGCGCGTCGTCACCGGCGGACGCCGCCTGTCCTCACCTGATGTCGTGGGTGCCGGCCACTACTACGCGCCCACGGTGCTCGTGCAGGCGGACACGTCGATGGCGCTCGCGCAGGAAGAGACGTTCGGCCCGGTCGTCCCGGTGTTCCTCTTCTCCACCGAGGAAGAAGCGGTGCGGCTTGCCAACGACACGCCGTTCGGCCTGGCCTCGTACTTCTACACGCGCGACGCCGCGCGGATCTGGCGTGTCGCGGACGCGCTGGAGACCGGCATCGTCGGCATCAACGAAGGCGCGCTCGCCGCCGAGGCGGCGCCGTTCGGCGGCGTGAAGGAATCGGGCTACGGCCGCGAAGGATCGCGCGACGGGCTGGACGACTACATGCATGTGAAGTACCTGTGCCAGGGCGGACTGCGATGAACGCGGGCAATCCCTTCAAGGCCGCGCTCGCGGCGAAACAGCCGCAAGTCGGACTGTGGTTGTCGATGGCGCAGCCCTACCTGGCCGAAGTCAGCGCCACCGCCGGCTTCGACTGGCTGTTGATCGACGGTGAGCACGCACCCAACGACATCCTCACGACGCTCGCGGCCCTCCAGGCCGTCGCTCCGTACCGCGCCCAGCCGGTGGTGCGCGTCGTCTCCGGCGAGGTGCACCTGATCAAGCAGCTGCTGGACATCGGCGCGCAAAACCTGCTCGTGCCGATGGTCGATACGGCCGAGCAGGCGCGCCTGCTCGTGAGCGCCACGCAATACCCGCCGCTCGGCATTCGCGGCGTCGGCAGCGCGGTGGGCCGCGCGTCGCGCTGGAGCGGGCGCGCCGACTACCTCGACAACGCCGACGGCGAGGTATGCCTGCTGGTGCAGGCCGAAACCGTGGCTGCGCTGAAGAACCTCGAAGCCATCTGCGCCGTCGATGGCGTGCATGGTGTCTTCATCGGCCCGGCCGACCTGGCCGCTTCGATGGGCCATCGGGGCAAGCCGGGGCACCCCGAAGTGCAGGCCGCGATCGAACAGGCGATGAAGACCATCATCGCCTCGGGCAAGGCGGCCGGCACGTTGACGTCGGACCCGAAGCTCGCGCGCCGCTACCTCGAGCTGGGCTGCACCTTCGTCGCGACCGGCGTGGATGTGCTCCTGTTCGCGAATGCCGCGCGCAAGCTGGCTGCGGACTTCCTGGTTACCGGCGCCAACGACATCGCGCCCGCGCCTTCGGCCGCCTACTGACGCGCTGGCTGGCAACCGCGTTTGCCGTTACGCTAGTCGGCTGCAGCACGCTCACGGGTCGCTGCATCCACCCAGGCGCAATACAGGAGACGCGATGCCCCAACTGGAATTGAAGGTCAACGGCAGGCCGGTAACCACCGACGTCGCACCGAACACACTCCTCGTCGACCTCCTGCGCGGACCACTCGCGCTCACCGGCACGCACGTCGGCTGCGACACAGCCCAGTGCGGCGCGTGCACGGTGCTGCTCGACGGCAAGGCCATCAAGAGCTGCAACACCCTCGCCTTGCAGGCACGCGGTGCATCGGTGACCACCGTGGAAGGCCTCGCGCCCGCGGGCGGCCCGCCGCACCCCTTGCAGGAAGCATTCATGGCCACGCACGGCTTGCAATGCGGCTTCTGCACGCCCGGCATGCTCATGGCGGCGGCCGATCTGCTGGCGAGCAATCCGAGCCCCACCGAAGCCGAGATCGTCCACGCGCTGGAAGGCAACCTGTGCCGCTGCACGGGGTACGTGAACATCGTCGCCGCCGTCCAGCAGGCGGCGGGCGTGATGTCGGGCAAACAAGGAGGTGCGGCATGACCGAACCCCTCACAGCCGCCCGCTTCGGCAGCGGCAAGAACGTGCGCCGCGTGGAAGACCCCGCGCTGGTCGCGGGCCGTGGACGCTTCACCGACGACATCGCCTTGCCGGGGCAGGTACACATGGTGTTCCTGCGCTCGCCGTATGCGCACGCGCGCATCGTGTCGATCGATGTGAGCTCGTCGCTTGCGATGCCGGGCGTGATGGCTGCCTACACCGGCGCTGACCTCGTGCAAGCGGGCGTGAAGACGTTGACGCAGCCCCTGCCCTTTCCGCGTCCCGACGGCAAACCCGGTGCGACCGCCAGCCGGTACGCGCTCGCTCACGAAACCGTTCGCTTCGTCGGCGAAGCGGTGGTCGCCATCGTCGCGGACTCGCGCGAGGCCGCGACGAACGCCGCCGAAGCCGTGATGATCGAGTACGAGGAGCTGCCCTCGGTCGTCGATGCGTTGACTGCCATGAAACCCGGCGCGCCCGCGATTTGCCCCGACGCCCCGGACAACATCGCCTCCGAGATGCGGCACGGCAATGCAGCCGTAGTCGCGCAGGCCTTCGCCAACGCGGCGTACAAGGTGTCGGTCGACATCGTCAATCAGCGACTCGCGCCGAGTGCGATGGAACCGCGTTCCGTTGCGATCGAACTCGAAGCCGGCACGGAGCGCCTGGTGGTCCACTTGTCCAGCCAGATGCCGACTGCCGTGCGCGACGGCATCTCGGGCGCGCTGGGCATCGATGCTTCAAAGGTGCGCGTGCTCGTGAACGACGTCGGCGGCGGCTTCGGGATGAAGACGGGCCTGTACCCCGAGGATGTGGTCGTGGCGTTCGCGGCGCGCGCGCTGAAGCGGCCGGTGCGGTGGAACTCGCAGCGCATCGAGGAATTCCTCGCCTCGACGCATGGACGCGACCAGGTCACGCATGCGGAGATGGCGCTCGACGCGAGCGGCAAGGTGCTGGGTCTGCGCGCGCGCTCGATCGCCAACATCGGCGCCTACGCGACGGCGACGAACACCGTCATCCCCTTGATGGTCGGCCCGTGGGTGACCACCAGCGTCTACGACATTCCCGCGATCGACCTGCACCTCACCGCCGTGATGACCAACACGATGGTGGTCGGCGCGTACCGCGGTGCGGGGCGCCCCGAAGCCATCTACGTCACCGAGCGGCTGATGGACGCGGCGGCGCGCGAGATGAAGATGGACCCGTCCGAGCTGCGCCGGCGCAACCTCATCCGGGCCGACCAGATGCCCTACACGAACCCGATGCAACAGGTGTACGACTGCGGCGAGTTCGAGAAGATCATGGACCGCACGCTGGCCATCGCCGACTGGAAGGGGTTCGACGCGAGGCGCGCGCAATCCGTGGCGCGCGGCAAGCTGCGCGGCCGCGGCATCTCCACGTTCCTCGAGTGGACCGGCGGCAATGTGCTGACCGAACTCGTGACGGTGAACGTGCTGCCCGAAGGCATCATCGAACTCACGTCCGCCACGCAAGGCATGGGCCAGGGCATCCAGACGAGCTACGTGCAGCTCGCGGTCGATGTGTTCGGCGTGCCGCCCGAACGAATCCGCATCGTGCAGGGCGACACCGATGTCGCGAACGGATTCGGCAGCGCGGGCTCGCGCTCGCTCTTCACCGGCGGCTCAGCGGTGCAGGTCGCGTCGGAGCAGACGATCGATCACGCCAAATCTCTCGCGGCACAGGCGCTGGAAGCCGCGGCCGACGACATCCAGTACAGCGAAGGCCGCTTCACCGTGGCGGGAACCGACGTCGCCATCGGCCTGTTCGAACTCGCGGGCAAGCAGCAGGATGCCCGCATCCATGTCGAGGCAAGCGCCAGCGCCAGCGCGCCGAGCTGGCCCAATGCGTGCCACATCTGCGAAGTGGAAATCGATCCGGGAACGGGCGTTACCGAAATCGTGGCGTATGCCTCCGTCAACGACATCGGCCGCGTCGTGAGCCCCGCGATCGTGCGCGGCCAGGTGGACGGCGGTGCGGTTCAGGGCATCGGGCAGGCGCTGTGCGAACACGTCGTGTACGACAAGGAATCCGGCCAGCTGCTCACCGCGAGCTTCATGGACTACGCCATGCCGCATGCCGACGTGTTTCGCGCATTCAAGACCGAGTTCGACACCTCCATCCCTTGCACGACGAATCCCTTGGGCGTGAAAGGTGTGGGCGAGCTCGGCACCATCGGCGCCACGCCGACCGTGGTCACCGCCGTGATCGACGCGCTCGCGAGCGCGGGGCTGGGACGCGACGCGGAGAAGGTGCAGATGCCGCTGACGGCGATGGCGGTGTGGGCTGCGCTGCAGAAAACGTGAATGCAACAAGACACAAGTGACGGAGTGTTTCCGCGCGATCTGGCCTAAACTCGCGCCCTTTGCCGCCAAGGAAATTGAATGAAGAAGACCGAACTCATCGAAGCCATGTCCGCCGCGACAGGCGAGTCGCAGGCAGCAACCGCCCGCGCGCTCGACGCCCTCATCGACATCATCTCGAAAGAAGTGGCGGCAGGCGGCGAAGTCGCGATCACCGGCTTTGGAAGCTTCAAGCCGAGCGCGCGCAGCGAGCGCACCGGGCGAAACCCGCGCACCGGTGAGCCACTGACGATCGCGGCGTCGACGTCGGTCAAGTTCGTCCCCGGCGCCACGCTCAAGGCCGCCGTCGGTAACGCGCCCGGCAAGTAGCGCTGCGATTCCGTACGCGTCGTGACAGGGCCCGCACGGTGAGAATCCTCGGCGTTGGCGAGTACAACGACCTCGCCGCCATGTACCACGGCATGGCGCGCCGCGGCCATGAAGTCAAGGTGCACGTCGCCGATCCGGCCTGCCGCGAAGTGTTCGAAGGGATGCTGGATTTCACGCCGGACTGGCGGCGCGAGATGGGCTGGGTGCGCGGCAGTGGCGACGGCGAGGGCCTCATCGTCTTCGAGTCCGCGATCCACGGCGCGGAGCAGGACGCACTGCGCCGCGAAGGCTTCGCGGTCGTCGGCGGCAGCGAGCTCGGCGACCGGCTCGAGGCGGACCGCGACTTCGGGCAGTCCACCTTGTCGGCCATCGGCCTGGACACGGCGCCCAGCAAGCACTTCGCGGACTTCGCGGCCGCGAGCGAATTCGTGCGCATGCATCCCGGACGCTATGTGCTGAAGTTCAACGGTGCGGACAACGAGCGCTCGCGCAACTTTGTCGGCGAGATGGACGACGGGCTCGACATGCTTGCCCTGCTCAAGCTCTACGAGGCGCGCAGGATGCCCGGGGACACGCCGGATTTCGTGCTGATGAAACACCTGCGGGGCGTGGAGGTGGGCGTCGGCGCGTACTTCAATGGCCGGGAATTTCTCGATGCCGCCTGCATCGATTTCGAGCACAAGCACTTTTTCCCGGGCGAGCTCGGCGAGCTCACCGGGGAGATGGGCACCATCGTGTCGTACCGCGGCTCGCGGCCCCTCTTCGACAAGGTGCTCGCCCCGCTGGCCGGCATGCTTCGCGAGGGCGGCTACTGCGGCTACATCAACGTGAACCTCATCGCCAACGAGGACGGCCTGTGGCCGCTGGAATTCACGAGCCGCTTCGGCTATCCGGGGTTCGCGATCTGCGAAGCGCTGCACGTGGAGCCCTGGGAAGCGATTCTTTCCCGGATGGTGCGCGCGGACAGCCTGTCGCTGCCCACGCGCGCGGGCTTTGCATCGGGCGTCGTGCTCACGGTGCCGCCCTTCCCCTATCGCCACGGGTATGAGCAGCTCTCCAAGGGCGTGCCGATATGCATTCGCGAGGAACTGGCTGAAGCCGACCTGGCGCACCTGCACTTTGCGGAAGTGGCGCGCGTGCAGGGCCAGCTCATCACGAGCGGCTCGTGCGGCTACGTCGGTGTGGCCACCGGCATCGGTGACTCCGTACGCGCCGCCAACGAGAACGCGCTGCGGATCGCACGGGGAGTGGTCGTGCCGAACTTGCGTTACCGGACCGACATCGGCGAGCGCGTAGCGTCCGGTGGCCTGGAACTGCTGAGGCAGTGGGGCTGGTTCGGGTAGGCGCGCGCCCACCCTTCGTCGGCCTGCATCCCGATACCGCCGTGCGCGGGGGCGCGTCACAGTCGGTTCTCCAGAATAATTTTTTTCGAACACGACCCCGATGTACGCAGGATCCCACGAATGGCAGCGCCCCCCGCCTGCAGAGCTTTCACCGCTCGGTCTCCAGCCCGCGCCCACCGGCCACGCCGACCTGTACCGCCGCCTGATGCGCGGCACGCCCGATGCCTCCACTCGCGCGCAGGCCGCCGACTTCCTGCGCCATGCACTGGACAACGAACACGTCGAGGACGACCTGCCGCAAGCGCCCGACGAGCTGCATGCGTGGATGGAGTCCAACACGCAGGCGGTGCATGCGAAATACGCCGCCTACCTGGCCGGGCGCAAGGCAGGGGAAGCGAGGCGCTTCTTCAAGAGCCGTGCGCACGCGCTGTACGTGCTGCGCTCGATCGCGCCGACGAAGCTCGTCGATGGCGCCTGGCTCTACGGCCTGATGCGCCACGCCGCCAACCCGAAGCTCTCGGACCTGGTGCGAACTTACGTGGAAGAGCTGGGCGAAGGCGACACCGGCAAGAACCATGTCGTGCTGTACCGCGAACTGCTGAACCGCTACAACCTCGACCCGCTGGACGACCTCGGCGATGCCTTCCACGAACAGGGCCTCATCCAGCTCGCGCTGGGCTGGAATGCGGAGGAATTCCTGCCCGAGATCATCGGCTTCAACCTGGGTTACGAGCAGTTGCCCCTGCACCTGCTCATCACGGCGCACGAGCTCAATGAACTCGGGCTCGACCCTTACTATTTCACCTTGCACGTCACGGTGGACAACGGCGACACCGGCCACGCGCGCCGCGCCTGCCAGGCCGTGCTGGACATGGCGCCGCAACTGGCCGATGGCGGCGAGTTCTGGCGGCGCGTGCGCGCCGGCAGCAAGCTGGGCGGCATGGGCGCGGGCACGATGGATGTCATCGAGGGCTTTCGCATCGACGACGAGGTGGTGCGCATCCTTGCGCGCAAATCCACCGCGGGCCATGGCGCGCATTCCGACTATTGCCGCGTCGCCGGCAAGACCGTCAACGAATGGCTCGAGCGGCCCGAGGGCATCCCCGCGTTTCTCGCTGCACTGGAGTCAGCGGGTTGGATCAAGCGCGAACGTCCCGTGGAGGAAAGCCGCTTCTGGGGCCTGCTGCAGGGACCGCGCGCGGAAATGTTCGGCGTCTTTTCGAGCTACGAATTGCAGGTGATCCACGACTGGATCCGCGGCAGCGCGAGCAGCGACGGCGCCGCGTACACCGAAGGCCCGGCGCCCGAGGGCCGCACGCGCCGCGCGAGCTTTCGCGCGATGCAGCGCACGCGCCCGCAGACATCCTGCGCGCCTGCACAACCCACTGATTTGCTGGACCCTGATCTCGATGCCTTCAAGTCCCGGCTCGGGCAACTGCAGGGACAGGAGCGAGCCGACCTGCTGGTCGAGCTGATGTCCCCATCGATGCACTGGACACCTGCCGGCCTCGCGGCGACGCGGGTGTTCTGGGCTGCGCGCTAAGGTGGGCGGGAGAAGATGAACCTCAAACACTTGTTCGCGCTTTGCAAGAAGGCGGCCGGCGCGTGGGTCGATGATTTCGCCCCGAGCATGGGCGCCGCCATCTCGTACTACACGGTGTTCTCGCTGGCCCCTTTGCTGGTGATCGTGATCGCCGTCGCCGGCGCCATCTTCGGACGGGAGGCGGTCACCGGCCAGATCACGGGCCAGCTGACGGGCCTGATCGGGAAGGACGGCGCCATGGTCGTGCAGGGCCTGGTCGCCAGCGCCAGCGACACCGAGCGCGGGCTGGTCGCGGGCCTGGTCAGCATCGTCGTGCTGCTGGTGGGCGCGACCACGGTGTTCGCCGAACTGCAAAGCGCGCTGGACCGCATCTGGCACGTGCCCGAAAAGGAAAAGCCCAGCGGCATCCGGGCGATCGTGCGCGCGCGGCTGCTGTCGTTCGGGCTGATCCTGGGCCTCGCCTTCATGCTGATGGTGTCGCTGGCCGCAGCTGCGGCGACGGCCGCATTGGGCAGCTGGCTCGGGGGGCTGATGCCCGGCTCCGCCGCGTTGCTCTACGCGCTCAACCTCGTCCTGTCCCTGGTGTTCACCACCGTTCTCTTCGCCATGATCTTCAAGCTGATGCCGACCACGCCCGTGGGATGGCGGGATGTGTGGATCGGCGCGGCGGTGACGGCCGTTCTCTTCGAAGTCGGCAAACTGCTGATCGGCCTGTACATCGGCAAGAGCGGCATCACCGAATCGTTCCAGGCCGCGGGCTCGCTGGTGGTGCTGCTGGCCTGGGTCTACTACGCCGCGCAGATCTTTCTGCTCGGCGCCGAATTCACCAAGGTGTATGCCGACGAGCACGGCACGTTGTCAGGCGCCAGGGCCGTCGCGGGAACGGCTGCGACCGCGGCCGCCGGCATTCCAGCGGAAGTCCCCGCGCTGAAGCCATAGTTCTTTGCAGTTCACGCGGGTGAGGACCATAATCGATTTCGCCTGTCTCCATGGGCCTGGAAGTTTTCATGGCCGCCCATGTGCATCCCTTGATCCCCGTAGCGGGGCCCGCGCAAAGCATCAGGGGGCTTGCCATGTGCGCGATCCTCATCGCTTGCACCCTTGCGCTGCTGCCGTTCGCCCAAATCCATTTGGGGCTGCTTCCCGCCTTCTTCCCCGTGTACCAGACAGCCGTTCTCGGCGCGTGCCTGCTCACGTCGTACCTGCTCTTCGGCCACTTCAGGGCCACCAGGCTGATTCCTCTGCTGTATCTGGCGGCCGGGTACTTCTACACAGCATGCGTCCTCGTCATGCAGTTCCTTTCGTTCAAGGGGCTGTCGTTCAGCGGCGAGCCCCTGCTTGGCGGCCCGCAGTCCGCGATCTGGCTCTGGTTCTTCTGGCACCTCGCGCCGGCGACGACCATCCTGCTCGCCACCGCTAAAAGCTTCGAGACCTGTTCCCGGGAATCCGTTTCCCGTTCTGTCGTGCAAACGGGAGGCTGGCTGCTCGCATGTGTCGCCGGCACGGCCATCGTCGTGTTCGGGTTTGCACACGAATTGCCAGTCATGGATGTGGACGGCGACTTCAGCCGGATTACCCAGTCGGGGCTGGCTCCGGCACTTGAGTTGCTGTTGGCCTGGGCGCTGGCAGGACTGTGGCGTGCGAGCCGATTCCGCAACGTGCTGCACATCTGGCTGGCGGTCGTGCTGGTGGCCCTGCTTTGCGACAACGCGATCACGATGGTGGCCGGAAGCCGGAACACGCTGGGGTGGTATGCAGGACGCATGGGTGCGCTGGTGGCCTTTTCGGTCCTCGCTGTCGTGTATC
>JAZKIF010000200.1:0-2572 GCA_040385005.1 Pseudomonadota bacterium
CAGCGTCGCCAAGGAGCGGCTGCAGATCATCCTGGCGCACGAGCGCAGCGGCCGAAACGCCGCCGAGCCCGACTACCTGCCCGCCCTTCAACGCGACCTGATCGCCGTCATCAGCAAGTACATCAAGATCGATCCGAAGGACATCAAGGTCCAGCTCGAACGCCAGGACAACCTGGAAGTGCTGGAAGTGAAGATCGAGTTGCCGGACGCGAAAGAGTCGCCGGCCGTGACACGGCGATGACAACCAAAGCTCGTCTTGACAGAGGCGAGCGCTCACACGATAAACGACAGATGCCCGAACCCACCATTGTTCGCGTCACGCATCGTTACAACGTGGCGGCCGAACGAGTTTTCGATGCGTGGATCACGCCCGCGCTCGCCGGCCGTTTTCTCTTCGCGACACGCACCGGCAACGTGCTGCATTGCGAGATCGACCCGCAAGTCGGCGGCAATTTCACCGTCACCGATCGCCGGCCCACCGCCGATGGCGACGAGAGCTTCTTCGACGCGCAGCATCGTGGCGTGTACGTTGAAATCGAGCGGCCGCACCGCCTCGCGTTCGACTTCAGCGTGGAGCCCTATTCGGACAACGCGACGCGGGTCACCGTCGACGTCGTGCAGCTCGGCACCTCGATGTGCGACCTGGTGCTCACGCACAACCTGGGCGACGACGAAACCGCGAAGGTGATGGCCGAGCGCACGCGCCTGGGCTGGACCAACATGCTCGCCCAGCTGGACAAGGTGCTCAACACCCGCAGCTGGGGCTTCAAGACGCCAGGAAGCGCCTGACCTCGGCGACGGTGCGCGCGGGGTCTTCCTCCTGCGGCACATGGCCCAGGTCCTCATAGACCACGAGTTTCGAATTCGCGATGTCCTTCGCGAAGCGCTGGCCCGCCGCGAGCGGGACGAGCTTGTCCTTGCCGCCCCACAGGATGAGTGTCGGCACGGTGATCTTCTTCAGCAGCGAGACGTCGGCGGTGAAGCCCTGCTCGAAGCGTCTGGCGAGTGCGTCGCGATTGCCTTCGCGTCGCGTCATGTCCATGTAGAGATCGACCAGCTCGGGTGTCACCTTCGACGGATCGCCGTACACGTTGCGCACGCTGCGCTCCACCACGCCGCGCGGCAGCGTGTACTGCATGATCCAGCGCACGCCCGGCGTCGTCGCGATGCGAAAGCCCAGCGGCACCGAGCGCTTCTCGCTGAACGATTCGGGTGGATAGCCGCTCGCATCGACGAGGATCAACCGGTCGACGCGATCGGGCATCGCCGCGGCGACGGACCACGCGATCTGCCCGCCCAGTGAATTGCCGCCGATGACGAAGCGCTGCACGCCCAGCTTGTCCATGACGCCGCGCACGAACGTCACGTAAGCCGCGGTGGAATAGTCGCCCTGCCGGTTCGGCCCCGTGAGCGCGAAACCAGGAAGATCGAAGCGGATCACGCGGCGCTTGTCACGCAGCGCCTGCGCCCAGCCCTCCCACGTGTGCAGGCTCGCCGAGGTGCCATGCAACAGCACGATGGGCGCGGGGTCGTTATGCGGGCCTTCGTCGCGCACATGCACCTGCATGCCGTTGACTTCGATGAAGCGCGAAGGCGGCGTGGCCCAGCGGACCTTGAGTTGCTCCACCGGGACATCGGGCGCCCAGGTGAGGACGAGGCCGATGGCGCCGAAGAAGAGCGCGCCGGCGAGGAGGAGGGCGAGGGAGCGGGAGAGAAGTTTCAACGGAGTGATTGCGAGATGCGTGCGCAAAGATTATGCAGGGGGCGGAGCTCGCGGCTTGGAATGCGCCTATTTCTGCGACTTCCCGTTGCACCGCAAGTGCGCGTGGCCATTGAACTTTTCGCCATCGAGCGGCAAAAGATTGCGACTTTGAATGCGACTTGCTCTGCACACGTCTTGCGCCCCGACTGTTTCCATTTCCGAAACGCCGTGTCCACGAAACCTTGTCTTGTTGATGGGGTGGATGGGGCCATCTGCGATACATCGATGGGCCGACAAGCAAGACTCACCGAGGCTGGACAGACGGCGCTGAGCGAAGCCGCCATGCCCGGAATTCAAATCACGCTCGAGGAAAAGTAAATCATGAACCGCAACATCGCATCCGCGCTCGTCATCGCCGCCGCAGCCATCGCAGGCAACGCCTTCGCCGACGACATCACCGTCGACACCACGCCTTTCCACAGCACGAAGAGCCGCGTGGAAGTGCAAGCCGAACTCGCGCAATACAAGACCGCCGGCGTGAACCCCTGGTCCACGCAGTACAACCCGCTGAAGCAATTCAAGAGCGCCGTGACGCGTGAGCAAGTGGTGGCCGAATACGTCGCCTCGCGCGATGAAGTCGCCGCCCTGAACAGCGAAGACAGCGGCTCCGCCTACCTGGCGCAAGCCACGGGCAACGGCTACAACCGCAGCACCACGCTGGCCGGTTCGCCCCGCAACCCGCAGTAAGCAAGAAGTCTGTCATGCCGGGCTCGGCCCGGCATCCAGACGCGCCGCATTGGATCCCGGGTCAAGCCCCACTGCTGTCCGGTAAACATTTTCAAGTGAACAGGCTGGGCTGAGCGGCGGCGA
>JAZKIF010000201.1:0-3025 GCA_040385005.1 Pseudomonadota bacterium
AACGGCAAGATGCTCACCGGCCGCGACGCCGCGCACAAGCGCATCCAGGACATGCTCGCCAAGGGCGAGAAGCTGCCCGTGGACTTCACGAACCGCACGATCTACTACGTCGGCCCGGTCGATCCGGTGGGCGACGAAGCCGTCGGCCCCGCCGGCCCGACCACCTCCACGCGCATGGACAAGTTCACCGACATGATGCTGGAGAAGACCGGCCTCATCGCCATGATCGGCAAGTCCGAGCGCGGCCCGGAGACTGTCGAATCCATCCGCAAGCACAAGACCGCGTATCTCATGGCGGTGGGCGGCGCGGCGTACCTGCTGTCCAAGGCCGTCAAGACCGCGAAGGTGCTCGCCTTCGAAGACCTCGGCATGGAAGCGATCTACGAATTCGACGTGGTCGACATGCCCGTGACGGTCGCGGTGGACGCAGGCGGCACCAACGCGCACACCACCGGCCCGGCCGCGTGGCAAAAGAAGATCGCCACCGGCGAGTTCAAGAACATCCCCGTCGCGGCGGCGTGATCGGCGTTTTCGACAGCGGCATCGGCGGCCTGAGCATCCTCAAGGCCCTTCGCGCGGAGATGCCGCGCGAGGACTTCGTCTACTTCGCCGACACGGCGCACGCACCTTACGGCGAACGGGGCGATGAATTCGTCGCCGCAAGGACGCGCGCCGTGGTGGAACAGCTTCGCCGCGAGCATGCGGTGAAGGCGCTCGTCGTGGCCTGCAACACCGCTACGGCGGCTGCCATCCACCTCGTTCGCGCGGAGCACCCCGACTTGCCGCTGGTGGGCGTCGAGCCTGCCCTCAAGCCCGCGGTCGCGTTGACCCGCACCCGCCGCATCGGCGTGCTCGCCACGCGTGGCACGTTGGCCAGCGAGAAATTCAAGCGCCTGCACGCCTCCGTGGCGAGCGAAGCGGAGTTCGTGCTGCAGCCTTGCAACGGTCTGGCCGATGCGATCGAAAAACAGGATGTAGAGCGCATCGAGGCGCTTTGCCGCTCGTATGCCGCCGCCGCCGGCCCCTGGGGCGATCGCGAGGGCGAAGCGGACGTGATGGTCCTCGGTTGCACCCACTATCCCTTTGTGTACGACACGCTGGCCGCGATCGCGGGTCCCGGGGTGCGCCTGATCGAAACCGGCGAGCCGGTGGCGCGTCAAACGCGCCGGATGCTGGCCGCCACGGGCTCCCGCGCCGATGCGGGCAGCGGAATTATTCGACTCCAAAGCAGTGGTTCAACGGCCCAGCTGCAAGAAGCCTTCGATCGCTGGTTCTAGTCCGTTATAAAACTTCGCCATGCCAAGCCTCCAACAAATTCCTTCGGTCTACAAGTCCATCCTCTTCCAGGCCCGCCTGACACCGCATGCGACGGCGGTCGCGCTCGAATCGCGCGAGATGAGCTATCGGGAGTTCGCCCGCGACATCGAGCGCGTGACACGTCGGCTCCACCGCCATGGCGTGGAGCAGGGACAGCGCATCGGCGTGCTGGTGGACAACACCTACCTGCGCTGGGTCATCACCGTGGCGCTGGTACGCCTCGGGGTGGTCTCCGTGGCGCTGTACAGCGATTCCCGCAAGGAGGTCGACTTCATTCGCGCGCGCACCGTGATCGTGGACAACATCGCCGGGCTCGAGGGCATCGACGCCATCCAGCCGAATCAGCAGTGGCTGGGGCCGGAGGCGGACGCCTGGCCGGCTTTCAAGGACACGCTCTTCGCTCGCGACACGCCATGCCGCATGGTGCTCTCGTCCGGCACCACGGGCCTGCCGAAAAAGGCGATGCTCACCTATGGCGATGTCGCCGACCGCATCCTCGGGAACGCACGCACCTACGGCCTGAACGCGACGGCCCGCCTGCTGACCACCATGGGAATGTCCACCATCGGCGGCTTCATGATGTACGTCGCATGCTGGGCGAACGGCGGCACCGCCCTGCTCGTCGACACCCACCGCAGCATGACGATGATGGGGCTGCTGGCGATGCGGCCCAACGTGATGTTCTCGTCGCCCGCGCAGCTCGAAGCGCTCATGCAGATGCTGCCGAAGGATTACTGGCCGTCGAATCACCTGTACCTCTACGTGGCGGGCAGCACGCTGCCGAACAAGCTCAGCCGCATGGTGCGATCGCGGCTCACGCAGTCTCTCTTCGTCATCTACGGCTCGACCGAGGCCGGCACCATGACGTTCGCGCATGCGCTGCGATGCGAGGAGGAGCCCGGCTTCACCGGCTACGTGGTGCCCATGGCCGAGCTCCAGGTCGTCGATGACAACGGCCAGCCGGTGGAGACGGGCGTGCCCGGGGACATTCGCGTTCGCAGCCACGGCATGGTCGCCCGCTACGAGGACGAACCCGAAGGCACGGATGCGGCCTTCCGGGATGGCTGGTTCTATCCGGGCGACCTCGGGCGCCTGACGCCGGACGAAGGGCTTGTCCTTCTGGGCCGCACGCGCGAAGTCATGAACTTCGGCGGGAAGAAGCTCGCGCCGGATGTGATCGAGGAGGCGCTGGCCGACTGCCCGGGCATCGCCGAGATGGCGGCGTTCTCCATCGGCTCGGAAGGGAACCAGCGGCCCTGGGTTGCCGTCGTGGACACGGATGAATTCAATGAAGAGGCGTTGCACCGGCAATTCGCGAAGTCGTTCCCCGGCTTGCCGAAGCTCTCCATTGCGCGCACGCGCGACATCCCGCGCAACGAGATGGGCAAGGTGCTGCGGGGCGAACTGCGTTCGCGCGTCGAGCGGGCCCTCGCGTCGTCAACCCGGTGAGTCAACCCGGTGAGTCAACCCGGTGAGTCAGGCCGGTGAGTCAGGCCGGTGAACTGGGACATGTTCACCCATTTCTGTGGCAGGGAAGCGCGCCTTCGCGCACTCGAATGACCCGGGCGGCAAAGCTGCGCGCGGCAGTGGAATGCAACCCCCTCTCGCTTCGCGACGAGTGTTGGCACGCGACCGGTGGCGAGACGCACTGCTACTTGCAACGCCGTGCATGGCCGGGTCGCGGCGCAAATCAGGCCCAGGCGCCCGC
>JAZKIF010000202.1:0-3355 GCA_040385005.1 Pseudomonadota bacterium
AATGCCATGGCCGCGGTCTGGATTACAGCGAGGCGCGAGCGCGTGCGTTCGATCCATTCGAGCCCTTGCTCCACCTCGCCCACCATCGCCGCCACCTGGTACAGCATCGAGAAAATCTCCTCGATGCTGCGCTGGTTGAACACCGTCACCTGCACGCCCTTGCGGATCAGCTCGGCCGCGATGTCCGCCTGCAAATCGGAGAAGCCGAACACGCAGTCCGGCCGCAGCGCGAGGATCTTGTCGATCTTCGCGCTGAGGAAGGCGCTGACCTTCGGCTTCTCCTCCCGAGCGCGGCGCGGCCGCACGGTGTAGCCCGAGATGCCCACGATGCGCGACTCCTGCCCGAGCAGGTACAGCCACTCCGTCGTCTCCTCCGTCAGGCAGACGATGCGTTGGGGCCCGAGTCGCGCCGTGGTCATACGCGGATCAGAAGCTCGCGCGGAGGGCTGCCGTGAAGGCGCGTCCCGGCTCGGGATAGATCGCCGACGTGGTGCCGCCCGCGCAGCTGAAGGCCTGCGTGAAGTACTTCTTGTCGAACAGGTTCGCGACGCCCAGCGACAACTCCAGCTGCTGCCACTGGAAGGCATAGCGCGCGTCGGCGATGGTATAGGCCGGCATGGTGCAGGCGTTGTTGAAGTCGGGGTGCTGCGAGGATACCCAGTTCACGCCGCCCGTGACGTGATGCCCCGGCGCCACGGCCCAGTCCGCGCGCACGGCGAGCGTCTTGCGCGCGACCAGCGGCACGTCCTTGCCGGCATACGGGCCGGAACGGAACGTCGCCTCGCGAACGGCCGCGTTCACGCGCACGCCCACCGTGGACGTGATCGCGTGCTGCGCGTCCAGCTCGACGCCCTGCCTGCGCGTCGGATCGAAATTCACGTTCACGCCAGCGAAGCCGAAAGCGCCAACCGCGGCAGGGTCGTAGCCGATCTCGTTGGTCAGCATGCTGCGGTACAGCCGCGCTTCCACCTTCGTCGCGCCGGAGGCCCACTTCGCGCCGATCTCCGCATCGCGCGACGTCTGCGGCTGCAGCACCACGCCGGGCGAGGTGAAGCCGAACTCGTCGACGTTCGCGAGGCGGTAGCTGCGGCTCACGCGCGCATAGCCCGTCAGCGCGGGCGTGATGGGATGGCTCATGCCCAGCTCCCACGCGTGCATGCGGTCGTTCGTGCCGGCGAGAGCCGACGTGTTGTTCTTCTCGATGCGCTCCGTGCGCGCGCCCACGCCGATGCGCGTGCCGCCGGCCAGCGTCACGTCGTCCTTCACGTACAGCGCGCGCGCGGTCTGCTCGGCGGTCGATCCGAAGGCGCCGAGAACGTCGCGCGTCCAGCTCGTGTAATCGGTACCGACGACCAGGAGGTTCGTGACGCCGCCGACCTTCGCCTCGTTGCGCGCGCGCAGGCCGTAGTTCTTCGCATCGATGTCGTAGTCGTAGGCGAAGCCGCTGTTCAGGCTGCGCAGCTGCTTCTTGCGCTGGCCCACGTCGGCGGCCAGTTGCCAGCTGCCCAGCTGCGCTTCGGCGAAGAGGCTCGCGCGATCGTTTCGGATGCTAGCCTGGTCGTTGGGCTTCGTGCTCTGGCGCGGGTTCGCTTCGTACTGCGCCGTCGTCAGCGCGCCGGGCAGGCGGGTGTCGAGCGAATCCTGCGCGATGCGGGCGCCGGCCCGCAGCCAGTCGTTCGACCATTGGCCCGTGAGCGCGAGCGCGTCCGAGTCGGAGCGGAAGTTGTCGCGGTGGTTGTCGCTCTTGCGCTTTTGGCCGGCCGCATCCAGCGAGAAGCCGCCGGAGGAAACCGTGCCGTTGGCGCGCACCTCGCGCTGGCCGAAGCTGCCCGCGCCCGCATAGACCGACGCGGTGTTGCGGCGCTCCTTGCCCGCGCCAGCCTTGGTCGTGACGACGATCACGCCGCCGGTCGCGCCTTCGCCGTACAGGACCGAGCCGCTGCCGCGAATGACTTCGATGCGCTCCACCGATTCGATCGGGATGCCCGCGAGGCGCGAGCCGCCGAGGTCGGCTTCGGAGAAGCGCATGCCGTCGACGATGACGACCTGGTTGTTGTCGGCTGTGGCGCCGAAGCCCCGCAGATCGAGGCTGTACTCGCCGCCGCCGTAGAAATCCTGGCGGCCGACGATGCCCAGCACGCGCATCAACGCCTCGTTGACGGTGGACGCACCCGAGGCGCGGATCTCATCGGCCGTGACGACCGAGACGCCCATCGGCAGGGATTGCGAGGCTTCGGCAAAGCGCGTTGCAGTCACCACCGTGGGCGGCAGCGACACGCCCTGGGCGAAAGTGGTCAACGGAAATGCGGCGGCGAGCGCCATGACAAGCGCGTTGCCGCGCGGCGAAAAACCTGAAACGTTCATGATGGAAGGAAACCAAGTGCAATGCCCGCGCCGGCTTCCCCGCCTGCGCATTGGGCGTCACGGCCGCGCATTTCAATGAAGAAAAGCGCGGCCACCTCGTCGGCCGGTATCCGGGCTGGCGGGTGACTTCCATCGCCTTCCCAGGCGCGCTGTTTCAGGCGGCGCCCAGTGGCTGTGTGATGAAAGCGGAAGTCCGTGAGGAATTCCACCGCTTACCGTTGCGGGGGCAGCGCAGGTTAGGTCGGCCGTGTGTGGCTCCCCCTCCTGCTTCCCGTTGAACTGCGGCATGCGAACCACACCGCGAGCACCAACCTTTGCATTTTAGGTTCAAATCCGTTGGGCCCACCCTACAATCGAGCCGCTATGCCCAGTGCCTCCCAGATCGACCAGATTGCGGAACGCGTCGAACGCCTCCTCGTTCGCTACGAGGAGCTTCAGCGCACCAACACGCTGCTGGCCGAACAGGTCGACGTGCTCACGCACGAGCGCGATTCGCTCAAGTCCCGCCTCTCCGCCGCCCGCTCCCGGGTGGACGCGTTGCTGGAACGCCTTCCCGATATCAAGAGCGCTGCATGACATCGGTGATGAAGCAACTCGAGGTCCAGATCATGGGCCAGAGCTACCTCCTCGCGTGCCCCGAAGGCGGCGAGCAGCGGCTTCTGGAAGCCGTCGAAAAAGTCGACACCGCCATGTGCAAGATCCGCGATGCCGGCAAGGTGAAGGCGCGCGATCGCATTGCCGTGCTCGCTGCGCTGAACCTCGCGTTCGACGTCGCGGATCGCGGTGTGACGATCCAGGCGCCGGTGATCACGCATGCGCCGGTGCAAGCCCGGAGCAACGGCTCCGACGTGAACGATCCTCGCTTGACGAATCTCCTGCAACGCCTGGACTCCGCGCTGGGTGACGACGGTCGGTTGATCTAGCAAGGCTGTCATTGCGGACTTGATCCGCAATCCATTGCGCTTTTTTCGCACTCGGTTGATCGGGGCGG
>JAZKIF010000203.1:0-4285 GCA_040385005.1 Pseudomonadota bacterium
CTTCTGCATCTTGTAGTTCTTGACCAGCTCCTTGCCGAAGCCGAGCTTGTCGGCGAGCTGGTACATGATCATGTGGTCGGTGCGGCTTTCCCACAGCGGCTCGATCACCTTCTCGCGCCACTGGATCGAGCGATTGGAAGCGGTGACGGAACCGCTGGTCTCGAACTGCGTGGCCGCCGGCAGCAGGTACACCGCGCGATTGGCGTTGAGGTCCTCGGGCTTGCCCGGCATCGCGGCCATCGCCGCCGTCGCGGAAGGGTACGGGTCCACCACCACCAGCAGGTCCAGCTTGTCCATGGCCCGCTTCATTTCCAGGCCGCGCGTTTGCGAGTTGGGCGCATGGCCCCAGAAGAACACGCCGCGCAGGTTCGGCGTCTGGTCGATCACCTCGTTCTTCTCCATCACGCCGTCGATCCAGCGCGACACCGTGATGCCCGGCTTGCTCATCATGCCGGGGTTCTCGAAGCGGCCCTTGATCCAGTCGTAGTCGACGTTCCAGGCCTTGGCGAAGTGGCGCCAGGATCCCTCGACGATGCCGTAGTAGCCGGGCAGCGAATCCGGGTTCGGTCCGATGTCGGTGGCGCCTTGCACGTTGTCGTGGCCACGGAAGATGTTCGCGCCGCCGCCGGAGACGCCGACGTTGCCGAGCGCGAGCTGCACGATGCACGAGGCGCGCACCATGGCGTTGCCGATCGTGTGCTGCGTCTGGCCCATGCACCACACCAGCGTCGAAGGCCGGTTCATCGCCATCATCTGGGCGACCTTGAACATCTGCGCCTCGGGCACGCCGCAGGCTTCCTCGACCTTGTCGGGCGTCCACTTGGCCATCACGTCGGCCTTCACTTCCTCCATGCCGTAGACGCGGTCGTTGATGTACTTCTTGTCTTCCCAGCCGTTCTTGAAGATGTGATGCAGCAGGCCGAAGAGGAAGGGAATGTCCGAGCCCGAACGGATGCGCACGTACTCGTCGGCCTTGGCGGCGGTGCGCGTGAAGCGCGGGTCCACCACGATCATCTTGCAGCCGTTCTCCTTGGAGTGGAGCATGTGCAGCATGCTGACCGGATGCGCCTCGGCGGCGTTCGAGCCGATGTACAACGCGCACTTGCTGTTCTGCATGTCGTTGTACGAGTTGGTCATCGCGCCGTAGCCCCAGGTGTTCGCGACGCCGGCCACCGTGGTGGAGTGGCAGATGCGCGCCTGGTGGTCGCAGTTGTTGCTGCCCCAGAGGCTCACGAACTTGCGCATCAGGTACGACTGCTCGTTGCTGTGCTTGGAAGACCCGATCCAGTACACGGCCTCCGGTCCGCTCGCCTTGCGCAGGTCCAGCACCTTGGCGCTGATCTCATTGAGCGCCGTGTCCCAGCTGATGCGCTCGTACTTGCCGTTCACGAGCTTCATGGGGTAGCGCAGCCGATACTCGCCGTGCCCGTGTTCGCGGATCGCCGCGCCCTTCGCGCAATGCGCGCCGAGGTTGATGGGAGAGTCGAACACCGGCTCCTGGCGGACCCACACGCCGTTTTCCACCACGGCGTCGATCGCGCAGCCGACCGAGCAGTGGCTGCACACGGTGCGTTTCACCTCGACCTTGCCCTCGCCGATTCCGACGGTCTTGCCGTCGGCGGCGCGGGCCTTCTTCACGAGCGTGAGCGACGAGGCGGCGATGCCCACCCCCACGCCCAGGCCGGATCGGCGCAGGAATGCGCGCCGGTCCATCGTGGGCAGCGCGGAGGACATCCCGCGGTGCAGGCTGTGCAGGAACGGCGAGCGGGCGCCCGCCTGGGCGGCGCCCGTCTTTTTGGTCAGCAGCATGGTCATGACTCCGAGGAAGGAGTTAACAAGGAGGAGTTAAACGAGCGTGGTCTTGTAGTACCGCTTGACGTGTTCCGTCAGCTGGTAACCCCCGCCGCGCTCGGGCGGCTCTTTCTTTTCGGAGGCCGCTTCCGTAGGCGGTGCGGCTTGCGGCAGCAGCGTGGCCGCCGCGGCGAGAGCGCCGGCGGTGCCGGCTCCGGCAAACATGGTCCTGCGCGATAGCTTGGCTTGAGGCTGGCTCATGATCGTCTCCTCTGTTCCACCCAACCAGGAAAAATACTTCATATCCTGATCGAATGTAGCGTGCGCCCCAACCTTGTGCAAGCATGCAAACACAGGGGTTTCCTCAGTGTCTCAAATCGCGACGCATGCTGCGTTGCAGCATCACGCGTCGAGCATGTCGAAGCCCTGCACCTCGACGCTCATGAAGGCGCGCGTGAACCCCGCGAGCGCCGCGTAGAAGCGTGCCTTCGGGTGCGCCGCGATCGCGTCGCACAGTGGGACGACCCATGGCTGCAGGTGCTGCGCGAAAAACTCCTGCTGCTTCGCGAGATTGGATATTTCTACTTCGTCGCCCGCGATCAGGTAGCGCATCACCTCGCAGAGGTAGGCGATGTGGTCCTCGGTCTCGGGCATCTCGTCGCCGCGCGCGAGCCCGAGCGCGGCCAGGTCGGTACGCAGTTTCGCGAGCGGCCGCTCGTTGAGGAAGCCGCTCAGGTAGTGAGAGCCGAAGAGGTAGATCTCCGGCTTGCCGACGCCGCCGAACAGCGCGTCGTATTCGGTCGCGATGGCGGCATCGGTCATTTGCCGCGCGGCGGAAACCACTTCGCGCCACGGCTCCTCCAGAAACCCACCGGCGGCGGGTGCGTCGGTCACGGCGACACGCAGGTCGGCCAACAGCGATGGTTCGGGCGGCGAGTAGTAGAGGAGCGCGAGCAGGCCATAGACTTCCGCGCGGGCGGTTTCCTCGTCGAGCGCAGACGATTGGGGCGTGGATTGCGGTGAGGTGGAAAGCTCGGGCTGCATTTCGCTCATAGATCGGTGATCTTCACTTCGTTGTCGGCGGAATGCAGGTCGATGACGCGGCAGTCGCCGCACATCTTCAGGCGCTCCAGCGCGGCGCCCTGGAACATCGAGTGGCCCGAGAGTTTGCCGAGCATCGCCTCGATCACCTTCAGCGTGCCGAACGGCTTGCCGCAGCGGATGCAGCCGTAAGGCTGCGTCTCGTTCAGCACGCGTGCAACCTTGCGTTGCGGCGTGGTGAGCAGCCGCGGCACGAGCGTGATCGCGTCTTCCGGGCAGGTCGTGGCGCACAGGCCGCACTGCACGCAGTTCTTCTCGATCATGCTCAGCTGCGGCGTCGCCGGGTTATCGAGCAAAGCGCCCGAGGGGCACGCGCCCACGCAGCTCAGGCACAGCGTGCACTTGTCCTTGTTCACTTCGATCGCGCCGAAGGGCGAGCCGAGGGCGGGCAGTGCGATGGCTTCGGCGCGCGCCGGGGCGTGCTCCATGAGGTGATCGAGCGCGAGTTCGAGCGTCGCACGCTTTTCCGGCGCGAGCGCGAAGAGCGCTGGCGTGGCGATCGCCGCCGGGCGATTCGCGGCGAGCTGCGCGAGTTCCTGGTCGAGGGCCGTGGTCGTGCGCGCCTGGATCAACCTGAAATGCGAGCCCGCGTAGCCGAGGCCATTGAGGATCGCGTCGGCGACATCCATCTGGGCGCGCACCGCGTGCAGGTATTGCGGGGCTTCTTCATCGGTCGCGAGCACCGCGACTTGCGAAGCGCCGAGCGCGAAGGCGCAGAGCCACACATCGATACCGATGCTCGCCGTGTGGAACACCGGCATCGGGATGACATGGGCCGGGACGCCCGCCGCCTTGCGCAGCTGCGCGGCGCGGCCCAACTGCTCGATCAGTTCACGGCCCGCTTCGTGGCTGTGCAGGAGGAGGACTGCCTCCTTGCCGCCGGCCTTTGCATACGTGCCGAGAATCGTCCGGAGCTTGTCGCCCTGCTCGCTCGCGCGCGGATAGGCGTAGGTGAGTGCACCGGTGGGACACACGGTGGTGCATGCGCCGCAACCGACGCACAGATTCGGATTGACCTTGATCTGCTGGCGCGACTTTTCGCTCGAGATCGCTTCGGCGGAGCACACCTCGATGCAGGCGTTGCAGCCGACGGTTTCGTTGCGGCTGTGCGCGCAGAGCTTTTGCTTGTACTGGAAGAATTTCGGCTTTTCGAATTCGCCGACGAGACTGCGCAGTTCGAATATTTTCGATAGACCGGTGGGATTGAAACCGGGCAGATGGAAATAGCCTTGCGGCAGCGCATGGCGCTTGAACGCGGGTTCGGCGCGCAGGTCCAGCACGAGATCGAACGGTTCGCTGAACGCCTGCGGCGCCCGCGTGAAATCGATCGCGCCCGCCGCCTCGCACACCTTCACGCACGCGCGATGCGACGTGCATTTCTCCATGTCGACCT
>JAZKIF010000204.1:0-57038 GCA_040385005.1 Pseudomonadota bacterium
AGCCCACGTTCTCCAGGTCGTTGTGCTTGCCGCCGGCGCGCAGGCAGGCCTGCACCGAAGCCGCCCGGACATAGGGCCGCTTGTCCGCGCCGAGGAACACGTCCTTGAACTGGACCATGCCGGAGTTGGTGAACATCAGCGTCGGGTCGTTGCCCGGCACGAGCGGGCTCGAGGCCACCACGGTGTGCCCCTTGGACGCGAAGAAGTCCAGGAAGGTCTTGCGGATGTCTGCGACGGTGATGTGGGGCTGTGTCATTGGAGGGGGCGGTTTCGGGCGGAACTTTCGATTATAAGTTTCGCGCCGCCGCGCACCCCATCGTGCGCGGCATTCCCCCAATGGCTCAGGCCGACAGCGCCTTCTTCACGGACTCGGGAGAAAGCGGATAGCGCCGCATCCGCACGCCGGTCGCGTTGAAGACCGCATTCGCGACAGCGGGCGGGAAGCACACGATGGCCGGTTCACCGGCACCGCCGATCGGCATGTCGGGCCGGTTCAGCAGGACAAGCTCGACCTCCATCGGCGCGTCCTCCAGCTTCGCGATGCGGTAGCTGTACCAGTCGGTGCTGGTCACCTTGCGCTCGTCGAAATGCACTTCTTCGTACAGCGCGCGGCTCAAGCCCTGCATGATCTGGCCCTCGAGCGCCGCACGCAGGCCGATCGGGTTGACCATCAGGCCGCAGTCCAGCGCCACGACCATCTTGCGCACGCGGATGCGCCCGGTGTCGCGATGCACTTCCACCTCGCACGCCGCGCACGCATACGAGCCGTAGCCTGCATGCACGGAGACGCCGCGGCCCACGCTGACCTTGTCCTTGTTGCGAGCGGGGGTCGAAGATTTCCAACCGAGTTTTTCGGTGGCGGCGCGCAGCACGTCTTTCTCGCGCGGATCCTGCATGTGCTCGAGCCGGAATGCGACCGGGTCCTTGCCCGCCGCATGCGCGACTTCGTCGATGAACGACTCCTGCGCGAAGCGGGTTTGCATCTCCTGCGGCGCGCGCATGTGCGCCGTGCGCAATGGCGACGCGTTCTCGAGATACGGCGGCACTGTCTCCCACCAATGCACGTGGTTGGGAAACTTGTAGCTCTCTTCCGGCGTGTTGAAGTTGAAGGTGGTCGTCTTCTTGTGGCCCGTCAACATGCCGACCAGCGTTTGCTCCGGCCCATCGGCGTAGAACTTGACGTCCCAGCCGTTGAATCCCTTGGCCCGGAAGTACCAGCCCGTCACATCGTTCGTGTCGCTGAGCCCGGCCTTCATGCTCACGACAGCGGCCGGTGCTTTTGGATCCCACGCCGTACCCTCCTCGCGCGACCATTGCATGCGCACGGGCCGGCCGAAGTTCTTCGACAGCAGTGCTGCCTCGTACGGCGCCTCGTCGGCGTCGCTGCGGCCATACGAGCCCGCGCCGGGCATCCATTTCACTTGCACGTTGCCGGCGGGCAGCCCGAGGAATTTCGCGATGCCGTCACGAACGTAGTGCGGCTTTTGCGTGTCGGCCCAGATCTCGGCGCGGTCGCCCTTGACGTCCGCGACGCCGCACGACGGCGAGATGCGCGCGTGCGACTGGAACGCGCATTCGTACTCGGCCTCGACGACCCGCTTCGACGCGGCGAGTGCCGCCATCGTTGGCTTCGTGTCGTAGTCTTTCTTGCCGGCGAAGATCGGCACGGCGTTCGACGCGGTGGGCGTCGCTTCGCGGATGTAGTCGAAAAGCCTTGCTTCGCCGCCCGGGAACGCGGCGGGTGGATTCGACCACTTCACCTTGAGCGCCCGCGAGGCGCGGACCGCATTCCACTCGGTCTCGGCGACGACAGCCACGAAGCCGCCTTGAATGAAGTGCTTCGCGCCGGGGATATGCGAGATCGAAGTGGCATCGACCGACTCCGGCATCGCCCCCGCGAACTGCGGGCGCACGGCGCGCGCGTGCAGCAGGTTGTCCGGCCGAATGTGCGCCGTGAAATGCTCGACGCCGGTGACCTTGTGGGCGATGTCCGTGCGCTTCACGCCCTTGCCGACGATCTTGTATTCGGACACCGGCTTGGGCTTGGCCTGGCCCTCGACGTTCATGCCATTGCCGATGGCGTTGTTCCACTTCATCGGCGTGTCGAAATTCTTGCCACCGATCAGTTGCGCGTAAGTGACGCGCTTGCCCGGATCGCTCGCGATGGAGATGACACCATCGCTCACCGTCAGGGCCGCGACGGGCACGCCGAGTTGCGCGGAGCCCATCTCCATCAGCACGCGGCGCGCTTCGGCCGCTGCGTTCCGCAGCGGCTTCGCGCCCATGCGCAAGCCCGTGCTGCCGCTGCCGCCGCCCTGGTTGGTGGTGTAGCGCGTGTCGCCCACCACCACGCGCACGGCTGCCAGCGGCACGTCGAGCTCCTCGGCCACCACCTGCGCGATCGCGAGGTCCACGCCCTGGCCGCAATCCATCTTGCCGAAGTTCACGGTCACCTCGCCGCTGGTCGCGATGCGCACCCAGGTGTCGAGCGTGGAGGGGTTCGGGCCGACGACTGCGGGTGCCGCGGCTTGCGCGGCGGCGTCGCCGACGAATGCGGCGCTGCCCGTCAGCCCCACCACGAGCGCGACGTTGGTCTGGAGGAATTCGCGGCGATTGAGTTCGTTGTTCATCGCGTACACCTCAGACTTTGGTGGTTGACATGCTGTCGCGCGCGCGGCGGACCGCTCGCATGATCGCGATGTGCGTGCCGCAGCGGCACTGCAGGCTCGACAGTGCCTTGACGATCTGGTCGTCCGTGGCCTTCGGGTTCTTTTCCAGCAACGCCACGCTGCTCATTACCCAACCGTTGGCGCAATAGCCGCACTGCGCGGCCTGCTCTTCCACGAAAGCTTCCTGCACCGGGTGCAATTTCTCGCCACGCGCCAACCCGTCCATGGTCCGGATGTTCTTGCCCACCGCGCTGCTCGTCAGCGTGACGCAGGAGCGCACGGCCTGCCCGTTCACCATCACCGTGCAGGCGCCGCATTGCGCGACGCCGCACCCGAAGCGCGGCCCCTTCAACTTCAGCCCATCGGTCAGGGCGTAAAGCAGGGGCTCGTCGGCCTCCGCCTGGACAGGGCGCTGGACGCCATCGACTTTGAGCAGGTACTGCGGCATGGGACCTTCCTTGGGGATTCGGTGTTTGGGCGCGAGCATAGTCACCGGGTCGCCTGCCCGTGTTAGCGGTAACCCTCCCCGGCCGGTGCGCCCAGGAGAACGCGCTTTTGCGGAGACATCCGGTTGCGATTGCGGGCGTGAAATATCCGGTCTTATTGCCTACAACTGAACATGGACGGCGCCCGCGCCGCCCATATGCAGCAACGTCCGCGGGTGGTCAACGAAGGAGCCGTCATGGCACGCCAATACATAGATTGCCGCGAATTCCCGAGCGACACGAAGTGCAGCGTCGCGATCAGCGCCGACAACGAGCGCGAGCTGGTCGAGGCCGCTGTCCAGCATGCGGTCGCGGTGCACGGGCACAGCGACACGCCTGAATTCCGGGGCCAGATCACCTCGGCCATCCGGCAAGGCACCCCGCCGATCGAAGCTGCTCACCAGGCTGTCGCAAGCTGATTTGCAGGGCTGCGTTCTGCGTGGCGCACTGAAGCGCGAACAGAGTGGCCACGGTCGCGGGTTACCGCTAACACGAATCGCGCGCGTCGCTTGTTATTCTGGGCTTTTGGGCCCTGAATCGACGTGCGCACCGACATCCAAACCCTCCTGGCGAAGCACCCGGGCCTGTTGCATCGCGCGCGCTTCGCCAGCATGCGTTTCGAGATCCGCTCGTCGTCCGACCGCTTGCGGGTGAAGGTCGACGGGCCGCGGATTCACGCTTCGTTGGCGCCCCGCGATTCGACCGAAACATCGGGCGACCCGACGCCGGATTTTTCCGTCGAAGCAGATGCCGCCGCTTGGCACGCATTCAGCCGCCCCGAGCCCCCGCCCGGATACCACGACGTCCTCGCGCTCATCGGCGCGGGCCACGCGCGCTTCGAAGGCAATGGCCTGCCGTTCTATACGAACCTTTTCCTGGTGAAAGGCATCGTCGCTGCCATCTTCCGCGAGGATGAAGACTTGTGGTGATCGCGCCCGAGCCGATCACCGGCCGCTACTACCCGCTGCAGATCCAGGGACGGCCGCACCGCGTCTACGTCGAGGAAGCGGGCAGTGGAATCCCGTTGCTGTGCCTGCACACGGCGGGCGCCGATGCGCGCCAATACCGGCACCTGCTGAATGACCCCGACGTGACGCGGCGCTTTCGCGTCGTCGCGTTCGATCTGCCGTGGCACGGCAAATCGTCGCCGCCCGTGGGCTTCGAGGACGAGCGCTACCTGCTCACGCCGCAGCTGTATATCGACTCCGTCATGGCGGTGGTTCGGGGACTCGAGCTCCATCGGCCCATCGTGCTGGGCTGCTCCATCGGCGGCCGCGCGGTGCTGCACTTGTTGATCGCGCACGCGGAAGAATTCTGCGCCGGCATCGGACTGCAATCGAGCCTGCGCGTGACGAGCACGATGGGCCACTACCAGCGCGACCTGCAATACCTCGACCGCAACGATGTGCACGGCGGCGAGGCGGCTGCTGCGCTCGTGAGCGGCACGATGGCCCGACAAAGCCCGAAGGCCGAGCGCTTCGAAACGCTGTGGCACTACATGCAGGGCGGGCCCGGCGTGATGCAGGGCGACATGAACTACTACAAGGAAAACGGGCAGCTCACACCCCAGGAGCTCGCCCGCATCGACACCACCCGCACGCCGCTGCACTTGCTGACCGGCGAGTACGACTACGGCGCATCGCCGGCGCGCGGGCAGGAAGTGGCCGACCTCGTGCCGGGTGCGACGTTCCAGGTGATGAAGGGCCTCGGCCACTTTCCGCCGAGCGAGAACTACCCGGCCCTGCGTCCCTACCTGCTGCCGGTGCTGGACGACATCGAGGCGCGCCGCGCCGCGCAAGAAATTCGCTGAACACACAGGAGACTTTTCACATGGATTTTCAAAGACGACAGGGGCTGCTGGCCGCAGCCGCCCTCCTCGCTGTCGGTGCCTCATCCACCGCACGCGCGCAAGGCGCTTTCCCGAACCGGCCGGTGAAGATCGTCGTCCCGTTCCTCGCGGGCGGCAGCGTCGACCCGGTCGCGCGGCTGCTGGGAGAAAAGCTGTCGGCCATCTGGGGCCAGGCAGTCATCGTCGACAACAAGCCCGGCGCGAGCACCATCATCGGCACGGATGCGGTGGCCAAGGCCGCGCCGGACGGCTACACCATCCTTCTGACCGCGAACACGCACGTCAGCAACCCGATGCTGTTCAACAACCTGCCGTTCGACAGCATCGCGGACTTCACGCCCATCGTGCCGGTGAACACGGCGGAGTTCGTCCTGACGACCTATCCCAGCTTCAAGGCAAACACGCTACGCGAGGCGGTCGCGGAGATCAAGGCCAACCCGGGCAAGTTCACCTATGCGTCGGCGGGCGTCGGCAACATCGTCCACTTGGGGATGGAGCTGTTCCAGATGCTCACGGGCACGAAGCTGCTGCACGTGCCGTACAAGGGCGCCAACCAGATCCTGCCGGACCTGGTGAGCGGGCAGGTGCAGTTCTACCTGTCGGTGCCGGTGACGGTCATCCCCTACCTGCAGTCCGGAAAGATCAAGGCGCTGGCCACCACGGCCCGCTTGCCGGCCATGCCTACCGTGCCCACGTTCGCGGAAGCGGGCATGCCGGAATTCACGCTGCGCTCGTGGCTGGGATTCCTCGCGCCCGCCAAGACGCCGCGCGACATCGTCAACAAGCTCAACGCCGACATCAGCCGCGTGCTTCAGATGCCCGACGTGCGCGAGAAGCTCATCAGCCAGGGGCAGAACCCGTGGATCCTCTCGCCGGAGGAATTCGGCGCCGCGATGCGCAAGGACGCCGCCGAATATGCTCGCGTGATCAAGGCCGCCAACATCAAGCTCGAATGATCCACACCCGAAAAACAATCCTGAATCTCATCGCCTGCGTGGCATTGACCGGCGTGCTGACAGCCGCGCACGCGCAGCAAACCGACGGCGCCTTCACGCCCAAGCTGGGCCAAAGCGGCAAGGACGTGATCTGGCTGCCCACGCACGACGAGGTCGTCTCCACCATGCTGCGCATGGCCGCGGTGACGTCGCGCGATTACGTGGTCGATCTTGGCTCCGGCGACGGAAAGATATTGATCGCGGCAGCACGCGATCCCGGCGCGCGCGGCCTCGGCCTGGAATACAACCCCGAAATGGTGGAGCTCTCCATCCGCCGCGCGAGGGAAGCGGGCGTGCAGGACAAGGTGGATTTCCGCCGCGCGGACATCTTCGCCTCCGACTTCTCCAGCGCCACGGTGGTCACGATGTACCTGCTGCCGGAGCTGAACCTCAAGCTGCGGCCCACACTGTTCAGGATGAAGCCCGGCACGCGCATCGTCTCGAATTCGTTCGACATGGGCGAGTGGAAGCCGGACGAAGCCGCGTTTCTCGGAACCAGCCGCGCGATGCTGTGGATCATTCCGGCGCACGTTGCGGGGACGTGGACCTTGCACCATCCGAACGGCACGACGCATGCGCCGCAGACGCTCAACTTGCGCCAGCGGTTCCAGCAGCTCGAGGGCGATGTGGTCTTCGACCAGCAATTGCGCTACAGCTTGCAGAACGTTCGCATCAAGGGCTCGGACATCGATTTCGAGACGCGCGATCCGCAGGGCCAGACATTGCACTTCAAGGGGCGCGTCGACGCAGACCGGCTATCGGGTGAATTCACCCATGCACGCAATGGGCGGTCAAGGGTGGACGCGCGGCGTGCAAATGCTCCGGCGGCGTTCGACGAAGCCCGCGCCACCGACAAGGAAATGGCGGAGGCCATCCGCGCGCTGGGCGCGCAGTAAACACAAGCACCTGGAGTACAACATGCAGCGAGACACACGACGGATTTTTCTCAAGCGGATGGCCGCCGTGTCGGCATCGGCCGTGGCGGCGCCGGTGGCGTTCGGCCAGGCCGCGTGGCCCACGAGGCCGATCAAGCTGATCGTTCCCTATCCGCCCGGCGGCGCGCTCGACCCGATCGCGCGCATCCTCATCGACAAGGTGAGCCCGATGCTCGGCCAGCCCATCATCATCGACAACCGCCCGGGCGCGACCACGGCGATTGCCGCCGGCTACGTGAACAAGGTCGAGCCCGACGGGTACACGCTGCTCTTCACCTCGCCGTCGTCGCACATCATCCATACGCTGCAGCAGCCTCGCGGCTACGACCCGGTGACGGGCTTCACGCCGATCGCCGCCGTCACGCGCGGCGACTACATGATGACGATCAACGCCGGCATTCCCGCGAAGACCTTGGCGGAGTTCATCGCGTGGGCGAAGGCGCAGCCCGACGGCATCAGCGCGGGCACGTCGGGCGTCGGCAATTCGGACCAGATCGTGTGCGAGCTTTTCAAGCTGGTCACGGGCGTGAAGCTCGTCGCGATCCCGTACAAGGGCGGCGGCCCCGCGCTGCTGGACCTGGTGGGCGGACGCACGCAGATGATGATCACTTCGCAGTCGCTGCAGCAGCCGCAGGTGGACGCCGGCAAGCTGCGCATCATGGCCTTCATGACCCCGTCGCCCGACAGGCCGGGCGCGCCGACGATGGCGCAGGCGGGCTTGCAGGGGTTCGAGACGTTCGGCCTGCTCAACATCGTTCTCGGCCCGCCCAACATGCCGCAGGCGATCACCGACAAGGTCACCGGCGCGCTGAAAGCCGCGCTCGACATGCCGGCCGTTCAGTCCTCGATCGCAGCGCTCAATCAGCGCGCGTTCTACATGCCGCCCACGGCGCTGCGCGAGCGGATGACCGGCGACATCACGCGGCTCACGGACATCATCAAACGGGCGAACATCCAGCTGGTGTGAGGCCGGCGAGGGATTGCCGGGCGGCCCGGTAGGCTTTCGCCAGCACCTTGTAGTCGATCGAGTAGGCGTAGAAGTCGACGCCCACGTCGCGCCAGAACTCCGCGCCTTCCAGCTCGCCGAGGTACACGCCCGCCTTCAGGCCCCGCGCCTTGGCGCGCTCGATGATGCGCACGCCGGCCGCCCGCACGCGCGGATGGCTGCCCTGCCCATGCAGACCCATCGACGCGGACAAATCGCCCGCGCCACCGGCCATCACCGCGTCCAGACCCTTGAGCTCCAACACCTCGTCGATCCTGTCCACGACAGCGGCGTCTTCGATCAGCCCGATGGAGAACGCCCGCGCATTCGCCTCCGCGATTTCCGCGTTCAAGTCATCGCTTTGGTAGCGCAGGCCACGCACGCCCGAGCATGTTCCGCGCGACCCCGCGGGCGGGTAGTGAAACGCATCGAGCAGCCTGCGGGACTGGTCGAGGTCCTCGCCGAAGTGAGACATGATCAGGCCCTGCACGCCGGTGTCGAGGATGCGCCCGATCTCCGGCGGTTCCGCGTAGCCGACGCGCGCCCAACACGATATGCCTGCCGCATCGGCCGCGCGTGCATGCGAGAGGATGTCGCCGATGGACAGCGGCGCGTGCTCCAGGTCGATCACCGCGTAGTCGAAGCCCGCACCCGCCAGGATCTCCGTCGTGGCCGCATCGGGCGTGAACACGAAGGAGCCGAGCGCCACTTCGCCCTTGGCGAAACGCGCGGCGCAGGGGTCGCTGAAGCGCATGGAGTTCGGCTTATCCACGTTTGCTCAACCCGAGGCGTTCGATGAGCGGCTTGGAGTCCCGGATTTCGGCGGTCACGAACTTGTTGTACGTCTCGGTGTCCATGTAGCGCGGCACCATCTGCAAGGTCTCCAGCGTTTCCAGCACCTTCGGGTCCGACAGCGCAGCAGCGAAGGCGTCGCGCACCTTCGCGACGACGGCCGGGTCCATGCCTTTGGGACCGCCGATGCCGGTGGGCGAATCGGCGACGAGCGGGATGCCCAACTCGGTGAGCGTCGGAATTTCCTTCCACTTCTTCGGCCGCGTAGCGCCCCAGGTACACAGCAGGCGCGCCTTGCCGGCTTCGACCATCGGCGTCCACGCGGACGCATCGGCCATGATGTCCACATGGCCGCCGAGCAGGGCGACGAGCGCGTCGGGCGTGCCCTTGTACGGGATGTGCTTGAGCCGGATGTTGGCGCGCGTGCAGATTTGCTCCATGGTGAGGTGCTGCGTGCTGCCGGCGCCGGGCGTCGCGTAGGTGAGCTCGTCGGGCCGCTGCTTCGCCATCTCGACCATGTGCGCGAAGCTGCGGATCGGCGACTCCGTACGCACCACGGTGCCGAAGGTGTACGCGCTCAGGTTGGCGATGTACGTGAAGTCGGTGGATGGATTGAAGTTCACGTCCTGCATGTACGGGAGGCGGAAGAGACTCACGGGGATCACGGTGAGCGTGTAGCCGTCGGGCGCGGCGGTCTTCGCAACCGACACGGGGCCCAGCGTGCCCGCTGCACCCACGCGGTTTTCCACGATCACGGGCTGGCCGAAGCGGCGTGAAACGAACTCGCCCATAGCGCGCATCATCGCGTCGGCGGCGGTGCCGGCGGGCACTTGCACCACGAGGCGGATCGGCTTGTCCGGGTAGCTGGATTGGGCGCGCACGGCGCCTGCCAGCGGCGCCAGCGCGCAGGCCAGCAACACCTGGCGCCTGCGCTCGAGGAATTCATTCATGGCGGGTCTCCTGTAGATGGAGAAAGTGTCCATGCCGCGTGGCTTTTCAGCCATCGGGAACAGGCGTGGTTGTTTCGGCAGCCGGAACAAATTACTCTTCGGTTGCCATGCCTGAATCCAACCGCTCGCTCGAACGCGGCCTCGCCCTGCTGGACTGCTTCAAGCCCGGCGTGACAGCGCTCGCGCATTCGCATCTGGTGGACCGCACGGGTCTGCCGAAGGCGACCGTCACGCGGCTTCTCACCTCGCTGTGCAAGTCCGGCTACCTCACCTACGATGCGCCGGCGAAGGGCTATCGGATCGGGACGCCGGTGCTGAGCCTGGCTCGCGCGTACACCGTAGGCAGTGCGTTGCTGGCGCGCATGGGTCCGTTGATCCGGGAGGTCGCGCGCGACACCGGCACCATCGTCGGCGTCGCGCAGGCGCATGGCACGGACATGGTGTACCTGGACCAGGTCAATTTCGACCGCGCCCGCGCGGGGCGGCAAGTCGGGCCGGGGCAGCATTTGCCGATCGTGCATTCGGCGATCGGGCGCGCGTTTCTTGGGGACTTGCCGGCGCAGGAGCGGACGCAGCGGATCGCGCGATTGCGGGCGAGCGATCCTCAGTGGACCGCTGCACTGGCGTTGGATGTGGAGCGTTCGATACAGGAAGTCCGGCAGCGTGGCCATTGCGTCGTGCTGTGGCACGAGGGGCGGATGGTGGCGGTGGGCGCGCCGTTTCGCACCGCGGACGGCGAGCGCTACGCGCTGAACATCGCCTATGCGCCGCGGGTCAATGGGGAACGACGATTGCCCGAGGCGCTGGGGGTGGCGTTGCAGCGGCTAATGGATTGCGCGCGCGATCAGGAGCTTTGATGTGACGCAGGCGCGTCGTCGTACTTGACGCCTGAATGAACGGCGGATTAGATTCCGTGCAGATCAGTACCGGGGGAAGTCATGCGATTGAAGAAGTGGTTCATTGTCGCGTGGCTCGCGTTCTTCTCCCATGGCGTCCTCGCCATCACCAACGCGGACCTGTTCACCTGGGCTGCTGACGCCTATGCCGCCTACTTCCCGGGCACACATGCCTCCGGCCAGTACCAGCAATACGACTACCGCGCCTATTCGAGCGGCAACTACCTGGCCGTGGACAACGCGGGCGGTGTGTTCGTGCTCGGCCCCGTCTCGGGCGGCGCCATTCTGCAAGTGGGCACGCTGCCCGGCTTCGCGCCGGCCGTGCAGGCATGGCAGGCGGCGCAGCCGCGCGGGCGCGTCCTCATCGAAGCGTGGAATCCGGATGGCAGCAAGGCGAGCATCTACGACTTCGTCAACGCCACCCACTATGTGATCAACCGGTGGTCGATGTATTCGAACTACGGCATCTTCCCGATGGGGGCCGCGCCGGCAACGGCGCAGATCGGGTCGGACATCTCGCTGGCGAATGTGCAGGGCGTCGATTACATCGCGATGGACGCGCCGGGTGGCCGGCCGTTCTACTTCACGGCGCTGTGGAAGGCCCCGGCGATCGGCACCGTGTTCATGCGATTGGGCGCGCCTTCGAATTTCAAAGGGAGCATCCGTTCCTGGCGGGCTTTCTCGGAGCTAGCTTGTTGGACAAGCTCAACAAGTAAACGGGGCGGACGGGATCCTGTGTGGCAATGCGGACGTTAAGCGCGCCCGCGCAGTGTCGTCAGATTCTTCAACGTATTTGACCTAAGAACGGAGCACCTCATGCGCGGCCGGTATATTTTTCTGTCGGTTTGCGCCGCAGCCTTCGCGTGCACTTCCATGGCTGAGACGGGAAGGATGCTCGCGCAGGGAACGGTGTGTCGCAGCGAATCCTCTGTTGCCACAGCAACGCGTAATTGCGTGGAATTGAAGGTTGCTAGGGAAGTTCAGGTGATAGGCCAGACAAACCTGGCCTATTGGGTGAGGGTGCGCTTCCTGGACAGCGGTGACGAGGAATTGATGCTGAAAGGCGCGGTCTTCCCGTACGATGAATCCAAGATCAAAAGTACGAAGCGATTACTCTTTGCCAAGCGTGGCGCGCTGAGGTGCGTGGACGTGAACGATTTGTCGTTCGACAGATCAGGTCCGTTGCCCAAATATTGCAGTCGCGTCGCCTATGAGGAGGCAGTGAGCGGCGCGGGCGATGCGCCGACTCCGGGCTGGACACGCGTCCGTGAGTACGCCTCTGGCGGGTCTTTCACGACCTACTATGCCAAAGAGGATCTGATTGAAAGGACGGTCTACGAAAAGATCGATGAACGCCGGGGCCCGCCAGCATACTATTGCACCACGCTTCTCGACACGTGCTCACAGAAGGAGACACCCGCTCTCCGGCTGTCGTGCCGGAACGCGGCCACCCGCATGGGCTGCAACTGAAGAAGTGACCGGTTACTGTGCATCGTGCTGTGCGCCAAGCCGGGCGTGTATAGCTCGGTTCAGGTGCGCAACGAGTGGTGAGGTAAAGTCCCGGAAGATGGACTCATTGCCGCAGAATCACGCAGTCTCAATGCATCCTGGTGATGCCGACGTTTTGATGGGAGTCAAGCGCATCACTGTAGCGAATCTCGCGCTCTCTGATTCCGGTCGTCACTTCGGCATGGATGAAACTCAATGGGTCGAGTGGTTCAGCGAAGCTAGCCTAAAAACCGAGGTTCCAGAGCCTGTCCGCCGGCTGTTTGAAGTTGCACGCGGGGCAATGATTTATGGCTGGTATTACTACCCACTTTTGGCGCTCGGCTCGGACGAGTGCATCCGCTGCCTAGAAGCCGGTGCCCGACACGCCGCATGGATTGCTAAGCTGCACGCTGAACCCGACAAGCAGGTCAAAGTACCGTTTCATACAGTCATCCGAAGCCTTGTGCAAGCCGGCTTAATAATGGCGACCGACGCAGACCAATGGGAGGCCGGTCGCATACTCCGAAACGCTGCGGCCCATCCAACAACGCCGACGCTACTGCTCCCTGGCCAAGCACGCGCAATGCTGTCCGTCACAGGGGGAAAGCTCGACCGGCTCTTCTCTCGAGTTGTCGCTTTGCCATCGCTGGGCTGACTTTGCACCTGTACGAATTGAAACTACTCTTGGTAGCTTTGTAGCTATATGAAACTGCTTTATGCCGTCGCGCCAAAGATTCCCGCGCGGATTGCGCGAAAGTTGTAACGATTGTCGTTAGAGTTAAAAATTGGTATCCTGATTCGCTACACCAAACCCGGGGGGAATTTATGGGCCTACTAGATGACGCCGCTGAGGCAGTCTCCAATGCAACTGGTGTTCCTGTCCCCGCACCTCCCGATCCAGTGCAAGTTGCGCACGAAGCTGCGCGCAATCCCGGACCTGCTGCCACAGGTGCGTTAGTGGGCGGAGCGTTGGCTGGCCCCGCGGGCGCGACAATTGGCGCTGCGCTGGGACTTGGCCAAACCGAACGAGATTTGGCTGACAAAGCTCACGAGGCATATGTCCAGGGTTTGAACAAGGCAATTGCGGACGTGAAAGCTGCCAAGCCGGACTACGCCGCCCTCGGACCGTATTGGGTGCAACTAAATCGAGAAGCATTTACCGAGGCATATAAATTGCGATATGGCCCTGCCTGCCCGCCGCCCGATATGCTCTCTCCGCTGGTAGAAATAGACGTCAAGCGACGGCGCGAGTCGCTGTCGGAGCAGCAATACTATGCGGAACTGGACAATATTCACAATGCATCAGTGGAAGCGTCGGTCTCGCAACTTGAGCACGAACGCGATAATCCCGAAAAGCAGGAGGAACCAACTTCTGGCAATGAGCGGTTTAACAAATTTTTTAGTGATGTCGCCAACGCGATTCTCCACTTTGTTGCCGATCGCTTTCAGTCCAATTTTGAAGGCGCGGCGAATGAATCGGGTCTTGGTGCGAAGATCTTACGAGGCGGCCTCGGCATCAGTTTTGAAGACATCAAGGCGCGCGGACTTCTAGGGGGCGACAATTCGTATCTGCGTCGTATTATTCCGACGTGGAGCGACAATGGAGGTGTATTCGGCGGAGAAAATAGTTTCTTCCGCAAGCCCTTCGGTTGAACACCTGACGGTCAACGGCGCTAAGAAAGCTAGCTTTCAGGGGCGGTTTTGAAGAATTACTTCAGCTAGCGCCCTTTGGGTAAAGTCATTGGTCAAGAAAATCGATTGTCCTCTGCTTTTCGAAGCCGACATTAGGGGGTAAGCATGGGAGACGTTTTTAGCACCAAACATGTCAATGAAGCGATGAACGATAGGGTTGCGAGCAAACAACCAATCGCGACTTCAGACGACCTGCGCAAGGCAATTCCTACAGCCGACTCATTGCGTTACGTTAAGAACGACACATATATCGCTGACGTAAGTGCAATTTTGGGCAGGGTCTACTACGAACAAGTTGGTAGCGACAGTTTGGTACCGTTTCTCTTTTCCGTAGCCGCTGAAGTAGACCCTTCTAAGCTGAGTGCGCCGCAGATGGTATCTGAACTCATTGTTGACTCGAAGATGAAAGCCAAGGTGGAGGCTCTTTCCTTCTTGTCGGTTGATGTGAGTGCGGAGGAACTGCTCGAAGTTCGAGTGATAAACAACGCGAGCGCGCGTCTTATTGATCGAGGACCGGCGTGGGATGCTGCCATTGGGACGTGGCTGGCGATGCCCCAGTGTCAAGAGCTGATCAACAATAAAAAGGTGGGCACCATATCAGTTGTTACGGGTGCCGTACAGAAATACTTTACGACCAAGAAGTATAAGAAGTTTGAAGCTGGCACCAAGGGTGGTGGATGGGGGGTTAACGTTGAAGGCAGTTTGTACACAAGTACGTCTCAGTTTGAACTGTCTGTCGTCTACGGTTTAGATTTGGTCACGTTTAAACAAGCAGATAACTTGGAGCAGTTCGTGAACAACGTTGCGGTTCAGAACCTTGTGACGGCTCCTCTCGACCTCGCTGAGGTCGGACGCAAGCTCCAAAATTTGGCTAGTTTCCGCAGTCTAATTTGAGATAAATCGTTTAATCAGTCACGTTGCTTACGCAATTGCCGTTGCGGGAAACTTAGTACTTGGTTTGCTGCGGCATCACTCCGAAATGACCTCTGGTGGTGGATTCTTCGCGGGCCAATGAGCATTCATCGCTGATAGCTTAGGATTCCGACCATAGTAGGGTTCTCGACCGGCAATGCCAGATCAAAGCAGCAACACACCATCATCCGATCGTCAGTGCTCTCTTAGCTCTTGATGCAGCGTCGTTGAGGCGCAGGAATTAAGGGTGGAGAAGCTGTCCGTGTGACCAATGGGCCGACTTCTCGGGCTGGCGTCGGGATCGTGGACAGCTGGAAGTGGCAATTCAGAGCTACAGGATCGACGCGATGGCGACCTGGCTCGTGATCGGCATGTGACGCATCGGCACGATCGCTCCAAACCAATGTCCGAGGCAACGGACGGCATCGCGATATGGCTGGCAATCCGAGCTCCTGGAACCCCTTGAAGAATCGTTTGACGGCGTCAGCACATCGACTTCGTCGTGACGAACTGGATTCCACATGGATTCCTTCGTTGACATCGCATGAACCGAGACAAGCCTTGACCCCAATGATTTCTTTTTCTTTGGGGTGAAGCCGTTGCAGTATTTGTTAGGCCTACGCTCCAAAAGCCAACATTTACTCCGGTTGGTCGGGTAATTGGGTCAGGTGAACACGTGTGAGCTACGACCACGGAACCGAGACGCACTATTTGTTTGGCCTCTGCTCCCAAAGGCAACATTTACTCCGGCTGAAGGGTCAGAACATCGAGAAGGTGGTGGCACCCAAACACTGAACCAAGAAGATGGAGAACCCTTCTGAATCGATTCTAGTGGCGACTGGGTGTCTGACCTACACCCAGATTTTGGGAAGCTCCTACGTCTCACCTTGTCGGTTCGACGCACAGCGCGGAGTCCACTATGTAGAAGCTTTCGAACACTCTACGATCGACATCGGTGGCGCAGTACTGTGATGGAGCGGGCAAAGGGAATCGAACCCTCATCTCATCCCATTCAATGGTCGTATTCGCCTTCTTCATTAGTCTCAAAGCTAAGCTCTTCCTGCACGAAGTCGCCATCTGTGGAGAAACGAATTCTTGGCTTGTACCCGGGATCAATTATGGACTGCAAGATCTCGCCGCGACGGTATCTGTTGCCTTTGTCGATGGCAGCGCGCAACGTGCTTCGGTAGTAAACCAAGGGGATCAAATCATCTCCAACTTGCATTAGATTGGACACGGCATCTATTTTGGAAAAAAACTCAGCTAGTCTTGTGCCAGTGATCCCCGGGTCTAGTAGCTTATTGCGTTTGAATATGGCCCTGTGCACTTCGACGATCAGATTGAAGAGATCGGTCTTTCTGAAGGCTCGCGATTTCTCAGGCAGACCTAGGTTGTCAATAAATTTGAGAGTCTCTGAGAGTTCTTGGCGTAGCTGGCTCTCCTCCGGAAAGACGTCGTTGTAGCGACTCAGATACTCGTCAATATCGTCATCTCGGTTGAAGTAAGTTGAGAGCAATGTAGAGAGCAGAACCAGAGAGTATCGAAGATCTTGCATCCTCTTCTCATCGCTGCCGTTGAAAAGCTTCCACTTTCTGAACTCCGGTCGCTTCGCCGTCTCTTCCGCAAACTTCTTAAACTCGCCGGCGTACCGAGCGTTCTTAATTTCGATTGTGTTGAGCGCATAGTTCGCTGAATTGATCAGTTCGAAAATCTCTCGAATCTCATTGAGCGGATGCTTGCCCAAGTCACGTATGACAACGTCGTATTCAAGGAAACTCTCTTTCTCCTCTGTGGTTAACTTGGCGTAAGGAGTAAGGTCGCCTAGTCGCAAGGTCGGATTGCCCTTGAAGTACTGGACCAGTGTAGTGATTCGTTGCTGACCATCCACCAAATACTCTGTTGATTCGCCCGTATCCGGATCCAGTGTTCCTGCACAGACATAGATCTCTGGGAATGGCAGGCCGCGAAGAACGGTTCTTATGAAAGACAACTTATCATCGTTCGTCCATACTAAACGCCGCTGGAAATCTGGCCTCGGGTTCAGCTTGTTTTCCGAAATCGCAGTCAGGAGTATGTGTAGTCGTCGGTTAGTAGCTGAAGTTTTCATGCCATGCCGCCTATTAAGTGTTCGCGCATAACGGTAAGGCCACCGAGCTGATACTGACGAAGAAAGAAGCTGTCAAAGTACAGGCCGCCGCGAATCTTCATGCGCATGAAGTCTTCCTTCGAAGAGAGGTCTTTGAAGAATTTCCACCAAGACCGGCATCGGTTGTATTCCGCACTCGGCGGAAGAGCGTCTGGTCGAATCCAACCTCGTAGGTGATAGTGACTAAACTTCTCTTTATCGAAGTATTCCCCGGCACGATCCATCTGAAAGACTTCGCGCCAAACTTCTTCATATAGCCTAGGGCTTACCAACGCAACATCAATGTCTGAGTGGTCGGAAAAGTGCTTGAAGTACTGACCAGGTTTTGGACTGAACCCCAATTTTGCGGAGCCTACTATCCACACGTGGTCCGCTGTCGTGCCAAACTCGGTCGCCACGCACGCGCGCACGGCATTCTCGATATCCGCCCCAACGATCGAACATTCATGTCTCAGAACATGCTGGGTTAGCGCAATATCCGCACCCTGCTGTAAAGACGCCTTGAATGCGTCGATGCGCTGGTCAATCTCGATAGTTATTTCCGCCTGGGGCATGGGTCCTCCTTCACTGGAGTCTGCCACGCATTGAGGAAGCCGTCATTATGGAAAGTGCACCTGCTAAAATGCCGCCTACGCGGGCATCGTTCAATGGCAGGACCTGAGTTTCCCATACTCAAGATGAGGGTTCGATTCCCTTTGCCCGCTCCATCACAGTAGTGCGCCCACCGATGTCAATCGTAGAGTGTTCGAAAGCTTCTACATAGTGGACTCCGCGCTGTGCGTCGAACCGACAAGGTGAGACGTAGGAGCTTCCCAAGCTTCATACGAGGGTTCGATTCCCTTCACCCGCTCCATCGCACCCGCAAGGTGCGCGAACCTCAGCCGCGCACTCTCCGCGCACCAAGCCCTCCTGAATTGACCCCACCCCGGGGCGTTTCCCCCGCCGGAAACGAGCCAGGCACTGGCACGCTGCTTGCGTGCCCACCTCCCATCTGACCCCGGCCATCCGCGGCACCACCTCCAGGCAGGTGCCCACCAGCGCATAACGACGTGCGCCATGGATGCATGACGCCGTGCATCCCAGGACGGGGTCGGCGGCAATCCCTCGCCTTCCCGCGAGCCCGTGTCGGGCCGCGGCTTCGCGACGCGCCGCTTCCCTTTCGAAACCACCCTCCAGGAGCTCACCCATGGCCTACCTAGCCCCGTCCGAATTCGTCAGCAAGATGGTCGATGCCGGCGAATCCAAGATCTTCATGTCCACCCGCGACACGCTCGTGCGGGCCTACATGGCCGGCGCCATCCTCGCGCTGGCCGCCTGGTTCGCCGTCACCATCAACGTGCAGACCGGCCAGCCCCTGCTGGGCGCGGTGCTGTTCCCGGTCGGCTTCGTGATGCTCTACCTGTTCGGCTTCGACCTGCTGACCGGCGTTTTCGTGCTGTGCCCGCTCGCGCTCATCGACAAGCGCCCGGGCGTCACGCTCCAGGGCGTGCTGCGCAACTGGGGCCTGGTGTTCTGCGGCAACTTCGCGGGCGCGTTCACGGTGGCGGTGATGATGGCCATCTACGTGACCAACGGCTTCTCCACGCCACCCAGCGCGGTAGGCCTGGCCATCGGCGTCATCGGCGAGAACCGCACGCTGGGCTACCAGTCGCACGGCGCGAACGGGATGCTCACGCTCTTCGTGCGCGGCATGCTGTGCAACTGGATGGTGTCGGCCGGCGTCGTCGGCGCCATGATCTCCACGCAGGTGAGCGGCAAGGTGATCGCGATGTGGATGCCGATCATGCTGTTCTTCTACATGGTCTTCGAGCACTCGATCGTGAACATGTTCCTGTTCCCCTCCGGCCTGATGCTGGGCGCGAAATTCACGTTCATCGATTACCTGATCTGGAACGAGATCCCCACCGTGGTGGGCAACCTGGTGGGCGGCCTCGCCTTCACCGGCCTGACCCTGTACGCCACGCACGTGCGCACCGCGCCCAGTCGCGCCGCCTCTGGCCAGGCGCCGATCAAGCGCGTCGCCTGACAGGCATGGCGGGCTCGCTGCAGGTGCGTGTCGGCCAGCACAGCGCGGCCGGGCGCAAGCCCGCCAACCAGGATTTTTGCGGCGCCACGCTCGCGACAGGCGCGGCGCTGGACGCCAAGGGCGCCGCCGTCGCGCTGGCGGACGGGATCAGCAGCAGCGAAGTGAGCCAGCTGGCCAGCCAGGCCGCCGTGTCCGGCTTCCTCGAGGACTACTACTGCACACCCGATGCATGGTCCGTGCGGCGCTCCGTCGAACGCGTGCTGGCAGCGACCAACAGCTGGCTCTTCGCGCAGACGCAGCAGGGCGCGGGCCGCTGGGACCGCGACCGCGGCTGGGTCTGCACCTTCAGCGCGCTGGTGATCCACTCGCGCACGGCCTACCTGTTCCACGTCGGGGACGCGCGCATCTGGCAACTGCAGGGCGGCACCCTGGAGCAACTCACTTCCGATCACCGTGTCCACGCGAGCGGCGGCCACAGCTATCTCGGTCGCGCGCTCGGCATCGCGGACCAGGTCGAGATCGACCACCGCGGCGTGCCGCTGGCCGAAGGGGACACCTTCGTGCTGACCACCGATGGCGTGCACGAAGTCCTGCGGCCCGAAGCGATCGCCGCGATCCTCGCGACGCATCCCCACGACCTGGACGCGGCGGCCGCTGCCATCGCAGACGCGGCCGCTGCGGCCGGCAGCGAGGACAACCTCACCGTGCAAGTCGTGTGCGTCGACCGACTGCCGGACGCCCGGCGCGGCGAGCTGTCCCGCGAGGCGGCCGACCAGCCGCTGCCCCCCACGCTGGAGCCGCGCATGGCCTTCGAGGGCCTGCGCATCGTGCGGCAGTTGCACGCGTCCGCGCGCAGCCACGTGTGGCTGGCGGTGGATGAACAGACGCAGGAGCCGATGGCGCTGAAGGTGCTCTCCACCGAGGCGGCCACCGATGCACGCTGGCGCGAGCGCTTCCTGCTGGAGGAGTGGGTCGCGCGCCGTGTCGACAGCCCGCACTTATTGAAGCCCCGGCGCGCCGACCGGCCGCGCCAGTCGCTGCACATCGCTTTCGAATACCTCGAAGGCGCGACGCTCGCGCAGTGGATGGTCGACCAGCCACGTCCTGCGCTGGATGCAGTGCGCGCGATCACCGCCCAGCTCGCGCGCGGGCTGCGCGCGCTGCACCGGCTGGAGATGGTGCACCAGGACCTGCGGCCCGAGAACGTGATGGTGGACGCCACCGGCACGGCGCGCATCATCGACTTCGGCGCCGTGCAGGTGGCCGGGATCGCCGACGAGGCCGGCCGCGACGAAGTGCCGCCGGGCACGCTGCAGTACATGGCGCCCGAATGCCTGCTCGGTGGGCCTGGGTCCCCCCGCTCCGACCTGTTCTCGCTGGCCGCGATCACCTACCAGATGCTGACCGGCCGGCTGCCCTACGACGTGGAGATGGCGCGAGAACGCAGCGCAGCCGCACAGCGGCGCATGCGCTACAAGTCGCTCGCTTTCCTGCGTCCCGACGTGCCGGCCTGGGTCGACGAAGCGCTGGAGAAGGCCTTGCAGCCCGACGCGTTCAAGCGGTTCGAGGACGCCGACGAATTCGTGCACGCGCTCAGCACGCCGGGCGCGGCATGGGAAGGGCGCCGCAAGGCGCCGCTGGTGGAGCGCGACGCGCTGCTGTTCTGGAAGGCGTTGTCGCTGGTGCTGGCGGTGGGGTGCGTCGTGCTGATCGGGATGCGGGTGCTGGGGCACTGAGGCCACGAGCCCGCCGATTGGATGAAAATGGCGGCATGAAGTCCGCCTCCCTCCCGCTGCGAGCGCTCCTCGCCACCCTCCTCTTCGGCATCGCCTCCGCGCTCTTCGCCGCCGACCTCCCCGCCAAATTCGACCCCAACCGCGACGCCGCGAAAGACGTCGCCGCCGCCACCGCGCAAGCCAAGGCCCAGGGCAAGCGCGTGATGGTGGATGTGGGCGGCGAGTGGTGCTCGTGGTGCCACATCCTCGACAAGTTCATCGACGACAACGCCGACGTCAAATCGCTCGTCGAGTCGAAGTTCGTGTGGGTCAAGGTGAACTGGTCGCTGCAGAACAAGAACGAGGCGCTGCTAGCGAAGTGGCCGAAGATCAAGGGCTACCCGCACCTGATCGTGCTCGATGCGAACGGCAAGATGCTGCAGTCGCAGAACACCGGCGAGCTGGAAGCCGAGAAGAGCTACGACAAGGCGAAGATGATGGCCTTCCTGCGCGAGGCCGCGGCGAAGTAGGCGCTGTCGCAACGTCATGAAGCTGCTGTCCTGCCTCCTCCTCCTCGCCGCCACAACTGCGCACGCAGCAACCTCCATCGTGGAGGCATCGGTGGAGACGCTGCAGAAGGACATGGCATCGGGCCGCGCGACATCGCTGTCGATCACGCAGTCCAGCCTTGCGCGCATCAGTGCAATGGATCGCAAGGGCCTCGCGCTGAACAGCGTGCTCGAAACCAATCCCGACGCGCTCGCCATCGCACGGCGGCTCGATCGCGAGCGCAAGGCGGGCAAGATGCGCGGGCCGCTGCACGGCATCCCCGTGCTGGTGAAGGACAACATCGACACCGGCGACCGCATGCCCACCACGGCAGGCTCGCTCGCACTCGCGGACACTCGCGCGGCGCACGACGCCTTCATCGTGCGCAAGCTGCGCGATGCGGGCGCGGTCATCCTCGGCAAGACCAACCTTTCCGAATGGGCGAACATCCGCTCGGCCAAGTCCAGCAGCGGCTGGAGCGCGGTCGGCGGGCAGACGAAGAATGCATACGCAGCCGACCGCAACCCGTGCGGCTCCAGTTCGGGGACGGGCACGGCGATCGCTGCGAGCTTCGCGGTGGTGGGAATCGGCACGGAGACGGATGGGTCCATCGTGTGCCCGTCCGGCGTCGCGGGCCTGGTGGGCCTCAAGCCGACAGTGGGCCTCGTGAGCCGCAGCGGCATCATCCCGATCTCGCACTCGCAGGACACGGCCGGCCCGATGACGCGCAACGTCGCGGATGCCGCGGCAGTACTCACGGCCATCGCGGGCGTGGACCCGGCCGATGCCGCGACCCGTGCTGCGCAGGGCCATATCGAAGCCGACTACCGCACGTTCCTCAAGACCGATGCGCTCAAGGGCGTTCGCATCGGCATCGCGCGCAAGAAGGTGACCGGCTACAACGTCCACACCGACAGGCTGTTCGAGCAAGCCATCGCGGACCTGAAGCGCCTGGGCGCGGAGATCGTCGACCCGGCGGACTTCGGCTCCATCGGCGACTACGACGAAGAAGAACTCGAAGTGCTGCTGTACGAACTGAAGGCGGACCTCAACGCGTATCTCTCGCGGCGCGCGGGCATCGCGGTGAAGTCGCTCGCGGACGTGATCGCATTCAACGAGCGCAACGCCGTCCGCGAGCTGCGTTACTTCGGGCAGGACCTGTTCGAGAAGGCGCAGGCCAAGGGGCCGCTCACGGACGAGGCCTATGTCATGGCGGCCGAGAAGTCTCGCCGCGTCGCGCGCGCCGGCATCGATGAAGTGCTGGCCGCGCACAAGCTCGATGCCATCGTCGCGCCCACCGGCGGGCCGGCATGGCTCACGGACCACATCAACGGCGACTCGTTCCAGGGATCGAGTTCATCGCCCGCCGCTGTGGCGGGGTATCCGAGCATCACCGTCACGATGGGCTCGGCGATGGGGTTGCCGGTAGGGCTGTCGTTCGTCGGGACCGCGTGGTCCGAGGGGAAATTGCTGGGGCTCGCCTATGCGTATGAGCAGGGGACGAAGCATCGGCGGGCGCCGAAACTCAAATAGTTTCCGGCTGTCATGGCGGACTTGATCCGTCATCCAGGCGTGCCGGCATGGATTGCGGGTCAAGCCCGCAATGACAGCCGAGTACTCACACTTCCTGGAAAGCCACCTCGCGCGTCTTGCGGATGGCAGGCAGCGCGACAACCGCGATCAGCGCCACCGTCGCGATCAGCAGCCACATCGATAGCGGGCGCGTCACCAGCGTGGAGAAGTCGCCCCGCGAGAGCAGCAGCGCGCGGCGCAGGTTCTCTTCCATCATCGGCCCGAGCACGAAGCCCAGCAGCAGCGGGGCCGGCTCGATCTCCATCTTGACGAACAGGTAGCCGAGGAAGCCGAAGCCCGCGGCCTGCAGCACGTCGAACACGTTGTTGTTGATCGAGTACACGCCGATGCAACAGAACACGAGGATCGCGGGATAGAGGTAACGGTACGGCACCTTGAGCAGTTTCACCCAGATGCCGATCATCGGCAGGTTCAGGATGATCAGCATCAGGTTGCCGATCCACATCGACGCGATCAGTCCCCAGAAGAGCGCGGGGTTGCTCGTCATCACCTGCGGGCCGGGCTGGATGTTGTGGATGGTCATCGCGCCCACCATCAGCGCCATCACGACGTTCGATGGAATGCCCAGCGTGAGCAGCGGGATGAAAGACGTCTGCGCGCCTGCGTTGTTGGCGGCCTCGGGCCCCGCGACGCCTTCGATCGCGCCCTTGCCGAATTCGTGGCCACGTTTGGAGATCTTCTTTTCGAGCGTGTATGACGCGAACGACGAGAGCGTCGCGCCGCCGCCGGGCAGCATGCCCAGGAACGTGCCGATGATCGTTCCGCGCGCGGCGGCGGGGATCATGCGGCGGAAATCCTCGCGCGTCGGAAAGAGGCTGCTCACCTTGTTCGTGAACGTCTCGCGGTGTTCGCGCTGCTCCAGGTTGACGATGATCTCCGCGAAGCCGAACAAACCCATGGCCAGCGCGACGAAGTTCAGCCCGTCTGTAAGTTCCGGCACGTCGAACGAATAGCGAGCCACGCCCGAATTCACGTCGGTACCGATTAGGCCCAGCAACAGGCCGAGCAGGATGCCGCCGATCGCCTTCACGAGCGAGCCGGATGCAAGCACCACCGCGCCGACAAGGCCCAGCACCATCAGCGAGAAATATTCCGCGGGTCCGAACTTGAATGCGAGCTCGGACATCGGCGTCGCGAACGCGGCCAGGACCAGCGTCGCGAAGCAGCCGGCCGCGAAGGACGAGAGTCCCGCCGTCGCGAGTGCCGCGCCCGCGCGTCCTTGCCGCGCCATCTGGTAGCCATCGATCGCCGTGACCACCGACGACGATTCGCCCGGCAGGTTCACCAGGATGGCGGTGGTGGAGCCGCCGTATTGCGCGCCGTAGTAAATGCCCGACAACATGATCAGCGCGGCGACGGGCTCGAGCGTGTAGGTGACGGGCAGCAGCATCGCGATGGTCGCCGACGGGCCGAGCCCGGGCAGCACGCCGATCAGCGTGCCCAGCACGCAGCCGATGAAGCAGTAGAAGAGGTTCTGCAGGCTGAGCGCGGTCTGGAAGCCGAGGCCCAGGTGCGAGATGAGATCCATCATGGTGTCGTTGTCCTCAGCCGATGAACGAAGGCCACACGGGCAGCTGCAGGTGCAGGCCGTAGATGAAGGCGCCGAGCGCGATCGCGAGCAGCAGCAGCGCGTTGAGCAACGCGCCTTTCCAGGCGAACTCGTGGCTGGCGACGCTCGAGATCATCACCAGGATGAAGATCGACAGCGCGAGGCCCAGAGGCTGCAGGATGAAAGCGAAGAGCACGAGCGAGCCGAGGATCCACGCGAGCGGGCGGAAATCCATCTTCGGGAAGTTTTCCATGGCCGCACCGGGCCGGATCGCGGCGATGGTCACGAACACGCCCACGGCAGCGAGCAGCACACCGAGCCAGAACGGGAAATACCCCGGGCCCATGCGCGCGGCTTCGCCGTGGTTGTAGTGGGTGGCTCCGATCGCGAAGCCGGCGCCGACCGCGATGTACAGCAGGCCGGCGAAGAAATCCTTCTTGTTGCGTAGTTGGAATGCACGGGACACGAACAGGCTCCTGTGAAAATAATAGATCATTCTATGATCTAATATTTACATCACGGCATGAGGTAAACACGTAGATTACGAATGAGGCCATAGCCGGTCCTTTCGCGCGATTTGATACATTCGCGCTCCATGAAGCCCAACAATCCGCGCCTGCCCGCCAAGGAACACCTGGAAGCGCTCTCGCTCTTCCGCTGGCGATTGCGCAGCTTCCTGCGCTTCAGCGAGGACGCCTCGCGCGAAGCCGGCATCACGGTGCTGCAGTACCAGCTGTTGCTGCATGTGTGCGGCTTCCCGGGGCGCGACTGGGCCACGGTGAGCGAGATTGCAGAACGGTTGCAGGCGCAGCCGCACGGCGCCGTGGCGCTGGTCACGCGGTGCGAGGAGCTGGGGCTGGTGAAGCGCAAGCCGAGCAAGAAGGATCGGCGGCAGGTGGAGGTGCATTTGCTCGCGAAAGGCCGAAAGTTTCTGGAGCAGCTGGCCTTCGAGCATGAAGGGCCGCTTTCGGAGCTGGCGCAGGCGGTGGATGCGGCGGCGTCGGGGATTGTGGCGCGGGGGAAGGATCAGTGAAGGATCGGGCGTGCGCTCAGCGTTTGCGCGGTGTTGGTTTCAACGCCTTCTTCGGTGGCGGTGCCAGGTAGTTGTCCCCGGACACCACGCGCCGGCCGGTCTGGCTTTCCAGCTGAACCCGCGCGCGCCTGGCGATGCCGCCTCCGGCCTGCGCGGCCATCTTGTTGGCAGGCAAGCCGGTGGCGTCGGTGTTTTCGGCAATCTGCCGCGTGGACAGCTCGGCCAACGCAGTGAAGTTTCCTGGCCCGTCATGCGCTGCTGGATCCACTTGTCGCTGCGCCCGTGTTGCTGCCAGGTCTGGCGCGCACGATCGAGTGAGATGGCCGGGTCCGCCATTTCCTGCATGCGTTCGTAGCCAACTTTGGCTAACCATAGCTTGATGGGTTCGGCTTTGGGGCTGGGAATGCTTTGAACTATGCGCAGCAACGTCGCAGCGCCGGCACAGTCCGTCAAGCGTTGCTTGCCGTCGGGGCGGGCAATTTCAACTGTACGATTTTCTCGTACGGTTTATCGGATCCCGCTTCTGCGCAAGTTTGCGTTTCAGATCAGACCAGTAACGACGCGCATTGCTGCTGTCTGTCAGCACCTGCACCACGTCGACGACCGAAAACCACCATGTGTCGGTGGCTTCGTCATAGACGCGGCGAATGTTTTGGCCATCGAACTGCGCCGGCAGAATTTTCATCGGGTCGTTCCCTGAATCAGGCAGGGCACCATCATGCCGCACGCGCGGCTCGGATTTCGCGCTGACAATTTAGTCGATCAGCGGCAATTGCTCGCCGCCCTGCCCGCTGGGCGCCGGCGGTTGCAGCGCGCGGTCCGCGGTGACGCCGAAGCGCTCGATCACCTCGTAACGCGCCGGCTTCGCCTCTGGCGGCATCACGGACCACATCAGCTGGAATGCGTCGACGCGCCAGCAAATCGACTTCACCATTTTCGGCGGCCGGGCGTGCGCAGCGTTGCGCGAGAGCGTGACGTGCGGCATGAACTTGTGTTCGGCTTCGTATTTCAAACCCGCTGCGGCCACGGCCTCACCCGTTGCGAGCTGCAGCGCTCGCAATCCATCGTGCGGTGCAGCGCGCAAGACGGCGACACGATTGCTCCAGACTTCCGGGATACACAACTCGATCTCCAGCGGCGCGATGGGCACGCCACGCAACGCGGCGCGCAGCCGGCCCTCATGCCCCACCGCGACATCGCCAAGAAATTGCAGCGTGATGTGATATCGCCCGAACCGCGTGGGGCGCGCATCGGCTGGCCACTCCCATTCCTTGCAGTGCCGCTGGATCGCGGACTGGATTGCGCGGTCGGGCATGAGCCCGATGAAGAGGCGTCGAGGTTGGGGGGTCATGGCGAGTTACTCGATGTCAATGGAAGTCCCGGCTGCCGCTGCTCAATTGTCCGAGCCGGCCGAGCAGCGGCGTCATGTCCTCCATGCGCTCGGCGATCAGGTGGCGCACGTTGCCGCTCTCCTCGTCGCGTTGCCACTTGCCCCACACCGCGAGCAGGCGCGAGCGCAGCAAGGCATCGCGCTGCGCCTCGCGCACGTGCTTCCACACGATGACGTTGACCGGGCCGGTCTCGTCCTCCAGCGTGACGAAGATCGTGCCGTTGGCCGTCTGCGGCTGCTGGCGCACGGTGACGATGCCGCAGGCAGCGACGCGCGAACCGCTCGGCAAGTCGTGCAGCTCTCCCGCATTGAGCAGTTTCATGCGCGCGAGGCGCGGGCGCAGGAGCGCGAGCGGATGGCGGCGCAGCGTGAGGCCGAGGGATGCGTAGTCGAAAACGATCTCCTCGCCCTCCTTGGCGGCGGGCAACTCGAGCGCTTCTTCGTTGATCGGTGCGCCTTGCAGCAGCGCGGGCGCGCGGCGCTGCGCGGCCGCATCCCACACCTGCTGGCGCCTGTGCCCAGCGAGCGACATCAGCGCATCGCCGGCGGCCAGTGCGTTGAGATCCTTCATGTCGAGCTGCGCGCGCAAGGTGAGGTCCTCGGTATTGATGAACGGGCCGGGCGCGCGTGATTTTTCGATGCGCTTGCCGGCAGCTTCACTCAAGCTGCCGATCATGCGCAGGCCCATGCGGACAGCGGGCCGGGTTGAAGATGAATTCGCAAAAGAATTGGAATCTGACCCCAATTGAAGGGTGCAGTCCCAGTCGCTGAGCGAGACGTCGGGCGGCAGCACTTGCACGCCGCTGCGCTTGCCGTCCTGGATCAGTTGCGAGGGCGAATAGAAACCCATGGGTTGCGAGTTGAGCATGGCCGCGAGGAAGCACTCGGGCTCGTGGCACTTGAGCCAGCTGCTCTGGTAGGCCAGCAGCGCGAAGCTGTAGGCGTGGCTCTCGGGGAAACCGTATTCGCCGAAGCCGAGGATCTGCTTGAAGATCTGCTCCGCGAACTCGCGGCGATAACCGTTCTTCAACATGCCGTCGATGATCGGCTCGTAGAACTGCTGCACGCCGCCCTTGCGCTTCCACGCGGCCATGGAGCGGCGCAGCGAGTCGGCCTGCGTGGCCGTGAAGCCGGCCGCGATCATCGCGATCTGCATCACCTGCTCCTGGAAGATCGGCACGCCCAGCGTGCGGCCCAGCGCCTCCTTCAACTCGGGCTTCTCGAACTCGACCTCCTCGCCCCGTGCCAGCCTGTCGCGCGCCGTCAGGTAGGGATGCACCATGCCGCCGGAGATCGGGCCCGGCCGCACGATCGCGACCTCCACCACCAGGTCGTAGAACTTCGTGGGCTTCAGGCGCGGCAGCATCGACATCTGCGCGCGGCTCTCGATCTGGAACACGCCCACCGTGTCGGCGCGGCGGATCATCTCGTAGGTGGCGGGGTCTTCCTTCGTGATGTCGTAGCGCGTGAAGTTCGTGCCGCGCCGCTGCGCGACGAAATCGATGCAGCGGCGGATCGCGGTGAGCATGCCAAGCGCGAGCACGTCCACCTTCATGAGGCCCATGTCCTCCAGGTCGTCCTTGTCCCACTGGATGACGGAGCGGTCCTTCATCGACGCGTTCTCCACCGGCACGAGTCGCACCAGCCGCGTCTGTGTCAACACGAAGCCGCCCACGTGCTGGCTGAGGTGCCGCGGGAATCCCATCAGCTGTTCGGTGAGGTCCAGCCACAACGCGGCCTCGCGCTGCGTGATGTCGGCGCCCGCGAGCCGCGCCATCTCGTGCAGCTTCTGCGCGGCAAGCTGGTCGTCGAACCATTGGTGGTCCTTCGCGAAAATGTCCACCAGCCGCTCGTCGATGCCGAGCGCCTTGCCCACGTCGCGGATCGCGCTGCGCGTGCGGTAGCTGATGACCACGGCTGCAATGGCGGCGCGCTCGCGGCCGTACTTGCCGTAGATGTACTGGATGACTTCCTCGCGGCGCTCGTGCTCGAAGTCCACGTCGATGTCCGGCGGCTCGTTCTTGCGGTCCACGCTGATGAAGCGCTCGAGCAGCGGGTGAGAGTCTTCCGGATCGGCCGCCGTGATGCCCAGGCAATAGCACACCACCGAATTCGCGGCGGACCCGCGCCCCTGGCACAGGATCGCCTTGCTGCGCGCGAACCGCACGATGTCGTGCACCGTGAGGAAGAACATTTCGTACCGGCATTCGGCGATGAGCTTGAGCTCCTTCTCCAGCCACGCGATCACGCGGTCGGGAATGTTTCCCTGGTAGCGCTCGTTTGCCGATTCGTAGGTGAGCTTGCGCAGCGCCCCGGTGGGCGTCATGCCGGCGGGCACGGTCTCCTCGGGGTAGTCGTACTTGATCTCCTCGATATTGAACTTGCAGCGGCTCATCACCTCCATGGTCGCTTCGAGCAGCTCCGGCGGATACGTCCCCGCGATGCGTTTGCGCTGGCGCAGGTGCCGCTCGGCGTTGCCTTGCAGCGCCATGCCGCATTCGCGCACCGGCACGCCTTCGCGCACGGCGGTGATCACGTCGTGCAGGGGCTTGCGCGAACGCACGTGCATGTGCACGTCGCCGGCAGCGACCAGCGGAACGTTCGTTGCCTCGCTAGCTTCCTCAAGCGTGGCGAGCCACAGGTCGTCGTCGATCAGGTGCGGCAGTTCGACGGCCAGCCACAGGTGGTGGCCGAAGATCGCGCGGCACTGCGCGAGGCGATGGTGCAGCGCCTCGACATCCGGCGTCGGGCCGCGCAGCGGCGCGAGCAATATCTCGCAGCCTTGCAGCAGCGTGAAGTCGCTCTTCTCCCAGCTCACCTCGTACTTGCCCTTGACGGCCGCCATGCGTGCCGCGGTGATGAACTCGCACAGGCCGCCCCAGCCTTCCAGGTCGCGGGCGAGGGCGATGAGGCGGAATCCTTCCAGCAGGAACTCGCTGCCGTACAGCAGCGTGAAGTCCCGCGTACGTTTGTCGCCGTATTCCTTTTCCAGCCGCTCGATGAGGTCCTGGTGCTGGCGCCAGCCCGAGAGCGCGCGCACCACGCCCGCCACCGAGCACTCGTCCGTGATCGCGATGCCCGCATAGCCCAGGTTGTAGGCGCGCTGCACCAGTTCCTGCGGATGCGACGCGCCGCGCTGGAAGCTGAAGTTGCTGATGCAATGCAGCTCCGCGTACGCGGGCAAAACATCCGGGGCGGTGCCGAGGATGGGCGGCAGGCCGTCGTCTTCGCCGAGACCTTGCGGCGATTGCTTGGGGTGGGTTTCAGGCATACAGGCCTTGCAGATACCAGCGGAATTCCTTCGCGTCTTCCAGGTTGTGCGCCAACGGCCGCTCGCGGTAGATCCACACCAGGCCCGCCTTCTCGCTGCGCGCGATGAAGTAGTCGCGCAATGCGGGTTGGCCTTCTTCCCACCAGCCGGTTTCGATGCGGTAGAGGCGGGTGAGACGGCGCAGCGGGCCCTGGTAGTGGGGGACGTTGTTGCGGACTTCGAGCTCCAGGGATTCGGGCAGGAGCCATGGGGGATAGATCGCGTCTTGCATGCCCCTCACGCCAGCCCTCTCCCCGGAGGGGCGAGGGAGCAAGGCACGACGCGCGGAACACTCCCTCTCCCCCCCGGGGAGAGGGCTGGCGTGAGGGGCAACGCGCGCCGCTTCCCACACCTGCATCCTCTCCGGCCGATGGTCCTCCACCGCGCAAGGCACCACCACATTCCCCTCCCCCAGCCGCACGCTCAAGCGCTCGATGAGTTGGTGCAACCGCTCCCCTTTCACGTTGTCCTCCGGTAGCAAACTGGTGTTCGCCCCGCCCCAAGGCACCGTCTCCAGCGAGCGCAAGCGCAAGTGATTCACCGGCGCGGACAACGAAGCGCGCGACAGGTGTTCGCCCACCAGCCGGCGCAGATGCGCGATGTCCTGCGTCGGCTGCGCGGTGCGGATCACGAGCTGCTCGTGCGAAGGCAGCTTCACGCCGTTCAAGCGCCGCAGGTCCAGCGTCCACTCCAGCTCCAGCGCCAGCACGCCGCGGTGCCGCCCTTGCAGCCACACCTGCAATTGCGACAGCAATCGCTGCGCGCTCCACATCAGCTCCGGCGCGGATGTCGCGAGCGATACGAGTTCGTACTTCATGTCGAACGCCTCGGGCAGCTGCAGCCAGTCGAAGCGCTCCGGCCACTCGCCGTACGCCGCGTCCAGCGCATCGAGCAACGCGGCGCCGAACCGGCGCGCGACGCCCGCGCGCGGCAACGCACGCAAGCCACCCCAGGTGCGGCAACCGGTGCGATCCAGCGTCGCCACGTGGTCGCCCGCCGCAGTGAGCAAGTCCAGCGGCAAATCTTCCGGCAGCCGCGGCGGCGGCGTTTCCTTGCGCAGCTTCAGGCGCAGCAGCGCGAGCGCGACGGACGACGTCGCGCCTTGCGCCCAGTGCGCGGGTGACAACGGCTCGCAATCCTTCAGCAGCGCGCGCAGCAACCGCCCGCGTCCGCCCCACAGCCGCTCGGAGGCGGAGATTTCAAGCAGGATCGCCTCGTCCACCCCGGCCACGCGCGGCGTGAACTGCAGCGCGCGCCAGCCCCAGGCGACGCGCTCGTCGTCACGAGAGGGCAGCAGTGCGATCCAGTGCATGGGATCTCCGGGGCAAGGCCACCACGGGCGGGGTGGTGACAGGCGGTGGCTGGGTTTGGGAAGCGCGGCCCTGACGCGCCGCGAGCAGCGCGGCCACGCGCGCCGAATGCGCGGGCAGCGTGATGGCCTTTTCCAGCGGCGGGCCGCGGCGCTTGAGGATGTGCAGCTGCAACGTCTCCGTGCCCTCCAGCAGCAGCCGGATGCGCGCGGGCGAGGAGTCGCCCCGCACATCGAGGCCGCGCATCACGAAGAGCAGCTTGTCGTGCTGCTGCGCGGCCAGGTGCAGGCGGCGCAGCTCGGTGCTCTTGCTGCGCGGCAGCCACGCCATCACGGCGACCACGTCGGCGCAGCGCAAGGCCTGTTCGGCGGCCCACAGGCGCGCGGACGGCTTGTCGGCCTTGACGCACATCAGGCGGTCGCCCGGCAGGCCTTGCGCGGCGAGGCTGGGGATGAAGGGCTCGAACGGCGGCGCGACGAGAACCACGGGGCCTGCCTTCTGCCCGATGGCCTGGGCCAGACCGGGCAGCAGCAGTTGCCAGACGTGCGGGCCGGCGGGCTCCTGCAGCAATTCCACCAGGCTGCCGACCGGCCAGCCCCCGCCGGGGAGGTGGGCGTCGAGTTTGCGATGACCGGTAGGAACGAGGCGCTCCTCCACCCGCGCGAGTTCGGGCGTGCGCCAGACATGGGGCACGGAAACAGGTGGGGCGGGGCGGAGGGACTGCACGGAACTGCCAACTACAATACTGTTTCTTTATACAGTATTTTCTATCCTCTCCCTAGCAGTCCGGGCCGACAAAACCACAGAAGTCCCAAATTGGGACTAAAATCCATGCGAGTGATTGCCCTCAGATCGATTCGTGACTTCAGCTTGCTCCATCCCCGGGCAGCGCAAGCGTTGAGTGCCTGGACAAAAGAAGCGCGTAACACCTGCTGGAAGACGCCCCAGGACATCAGGCAACGCTACAACTCGGCCAGTTTTCTGGGCGACAACCGGGTGGTTTTCAACATCAAGGGCAATGAATTCCGCCTGGTTGTCGCAGTCGCGTATCGCTACGAATCGGTCTATGTCAAATTCATCGGCACGCACGCCCAATACGACGCGATCGACGCCTTGACCATCGAAATGGAGTAACACATGGAAGTCCGCCCCCTGCACACCGATGCCGACTACGAGGCCGCGCTCAAGACCGCATCGACATTTTTCGACCGCGAGCCCGAACCCGGCAGCGAAGACGGTGACCGCTTCGAGATCCTGATCACGCTCATCGAGGCATGGGAAGCAAAACACTTCCCGATCGACCTGCCCGACCCCATCGAAGCGATCAAATTTCGCATGGAGCAGTCGGGTCTGGCCATCAAGGACCTGGAGCCGATGATCGGCAAGCCCAATCGCGTCTACGAAGTCCTCAATCGCAAACGCCCGCTGACACTCGCGATGATCCGCCGCCTGCACCGCGGCCTGGGCATCCCGGCCGAAGTGCTCGTCGCCGAAACCTGAAGTCCCCGGAGCCCCTTTGTTCCCCCTCTTCGAAAAACTCCTCCAACCCTACCCCGAAGCCGAACCCGCGCTGCCGCCCAAAGGCTTTCCGGCCTTCGTCTGGGCCTGCACCCGCGGCCTGCGCGGCTACATCGCGGCGCTCGCGGTGTTGAGCGCCGGCATCTCCGCCTACGAAGCCTGGCTCTTCGCCCTCCTCGGCCATGTCGTCGACTGGCTCGGCCACACCGACCCCGCTCGGCTGTGGGACGAGCAAGGCCGCATGCTGGCCGTGGGCGTCAGCGTGCTGCTCGCAAGCACCGCGCTGGTCGCGCTGCACACGATCCTGAAACACCAGACGCTCGCGATCAATTTCCCGCTTCGGCTGCGCTGGAATTTCCACCGGCTGATGCTCGGCCAGAGCATGGCCTTCTATGCCGACGAGTTCGCGGGCCGCGTCACGACCAAGGTGATGCAGACCGCGCTGGCCGTGCGCGAAATGGTATTCACCACGACCGAAGTCGTCATCGGCATCGGCGTGTACTTCATCTCCATCCTGGCGCTCGCGGGCGGGTTCGACGCCAAGCTCATGCTGCCCTTCGCGGGCTGGTTCGTGCTGTACGCCGTCTCGGTCTGGTACTTCGTGCCGCGCCTGGGCCGCGTCGGCAAGATGCAGGCCGACGCGCGCGCGATGATGACGGGCCGCATCACCGACGCGTACACCAACATCTCCACCGTCAAGCTGTTCTCGCACTCGCACCGCGAGGCGGGCTTCGCGCGCGCCGCCATGACGGAGTTCATGACGACGGGCTACCGCCAGATGCGGCTGGTGTCCGCCTTCGAGATCGTCAACCACGCGCTGGTCGTGCTGCTGATCATCGCCACTTGCGGCTACTCGATGCTGCTGTGGACGCATGGCGAGATCGGCGTGGGCGCGGTGGCGGCCGTCACGGCGATGGCGCTGCGCATCAGCGGCATGTCGCACTGGATCATGTGGGAGATGGCGTCGCTCTTCGAGAACATCGGCACCGTGCAGGATGGCATCGGCACGCTCACGCGACCCCGCGTGGTGGTCGACGCCCCCGATGCGATGCCTCTCCATGTCCCGCGCGGCGAAGTGAAGTTCGAACACGTGAATTTCAACTACGGCAAGGCCACGCCGGTGATCCAGGATTTCTCGCTCACCGTACGGCCGGGCGAGAAGATCGGCCTCATCGGTCGCTCGGGCGCGGGCAAGTCCACGCTGGTGAACCTGCTGCTTCGCTTCCATGACGTGGAGTCGGGCCGCATCCTCATCGACGGGCAGGACATCGCGCGCGTCACGCAGGACAGCCTGCGCGCCCACATCGGCATGGTGTCGCAGGACACGTCGCTGCTGCACCGCTCCGTGCGCGACAACATCGTCTACGGCCGCCCGACCGCGAACGACGACGAGATGCGGCTCGCCGCGCAGCGCGCCGAAGCGCATGCGTTCATCGGCGGCTTGTCCGACCTGCACGGCCGCACGGGTTACGACGCGCACGTCGGCGAGCGCGGCGTGAAGCTCTCGGGCGGCCAGCGCCAGCGCATCGCGATCGCGCGCGTGATGCTCAAGGACGCGCCCATCCTGCTGCTCGACGAAGCCACGAGCGCGCTCGATTCCGAAGTCGAGGTCGCGATCCAGTCCAGCCTCAACACGCTGATGCAGGGCAAGACGGTGATCGCGATCGCGCACCGCCTCTCCACCATCGCCGCGATGGACCGGCTCGTCGTCATGGACGGCGGGCGGATCGTCGAAGAAGGCGATCACCGCTCGCTGCTCGCGCAAGGCGGGCTCTACGCGCGGCTGTGGGCGCACCAGAGCGGCGGTTTCCTCGGCGAGAACGAAGACGACGAGGAGCGCGCGCTTGCCGCCTAGTTTGCAGATGCGCCCGAAGGATTTTCTCGGACGCTCCGATGTACTCGGCCGCGCACTGATCGGCGCGACGCTGCTCGTCGATGGCGTCGGCGGGCGCATCGTCGAGACCGAAGCCTACGACCACGAGGACCCGGCATCGCACAGCTTTTCCGGCCCGACGCCCCGCAACGCGGTGATGTTCGGCCCACCGGGGCGGGCGTATGTGTATCGCTCCTACGGCATCCACTGGTGCCTGAATTTCGTGTGCGGCGAGGAAGGCCATGGCGCCGGGGTGTTGATCCGCGCGGTCGAGCCGCTGAGCGGACTCGACGTGATGCGCGCGCGGCGCGGCCTGGACGATCCGCGCCTGCTTTGCTCCGGTCCTGGGCGTGTAGGCCAGGCCTTGGCCATCACTCATGCGCTCAACGGCATGCGCCTCGACCAGAAACCGTTCAAGGTGTTCGCGGCCGATGGGCCGCAAGACGTGGTCGCTGGGCCGCGCATCGGCATCACCAAGGCGATGGATGTGCCATGGCGGTACGGGCTCGCGGGCTCGCGGTTTCTCAGCCGGCCGTTTCGCTAGACGCCTTCATCGCGGCGCCGCGCCCAACCGCTTTGCCCCGCCGGACCCCACGATGCTGCTGCGCACCTTCGGGTCGCCCCAGTAGTTGATGTCGCCCGAGCCCGCGACGGAGACGTTCAGCTTCTCGCGCGCCCACACCGTGACGTCGCCCGATCCGCCGATGCTCACGTCCACGTCGTCCGCCTTCAGTTGCCCGGCCTGCACGTCGCCGGATCCCCCTATCGCGATCTCCAACTTGCGCGTCGCGCCGCCGCCGACCTTCACCCGGCCGCTGCCGCCCATCGACGCCGAGACGTTCTGGCTCTCGGCGCTCTTCACTTCGATCGAGCCGGAGCCGCCGACGTTGAGCTCGAGATTCTTCCCCTTGAGCGCATCGGCCGTGATCGAGCCCGAGCCGCCGACCGACAACTCCTCGATCTCCTTCGCGCGCACCACGATCTTCAGCACACTGGGCTTGATCTCCAGCCGGTCGCGCACCGCGCGGATTTCCAGCGAGCCGTTCTCGATCCGGGTCTGCACGAGTGCAAGAAGGTTCTCATCCGTCTCGACCGTCACGCCCTCGACGTTCCCGATGCGAACTTCCACCTGCGCGGGCAGGGACACCGCCACTCCGGTGAAATGGCCGAGGACGCGTTCCTCCTTCTTCACCGCGCCGGCGCCCTTGACGGTTTCCCAACCCGTGAGCCACGCCGGGCCGGCTGCCAGGGCGGACACGCAGGCCAGCACCGCCACGAGGGCGAAAGCGAGGGTCGCGCCGCGACGGCTGCTGGTGGGTTCGGGTTTCATGGATGGGCTCCTGGCTGCATTGGGATGCCTGAATCCTAAGGATTCACCGCGGCAGCCACACCCGCCATGCGACAAGCTGCACGAAATCCCCATCCACCTGCAGGTTGGCGCGACAGTCCGCATTGGCTGAGGAAGCAATTCGGCCTAGCATGCGGCAGGACCCGTCATGCCGCCCCCTCCCCGCCCGCGCGACGAATCAGACCCAGGCGCCTGGCTGGGCGACACGCCCATGCTCAACCTGCGGGACGACAAGCTGCGCCTGCGCGTGAAAACCGTGACGCAGTTCAGCCGCTCGGAAGCCGAGCGTTTGCGCAGCATCTGCGAATACGTGGCGTCCATCCCGTTCAACGTACCTGCGTTCGCGGGCGCGACACGCACGCGCATCACGCTGGCCCATCGGCGCTCGGTGGGCTGGTACAGCAAGGCGGCTCTGTTCCAGGCGATGCTCCGCACGGCGGGATTCCCGGCACGCGTGCGCATGATCCGTGTCGACCATTCGATGTACCGCGGCCTCGCGAATTCACGCCAAGAGTTCGCATTGCCCGTGGTCGAGGTGTGGACCGGCGCGCACTGGATCGTGACGGACAGTTACGTGTACGACCCGCGCTACCTCGCGGCGGCGCAGGAGGCGGTCGAGCGCGAGGGGTGGCGATCGGGGTACGGCGTGCATCTCGACGGCCAGGCGCATTGGGACGGCAGGCACGATGCGCTGGTGATGATCGTCCCCGACCGCACCAACGGCGCGAAGCCCGCTCAATTCCTGGGTGTGTACGACGATCCCCAGGAGCCCGCGGATCAATTGCGCGCAGCTTCGTTCATGCGCTGGCTGGTGCTCGTCTCGAGGAACCGGCTGATGTCGATCCGCATGAACCGCGCCGTGGCGCGCCTGCGCGACGAGGCTGGCAGCTGATGTATTTTGTGTTTCCGTTTGCGTTCCCTCATGCTCGCGTCAGGATGCGGGGCGTAGGATGAGGCCGTCATGGAACGCATCAGCGGCCCGTACAAGGGCTACTACATCGCAGCGTACACGGTCGGCAATCGCGGGCACATCACGGGCTACGCCAAGGTTTGCATCGATCCGCCGAATGACGTCTGGCACGTCTCCGATGTCCAAAAGCTGATCACCATCGCGGGCTTTCGCGAGGAACTCGAAGCCATCGCGGCGGCCGAACGCGGCGCCCGCGAAGCCATCGCGGACATCCTGGGCAACACCGACCCGATCACCGCGCCGGGCGAGCTGCGGTAGATCGCCTCAACGCGTCGTGAGCTGGCTGACGGTCACGGGTGCGTCGCGCAATTCCGTGATCATGTTCGAGCCCGGCGCGCGGATGATTTCCGTGCGCACGCGCGCTTGCGGCTGGTCCTGCGTCATGGCTTGCGCCGGCACGACCGTGACACCCGGCCCCATGCGCGAATCGCGAGCCTGGACCAGCGCGAGACCGCCCATCATCGGCTTGTAGGGAACGTTCATGGCCTGCGCTGTGCGCTGGTCGGTGATGAGCGTCGTGCCGCCGCGCACGGGCGCGAGGCGCGAAGCCGTGATGACCGAGGGACAGCTCGTGCCGTTGTCGAAGACCATGCTGCTGCCGGGCGCGAACCGCTGGGCCAGCGCATCGCGCAGCGGCAGGCTCATGTCCACCGGCGCCTGCTCGCCCTGGTAGGCGACGCGGTTGGCGCTGTCGTAGACGGTGTAGCAGGCCATGGCCTGCATCGAGGCGCCGGCGAGTAGGCCGCACAGCAAAAGGGACTTGGTGACGTTCACTGCATTCTCCGCGTACGCGCGGAATGCGCGTCTTGATGCATGCATGTTCGCCGTGCGCCGGTTACGGGCGTGCAGGCGCAGGCACTGTCAGTGTGTCGGAGGGCAACTCCACCCGCCGAAGTCCCAATCGCATGCTGCGCTACGTCCAGCGGGGCGGGTGGCTGCCGGGCGGCATCGAGAGACGCGTCCAGCGCGCTGGCGTTCGCGCGAGTTGCGCGGCGTGGCCCAGGCCGGCAAGTCGTCCCCAGCCGGAGTCCGTGGTCTCGACGTATGGCCCGATGTCCGGCCGCTTCACCAAGGCCCCGCCGTGCACACGGCCGAGTTCGCGCAGCCACTGGCCGGTCTGCGCAAGCGACACCTGCACATGCCAGCTCCCGCCTTCGCGCTGCTGCCGGTGCAGCGCCGAGGCGGCGCCCATCGCGATGAGGTAGCCGGTGGCCTCGTCGAGGATCTGCATCGGCAGCGCGCGCGGCGTCACCGAATCGAAGGCCTGCGCCTCCGCCTGGTTGAACCCCATCGCGGTCTGCACGAGCGAATCGAAGCCGCGCCGCGTGGCCCACGGCCCTTGCGTTCCGTAGGCGCTGAGGCTCACGTACACGATGCCCGGCCGCTTGCGCGCGGCGTCGTCGGGACCGAAGCCCAGCGCGGCCAGGCCGCCCGGACGGTATCCCTGGAGGAAGACATGCGCGGATGCGAGCAGACGATCCATCGCGTCGCGCCCCGCTTCGATGCGAAGGTCCACGTGCGCCGAGCGCTTGCCGCGGCTCGTGTCGGCGATGGCCTCGATGTTCGGCAGATGCGGCGAGTTGACCAGCATCACGTCGGAGCCGTAGGCGGCGAGCGCGCGCCCACCCACGGGGCCGGCGAGGATGCGCGTGAGGTCGAGCACCTTCACGCCTTCCAGCGGCCGCTGGTCTTCGCGCAGCGCCGGCAGAGCCAGCGGCGGCGCATCGCCGATGCGATCCATCGTGAACAGCGGCTGCGCGGCGACGGCCTGCCCCTGCGGCGTCGCATCCCATTGCTCGAAGGTGCGCAGCGCGGTGGCGACGAGCCCGGCCTGAGCCGCCGCGGTTTCGAAATCGATCGCCTTCCACTCGAGCATCGCCGCTTCGGCTTGCGCGCGTTCCGCCGTCTTCGGATCGAGCCCGAGAAGCTTCAGTGCGCCTTCGCGATGGTGCGCGAAATTCGCGTGCACGCGCACCCAGCCGTCCGCGCATCGGTACAGGCCGGAGAAGTTGTCCCAGAGGTCAGGCACGCGCCCGTCGATACTGAACCACGCGGTGCAGTCGAGCGCGGCATGCGTCATGTCGACGCTGACTTGCTGCCTGGACACACCGCGCAGATCGCCCAGCTCGCAGGCCGCGAGCGCGGCGGCGGCGATGCTGGTTTGCGCCGCGGTGCCCACGGCAAAGGAGGAAGGAAGGACCGGGTCGGACCCGTTCAAATTCGCGAAACGCAGCGCCTCATCAGGCAACCCGGCGAGTTGCCAGAGCCTTGAGAGCGCTGCTTGCGGGGTCAATGCAGCTTGACGCCCGTCTTCGACTGCAGGTGTTCCAGCGTGACGCCCGGCGCGAGCTCGACGACCTTCAGGCCCTGCTCCGTCACGTCCATCACCGCGAGGTCCGTGATGATCCGATCAACCACGCCAACGCCGGTCAAAGGCAGCGTGCACTTCGGCAGGATCTTCATGTCCTCGGTGCCGTCCTTCTTTTTCGCGACGTGCTCCATGAGGACGATCACGCGCTTCACGCCCGCGACGAGGTCCATCGCGCCGCCCATGCCCTTGACCATCTTGCCGGGGATCATCCAGTTCGCGAGGTCGCCGTGTTCGCTCACCTGCATCGCGCCGAGGATTGAGAGATTGATCTTGCCGCCGCGGATCATCGCGAAGCTGTCATGGCTGCCGAAGATCGACGAGCCCTTGATCGTGGTCACCGTCTGCTTGCCCGCGTTGATCAGGTCGGCGTCGACCTTGTCGTCGGTCGGGAACGGGCCGATGCCCAGCATGCCGTTCTCGGACTGCAGCCAGACTTCCTTGCTGCCGGTGAAGTTGGCCACCAGCGTCGGGATGCCGATGCCGAGGTTGACGTAGAAGCCGTCCTGCAGTTCTTCGGCCGCGCGGGCGGCCATCTGGTCTTGGGTCCAAGGCATGTCAGGCTCCTGATTTCTCGGTAATCGTTCTCTTCTCGATCCGCTTCTCGGGCGTCGCATTGAGCACGATGCGGTGCACGTAGATGCCGGGCAGGTGAATGTCATCCGGCGCGAGCTCGCCGACTTCGACGATCTTCTCCACCTCGACGATGCACACCTTGCCCGCCATCGCGACGGCGGGGTTGAAGTTGCGCGCGGTGAGGTTGAAACGCAGGTTGCCGGACTTGTCCGCGACCGCCGCCTTGACGAGCGACACATCGGGCACCAGCGACTTTTCCATCACATAGGTTTCGCCGTCGAACTCGCGCAGCTCCTTGCCTTCCGCAACCATGGTGCCCACGCCCGTCTTGGTGAAGAACGCCGGGATGCCGGCGCCGCCCGCGCGCAGCTTCTCCGCGAGCGTGCCTTGCGGCGTGAACTCCAGCTCCAGCTCGTTCGCAAGATACTGCCGCTCGAACTCCTTGTTCTCGCCGACGTACGAGGAAATCATCTTCCTGATCTGCCGCGTCTCCAGCAGCTTGCCGAGGCCGAAGCCGTCGACGCCCGCGTTGTTGGAAATGACGGTGAGTCTCTTCTTGCCGCTGGCCTTCAACGCCTCGATCAGCGCCTCGGGAATGCCGCAGAGGCCGAAGCCGCCGACGGCCATCAGCTGGCCGTCTTCGACCACGCCTTCGAGGGCGGCGGCGGCCGAGGGATAGAGCTTGTTCACGGATAAGTCTCCTTGGAAATTCAGCGGCGGCGTAGCGGGAAACCCATGGGGTGCGGTCGCTGGAATGCCGGTACGATACTACCTAATTCGTTACGTAGTTCTCCCTAAAGGTTAGTCCCATGGACGTTGATTACAGCCTGGCATTCAAGCTGGCGCCGGTGGGCTTGTGCGTCTCGCGCAACCGCGTCATTGTGGACTGCAACCAGCAGCTGTGCGAGATGTTCGGCGCGTCGCGCGAAGTCCTCAACGGCCAGTCGTTCCAGGTGCTCTACCCGAGCGCCGACGAATACGAAAGGCTCGGCGCGCGCATGGCGCCCATCCTCAATGCGAAGGGCCACTACGCCGACGACCGCATCATGAAGCGCGCGAGCGGCGAAGTCTTCTGGTGCCACGTGACGGGCCGCGCGCTCATTCGCGAGACACCGCACGAGTCCGGCATCTGGGCCTTCGAAGACTTGAGCGCGCAGCGGCCCGTCAAGGCAGAGCTGACAGCGCGCGAACGCGAAGTCGCCGCGCGACTGCTCGATGGCATGACCTCCAAGGAAATCGGCAAGACGCTGGTCATCAGCCATCGCACGGTGGAGATCTACCGCGCGCGGCTGATGCGCAAGTACAAGGCCAACACCACGGCCGACCTCGTCCACAAACTCATGGCCGGCGCCTGAAAGACATATCCGGATGACCCACAGGAAAAGCACGATCCAGTTGCCCACGATGACGCCCGGCACCAGCCGCGGCATCACCGTGCATCACTTCGGCAAACGCGGCGCGCGGCCGAAGGCCTATCTGCAGGCCGCGATCCACGCGAACGAATTGCCCGGCGCGATGGCCTTGCACTACCTGATGCCGATGCTGGCCGAAGCGGACAAGCAGGGCCTCATTCAGGGCGAGATCGTGGTCGTTCCCACTGTCAACCCGATCGGCCTTGCGCAGCTCGCGGGCAACAACCACCTCGGGAGGTACGACTTCCTCGGCCGCGACAACTTCAACCGCAACTGGCTGGAGCTTTCCGACGCGGTAGCGCAGCGGGTCGGCGATCAACTGGGAAGCGATGCGGCAAAGAACACCGGCCTCGTTCGCAAGGCCGCGCAGGATGAGCTGGCTTCGATGAAGCCGCGCAACGAGTTGCAGACCTTGCGCGTCGAGATCATGAAACTCTCGGTCGATGCCGACATCGTCCTCGACCTGCACTGCGACCAGGATGCCGCGTTGCACCTGTTCATCTCGAAGCGCGACTGGCCGGGCCCCGCGCAGATGCTTGCCGCCGATCTCGGTGCGGAGGCGACGCTCTACAACGATCCGTATCCGCAGGCGCTGACGTTCTCCGGCGTCAACGGCGCACTGTGGGCTCGCCTCGCGGAGCGCTTTCCGCAGGCTGCTATCCCACAGGCCTGCCACTCGACCACCGTGGAATACCGCGGGCAGCACGACGTGAGCCATCCCTTGGGCGAATCCGACGGAAAGAACCTGTTCAGGCACCTCATGCGGCGCGGGATCATCTCTGGCCGCGCGGGCAAACTGCCGGCGTTGAAATACGAGGCGACGCCCATCGGCGGGATGGACGTGGGCTACTCGCCCGCGACCGGCATCCTCGTGTACCACTTCCCCAAGGGAACATGGGTGAAAAAGGGACAGGCGATCTGCGACGTGATCGACCCCTCGGACCATCGGGGCGCCAAGGCGCGCACGCCGGTGCGCGCGCGCACCGACGGCCTCTTCTACAGCGGCAAGCAGAACGGAAAACTGGTGTGGCCGGGCGCCGTGGTGTTCGCCGTCGCGGGCACGAAGCTGCTCGCGCACCGCAAGGGCCGGGACGGCCTGGACGACTGAAACAAAACGCCCCGCCGGCCGTTGCCGGCGGGCGGGGCGATGTGCGTGACAGCGCTTATCGATTGAAGGTCAGAGGCTCTTGCCGGCCAGGCTGCCGACATAGCGCTCCATCACCGCCAGCTCGGCGGCCGTGGGTGCGCCCTTGCCGGTGACCACGGCCTTGATGTAGCCGCCGAAGCCGGTCTGCGGGTAGAAGTTGGTGAACCCCCAGCCGAGCATCATCTGGTCGAACGAGGCCGCGGGGATGGCGACGGCGGCGCTCCCCACCAGCACCGCATTCACGCGCAATTGCTGGGCGGAGCCGGTTGAAGTCATGGTGACGACATTGGCGGTGTTCGCGGCGATCGCGGCCGGGCTGGTGATCACCACCGACTGTCCTGCCGCGTTCGTCCACTTCGCTTGCGGCGCGCTGTTGACGAAGTTGATCTCCGCCGCCTGCGAGCCCTGGGCCAGCGACGCCTGGAACATCACGCCGTTGTTGGCGCCGGTGTTCACGCCAACGGACGCGATCACGAAGTGCGAGTCCTGCAGGTCATACGGCACGCGGTTGCGCGGGTTCGGCTGCGATCCCGCGGTCGGCACGCTCTTGCGGCACCACAGGCCGTAGGTGTCGGGCTGCGTGTGGTCGGAGATCTTCATGCCGGCCACCTCGACCAGCCGCGGAGGCTTCTGCACGCCGCCCGGGCCGGGACGGTCCGTGTTCGTCCAGTTGATCATTTCCATCGCGTTGCCGAAGCTGGAGCCGTAGCCCGAGTCCTGCACCGCGCGCAGCGGCTGGCCATTGCCCGAGGGAACGCCATTGAGGTAGTCGGTGTAGCCGTCACCCATATCCCACTTCGTCGCGCTGTACTTGGCGATGAGCGCCATGGCGGCGTCGGCGAGGCTGGTCGAGGCATAGGCCACCGGGTTGGTGAGCGAATACACCTTGCGCGGCGGCGGAGCCGAGACGCCGGGCGACGAGACGGTGTAGGTGAGCGTCGCGACGGAGTTCGCGGCGGGCGTGAACGTGAAACTGTCCGTGCCGTTGAAGCCGGCGGGGATCGTGAGCGCCGTCTTGCTGAACGTGCCGCCGTTGCTGGAGGCCACGCTGAGGTTGATCGCGCTGGTGTTGGAGCCCCGCACGAAGACGGTGATCGTTACCGAGCCGCCCGCGGCCGCGTAGCCGGGACCGGCGTCGAAGAGCACGGCCTGGTTGATGCCGGCAGATGCTTTCAGCGGACCCGCTGCCGCCGGCTCCATCGTCTTGTTCTGGTACCAGCCGGGCACATGGTTGATGCCATGGTTGTGCAGGATCCAGTGGCTGCCGCCCAGCCAGTTGAAGACTTCCACGTTGTTGTCGTGCGCGTAGTTGACCATGCGCTTGTACGACTCTTCCCAACGGGTGTCGTCGATGGGCATGCCGGTTTCCGTCACCGCGAGCTTCACGCCCTTGGCAATGGACCAGTTCACCGCCTGGCGCAGGCGCTCCAGGCCCGTGTCCAGCGTGATCGGGCTGGTCGACACGCCCGCCGTGTAGTTCTTGGCGACTTCGGTGTCCCAGTCGTACGACTGGCCGTTGCTGTACGCATCCAGGTACCCGTGCACCTCATACACGATGTTCGCGCCGGTGAGCGGGAAGCCGGGGTTGTTGTCGGCGAGCGTGAACATGCCGCTCCAGTCGTTGCCGCCCAGGTAGATCGGGTTGGTGGGATCGACCGCGCGGATGGCGTTGATCGCCTGCTGGGCAACCGTCGGCCAGATCGTGAGGTCCTGGTTGAAGCCCTGGAACGCCTCCACGGTTTCGCCCGGGCGCGGCATGTAGTACGGCTCGTTCATGAGGCCGTAGCCGCCGAAGCCGGGGTGGCCTTTCACGTACTGCGAAACGCCCGTCCAGAAATTGCTGAGGTGGGCAGCCGTGAGGGTCGCGCCGGGCGCCGTTGCGAAGATGCGCGTGCGGACCTGCGCGTTGTCGGTCGTGTAGGGACGAACCGTTGGGTCCGAAGGCACGACAAGGCCGATCACCGAACCGTCGGGCTGGTAGACGAAATCGCGGTAGCGGCAATAGTTGTGCAGGTCGATGATGCACTTGATGCCGGCTGCGGCGTGCGCGTCGAGGATGTCCAGGATCTGCAGGCCGTAAGCCAGGTTGAAGCCGCCGGGCGTGCCGATCGCGGCCTGTGTCGCGGCGTTGGCCACGGTGTCGAACAGCATCGGCTGCAGCATTTCCCACTTGATGACCAGGCGGGTCTTGGTGATGCCGTTGGCGGCCAGGTAGGCGACGTCGGCCTTGCGCGGCACGGTGTAGTGGATGTTCGGGGCGGTGCCGCCGCCGAAGCGCATGCCGGTTTCGGCCCACTCCATGCCGGACAGGTTCACGCCGATGGCCGGGCCCGCTGCGCCGGGCGCGCGAAGCGGCGCCGACAGGGGTTTGGCAGCCGCAAGGCTGGCGCCGCCGGCGTCAGCCGTCGAAATGGCCGAATCCGCGCCACCGCCGCAGCCGGTCGCCGTGACGGCGACGGTGGCGGCCGCGAGGGCGGTCTTGTTGAAATCACGTCTTTGCATCGAGAACTCCTCAGGCCTTGAACGGGCCGAATGATCGGGGGGTGTACTGCTGACTTCGGGTGGGAAGGTGAGCGGAGTATGGGTCTGCCATATGGACTGATGGGCCACATCAAGGCTGAGTCTCGTCAAAATGGATGCCTTCCTACCGCCACGTCAGCGAACTCCCACAAGTTCCGCGTGCCCTACCGCACATTCGCGTTACGCTTGGACGCAAAGCCCAGGAGACCGTGATGAATTCACACCGATATCCCGCACCGGAATTGAAGGACCTGCCCGAGGACATCCGCCTGCGCGTGCTCGAGGTGCAGGAGAAGGCGGGCTTCGTGCCCAACGTGTTCCTCGCCCTCGCGCGCCGCCCAGCGGAATGGCGCGCGTTCTTCGCGTACCACGACGCGCTGATGCTGAAAGAGGAAGGCTCGCTCACGAAGGGCGAGCGCGAGATGATCGTCACCACGACGAGCGCCGCGAACCAATGCCTGTACTGCGTCGTCGCGCACGGCGCGATCCTTCGCATCCACGAGAAGAAGCCTCTCGTCGCGGACCAGGTCGCGGTGAATTACCGGAAGGCCGACATCTCGCCGCGGCAAAAGGCGATGCTCGATTTCGCGATGAAGGTGTGCCTGTCGTCGCACGAGATCGGCGATGAGGATTTCGCGCCGCTGCACGCGCACGGCTTCTCGGACGAAGACATCTGGGACATCGCCGCGATCACCGCGTTCTTCGGGTTGTCGAACCGCATGGCGAGCTTCTCGAACATGCAGCCGAACGCCGAGTTCTACCTGATGGGGCGGGTGCCCCGGCAGAAGTGACGGCGCGTCAGAGCGCGATGCCGGCGATCGATGCCAGGTAGCGCTCGAGCACGGTCATTTCGGCCGCGCTCGGCACGCCCTTGCCCGTGATCGCCGCATAGAGGCTGCCGCCGAATCCTTCGCGCGGAAAGACACTGAGAAACCCCCATCCCAGGAGGAGCTGGTCGTTGCCGTCCGGTGCGGGCGCGAGTGTCGTCGCGCCGGTCGCCGACAACTGCGCATTCACCCGCAGTTGCTGCGCGGCGCCGGTCGACGTGAAGGAGATCACGGCGGGTGAATTTGGCGTGAGCGAGGCCGTATGCACCAGCGCGAGCGACTGGCCCGTCGAGTCCACCCATCGCGCCTGCGGCCGGCCGTTGGCGAAGCCCAGCTCCGAGAGGAAAGCCCCGATCGCGCTCGACGCCTGGAACACGATCCCGCTGTTGGCCCCCGGCACGCTCACCGCCGCGACGGCGAATTGCGGCTCGTTGATGTTGTACGGGACGCGGTTGCGCGGATTGGGCTGCAGTCCCGGCACCGGCGCCGTCTTCCTGCACCAGAACCCGTGCGTGTTGGGCGCACTGTGATCGGATCGCTTTCGGCCGCCGGCAACGCGCATGACAGGCGGAACCATCGTGCCCATCGCGCTGCCGCCTTCCGTGTTGGTCCAGTTGATCATCTCCATCGCGTTGCCGGGACTGGAGCCGCAACCCGAATCTGAAATCGCGCGCACCACCTGGCCATCTCCCGCGGGCGCACCCTGCATGTAGTCGGTGTAGCCGTCGGCCAACTCCCATTTGCACGCCGCGTACTTCGCGATGATCGCCATCGCGGCGTCGGCCAGGCTGGTCGCCGAATAGGCCACGGGGTCCGTGAGCGAATAGACCTTGCGTGGTGGCGGCAGGTTCGGCGCTGCGCCCGAGTAGGTCAGCGTGGTCACGCGGTTGAAACCCGGCGTGAACGTGAAGGTGTCCTGCCCGTTCGCGCCTGCGGGAATCACGAGCGAGGTTTTACTGAACGTGCCGCCGTTGCTCGACGCGACTTCGAGCGTCGCTGGACTCGCGAGGTTGCCGCGCGCGTACACCGTGATGGTCACCGGCGCGCCGCCGGGCGCCCAGCCGGGGCCGCCGTCGAACAGCGTGGCTATCGCGACGCCCGCGGCCTGTTTCATCACGCCCGACATTGCCGGCTCGAGCGTCCTGTTCTGGTGCCAGCCCGGGATGTGGTTGATGCCCTTGTTGCGGTAGTTCCAGTGGTTGCCGCCGGCCCAGCTGTAGACCTCGATGCCGGATTGGCGCGCGTAGCTGACCTGCCGCCTGAACGACTCCTGCCAGCGCGCGTCGTCCAGCGGCATCCCGGTTTCGGTCAATGCGAGTTTGGCGCCGTGGGCCTGCGCCCATTCCACCGCCGGGCGCAGGCGCTCGACGCCGGTATCCAGGTTGATCGGAATAGCGCCGACGCCCGAGGTGAAATTCCGTGCGGCCTCGAGGTCGAAATCGAACCCCGCGCCATTGCTGAATGCATCGAGGTACGCGTGGACTTCGTAGATGATGTTCGTGCCCGCCAGCGGCCAGCCCGGATTGTTCGTCGCGATCGTCCACGCGCCGCCCCAGTCGTTGCCGCAGACGTAGATGGGATTGGAGGGATCGATCGCGCGGATCGCGTCGATCGCCGCTCGTGCATACGCCGGCCAGATCGTGAGGTCCTCGCCGAAACCCTCGAAAGACTCGACGATCTCGCCGGGCTTCGGCATGTAGAACGGCTCGTTCATGAGGCCGTAGCCGCCGAACCCCGGATGGTCCTTCCACCGCGTGGCCATGCGCGTCAGGAGGTCGACGTAATTCGATCGCTTGAGCGTCGCGCCGGGGGCGAGCGCGAAGATGCGCGTGCGCACCTGCCGGTTGTCCGTCGTGTAAGCGTGGAGCAATGGATCCGACGGTTTGATGAGACCCGACACGGAGCCATCGGGCTGGAACAGGAAGTCCTGGTAGCGGCAGTAGTTGTGGATGTCGAGCATGCACTGGATGCCCGCGGCCGCATGCCCGTCGAGCACACCCGTGATGTACGAAGCAAAGCCGGGATGAAATTCGCCCGGGTTGCCGATGGCGTCGCGCGCCGCTGCATTCGCATTCGTGTCGTGCAGCATGGGTTGCAGCAACTCCCAGCGGATGGGCAGGCGCGACTTCGTGTAGCCGTTGGCCGCGAGCCAGGCCATGTCGGCGCGGCGCGGGACGGTGAAGTCCACGTTGGGCAATGTGCCGGCCCCAAAGCGCACGCCGACGCCCGCGGCATCCATGCTGGCGAGGTTGGTACCCATGGCCAAGGCGCCGGACGGGGAAGGTGCCGGCGCGGGAACGGGAGCGGGTGCGGGGTCCGGCGCCGATGGGGACGGAGCCGGCGCGGGTGCTGGCGCGGGAGGCGAAGGCGTTGGCGCTACGCCAATCGCGGCATCACCACCACCGCCCCCGCCGCACCCGGTGATGGCCGCCGTCGCCACGGTGGCCGCCACTTTCGAGAACTCTCGTCGCTGCATACCGCCCCCGATTCACGGCGGCGGTCCACGTCGGCCGCCGATACCGAAATCCAGTATGGGAGGCGAAGCTGGGCGGTGGCGTTACAGCGCGAAACCGTCGTCCGCCGCGATCACCGCGCCATTGATGAAATGGCTCTGGCTGCTCGAGAGCAGCACGATCAGCGCGTCGAGGTCTTCGGGCGAGCCGATGCGCTTGCGCGGCAGCATCTGCATCAGCTTTTGCCCCTGCTCCGTCTGCCAGTGGTGGTGGTTGATCTCGGTGTCGATGTAGCCGGGACAAATCGCGTTGACGTTGATCTCGAAGCGGCCCCACTCCAGCGCCATCGCCTTCGTCATCTGCACCACGGCCGCCTTGCTCATCGCGTAGGCGCCGATCTGCGGCAGCACCTTCAGGCCCGCCATCGACGCGATGTTGATGATGCGACCGCCCGTGTACGTGCCCGGCGCCGCGCCGCGCGCGCGGGCCAGCATGCGCTTGCCCACTTCCTGCGCGACAAAGAACGCGCCCTTGACGTTGGTGTCGAAGATGAAGTCGTAGTCTTCCTCGGTCACATCCTGGATGCGCTGCGTGGTGGAGACGCCCGAGTTGTTCACCAGGATGTCGATGGAGCCGACCTCGGTTTCCGCGTGCGCGACCGCCGACTTGATGCTGTCCAGCGAGGTGACGTCCAGCTGCGTCACGTGCGCGTCGCCGCCTTCGGCTTCGATCTGCGCGCGCAGGTCCTTCAACTTCTCGATGCGGCGGCTGGCGAGCACGACGGCAGCGCCGGCGCGCGACAGCGTGCGGGCGAACTGCGCGCCCAGGCCGCTGGAGGCGCCGGTGATGAACGCGACGCGTCCCGAAAGATCGATGCTGTAGCTCACGAGAGTCTCCTGGCCAAAAAGTCTTTTCCGCCACCGGGCGGCGCTGCCGACGCCGGATGCGCGACGAATAGAATCCACCTCATCGGCGGCTGCTCCCCGGTCGCGCCTCGTTCGTCAAAACCATTATCAACGCAAGCTTATGACCCACGAAGAAATACTCGCCCAGTTCGGTCCGCGCGAGGCCATGGAATACGACGTGGTGGTGGTGGGCGGCGGGCCGGCCGGCCTGTCCACCGCGATCCGCCTGAAGCAGATCGCCGCGGATCATGGCAAGGAAATTTCCGTCGTGGTGCTGGAGAAGGGCTCGGAGCCCGGCGCGCACATCCTCTCCGGCGCGATCATGGATCCACGCGCATTGTCCGAACTGTTCCCGAACTGGAAGGAACTCGGCGCGCCACTGAACCAGCCGGTGACGGACGACGCGATGGTGTTCCTCGGCGAGAAGTCCGCGGTGCGCACGCCGGGCTTCCTCTTGCCGCCGAACTTCAAGAACCACGGCAACTACATCGTGAGCCTCGCCAACGTGACGCGCTGGCTCGCGCAGCAGGCGGAAGGCCTCGGCGTCGAAATCTTCCCCGGCTTCCCTGCCGCCGAAGTGCTCTACAACGAGAACGGTTCCGTCAAGGGCGTCGCCACCGGAAACATGGGCATCGGCAAGAACGGCGAGCCCACCGAGAATTTCCAGCTGGGCATGGAGCTGCACGCGAAGTACACGATCTTCGCGGAAGGCTCGCGCGGCCACCTGGGCAAGCAACTCATCGCGCGCTTCAAGCTCGACGAGGGCCGCGATCCGCAAGCCTACGGCCTGGGCATCAAGGAGTTGTGGGAGATCGATCCGAAGCGCCACACGCCCGGCTTCGTGATGCACACCGCCGGCTGGCCGCTGGAGAACGACACGTATGGCGGCTCGTTCCTGTACCACATGGAAAACAACCAGGTGGTGCTGGGCTTCATCACCGGTCTCGACTATTCGAACCCGTACCTGAGTCCGTTCGAGGAATTCCAGCGCTGGAAGACGCACCCGAACATCCGCTGGTACCTCGAAGGCGACGCGGCGCAAGGCATCAAGCCCGCCAAGCGCGTCTCGTACGGTGCGCGCGCCATCACGGCGGGCGGCCTGCTCAGCCTGCCGAAAACCGTGTTCCCCGGCGGCGCGCTCGTGGGCTGCGATGCGGGCTACCTGAACGTCTCGCGCATCAAGGGCAGCCACGCCGCCATCAAGACCGGGATGCTTGCGGCGCGTGCGGCTTACGACGCGATCACGCACGGCCGGCAACACGACGAATTGACGGCGTACCCCGAAGCCTTCGAGAAATCGTGGCTGCATGAAGAGCTGAACAAGGCGCGCAACTTCAAGGCCTGGTTCAAGATGGGCCTGTGGCCCGCGACGGTGATGACGGGCATCGAGCAGTTCGTGCTGCGCGGCCGCATGCCGTGGACGAAGCACCGCGATACGCCCGACCACGCGGCGCTCAAACCCGCGGCGCAGTGCAAGCCGATCGTGTACCCGAAGCCGGACGGCAAGCTCACGTTCGACCGCCTCTCCTCGGTGTTCATCTCCAACACCAACCATGCGGAAGACCAGCCCGCGCACCTCACGCTCAAGGACAACTCCATTCCGGTGCAGGTGAACCTCGCGAAGTTCGCGGGGCCCGAGGCGCGTTATTGCCCGGCGGGCGTCTACGAATTCGTCGCGGCCGAAGGCGGCGGGGAGCGTTTGCAGATCAACGCGCAGAACTGCGTGCACTGCAAGACGTGCGACATCAAGGACCCGACGCAGAACATCGTGTGGGTCACGCCCGAAGGCGGCGGCGGACCCAACTACACCAACATGTAGGGCAACAGCATGCCGGCTGCCCATTTCTACAGCCGGAAGTTGCTCCTCGTCAAACTCCCGATCGCCGCGGCGGCCATCGCCCTGTGCGCGTGGCTGTGGGTGGCACTGCTGCCCCTGCCGCCCGCCTCGCTCACCTTGAGCACGGGCCTGCCCGAAGGGGTCTACCACGCGCACGCGCAACGCTACACCGAGGCGTTCGCGCGGCACGGCATCACGCTCAACGTCGCGACCTCCGACGGCTCGGAGATGAACCTGCGGCGCCTGCGCGGCGCGGCGCAGCCACACGCGGATCTCGCATTCGTGCAAGGCGGTGTAGCGGAAGCCGGCGCGCGCCTGCCCGGGGGCCGGCTGGAGACGATCGCGCGCGTCGATGTCGAGCCGGTCTGGATTTTCTCGCGCGTGCCGGGCATCGATTCCCTGGAACAGCTGCAGGGCCGCAAGGTATCGCTCGGGCCGCCGGGCAGCGGCACGCGCAAGCTCGCGCTGACCCTGCTCGAGCAGGTGCGCATGGACGCCGCCGACGTCGTGGACACGCCGGTGACCGGCATGAACGCGGCACAGGCGCTGGAGCAAGGCTCGCTCGACGCGATCATCATGGTGTCGGCGGGTGACTCACCGGTGGTGAAGGCGATGCTGCGGGCGCCGGGCGTGAGCCTCGTGCAACTGAAGAAAATCACCGCCTTCACCGAACGGCTGCCCTTCCTGCAAGTGCGGCTGCTGCCGCAAGGCGCGCTGGACGCGGCCGCGCAACTGCCGCCGCGCGACTCGGCGGTTCTGATCACGACATCGAGCCTGGTCGCGCGCGCCGATCTGCATCCCGCGCTGCAGCGGCTCGCCGCGGAAGTGGCGCGCGAAATGCACGGCGGGCCCGGGCCTTTTCACCGCGCGGGCGATTTCCCCACGTTGCGCCGCATCGAATTTCCCGCCTCCGAGGAAGCCCGCCGCACGCTCGCGCAGGGCCGCCCCTGGCTCGAGGAGGAGCTGCCGTTCTGGTGGGCGCAGATCGCGGTCCGCTTGCTCGTCATCTGCCTGCCCATCGCGCTGCTGGCGTACTGGCTCGCCCGCGCGATCCCGGCCTACCTCCGGTGGCTGCTGGAGAGCCGCATCGCGCGCTGGTACGGCGAGCTGAAGTTCATCGAGTTCGACCTCGCCCGCGAAAGCGTGACCGGGCTGGACCGCGTGAAGCACCTGCAGCGCCTCGCGAGCATCGAAAAGCGCATGACGGCTTTCGCCACGCCGCGCTACCTGATGCCGCGCTGGTTCACGCTGCGCGAGCACATTGCCTTCGTGCGCGCGCGGCTGGACCGCGGACGGGGGCGCTGACCGCATGCTGCTGCTCTACCGCCAGCGCTGGGGCCTGTGCTACCTCCCGGTGGTGGCCATCGCCCTGCTCGCGATCTGGGCCATGGCGCGATGGGTGTTCCCGCTGCCGCCCACCACGGTGACGCTCGGCGTGGGCGTGCCGCAGGGCGGCTTCGCGCAGATGGGCGCGCGCTACCGCGACGAGCTCGAGCGGCGCGGCATCGGGGTGGACATCGTGACCAGCACCGCGGGCGCCGCGGGGCCGCTGCAGCGCCTGGCCATCGACAGCGACACGGTGCAGGCCGGATTCGCGCACGGCCTGCTGGTCGAGCGCGGCCCGCGAGCCCAGGTGCAGGCGCTGGCCGTGGTCGGCAAGCAGCCGCTGTGGATCTTCACGCACCATGCCGACGCGACCAGCCTGTCCATGCTGCGCGGCTGGCGCATCGCGGCGGGGCCGGCCGGCAGCGCGACGCGCGACATCGCCCGGATGCTGCTCGCGCAGGCGCGGGTGAGCCCGTCGGATGTGACCTGGGAATCAGAGCACCAGGGGCTGGCAGCGGCGAACGACCTGCTGGAGCACCGTGTCGACGCGATGATCACCATCGGCAGCGGCGATGCGCCCACGGTGCGCCTGCTCAGCCGGTCGCCGGGCATCCACATGCTGGGCCTGGACCGCGCCGACCTGCTGGCGGCGCGAGAGCCGCGCCTGCAGCCGTTCGTGCTGCCCCAAGGCGCGATCGAGTTGCGCGGCGACGTGCCGGCGCGGGACCTGACGCTGCTCTTCACCGGCACGCACCTGCTCGTGCGCCCCGGCATGCATCCCGCGCTGCAGCGCGCGCTGCTGGACGCGGCCACGGAGATCCACGCCATCCCCAGCTTCCTTCAAAGGCAGAGCGAGTACCCGGATTTCCAGACGGACTTTCCGCTGTCGCCGGTGGCCCAGCGCTATGCCGCGGGGCAGCGGCCCTGGCTGGAGACCACGCTGCCCTACTGGTGGGCGCAGCTCGCCGAGCTGCTGCTGTATGCCGTGCTGCCGATCGTGGTTATCACGGCGGCGGCGCTGGTGTGGATCCCCCGGCTCTTCAGCCTGCGCGTGGATGCGGTACTCGCGCACTACTACGGCGAGCTCAACTTCCTGGACTACGACCTGGACGAAGTGGCCACGGAAACGCCGATCCGCATCAAGGGCATGTTGGCCCGGCTCGACCACATGGAACACGAGGTCGCGTCGCTCGACCTGCCCGACCGCTTCGCCGACCGTTGGTACACGCTGCGCCAGCACCTGGCCGGCGTGCGCGAACGGCTGCTGGACCTGCGCGCCCGCTGAAAACAGGCTAAAAGCCGCGGCTATACTCGTCCGGGTCAGGAGAGAGTTCCCCCGCGGAACCGCCGAAGGCGCAGGCGCATAGCCGAACGCTCAGGCACAAAGGACTGACAAGGCGCCTCCATCGCGGGGCGTCACTCTGCTGGAGAGAGATTCGTTATTGGGGTCAGATTCCAATTATTCGAATCCACCGAAGGAGCAAACCCACCGCACCCAACGATGCGGCGGGCGAATCTCTCAGGTACCAGGGACAGCAGGGGCCGCCCATCGTGTGTACGATGGTTTCGGCCTGCTTCGGCGGGCCTCGATAGCCGCCCCTGGAGAGCCTCTTGGCCGACAACACGGAACACCAACTTCTCAATACGCCGTTGCACGAGTTGCACCTCGAACTCGGCGCGCGCATGGTCCCTTTCGCCGGCTACGCGATGCCGGTCCAGTACCCCGCCGGCCTCATGGCCGAGCACAAGCACACGCGTGAACACGCTGGGCTCTTCGATGTTTCGCACATGGGCCAGCTCAGCCTGTCCGGACCCGATGCGAAAGCCGCGTTCGAATCGCTGATGCCGGTCGACGTGATCGGCCTGGGCGTGGGAAAGCAGCGCTACGGCCTGCTGCTCACCGACGAAGGAACGATCATCGACGACCTGATGTTCGTCAATCGAGGCGAGGATCTCTTCGTGATCGTCAACGGCGCATGCAAGCACGGCGACATCGCGCACATGCAATCGCGCATCGGCTCGCGCTGCACGATCACGCCCATGCCCGAACGCGGATTGCTCGCGCTGCAGGGCCCGGAGGCGGTTACCGCGCTGAAGCGCGTGGTGCCCGGCGTCGAGCAACTCGTCTTCATGACCGGCCGCGCATTCGACTGGAACACCAGCGAACTCTTCATCACGCGCAGCGGCTACACGGGAGAAGACGGCTTCGAGATCTCCGTGCACGAGTCGCAGGCCATTGCATTCGCACGGGCATTGCTGGCACAGCCCGAAGTCAAACCCGTGGGCCTGGGCGCGCGCAACTCGCTGCGCCTCGAAGCGGGCCTGTGCCTGTACGGCAACGACATCGACACCACGACGACACCCGTGGAAGCCGGCCTCAACTGGGCGATCCAGAAAGTGCGCCGCACCGGCGGCGAACGCGCCGGCGGCTTCCCCGGCGCGGACCGCGTCCTCGGACAGCTTGACGGCACCGTGCCGCTCACACGCAAGCGCGTCGGACTCGTCGCACTGGAGCGCGTTCCGGTGCGCGATCACACGCCCTTGCAGGACGACGCAGGCAAGCAGATCGGCGAAGTGACCAGCGGCCTGCTCGGCCCCTCGGTCGACAAGCCGGTCGCCATGGGCTACGTGCCCCCTGCCCTGTCGACCGCCGGCACGCGCATCGCCGCGCTCGTTCGCGGCAAGCCCGTCCCGATGGAAGTCACCACCATGCCCTTCGTTCCCAACCGCTACTACCGCGGATAGACACCATACCGACCACCCCCCCAACAGGAGAAAACGCATGACGATGAAATACACCGAAGACCACGAGTGGATCCAGCTCGAAGACCATGAAGCCGCCGTCGTCGGCATCACGCTGCACGCGCAGGACGCGCTGGGCGACGTGGTGTTCGTGGACCTGCCCGAAGTCGGCCGCGTCTACGCGAAGGGTGAAGTTGCGGGCGTGGTCGAGTCCGTGAAGGCGGCCGCGGATGTCTTCATGCCGATCGCCGGCGAGGTGACCGAGGTCAATGAGGCGCTGCGCGCCGATCCCGCGCTCGCCAACTCCGACCCGATGGGGAACGGCTGGTTCTTCAAGATCCTGATCAAGGACATGGCCGAATTCGACGTCCTGATGGACGAGCCCGATTACGCGAAATTCTCGAAGAACAGTTGAGCCGTCCATGCTGATGCAATCCGCCCGCCCGCTCGGCGAGCTCGAAAACGCCACCGAATTCATCCCGCGCCACATCGGCATCGAGGAAGCCGACGAGAAGCACATGCTCTCGGTCATCGGAGAAGCGTCGCGCCGCGCGCTCATCGAAAGCATCGTGCCGCGGTCCATCGCGCGGTCCACCGCGATGCAGTTGCCCACGCCGGTGACGGAAGCAGCGGCCCTGCGCGAGTTGCGCGCGATCGCCTCGCGCAACCAGGTCTACAAAAGCTTCATCGGACAGGGCTACCACGGCACGCACACGCCGGGCGTGATCCTGCGCAACGTGCTGGAGAACCCCGCCTGGTACACGGCCTACACGCCTTACCAGGCCGAGATCAGCCAGGGGCGGATGGAAGCGCTGGTGAATTTCCAGACCATGGTGTGCGACCTGACGGGCCTGCCGATCGCGAACGCGTCGATGCTCGATGAGGCTACGGCTGCAGCCGAAGCCATGACGCTCGCCAAACGCAGCGTGAAAAGCAAGAGCAACACCTTCATCGTCGCCGGCGACTGCCATCCGCAGACGATCGAGGTTGTGCAAACACGCGCAAGGCCGCTCGGCATCGAAGTGCTTATCGCCAACTCGGCGCAGGAATGGGAGACGGCGATTGGGGGCGACTACTTCGCGGCGCTCGCGCAGTACCCCGCGACCAGCGGCCGCATCGACGACCTGCGGGCCGAAGTCGCGAAGGTGCATGCGAAGCAGGCAGCCTTCATCGTGGCGGCGGACCTGCTCGCGATGACGCTGCTCGTGCCGCCCGGTGAGTTCGGCGCGGACATCGCCGTGGGAACGACGCAGCGCTTCGGCATGCCGATGGGCGCGGGCGGCCCGCACGCCGCGTACATGGCATGCCGCGACGAGTTCAAGCGGTCGCTGCCGGGGCGCCTCGTGGGCGTCAGCATCGATTCGCATGGCAACCCCGCTTACCGGCTCGCGCTGCAGACGCGCGAGCAGCACATCCGCCGCGAGAAGGCGACGTCGAACATCTGCACCGCGCAGGTTTTGCCGGCCGTCATCGCCAGCATGTACGCCGTGTACCACGGCCCCAAGGGGCTGAAGCGCATCGCGCAACGCGTCGCGAGCTACACGGCCATCCTCGCCAAAGGCCTGGAGCAACTCGGTCACAAGCCCGTGCATGAACAGGCCTTCGACACCCTCACGCTGAAGACCGGCGAGGCGACGCAAGGCCTCGCAGCCCGTGCTCATGCCAGGCAGGCCAACCTGCGCGTGTATTTCACAGACTATCTCTGCATCACGCTGGACGAAACCACGACGCGGGACGACATCCTGCTGCTCTGGTCGATCTTCGCCAAGCCCGGCCAGGCGCTGCCCGACATCGCGCAGTTCGAGAAGGGCATCGAGCCGATGATTGCGCAGGAGCTGCGGCGCACGAGCGACTTCCTCACGCATCCGGTGTTCAACACGCACCACTCCGAGACCGGCATGCTGCGCTACATCCGCGCGCTGTCCGACAAGGACCTCGCGCTGGACC
>JAZKIF010000205.1:0-8370 GCA_040385005.1 Pseudomonadota bacterium
GGGTCTGATTTTCAACCGCGCGGCGGCCTTGTGCCGCTGACGCAGGTTGAAAATCGGGCCCCGTCGCGGCGTAGCCTCGAGGGAAGCCACGCGTAAGCGGGGCCTCGAAGTGGGGCCGTGGACGGTGTGCCTTCCTGCGCGAGGGCGCGGTCTTCGCAAAGAAGGCGTCGCGCAAGCGCATGGATGCCGGGTCGTGGCCGGCATGACAGCATGTGGGGATCGCGATTTGGGATCGCGCCTGACGCGACAGGCGCACGACGAGGTATGACAAGCGCCACAATGCGCCCGCATGCCCCGCCGCCCGCACTACCACGTCTACGTCGTCGAACTCTCCGACCGCGTGTGGAACCTCGCGCGGTTCCGGCGGGCCAATCCGGACTACCAACTCGGCAAGCCTTTCGTCTACGTCGGCATGACCGGGCTCGACCCCGACGTTCGCTTCGACAAGCACAAGGCGGGCATCCAGTCCAACCGCTATGTGCGCGAGTACGGCCTGCGCCTTCTGCCCGAACTCTACGAACGCTACAACCCGATGCCCTACGAGGCCGCGCGCGAGATGGAGGTGGAGCTCGGCATCTTGTTGCGCAAGGCGGGCTTCGGCGTGTGGCAGGCGTGAAGCAGGGCGCGGGACGAGTGATGCCAACCCTACAATGGCCGCCATGAGCGTGCCCCTGGCTACCCTGCGCCGCCACAGCCTGCTGGTATGGCTGCACGACGGCATGCGCGCCCCGGTGACGGGCGCGGTGCGGGGCAGTTTCGCGCAGGCGCCGAGGCCCACCGCGCAGCCCGCCCGATACGCCATCACGCCCCCTCTCTCCACGCCCGCGCCCAGGGCGCGACCCGCAGCCACTCCGCCGCCCGCGCAGTTCGCGCCGTCGGAGCAACTGGACATGAACCGCGGACGGCGGCTGGAATTCCAGCGCCCGGACGATGCCGCGAGTTACCTGCGCCACTGGAAGAGCGATGTCGGCGCGGTGATGGCGCTGCGCAGCGCGTTGCAGCGCCTCGAGCCCTCGGCGCCGGTGTTCTCGTGGTCCGATGACCAGGTGCTGGACAAGCTCGCGTCCCGCATCGCGCAGGGCGCGGTGGTCGCGACCGAGAGCGCGCGGCCGCCCGCGCTGGCCGTGATGCCATCGGCCCCGGCCGCACCCGCCGTGGTGGAGCCGCCGGCGGTGCCCGTGTCGCGGATCCTCGCGACGCCGGCGCCGCCTCCGCCGTTGCTACCCTTGCTGGAGGAAGTGCAGATCGAAGGCGCGGAGGTGCTGCCCGAGATCGAGCAATCGCTGGAGCAGGTCGACCTGACCATCGGCGAGATCAAGGTCGCGCCGGTGTCGCTGGCGCCGACGCCCTCGAAGGTGCCGGCCATCGAGACCGCGATGACCGATGCCGGCGCATCCGTCACATCCTCGCTCGACAAGCTCTGATCCCCGCTTCATGCAGTTCGTCACCAAGGCCACCACCGCGATCGGCGAAGGCGCGACACAGGTGACGCAAGCGGTGTCGCAGGCGGGTACCACGCTCACGACCGAACTGGCAAAAGGCGTCGCCGAAGCCGGCACGGTGATCGCGACGGTCGGCACGAAGATCGGCGACGTCGCGTCCCAGGTCGGCAAGCTCTCGGTGCCGATCGATCCCATCGCGATCGTGGGGCAGTTGGCGAGCGCGCTGTCGACGCTGCAAACCGGGTTGAGTGGCCTCGTGAGTTCGCTCTCGGGCATCGCGCCTCGCATCGCCGCGGCGGGGCAGGGCCTCGCGCAGATTCCCTCGCAGATGCAAAGTGTCGCCGGGGTCGTGAGCGGGTTGCCCGCGCGGCTCGTGGCATTGCAGCCTGATTTCGCGGGACTCGCTTCGCAATTGCAATCGGCGGCATCGGGCGCGCAAGGGCTGATGACGCAGGCGTCCGGGCTGCAGCCGCGCGTGACGTCGTTCATCTCATCGCTCGCGCCGCTGCAGCAGCGCCTTTCGCAGGCGGCGACGCCCGCGGCGCAGGCCGAGGTCAAGGCGCTGGCGCAAGCCGCGTTCGCGCAACTCAAGGCCGAGATCGACGGCGCGGGCCAGCAGATCACGCAGACCCTCGGCTCGCTGACGAAAAGCGTGGACGGCGGCTCGCAAGGGCTCACCGCCTCGCTCACCGCGATCGGCACGGAAGTGAAAGCGGTGCGCACGGAAGTCTCCACCGCGCTCGAAGGCGTGATGGGCCAGGTCGACGGCGTCGTCACCACGCTCGAGAAGGAAGTGCAGGCGCTGCTCGCGCAAGTCGATGGGCTGAAGGACCAGCTGCCGAACTTCTCCGCGCCGATCACGGCGGCGATCACGGCGGTGGAAACGGCGATCGACGCGGCCGTGCAGCAGATCGGCGCCATCGGGCAGGTCATCGGCGACATCCTGTCGGCGATCACGGCGCAGATCGGTCGCATGGAAGGAATCATCGCGAAGATCAACGAGGTGATCGACCAGGTGATCGCCGCCGTGGACAAAGGCGTGGGGCTGCTCAACGAAGCGCTGACGAGCGTGATCGACGAGCTGGAAGCGCTTAAGCCGACGCTGGAGGCGCTGCCGCAGAAGTTCGATCCGGTGTTCGCGCAAGTCGATGCGGCGAAGAACCTGATCGAGGACATCAAGTCGCGCATTCCGCCCTTTGTCTCGCGCGCGGACAGCGCGCTCGCGCAGGCGGCGAACGAACTCGACCAGGCCGACGCGCGCTGCGACAACGCGATCGCGGTTTGCACGAAGTACATCACGCGCTCCTTCGCGCTGGTCGCGGCGCGTGCGCTCTTCATCGGCGTGAAGGCGATGATCCCGGGCATCAAGGTGACGATCGCGGGCGCGCGCTCGGCGGTGCAGACGGCGGGCACGACGGCGACCACGGCGCTCGACGCGGCCACCGCCGTCGTCGAGGGCCTTCGCACCACGGTGCAGCAGGCGGTGGACGCGGTGAAGCAGGCCATCGCGAAGGTGATCGCCGTGCTCGAACAGGTCCGCGCGGCGCTGGAGCAGGCGCGCGAGAAGATGACCGGCGTCGCGACGCAGATGAAGACGCAGGGCGAGACGCTCAAGCAGAAGCCGCAGGCGCTCATGACGCAGGTGCGCGGCGCGAACGACGGCTTCCTCGCGAAGGCGCAGCCGATGGAGAAGGTGAGCGCCGTGCAGGCGCAGATCGGCGCGTTGAAGGACCGGCTGCTGTCTCCCGTGCGCACGCAGATCGACAACGCAATGGGGACCGTGCGCCAGTCGCTCGATGGCGTGCAGGCGCAGATCCAGACGCCGCTGCAGCCGCTGCAGGCCGCGGTGGGGACGATGCGCTCCAGCCTTTCCGCGCTGATGCAGCAACTCGATCCGCCGGCGGACCGCCAGCTTTCGCTGCTCGACGGGCTCAAGGAAAAGATGCTGGCGCCGGTGGCTCAGGTGAAGCAGACCATGGAGCAGCTCGCTTCGCCGGCGCAGGGCCTGTTGCAGCAATTCCTGAAGGAAGCCGAGCAGCAACTGGACGCGTTGGGCGGCCCGTCGGCGCCTTCTGCGAGCGGGGTCGACGCGGCGCTCTCGAAGGCGGCGGGGCAGTGGGATCCGATGATCGCGGAACTGCGGTCGGCGGCGCTGGATGCCGAGGGCAGTTGGAAGTCGTTGCCGGGGGACCTCGCGTCATCGCAGGCGCAGGCCGAGGCGGCGTTGCAAAGCGCGCAGTCGGCTCTCGATTCCGCCGCGCAGCAGGCGGCTGCGGCGCAAGGCGATTTCGCGTCGGCCGCCGATGCAGCTTCCGGGCACGCGGACGCCGGTGGCGCCGGCTTGCAGTCGTTGGCGGGCGCCGGGGATCCGCTGCGCTCGGAGCTCGACGCGGCGCGCGCGGATGCCGAGGCGTTCGGTCGCGACGCGAGCGATGCGAGCGCGTCGCAGAACCAGGAACTGGAGTCGGCGCGGCAAGCCCTCGACAAACTCATGGAGGAAGCGAAGGCCGCGATTTCACCCGCCGCCGATGCCGCGAACGAAGTCGAAGCGAGCATGAAGGAGAGCTTGTCGTCCGTCGCTGCGGAAGTGGACGCCACGCGCGCGCAAGTGCAGGCGGCATCTCAGGACGTTGCGGCGCGCACGGCGGCGGTGAACGAGGAAGTGACGGCGCAGCGGGACAAGGGTCAGTCGGCGATCGAGGCGTCGCTGGAGAAAGTGGAGGCCGCAAAGGCACAGGCCAATGCCGCGCGCGCGGACGTGGTGAGCGCGGAATCCATCGTGGACGCCGAGGTGCAGAAGAACGGCGGTGAACCGTTGGCACGCAACAAGCCGAAGCCGAAGGACGAGGCGGCTGCTGCGGCTCCGGCTCCGGCTGCGCAAGCAGGTGCTGAGGCGGGTGCAGCGGGTGCGGCCGATGCAGGAGCAGGAGCAGGAGAAGGCGCTGGTGCTGGTGCTGGTGCAGGTGCAGGTGCAGGTGCAGGTGCAGGTGCAGGTGCAGGTGATGCTGGCTCCGACAAAGGTGCGGGCGCCGACCAGAAAGAAGGCGTTGCTGCCGGTGCGGATGCCGACGCTTCGGGCGGCGCGCGTAAGGACGAGCCGGCATCGAGGGATTCGGAGAAGGAGGGCGCATCCGCCCCTGCAACCGAGGGCGCGAGCCCAGGCGCGGCCGAGAGCGCGGGCGAATCCGGCCAGCAGGGCGGCGCCGATGCGGCAGGTGGCAAGCAAGCCGCTGCAAAAGGTGATTCCAGCAAGGCGAAGCAGGACACGCCGGCAGCCGAAGCGTCGAAAGATGATGGCAGCGCCGATGCGGCCGCTCCAGGCACGCAAACAGGTGCGCCACCTGCGAGTTCGCCGGACGCGCCCTCTCAGGAAGCGCCGGCGGAGGAAACTTCCTCCGCCGATGAGGCAGCCGCGGATACGGACTCCGCCGCAGGTGCCGCAGGTGCCGCAGGCGCGCCAGCTGCCGCAGGTACAGGTGCAGGTGCCGCAGGCGCAGCAGCGGCCGCAGCCGCGACGAAACAAGCAGAAAAGGAAAAGGCGGACGCACTCAAGGATCTCGCCGCCCAAGCCGGCAAACCCAAGCCGAAATCGCCATCCGCCTTCGACCTCGCCGAAGCCGCAAAAAAAGCAGGCGGCAAGAAGCCCGGCCTGCTCGACCAGCTCAAGGACGCGGCCGACAAGGCCGAGCCGCCCGAAGTGCCGTAAACCCCCAACGCCCCCGGTGGCCGCATCGTGTCAAATACCCGGATGAGCAGGACCCCCGCCACACGCGCCGACATCGAATCAACCTACGCCTGGATGCGGCTCGTCGTGTCGCTCGTGCTGATGACCATCGGGGGCGCGGGCATGTACTCCATCGCCGTGGTGCTGCCGCGCATCCAGGAAGAGTTCCACCTCGCGCGCGGCGACGCGTCGCTGCCGTACACGCTCACGATGGTGGGCTTCGGGCTGGGCGGCGTGATGATGGGACGCCTTTCGGATCGCTTCGGCGTGTGGATGCCGGTGATGGTAGGCGCCGTGGGCATCGGGGCGGGCTTCATCGCGGCGGGCATCGCGCCCAACGTGTGGGTGTTCAGCCTGGCGCAGGGCTTCTTCATTGGCTTCCTGGGCACGTCGGCGACTTTCGCACCGCTCGTCGCGGACACCTCGCAGTGGTTCGACCGCCGCCGCGGCATCGCGCTCGCGATCTGCATGAGCGGCAACTACGTGGCCGGCGCGATCTGGCCGCCCGTGATCCAGCACTTCATCGAGACCGCGGGCTGGCGGCAGACGTACATCGGCATCGGCATCTTCTGCGTGACGACGATGCTTCCGCTCGCGCTCATCCTGCGCCGCGCGCCACCGCCGCAGCCCGCCCCCGTGGTGGCCGCAACCGGACCGGGCACCGATCGCCCCATGGGAATGAGCCCCGGCGCGGTGCAGGCGCTGCTGTGCCTCGCGGGCGTCTCCTGCTGTGTCGCGATGTCGATGCCTCAAGTGCACATCGTCGCGTACTGCGGCGACCTGGGGTTCGGCGCTGCACGTGGCGCGGAAATGCTCGCCGTGATGCTGGGCATGGGCGTGGTGAGCCGGCTGATTTCCGGGTGGATCTCGGACCGCATCGGGGGACTGCGCACGCTGCTGCTCGGCTCCGTGCTGCAAGGCGTGGCGCTGCTGATGTTCCTGCCGTTCAACGGGTTGGTGTCGCTCTACCTTGTCTCCGGGATGTTCGGGCTGTTTCAGGGCGGCATCGTGCCGGCCTACGCCTTGATCGTGCGAGAGCACTTCTCGCAGAAAGAGGCGGGCGCGCGCGTCGGCACCGTGCTGATGGCGACCTTGTTCGGCATGGCGCTGGGGGGCTGGATGTCCGGCGCCGTGTTCGACCTGACCGGCTCGTACCACGCGGCGTTCCTGAACGGCATCGCGTGGAACCTGCTCAACATCAGCATCGTCGTTTTCCTGCTGTACCGCGTGCGGCTCGCGCGCGGGCTGCGCATCGATGGAAATGGAATCACCGCATGACCTCTGGCACCGGTATCGATCGCCGCCGCCTGCTTCAACTGGCGGGCTCCGCCGCCACGGCGCTTTGGCTGCCGCGCAGCGCATGGTCGCAAGCGCAACGCTTCACGAGCGACCCGTTCGCGCTCGGCGTGGCCAGCGGCTCGCCGCTCCACGATTCGGTCGTGCTGTGGACGCGGCTCGTGTCGCCCGCGCTCGGCAACGACGCCGTGACGGTGCAGTGGGAGGTCGCGCACGACGAGGCGTTCTCGCGCATCGCGCAGCGCGGGCAGGCGCAGGCGCTTGCCGAACTCGCGCATTCTGTCCACGCGGAAGTGGGCGGGCTGGAGCCGGATCGCTGGTACTTCTATCGCTTCATCGCGGGCGGCGTGACGAGCCCGGTCGGGCGCACGCGCACCTTTCCCGCGCCGGATGCGATGGTGCAGTCCCTGCGCTTCGCGTACGCGTCGTGCCAGCGTTGGGAGCACGGCTATTTCAGCGCCTACCGCCACATGCGCGAGGAGAAGCTCGACGCGGTGATCTTCCTGGGCGACTACATCTACGAATACGCCGGCGCCGCGAACCCGGTGCGCGTGCCGCCCGGTGGCTGGGTGACGACGCTGGAGGGCTATCGCCAACGCTATGCCTTGCACAAGGGTGAGGCGGAACTGCAAGCCATGCATGCGGCGTGCCCCTGGGTCGTCACCTGGGACGACCACGAGGTGCAGAACGATTACGCGGGTGTGACGGCCGGCAACAGCGGCCCGGCGGTGCCGGACTTCGCGGCGCGGCGTGCGGCGGCGTATCAGGCGTTCTACGAACACATGCCGGTGCGCGCGAGCGCCCTCACGCGCGCGGTCGCGGGCCTGCAAGCCGGAGCCGAAGTCCGCCTGTATTCGCACCAGCGGCTCGGGCGCCTGGGCAGCCTCATCGTGCTTGACGATCGCCAATACCGGGGCGCGCAGGCGTGCAGTCCGGGCGGCAGGCTCGGGTCCGCCACGCTCGATCCCGCGACGTGCGCCGCGTGGGACGATCCCGCGCGCACGCTGCTCGGCGCAGCGCAGGAGGCGTGGGTCGATGGCGCTTTCGCGCAGGCGAACACGGGGTGGACGGTTGTTGCGCAACAGACGCTCTTCGGGCGGCGCGATTTCAAGGCCGGCCCGGGGCAATCGCTGTGGAACGACGGCTGGGATGGCTACGCGGCGGCGCGCGGGCGTTTCTCGCAATCGCTGCAGAAAAATCGCGTGGCCAATCCCGTGCTGCTGGGCGGCGACGTGCATGAGAATTGGGTCGGCCATGTGAAGGCCGACTACGACCGCGCGGACAGCGCGACGATCGGCGTGGAGTTGTGCGGCACCAGCATCTCGTCGCGCTCCGGTGGCAATGCGCGGATCGCGGAGGTTCTCGCCGAGAATCCGCACTTCGTTTTCGCGGAGGCCTCGCGCAAGGGCTACGGCATCGCCGAATTCACCCCCGGCAAGATGACGGCGACGCTGCGTGTGGTGGACGACGTGACGCGGCGGGACACGAAGATCGAGACGCTCGCGCAGTTCACCACGCAGGCCGCAAGCAACCGGCTGGAGCGCGTTTGATGCGTGGATGGTGGCTTGCCCTCGTGTGCTGCCTCGCGCTGTGCGCGGCGCACCGGCAGGCCACGGCGGGCGAGATCACGGTGGGCACGGACGCCAGCTATCCGCTCTCGCGCAGCTTCGAATACCTCGAAGACAAGGACGGACAACTGAAGCTGGACGACATCCTCCAGCCCGCGCAACAAGCGCGCTTCAGGCCCGTGGCGCAGAGTGGGCCGGGCGCGAATTTCGGGCTGACCGATTCGGCGATCTGGCTGCGAGTGACGCTGCGCACTTCGACCATCACGCAGCCCGACTGGCTGCTCGAAGTGGCCTATCCACCGCTGGACCAGATCGAGTTGTATGCGCCGGATGCGGCATT
>JAZKIF010000205.1:8380-17929 GCA_040385005.1 Pseudomonadota bacterium
TCACACGGACAGCATCGTGACGGCGGATGCGGCATTCGGCTTCGACCGGCAACAGGCCGGCGATTCGCACGACTTCGGCGAGCGCGCGATTCCGCATCGCAACCACGTGCTGCCGCTGCGGTTGCCGCGCACCGGCGACGCGACGATCTACCTTCGCGTCCAGTCGGAGGGCACCGTCTCCGTGCCCGCGACCCTGTGGCGGCCCGCCGCGCTGTGGCAGCACGACCAGGGAGCCTATGCCGCGCTCAGCCTTTATTTCGGCCTCCTGATCGGGCTGGGCCTCTACAACCTGCTGTTGTGGGTTTCGGTGCGCGAATCGGGCTACCTGATCTACGCCGCCTTCGTGGGGTCGATGGCCATCGGGCAGGCGGCGCTGACCGGGCTCGGCGCGCAGTTCCTGTGGACGCCGCTGACCTGGTGGAACGGCGTCTCGCCGCCCGTGGGGCTGTCCGCGGCAGCCTTGTTCGGGTTGCAGTTCGCGCGCAACTTCCTGGCAAGTGCGGTGCGCATGCCGCGCATCGATCGTTTCCTGGTCGCCCAGATGGCGGGGTGGGCACTCGCGGCGGCGGCCGCGGTAACCTTGCCCTATGTCGTCTCGTCGTGGATGGTGACGGTGCTGGCGGTGGTGAGCGTCGCGTCGATGGTGGGGGTCGGCATCATCAGCATCCGGCGCGAATACGCGGGCGCGCGCTATTTCTTCACGGCATGGACGCTGCTGCTGGTCGGCGTGGTGACGCTGGCGCTGCACAACGTCGGCGTGCTGCCCTCCAACGCCTTCACGGCGAATGCACTCCTGATCGGCTCCGCGCTGGAGATGGTGCTGCTGTCCTTCGCGCTCGCGGACCGCATCAACGTCGCGCGCCGTTTCAAGGAGGCGGCGCAGGCCCGCATCGCCGCGGAACACGCGATGGTCGAAGCGCTCAGCCAGTCGCAGGATCGGCTGAAGACCCTGCTCGAAGAGCGCGAGAACATTCTGGAGAACTCGATCGTCGGCATCGTGTTCCTCACCGCGAAGGGCCGCATGCGCTGGGCCAACAAGGCGATGCTGGACATCTTCGGCGCGCGCCAGCACCAGATCCAGTCGATGGAGCCGTTCTACCTGAGCCGCGAGCAGTACCTCGAAGTGGGCGCGCAGGTGGCGGCGCACGCCGCGCGCGGCGAGACTTACCAGCGCGAGATGGAAGTGCAGCAAACGGATGGCACGCGCATCTGGATCCTGCTTTCGGGCAAGGCCGTGAACCGCGCCGACCTGACGCAGGGCACCGTTTGGGTGATCATGGACATCACCCGGCGCAAGGCGCTGGAGGAGCAGTTGCGCAAGAACACTTCCGAGCGCGAAGCGATCCTGAACAGCGCGCTCGTGGGCATCGTGCTCTCGGTCGCGCGGCGGCACGAATGGGTGAACGAGAAGTTCGCGCGGATGCTCGGCTACCCGAGGCAGATCCTCATCGGCCAGACCTCCAGCTACATCCATCCCGACGAGGAATCGTGGGAGCGCTTCGGGCGCGAAGCGCGGGCCGCGTTGATCGAGACCGGCTCGTACATTTGCGAGCGACAGTTGAAGCGGCGCAACGGCGAGCTGTTCTGGGTGGAGATGGGCGGCAGCTGCGTCAAGCCGCATGACCCGGACTCGGGCGTGATCTGGACCTTCCTGGACATCACCGGCCGCAAGAAGTCCGAGGCCGAGATGATCGAGGCGCTGGAGCAGCAGAAGGCGCTGAACGAGTTGCGCAGCCGCTTCGTCGCGATGACCAGCCACGAATTCCGCACCCCGCTGGCCGCGATCATGTCGGCGGAAGAACTGCTGCGCCACTATGGCGACCGTCTCCCGCAGGTGGAGCGGCTGGAGGTGCTGGACAGCATCGCATCGGGCGTGCAGCGGATGACGCGGATGATGGACCGCGTGCTGCTGCTCGGCAAGGCCGATGCGGGCATGCTGGAGTTCGCGCCGGAGCGGGTCGATCTCGCTCCCCTGTGCCGCAAGTTCGTCGACGAAGCGCGCGCGCAGCAGCCGGACAGCCGCAGTGAAGTGGCGATGGATTTCGCGCCGGGGCTCGGGGCGGGGGACTACGACGAGAAGCTGCTGCGGCACATCTTCAGCAACCTGTTGTCGAATGCGTTGAAGTATTCACCGCAGGGCGGCAAGGTGGCGTTCAACGTCAGGCGTGGTGATGGGGCGACGGAGTTCGAGGTCACGGATGAAGGCATCGGCATCCCGCCGGATGAAGTGCCGCACCTGTTCGAGTCGTTTCACCGCGCGAGCAATGTGGGCAGCATCCCGGGGACGGGGTTGGGGCTCGCGATCGTGAAGAACGCGGTGGAGATGCACGGCGGGAAGATCGAGGTGCGCAGCGAGCTGGGGCGGGGGACGGCGTTCAGGGTGACGTTGCCGGGGTGAAACGGGCTCTTGAGCGAATGTTCCATTTCTTCGTCGAATATTTGCAATCGACGAACAAATGGAACATACTGCGTGTCCATGCGGACTAACACCCACACCTTGCGCATTCTCGATCTGGCGCGCCAGAAGGGCTTGCTGCGGCCTGCCGACCTGCGCGACGTGGGTGCAGCGCGCGTGGCGCTGACTCGCCTTGCGGCCAGTGGCCAACTGGAGAAAGTGGGGCGAGGCCTGTACAAGCTGCCGGGCAGCAGTCGCTCGGAGCACGAGACCCTTTCCACCGTGGCGACCAGGGTGCCGCAATCGGTGTTCTGCCTGCTCACTGCACTGCAATTCCATGGGCTGACGACCCAGTTGCCACGGGAGGTATGGATTGCAATGCCGCGCGGAAGCCACGCGCCGAAGATCGACTATCCGCCGGTCAGAATGGTTCAGTTCACCGGCGATGCGTATTCGGAAGGCATCGAAACTTTCGATCGCGACCAGGTAACACTGCGCGTCTACGGCGTGGCGAAGACGGTGGCCGACTGCTTCAAGCATCGCAACAAGATCGGCCTCGACGTGGCGCTGGAAGCTCTGCGAGACGCGCGCGCGCACAAGCTGGCGACGGCTGAAGCGCTCTGGCGATTTGCCAGGATCTGCCGTGTGGCCAATGTGATGCGGCCCTATCTGGAGGCCATTGAATGAGCCAGCACAAAGGCAAGGACCTCGCTGCGTCCGTGAGAGCCCGGCTGCTGAACCTGGCAAAGGTCGAACAATCGGACTTCAATGGTGTGCTGGTGCGCTATGCGCTCGAGAGGTTGCTCTACCGCCTGAGCCGGTCCGCTCATGCGGATCGGTACTTGCTCAAAGGCGCCATGTTGTTCACGCTCTGGTACGACATGCCGCACCGGCCCACGCGAGATGTGGACCTGCTGGGTTTCGGCCCATGTGATCTCGAATCCGTCCGGCAAACGTTCAGGGAGATCGCGTCGGTCGCTGTCGAGGATGGCATTGAATTCGATCCCGCCAGCGTCAGTGCACAAGACATTCGGAAGGAAGGCGGGTACGGCGGCGCCCGGGTCTTCATTGCCGGCGAATTGGCGGGCGCACGGCTGAAGACGCAGGTCGACGTCGGATTTGGCGACGCCGTCACTCCCGGGCCGGTGCCGGCGGTGTTTCCGGTGATGCTGGACGACTTCCCCGCGCCCAAGTTGCAGACTTACCCGGTGTATACGGTCATCGCCGAGAAGCTTCACGCCATCACTCTGCTCGGCATGACGAACACCCGCTTGAAGGACTATGTGGACTTGTCCGTGTTACTGGAGCGCGAGACGCTGGACATGGCGATTCTCGCGAAGGCCATCGCCGCGACTTTTGGGCGGCGTGGCACGCCATTGCCGGATGCGCTGCCCATCGGGTTGAGCGAGGAGTTTGCGCTGGACTTGTCGCGAATGAGACTCTGGCAAGCCTTCTTGAACAAGAACCAGCTGATGGTTGCGCCCCTGCAAGATGTGGTTGCCGCTCTGCGTTCCCATCTGCAGCCTGCATTGAGGCAAGCGCAGTCAGTAGCGGGGCCTGCCTAACGCACCACTTCGAGCAGCCTTTCCAGCCCGCCCGAATTGATCTGAACCATTGCCTGTTCGCGCACCTTCGGCTTGGCGTGATACGCCACCGACAGACCTGCTTCCCCCATCATCGGAAGATCGTTCGCGCCGTCGCCCATTGCGATGGCCTGCTTCGGCGAGATGCCAAGTTGCGCGCAGGTCTCCAGGAACATCTTGCGTTTTTCGTCGCCGTCGCAGATGTCGCCCCACGGCTGGTCCACCATGCGGCCGGTGAGTTGCCCGCAGTTCGGGCCCGATTCCACTTCGAGGATGTTGGAGCGGGTGAAATCGATGCCGAGTTCGTCGCGGATGCGGTCGGTGAAGAACGTGAACCCGCCGGAGACGAGCAATATCTTGAGTCCTGCGGCCTTGCACGCGGCCACGAGTTCGCGCGCACCGGGGTTGAGCCGCAGGCGCTCGACATAGATTTGCTCCATGTCGGCGATGGTGACGCCGCGCAGCAGGGCGACGCGCCTGCGCAGGCTTTCCTTGTAGTCGGCGATCTCGCCGCGCATCGCGGCTTCGGTGATCGCCGCGACTTCTTCCTTGCGGCCCACCGCGTCGGCGATTTCATCCACGCACTCGATGTTGATGAGCGTGGAGTCCATGTCGAACGCGATGAGGCGGAAGTCCTTCAGGTTCAGGGGCGGCGTGAAGCCCTGGATCACCAGGCCGGGGGAGATTTCTTGGGCGGTCGTCATGTCGTGATTTTCTCATTGCGCGCATCGATTGCGGGTCAAGCCCGCAATGACAAGCTATGCGGGCGTTGCCACTTTCGGCTGCCCCAGCGACCGCAACACATCGCGCACCATCTGCGCGCGGTCTTTCGGGTCCTTCAGCTCGCGTTCTATGCGCAGCTTCTCGTTCCCCGCGAGCTTGATGTGCTTGTGCTTTTGCACCAGCTCGATGATGCGCATCGGGTCGATCGGCGGATTCGCGCGGAACGTGATGTTGATGACGCCCGGCGCCGCATCCACCTTCACCACGCCATAGGGCTTCGCAAGCACGCGCAGGCGATGCACGTCGATCAGCGTCTGCGCCTGTGCGGGCAGCTTTCCGAAGCGGTCGACGATCTCTTCCAGCAGCGCGTCGATCTGGTCGGTGTTCTTTGCCGTCGCGAGACGCTTGTAGAACGAGAGCCGCAAATGCACGTCGCCGCAGTAGTCGTCGGGCAGCAGCGCGGGCGCATGCAGGTTGATGTCGGTCGTCACCGACAGCGGCGACAGCAGGTCCGGCTCGTGGCCCTCCTTGAGCGAGCGGACGGCTTCGGAGAGCATCTCGTTGTACAGCTGGAAGCCGACTTCCAGCATGTTGCCGCTCTGGTTCTCACCGAGCACTTCACCGGCGCCGCGGATTTCCAGGTCGTGCATCGCGAGGTAGAAGCCCGAGCCGAGTTCCTCCATCTGCTGGATCGCATCGAGCCGTTGCGAGGCCTGCCGCGTGAGGCCTTCCGTGTCGGGGACCATCAGGTACGCATACGCCTGGTGGTGGCTGCGCCCGACGCGGCCGCGCAGCTGGTGCAGCTGCGCGAGGCCGAACTTGTCCGCGCGGCTGATGACGATCGTGTTGGCGCTCGGCACGTCGATGCCGGTCTCGATGATGGTCGAGCACAGCAGCAGGTTGAAGCGCTGCGAGATGAAGTCGCGCATCACGCGCTCGAGGTCGCGCTCGGGCATCTGGCCATGCGCCACCGCGATGCGCGCTTCGGGGAGCAATCGCTCCAGCGCTTCGCGTCGGTTCTCGATCGTCTCGACTTCGTTGTGCAGGAAGTAGATCTGCCCGCCGCGCTTCAACTCGCGCAGCACGGCTTCGCGGATGACGCCGTTACCTTCGTTGCGCACGAAGGTCTTGATGGCGAGCCGGCGCTGCGGCGCGGTGGCGATGACGGAGAGATCGCGCAAGCCTTCGAGCGCCATGCCAAGCGTGCGCGGGATCGGGGTCGCCGTGAGCGTCAGCACGTCCACTTCGGCGCGCATGGCCTTCATCGCTTCCTTGTGGCGCACGCCGAAGCGATGCTCCTCGTCGATGATCAGCAGGCCCAGGTTCGCGAACTTCGTGGATTCGGACAACAGTTTGTGCGTACCGACGACGATGTCCACGGTGCCGTCCGCGAGGCCTTTTAGCGTGGCGTTCACTTCCTTCGTCGAGCGGAAGCGCGAGACTTCGGCAACCTTTACGGGCCACTTGCTGAAGCGATCGACCAACGTCGTGTAGTGCTGCTCGACGAGCAAGGTCGTGGGGCCGAGGAAGGCCACCTGCTTGCCGCCGGTGACGGCGATGAATGCGGCGCGCAGCGCGACTTCCGTCTTGCCGAAGCCCACGTCGCCGCATACCAGCCGGTCCATCGGCTGCGGCGAGATCATGTCCTGGATCACGGCGTGGATCGCGGCGTTCTGGTCCGCCGTCTCCTCGAAGCCGAAATCGTTCGCGAAGGTTTCGTAGTCCTGCGCCGAGTAGCGGAACGCATGGCCTTCGCGTGCGGCGCGGCGGGCGTAGATGTTCAGCAGTTCGGCGGCGGTGTCGCGCACCTGTTCAGCGGCCCTGCGCCTTGCCTTCTCCCACTGGCCCGATCCGAGCTTGTGCAGCGGCGCTTCGTCGGCGGAGACGCCGGTGTAGCGGCTGATCAGGTGGAGCTGGCTCACCGGGACGTAGAGAAGCGCCTTGTCCGCGTACTCGAGGTGAAGAAACTCCGTGCTGCCCTGGCCCAGGTCCATGTTGACGAGGCCGCGATATCGTCCGATGCCGTGCTGCGAGTGCACCACCGGATCGCCGATGTTCAACTCCGAGAGGTCCTTGATCAACGCCTCGACGTCGCTGACCTGCTCCTGCTTCTTCTTGCGCCGTGTCGTCGGGCCGGCGGCGAAGAGTTCGGTCTCGGTGATGAGGTCGATGCCTTCCTCGAGCCAGGCGAAGCCGACGTTGAGCGGCGCGGTGGCGATGCCGAGCTTCTCGTCGCTCGCCTGGAATTCTTCCAGCGAGTCGAAGGCCGGCGGCGAGAGATGGCTCGCGCGGATGAAGTCCAGCAGGCTCTCGCGCCGGCCGTCGCTTTCGGCGAGGATCAGCGCGCGATGCTGCGTGTTGCGCAGGTGCTCCTTGAGTTTGGCGAGGGGTTCTTCCGCGCCGCGGACGACGGCCATGGGAGGGAGGGCATCGAATTCCGCGAACGGCGATGTGTCCTCGGCCGACGACCGCACGGCCAGCTGCTCATGCTCGTTCGCCCGACCGTAGAACTGCTCGGCCGTGAGAAACAAAGTGTCCGGCGCGAGTGCGGGTCTCTCGGGATCGCCCTGCACCAGGCGGTACCGGTCGCGCGTGTCCTGCCAGAAGCGCTGGAACGCCGCCTCGACGTCGCCATGCAGAACGACGGTGGCCTTTTCGCCTACATAGTCGAACACCGTCGCCGTCTCGTCGAAGAAGAGGGGCAGGTAGTACTCGATGCCCGCCGTCGCGACGCCGGCGCCGATGTCCTTGTAGATGCGGCTCTTGGTCGGATCGCCCTCGAGCAGCTCGCGCCAGCGGCTGCGGAATTTCGCGCGGGCGTCGTCGTCCATCGGGAATTCGCGGCCCGGCAGCAATCGCACTTCGGGCACCGGGTACAGGCTGCGCTGGCTGTCGGGATCGAAGGTGCGGATCGAATCGATCTCGTCGTCGAACAGGTCCACGCGAAACGGCACGCTCGAACCCATCGGGAACAGATCGATCAGCCCGCCGCGCACCGCGTACTCGCCCGGCCCGACGACTTGCGTGACGTGGCTGTAGCCCGCGAGCGTCAACTGCGCGCGCAGCCGGGCTTCCTGCAGTTTCTGCTTCACCTGGAAGTGAAAGGTGTACCCTGCAAGGAAGGACGGCGGCGCCACCCGATAGAGCGCTGTGGTGGCCGGAACGATGACCACATCCGCATCGCCTTGCGAGATGCGCCAGAGCGTGGAGAGCCGCTCGCTGATCAGGTCCTGGTGCGGCGAGAACGTGTCGTACGGCAGGGTCTCCCAGTCCGGGAACAGGACGCAGCGCAGGTCGGGCGCGAAAAATGCAACCTCATCGATGAGCCGCTGGGCATCGGTCGCATCGGAGGTGACGATCGCAGTCAGGCGGCCGGCGCCTTTGGTGCGCTGGGCCAGCCGCGCGAGCAACAGCGCGTCGGCCGAGCCAGGCGGACGAGGAAGGGTGAAACGCTGACCGGGCTTTAGCTTGGGTAATTCCATGCAAGGCTTGAAACATACAAAACACCCCGCGCCTGGACAGGGCGGGGTGCGAAGCACGATTCTAGAATGGACAACATGCCAAGTAGTGACAGCAGACCGAATTCCCGCTTCTATGCGTTGGTTCCGTGCGCGGGCACGGGCAGCCGCGCCGGCACCCCCGGCCCGAAGCAGTACGAACGCATCGCCGGCCAACCGATGGTCTGGCACACACTTGCCGCGCTGGCGGCGGTCAAGCGAATCTCGCGCACCGTGGTGGTGGTTGCCCCGGGCGATGGTTTCTTCGAGCGAAACCCCACCTCGGCCCTGGTCGCGAACTGCGGCGGCGCGACGCGCGCGGCCAGCGTCGCCAACGGCATGTACGAATTGACGCGCACCGGCGCGACCGAGAGCGACTGGGTGCTGGTCCACGATGCGGCGCGATGTCTGATCACGCCCCTGCTCATCGATTCGCTCATCGACGCGTGCATTCCGGACGAGATCGGCGGGCTGCTCGCGCAGAAGCTGCCCGATACACTCAAGCGCGAAGCGAACGGCCGCGTGGCCGAGACCATCGACCGCGAGGACAAGTGGCTCGCGCAGACCCCGCAGATGTTCCGCATCGGCCTGCTGATGCAGGCGCTGGAGAAGGCGGGCTCGCAGGTGACGGACGAGGCGACGGCGGTGGAAGCTCTTGGATTGAAGCCGCTGCTGGTGCCCGGCGGCACGCAGAATTTCAAGGTCACGTACCCCGATGACTTCGCGCTCGCCGAAGCGGTGTTGAAAGCCCGCACGCGATGAGTTCGTTTCGCATCGGCGAGGGCTGGGATGTCCATGCGCTCGTGCCGGGCCGCAAGCTCGTCATCGGCGGCGTGGAGATTCCCTTCGAGCGAGGGTTACTTGGCCACTCCGATGCGGATGTGCTGCTGCACGCGATCACCGATGCGTTGCTCGGCGCGGCGGGACTTGGCGACATCGGCCGGCACTTTCCCGACACCGACGATCGCTTCAAGGGCGCGGATTCTCTCGTGCTGCTGACCGAAGCGGTCCGGCGTGTGCGCGAGAAGGGGTTCGAGATTTGGAACGTCGACAGCACCGTGATCGCGCAGGCGCCGAAACTGGCGGCGTACATCGATGCGATGTGCGCCGCGATCGCGGGTGCGCTTGATTTGCAACCGTCGCAGGTCAACGTGAAGGCGAAGACGGCGGAGAAGCTGGGACCCGTGGGGCAGGGGCTGGCCATTGAGGCGCGGGCGATCGTTTTGCTTACTGCTCTGGCTTAGTCGTTTGCATCGACCATGCAAGGGGGTTGCACGGGCCTTGCACGGGCCTGTGTGGGTGGCGGCGGCCGGCGGACGGGGTGGCCGTTCTCCGGGTCTTCCGGTCGCTA
>JAZKIF010000206.1:0-16180 GCA_040385005.1 Pseudomonadota bacterium
CGTGGTGCGCTTCCAGGGCGGCCACAACGCCGGCCACACGCTGGTGATCAACGGCGTGAAGACCGCGCTGCACCTCATCCCGAGCGGCATCATGCGCCCGGGGGTGAAGTGCTACATCGGCAACGGCGTCGTGCTGTCGGCCGCCAAGCTGTTCGAGGAAATCGAAGGACTGGAGAAGGCCGGCGTCGAGGTTCGCTCGCGCCTTCGCATCAGCGAAGCTTGCCCCTTGATCCTGCCCTTCCATGCGGCGATCGACATCGCGCGCGAGACGCTGCGCGAACAAGGCGGCACCGAAAAGATCGGCACCACCGGCCGCGGCATCGGCCCCGCGTACGAGGACAAGGTCGCCCGCCGTGCGTTGCGCGTGCAGGATTTGAAGCATCCCGAACGCTTCGCCGAAAAACTCAAGGTGGTGCTGGAGCTGCACAACTTCGTGCTCACGAAATTCCTCAACGCGCCGCCGGTGGATTTCCAGCAGGTGTTCGACGAATCGATGAAGCACGCCGAGTTGCTGCGCCCGATGATGGCGGACGTCTCGCGCGAGCTGAACGAGGCGCACCTGCACGGCGACAACCTGCTCTTCGAGGGCGCGCAGGGCACGCTGCTGGACGTGGACCACGGCACCTATCCATACGTCACGTCGAGCAACTGCGTCGCGGGCAACGCGTCGGCAGGGGCGGGCGTTGGGCCGGGCATGTTGCACTACATCCTGGGTATTACGAAGGCTTATTGCACCCGCGTGGGCGGCGGGCCGTTCCCGACCGAGCTCGATTGGGCGACGCCTGGCACTGTGGGTTACCACCTGTCTACCGTCGGCAAGGAAAAGGGCGTGACCACGGGGCGCAGCCGGCGCTGCGGCTGGTTCGACGCGGCGCTTCTCAAGCGCTCGGCGCAGGTGAACGGCCTGTCGGGCCTGTGCATCACCAAGCTCGACGTGCTGGACGGCATCGAGGAGCTGCTGCTGTGCACCGGCTACGAGCTCGATGGCGAACACACGGACATCCTGCCGCTCGGCGCCGACGAGATCGCGCGCTGCAAGCCGGTGTACGAGACGCTGGAAGGCTGGACGGAGAGCACCGTGGGCGTGACGCAATACGACAAGCTTCCGGTGAACGCGCGCCTCTATCTGCAGCGCATCGAGCAGGTGTCCGGCGTGCCGATCGATATGATCTCGACCAGCCCCGACCGCGACCACACCATCATGATGCGCCACCCCTTCCTCGCCTAAGGACAAAAGAATGTTGACCGAAGACGGCAAGCACCTGTACGTGAGCTACGACGAGTACCACAGCCTGATCGAGAAGCTGGCGATCAAGGTGCATCAATCGGGTTGGGAGTTCGACACCATCCTGTGCCTCGCGCGCGGCGGCATGCGGCCGGGGGACATCCTCTCGCGCATCTTCGACAAGCCGCTCGCGATCATGTCCACCAGTTCCTATCGCGCCGCGGCCGGCACCGTGCAGGGCCACCTGGACATCGCGCGTTACATCACCACGCCGCAAGGCGAGATCGCGGGCAAGGTGCTGCTGGTCGACGACCTCGCCGATTCCGGCCACACGTTGCACGCTGTACTGGAGATGCTGCGCACCAGCTACAAGCCGATCAGCGAGTTGCGCAGCGCGGTGATCTGGACCAAGGGTCTGTCGAAGTTCACGCCCGATTACTCGGTGGAATTCCTGCCCACCAATCCGTGGATCCACCAGCCGTTCGAGGGCTACGACAGCATGGGCCCGGAGAAGCTGCTGGAGAAGTGGAAGGTCTGACGGGCGGCCGCCGGCCCCGCGACAAGTATCGGGGCGGGAAATAAATGGTTCTCGTGGTCACCTAGCAGGTCAGACCACGAGGATTTCCCCATGTCGATGACAAACCTGGCCGCCGGCAATCGAAACACGCTGGTCGCTTCGACCAATCTCCAACCGAGCGCCGCGCCGGCCTTCCGCGGTGAACTGCTCGCCCTGCTGAAGACCGGGACGGTCGATGCGATCGCCGATCGGTTGAGGCGCGAGGGAATCACGCACCTCGATTTGTCGGGCGCGTCGTTCACGACGCGCGCCGAAGTCGCCAACCTGGCGCGGGCGCTGCGGCGCACGGATGTCAGTCATCTGTCGCTCGAGGGTTGTCGCCTGCCGGATCACTTCGATGTTGAGATCGCGGACCTGTTGGAAGAAGGCTCCCGACTGGTCGAGCTGAACCTGTCGAACAACGACCTGGGTTGGCACACCGCGGCGGCCCTGGGGAATGCGCTGGCGGTGAATGGAACACTCAAAAAGCTCGACCTGTCGACCAACGCGCTGAGCGGCAGCGCGTATCGCGACCTGATGACTCCCCTTTGCCGGGAGGAAGGGACGCAGCACGCGAACAATGCGCTCAGGTCGTTGAATCTCAGCGGCAACACGATGCTGTTCGCGGATTGGTTCAGTCACCTGCGCCACAGCAGCGGCAGCCCGGACTCCGAATACTTGCTGACCACCGGGCTGGGGAGTGCGCACTGCCTGGAATCGCTTGATCTTTCGAACACCGGTCTGATGACCTCGTTGCAGGCGCATGTGGAAAGCCTTGCTTCGAGCGGAGAGCCGCTGGCGATGGCCCAAGCCGCGCAGGTCCTGACCCGGTTCGTGGGTCTGGTGGCGACCCATCGCGTGACCGTCACACCCTCTCTCGCGCAAGCGATCAGAGGGCTCGTGGACGCGGTGGGGGACCGATTCCTTTCGCCGGCCGCTCTTGCGCAGGCTCTGAGCCTCGCGCCCGGGTTCAAACTGGACGCCGGCTCGTCCACGATCAAGGTGTTCGCAAGCCTGGAAGAGCTGCTCAATGAAATTCCGCGGATGTCCTCGGGCGTGACCCATGTCGACTGCACGGGATTCACCTTGTCGGGTGCGCAGGCACGCGACCTGATGAACGCGCTCAGGTACGCGCCGGGCGTCAGGCGCGTCAGTATCGAATTGCCGGGCGACTACCATCAATTCGTCCATACGCTCTTCGACATATGCGGCGGCGGCGAGAACCTGCAGATCGATGTGAACGGCCAGCGCCTGAGCGCTCGGGCGATCGAAGTGCACTACATGCTGCTCGTCTGCGAGCAGGTCATTCCGCCCGCCGAACATATGCTCGAATCGGTGTCGAAAGTGCCAATGCGTTCCGCTCATGCGGACCTGGGCGTGAAGTATGAGCAGGTGATGACCGCTTTAGGGCTGGATGAAGCGCAAGCCGACATGTTCAGGGAGGCCGAGCGGTCGGCTGTTCGCGGATTCGAACGTCTCTTTTGCATAGCCGGCGCTCCATTCACGGTCAACGCGCAGGGCCTGGTGGCGTGCACTCGGTCGTTGAACGGGGCGCAGATCGGCGAGCTGTGCTGGTCCATCGCCTTCAACGACAAGACTCCGCTGCCTCACGTTGCCGCCGCCATCCTGTTGGCAAGCGCGCGGCGCGTCGTCGAGGAAAAAGGTCCGCGGGACCGGCTTGACGCGTATGGTTTCCTGCGGCAATTCGGAATGCTCCTGGATTCAAATCCACGACTGGTCGGTAGCCCCGATCTGGTGCTGGCGGCCGAAAGCATGCTGAACGAGTTGCCGGCCGAATTCCTGAGGGACGGCGTGCGCGAACTGCTTGCGCGAACGCTTGCACCGATTCCGCCTGCGATCACCGCGGCGGCGGCGGGCGCGGACTCATCCAGCACCTTGATGCTGGGGCTGGGTATTCCACGGGAAGCAGTCGAGGCCTTTTTCGCACCGCGCAGGGGGACGAAAAATCCGGACCTGTTCGCGGAGCTCTTTTGCGCACGGCCGGCGCTGCTCCACGCGGGTACCGATGGTTCGATTTTCTGCGCGTCCACGCTGACCCATCAGAATTGCCTCGACGTCATGACACTCTGCGGTGAACTGGCTTTCGTGAGGAATCGCAAAGTGGCGACGCTCTGCGCGAAGGTCTACGCGGCCGTGATCCAGGCGATGGACAACAGCCCGATCGATGTGGTGCGAAAGCTCGTGCCGGGGATGCTGGACGCCTTCTGTCTTGCCATGCGTCGGGCGACGGAACACGCGGGTGTCGGGGGAGTGTCGCTCTCTCGGGAAATCGCGGCAGCGCTATGGGACGTCGTGAAGCGGCATCCCCAGGGGCATTTCGGCTCTCATGAACTGCTGCGCATGTTGCGAGTGCGATCGGCGGACCCGACTCTGGGCGCCGCGGATGCAACGAGCACTGGCACGATCGGCACGGCTCAGTCGATGGCGCGTGTCATGACCTACTCCGCGGTCATGGCCGCATTCGGCATGGACCCCGGGCAGGCGGATCTCTTCTTGCGGACCCACGCGAAACTGGCGTACGGGCTTGTTCAGATGTTCTGCATCTCCAATGCGCCGTTCGAAGTGCGTGCCAACGGGGACGTGACCGGCACCGACGCCGCGCGCACCAGTGACCCACTGTTATTTTGCGCAAACCTCGCCCAGGAGAGTGGACAGTTCCCAGCGCTTTCCGGAATCCATACGCGGATCCTGCTGGCCTATGCGAACGTGCTCGTCGCTTCGACACGGCAGGAGCATCTGGCCGAAGCCGGGTTCACCATGGCGCAGCTCGCGCAGCTGTGGATACCCGGCCAGGGTCTGGAAGTGACGGCCGAATTCGCGAGCACGACCACGACGCTCGTCGAAGCATTGGGGGGCAACTACCTGATGCCCGAGCGCTGTGCGCAGCTTCTCGACAAACTGCTGGTGGCACTCAACGCCAGCAATCTCGCTGCTGCGGTCAAGGCGCCTTTGCTGGACGGGGCAATCCAGACCTTCTACGGCATCCTCGTCACGTATCCGCAACTCACGGTGTCCACGAGGACGTTCAACAACGTCCTGACGATCGGCGGGCGTCACCGCGGGAATGTCGCGGGAGCCGATCTGTGGAATCTTCTTTGGCGGCGGCTCAAGGATGACCCTCGGGTGGTGGGCGGGAAGGAATTTCCCCCGCCTCCAGCGGCGTTTGTCGGGTTATCCACGGGCATGCGAGACGTTTTCGTGACGCCGACGTTCCGGGATGAAATCGCGAGTCTTCTGAAATCCGGTCCCGAAGATGCGATCGTCCAGTTACTGAACCGCGACAAGGCCTCCAGCCTCGATCTGTCCGGCGCGCAGCTTGGGCAGGACGAAATTGACCGCCTCGGGAAGGTTCTGAGCAAGACAAACGTCACCCGGCTGTCGCTCCAGGGGTGTAGCTTGACCGACGAATGCGATGTTGAGATCGGGCAGCTTGTACGCGCTAATCCGCAACTGGTCGAACTGGACCTTTCGGACAACCGGTTGGGACTCAATTCGGCCAAATGCATTGGCGAGGCACTCGAGCACGGCGGCGCGCTCCGGACGCTCGATCTGTCTCGTAACCGCATGAACGGCTACGCCTTTGTTTGCATCATGTGCGCCCTCTGCACAAATAATGGCTCTGAACCCTCCAACAAGACATTGCAGTCGCTCAATTTCAGCGGCAATGCCGATGGCAAGATGTTTGCCTACTGGTTCGAACATTCGCGGACGAAGGGCGGTCTCCATTCCCACCACCGGGAGGCACTCTCGGATCTCGGACCCGTGAGGTATCTGACTTCACTCGATCTGTCGAATACAGGATTGAGCCCTGATGATCCGCTTGTCAGCCAGATGACCGATGTCGGATCCTGCCTGACCAAGGACCAGCTGTTCGGCACATCAACCGCGACCGTGAGCGCGGGAGGCGTCAAGGCATCGGCGAGGAGCGCCGCCATTCCGTCCTCCGGACCGTATGGCGCGGCGATGAAATCGCTTGGAGTGTCTGCCAGCACGGCCACGGCCTTCCAACAAGCCGAACCGGAGCTCGCGCTGCTGGTCGAGAAATACTTCTGCGGCGACGGTGCCTGGTTCTCGATCGATTCCAAGGGCGCCGTCAGTTGCCGCCGCCGCCTGCCCACGGCTGAAATCATGAATGCCTGCAAGGCTTTCGCGAGCAGCGCGAAGCCCCCATCGATCCGCGTCGCAGGGGCAATGTTGACTGCGCAGGCGGGCTCGATTTTCGAGCTCAGGAATTTTGCACTGGTCCGTGAGGTGCTGACTCAGCTCGGGACGATGCTGAATGCCAATCCCACCCAGGCAATGAGCCTTGTGTCCTGGAACGAAGTACTCGGGCTTTTGCAGGCGCTGGAGGTTCGCGTCCCCCATTTCGCCCCGGAGCTGGCGCCAGTGAAAGAGGTTATCCGCCGTGCGAAGCCTCCGGTGACGGCAACCAAAGGCAAGACCGGGGCTGCGTCGGCGACAGCGGGCCAGACTCCTCGTCGTGTCGCAAGCCAGCTTCCGACCGCACAGGTCCCTCCAGACGCCGTGAATCTGACCACCACGGTCACGTCGACCACGACAGCTGCCGCCGCCGTGACGATGCCAGCCGCTCCGACGGGATTGCATCGCCAGTCGAACATGTCGTCGCCCGAAACGGACACGCCTCTCGAATTGCGCGAACGTATCCAGGCGGAAACCCTGCTTCGACCCAGTGGCGGAATTCCGCCTGGGACTACCTAGTCTTCGCCTGCTGCGACCGAATAGTGCTCGACGGTCGACCGGATACTCGCCGCCACGGGCGGATGTCTTGAAGCTGCTTCAGCATGACCGCGCTAACATGGCCGGATGAGCCATCAGACTACCGACCTCATCCATCATTCTTATGCGCCTCCGGCGGGCTTCGACGCGCCTCAGCCCGGCGTCTTCAAGGCGTCAACCGTCATCTTCCCCAACGTCTCCGCCATGCGCGCGCGCGACTGGAAGCACAAGAGCGGCTACACCTATGGCCTGCACGGCACGCCGACCACCTTCATGCTCGAGGAGCGCATCGCGTCGCTCGAGGGCGGCAAGCAATGCCTGCTGGTGCCCAGCGGGCTCGCGGCGGTTGCGCTGACAGGCATGTCGCTGCTGAAAGCCGGCGACGAGGTGCTGATCCCCGACAACGCCTACGGCCCCAACAAGGCGCTCGCGGACGGCGAGCTGAAGCAGTGGGGCATCACGCACCAGCTCTACGACCCGATGAACCCCGCGGACCTGCAGGCGCGGATCGGTCCCAACACCAGGCTCGTGTGGCTCGAGGCACCAGGCTCCGTGACGATGGAGTTCGTGCCCCTCGCGCAGCTGGCGGCGATCTGCCGCGAACGCGGCGTGATCACGGCGCTCGACAGCACGTGGAGCAGCGGCATTGCGTTCAACGGCTTCGACCTTGGCCCGCCGGATGCGCGCGTCACGGGCAGCGGCGCGGACATCGTCGTGCATGCGCTGACCAAATACCCCAGCGGTGGCGGCGACGTGCTGATGGGCGCGGTCACCACGCGCGACGAGGAACTGCACCTGCGCCTGAAGGGCACGCACATGCGCATGGGCTGGGGCATCGGGGCGAACGATGCGGAAGCGGTGCTTCGATCGCTTCCCAGCCTCGCATTGCGCTACCACGCGCAGGACGCGGCGGCGCGCACGCTCGCGGCCTGGCTGCGCAACCGCGCAGAGATCACCCAATTGCTGCATCCGGCCTTCGAGGATTCGCCGGGCCACCACCACTGGCAAGCCGTTTGTGGCCGCACGGGCGCGGCGGCGGGGCTCTTCTCCGTGGTGTTCGACGAGCAATTCAAGACGGAACAGATCGATGCGTTCTGCGATGCGTTGAAGCTCTTCAAGCTCGGCTATTCCTGGGGCGGCCCGGTGAGCCTGGTGGTGCCCTACGAGGTCGCCTCGATGCGCAGCCGGCGGCTGGGCGAATGCCCGTACAAGGGCGCTCTGGTGCGGTTTTCGGTCGGGCTGGAAGCCGTGGATGACCTGCGCGCCGATCTGGAAAGCGCGCTCGGGCAACTTGCCTAGCGGATCGCTTTCCGGGGGTGCCTTTATCGCTTACATTGGCTGCATCGTCAGACTGAAACGGAACGCACGTGGCAACACCCAATTACGGATACGAGAAGAGGCAAAAGGAGCTCGCCAAGAAGCGCAAGAAGGAAGACAAGCTGCGCGACAAGGCCAGTCGCAAGACCGGCTCCGGCGGTGAGGGCGAGCCCTCGACCGAAGGCGGCGACGGCGGCGCTCCCAATCCGCCCGCGCCCGCGCAGCCCTAACTGCTTTCCACCCGCAGGATTTCCCTCGCCAACTCAGCCATGGCCCGCGCCGACCGGTCGGCGGGCGACACGGGCCTCGCTACTCCATACCCCTTGAAATTGCGTGCGATCGACGCGGCATAGCCCGGGTCGTAGTGCTTCTCCAGCAACTCGCGCACGACGGCTTCGGCTTCCCCGTTCGTTGCCTGCTTCTGCCACGCCTCGACCACTGCTTTCCCGCGCAACTCCGTGAGCGCGGAGAGCCGTTCGCCGAAGAGGACGCTGTCTTTTGCGAAGAAGTCGTAGTCCTCCATCAGCAATGCGACGCGCTCTTCGTGCGCCAGCTGCAGGTCCAGGCAGGGGCTGATGCGCATGCGCTGGATCAGCGAGTCCGGCACCACCACGTTGCCGACCTTGCGGCTCTCGCTTTCCACGAAGACGGGACGCGCGGGATCGAACCGGCGCAGCGTATCCCACACCAGCGTGTCGAAGCGCTTCTGCGAAGGCTGCTCCACCCCCGGGATCATGCCCAGCACCGAGCTGCGGTGGTTGGCCAGCGCTTCCAGGTCCAGCACCTGCGCGCCTTCGCGCGCGAGCGCCTGCAACAGGCGCGTTTTTCCCGATCCCGTGGGGCCGCACACCACGCGGTAGTCATAACGCTGGGAGAGTTCGGGCAACGCGGCCAGCACGGCGCTTCGAAACGCCTTGTAGCCGCCTTCCACGATGCTCACCTTGAAGCCGATCTGCCCCAATACGAGCGCGAGCGAGCCGCTGCGCTTGCCGCCGCGCCAGCAATACGCGAGCGGCTGCCAGCCGCGCGGCTTGTCGATGACGTGCGCCTCGATGTGGCGGGCGATGTTCTTCGCGACCAGTGCCGCGCCGCGTTTTTGCGCCTCGAACGGGCTCACGCGGGTATAGAGCGTGCCGACGAGTTTGCGTTCTTCGTTGTCCAGCGACGGCCAGTTCAGCGCGCCGGGGAGGTGGTCCAGCGCGTATTCCTCTTCGCTGCGCGCGTCGATGACGGTGTCGAAGTCGCCCAGGCGCTCGATCGCTTCCGCGGCGGGGATGCTGCGGACGCTCACCGCTTTGCCTTCGCAGCCGCAGGGGCGCCCAGGAGCTTGCCGAGCTCCGGCCAGATGTTGTCCAGGATGCGCGGGTGCGCTTCTTCCTTCGGATGGATGCGATCGGCCTGGAACAGGCGCAGCGGATCCGCGTCGTCGGCGATACCCTTCAGCATGAACGGCACGAGGCCCGCGTTGTTGGCGCGCGCGACCGACTCGAACAGGCCCGCGAACCGGCGGCCGTAGTCGCCGCCGTAGTTGGGCGGCACCTGTTGCCCCACCAGCAGCACCTTCGCGCCGGCCTTGCGGGCGGCTTGGGTCATCTGGGAGAGGTTGTCTTCGGTCATCTTCAGCGGCAGGCCGCGCAACGCGTCATTGGCGCCCAGTTCCAGCACCACGATGGCGGGCTTGTACTGGGCAAGAAGGGCGGGCAGGCGAGAGCGGCCGCCCGAGGTCGTATCGCCGCTGATGCTGGCGTTGACGACGTCCTTGTCGATCTTTTGCGCGGCCAGGCGCTTCTGGAGCAAGGCCACCCAGCCGGTGCCGCGCTTCAGGCCATACTCGGCGCTGAGCGAGTCGCCCACCACGAGGATGGTGGCGGGCGCCGCCCAGGCGCTGCCCGCGAAACCGGCGGCATAACCGCCAGCTAACGCGGCCGCGATAAAGTGGCGGCGGCTCCAAAGTCCAGCAAACATGTCCGATCCCATCATTTCCGCTTCGCACGTGCATAAATCGGTGACCGATTCGACGGGCACGCTCGACATTCTGCGGGATATCGATTTTGCCTTGGCGGCGAGGGAGACGGCGGCCATCGTCGGCGCGTCCGGATCGGGCAAGAGCACGCTGCTGTCCATCATCGCCGGGCTCGACACACCGACAAGGGGGACGGTCCACCTCGCCGGCACCGACATCTTCTCGCTCGATGAGGACGAGCGCGCCGCGCTGCGGGCGCGGCAAGTCGGCTTCGTGTTCCAGAGCTTCCAGCTGCTGGGCAACCTCACTGCCGTCGAGAACGTGATGCTTCCGCTGGAACTCGCGGGCCGCAAGGACTCGCGCAAGGCCGCTTCCGAGATGATGGCCCGCGTCGGGCTCTCGCAGCGGCTGTCGCATTACCCGCGCGTGTTGTCCGGCGGCGAGCAGCAACGCGTCGCGCTGGCGCGCGCGTTCGTCGTGCAACCGGCCGTCCTGCTGGCCGACGAGCCGACGGGCAGCCTGGATTTCGCCACCGGCGAAACCGTGATGGAGCTGATGTTCGACCTGAACCGCGAACTCGGCACGACGCTCGTGCTGGTGACGCATGACCGGGCCATCGCGGCGCGCTGCGAACGGCGCATCACCATCGAGGCGGGACGCATCGTCCAGTAACTGCGGGCAGCGCGCGGGGATAATCGCGCGATGTCCTCCCCGAAAGTCCTGTTTGGTTTTCACGCCGTCGGCGTCCGCCTGAAAACCCATCCCCGCTCGATCATCGAGATTTACGCCGATCCCACCCGCAAGGACGCGCGCATGCGCCAGTTCCTGGAGCGCGCCAACGAGGCCGGTGCAAGGGTGATCGAAGCCGACGGAGTGCGCCTCGCCAAGCTCGCCGGCAGTCTCGGCCACCAGGGCATCGCGGCGCGCGTGGAGACGTTGCCGGTCTCGAACTCGTTGGACGACCTGCTCGATGCCGTCGAAGGACCGCCGCTGCTGCTGGTGCTCGATGGCGTGACCGACCCGCACAACCTCGGGGCGTGCTTGCGCGTGGCCGATGGCGCGGGCGCGCACGCCGTGATCGCACCGAAGGACCACGCGGTGGGCATCAATGCCACTGTCGCGAAAGTCGCGAGCGGCGCCGCCGAAACGGTGCCCTACTTCATGGTCACGAACCTCGCCCGCACGCTGGGCGAGTTGAAGGAGCGCAGCATCTGGTGCATCGGCACGAGCGACGATGCGCCGCGCACCGTGTACCAGGCGGACCTCAAGGCGCCCATCGCTTTGATCCTCGGCGCGGAAGGCGCGGGCATGCGGCAGCTCACGCGCAAGAACTGCGACGAGCTGGTGAGCATCCCGATGCGCGGCGCCGTGGAGAGCCTGAACGTGTCGGTGGCGAGCGGCGTGTGCCTGTACGAGGCGCTGCGGCAACGCACGTAAGCGGGTGATCGATCAGGTCGTCCATTGGGTCCGCAGTGCACGGTGCATCGCCGTGTTGACAGGGGCGGGCATGAGCGCCGAATCGGGCGTCCCCACATTTCGCGACGCGCAGACTGGCCTGTGGGCCCGGTTCGATCCGATGGAACTGGCAACCGAGGAGGCATTTCGAGCCAACCCGGATCGCGTGTGGAGCTGGTACCAGTTCCGCCGGGACCTGGTCGCTAAAGTGGAGCCGAACGCTGGTCACGTCGCGCTTGCCAAATTTGCGAACCGTCACCCTGGCCGTCTCACGCTGATCACGCAAAACGTGGACGGACTGCATCAGCGCGCGGGCAGCGAGGGGGTTTTGGCATTGCACGGAAATATTCTCGATGACAAGTGGCTGGACACCCCCCGGAACTGCTGCAATCCCGAGGCCGTCGCGGCGGGCTCGCCTCCGTATTGCGACGTTTGCGGCAATATGCTGCGGCCGAGTGTCGTGTGGTTCGGCGAGCCGCTGCCGCTGAAGTCGCTGGAAGAAGCCCAATCGGCGTCGCGCTCGTGCGACTTGATGCTGGTAGTCGGCACATCCGGTGTTGTGTACCCGGCGGCCGGCTTGGCGCGCATGGCGAAAGGCAGAGTCGTTGTGATCAACACGGAGCCGACGGAACTCGACGACGCGGCCGACGCCGTGCTGCGTGGCGGCGCGGCAGGATTGCTGCCGGCACTCCTGGAGGAATGAAGATGAAGCGATCATGACGGACCCTCTCCTGATCGATTTGCCGGAAGGTTTCGAGACCGCAAGGCTCACCATCCGCGCGCCACGCGCGGGAGACGGCGCGGCGCTGCTGCCCGCGCTGGAGGAATCCTTGCCGCAGCTGCGGCGCTTTCTCGCATCGCTGCCGTGGGTCGCAGCCGAGCAGACGCCGGAATCTGCTGAAGTGTTCTGCCGCAACGCTCACGCGAATTTCCTGGGTCGCAAGGACTTTCCGTTTCTCCTGTTCGAGAAGGACAGTGGGGAGATCGCAGGCGTGGTGGGCTTGCACCGCGTGAACTGGGGCGTGCCTAAGGCGGAGATCGGCTACTGGGTTCGCACCTCGCGCGCGGGGCGCGGCTATATCGGCGAGGCAGTCGAGACGCTTTGCGCGTATGCGTTCGAGCACTTCCGCGCCGTGCGGCTGGAGATCGTCACCGACGAGGAGAACGTCGCCTCGCGCCGCGTGGCCGAGCGTTGCGGCTTCGCGCTCGAGGCCACCTTGCGCCACGAGCGCAGGTCGCCCGCGGGGGATCTGCGCAATACGTGCATCTATGGCCGGCTCGCGTGAGCGGTCCGTGTCTCGACCGCATGAACACTGTTCATCTCGCGCGCATCTCCGCCGGCGACCAGGCGGAGTTTCTCGCCGCGGTGGCGCGCAGTGCGAAGTTGCACAGACCATGGGTCGCCGCGCCCGAGACAGCCGAAGCATTCCGCGCGCTGGTCAAACGCTCGCGCGACCCAGTCAATGCGTGCTTCCTCCTGCGACATTCGGAGACGGGCGCGCTGGTCGGCGTGTTCAACATCAGCAACATCGTTCGTGGCGGCTTCCAAAGCGCCTACCTCGGCTACTACGTATTCGCCGGACACGAACGACAGGGGCTGATGCGCCAGGGCATGGAACTGCTGGTGCGAACGGCGTTCAGGGAACTCAAGCTGCATCGCCTGGAGGCGAACATCCAGCCGGGGAATGCGGCATCGATCGCGCTCGCGCGCTCGTGCGGCTTCCAGCAGGAAGGCTTTTCGCCGCGCTATCTCAAGATCCAGGGACGTTGGCGCGACCATGAGCGCTGGGCGATCGTCGCGCGCTGAAGGTTCATCGAGACGGCCTCAGACCCAGCCGAACCATCCCAGAAGCGCACCGGCGGCGAGCAGCCACAGCAAATGCAGCTTCGTGCGCCACACGATGAATGCCGAGGTGATGGCCAGCAACCAGATCGGCCAGTTGCGCGTCGCGTAGTTGCTCCCCGTGGCGAGGAGCCACCCGGTGGAAACGAGCAGCGCGATCACGACGGGACCCATGCCCTGCTTGAACGCGCGCACCGCGCGCAACTCGCGATTGGCATGTCCCCAGCGCGCCGCGAAATACGTGAACAAGGTGCTGGGCAGCATGATGCCCAGCATCGTCACCATCGTGCCGAACAGCGCGAAGCCGTAGGTGCCGCCCGCGTTGAGCCCGACGTTCCAGCCCATGAGCGCGACAAACAGAACGTTGGGTCCTGGAGCCGCCTGGGCGATGGCCACCGATGCGCTGAATTGCGGATCGGTCAACCAGTGCCGCTCGTCCACCAGCAGCCGGTGCATGTCCGGCGCGGCGGAGATGGCACCGCCCACCGACAGCATGGAGAGGATCAGGTAGTGCGTGAAGAGGGACAGCCAGTCGGCGGCGGTCATGACGATGGTCATGCGCGTGCCTCCCCGAGCTTGCGGTATGTCAGCACGCACGCGAGCGTGCCGACCGTGAAGAGCACCCACACGAGCGGCAAGCGCAGCGCGACGATGGCGGCGAACGTCGCGACGCCGAGGGCCGCGCACGCCGGCATGCCAAGCGGGTGCTTCCGGATCGCTCCGGCCAGCTTCATTCCAGTGGCGGTAATGAGGCCGGCGGCGACGGCGCCCATGCCGCGCAGCGCGCCCGCGACGTGCGGATTGCCGCCGTATTGCCCATACAGCATCGCCAGGGCAAGGACCACCAGGGAAGGCGCGCACAGCATGCCGGCGACCGCCACCGCGGCGCCGCGCAAGCCGAAGTAGCGGTCCCCGATCATCAGGGCGAGGTTGACCACGTTGGGCCCCGGCATGATCTGCGCGACAGCCCAGTCCTCGATGAATTCCTCGCGGGTCATCCACTTCTTTTTCTCGACCAGCTCGCGCTGCACCACGGCGATCACGCCGCCAAAGCCCTGCAGGGCAAGCAGCGAGAAGGAGATGAAGAGATCGGAAAGCGACGCGGGCTGGTTGCGCTGTTCGGCGGGCATCTGCGCGGTCAGCTCGGAGGGTGGCGTCATGCGGGCGATTATCGGCGCGCCGGCTTTCAGTCTGCTGGCGGTCGGGCATTGCCTGAGCGGGTGGCCAGCCAGAGGCCGAGTGCGATGAACGCCAGTGCAGCCAGTGATGTCGCCGGCAATGTTTCGCCGAGCAGAACGTGGCCGAGGATGGCGGCCGTCACCGGGTTCAGGGCGAGGAACACCGTCACGCGAGTGGGGGACTCGTTCTTCAGCGCGTACAGCCACCAGAAATAACCGATGCCGCTGGAAACGCCGATGAACACCGTGGCCGCCCAGGCGGAGGCGCTGAACGTCGTGATCCGCGACGGCCAGTCCTCGCCAATTGCGGCGGCCGCGAGGAACAGGACGGAGGCAAGCATCGCGAACGCCGAGACCGGCAAGGTCGGGTAACGCTGCAGGTACGGGCGGTACAGCACGCTGCACAGCGCGCCCGTGCAGGCGGCGCCCGCGACGGCGGCTTCACCCCACCAATTGCCGGTGTTGCCCGCGGCCTTGGGCGCCAGCGTCAGCACCACGCCCGCGATGGAGAGCAGCACGCCGCCCAGCAAAGCCGGCGTGATCTTCTCGCGGCCCAGTGCGGCGGCGAACAACAGCGTCAACAGCGGAAAGAGGCTGAAGATCAGCGCGGCCTGCGCCGCCTCGACATGCTGCAACCCGAAATTCAGCAACGCGATGAGGACGCCGAACTGCCCGATGCCCAGCGCGGCCATCGCGAACAGGTCGGCCCGGCGGCCATGCACCGGCTTGGCGACGCGCAAGTCTTGCGCGGCGCGCAGCGCGAACGGCAGCAGGCACGCGAATCCGATCGCATAGCGCAGCATCGCGAGCGTGAGCGGCGGGATTTCGCCGATAGCGAAGCGCGATGCGACGATCGCGGCGCCGACGAGGACACCGGAGCCGGCTGCCGCGAGGAGGGCGCGCCTCACTTGAGTTTCAGCTCCCAGGTTTCGCTGGTGAGCTTCTTGCCGAATGCATCGTTGCGCTCACTGGCGGTGCGGATGAACCCGCGGGACTTGTAGATGGCGCGCGCCGCCACCAGTTCGCTCTGCGTCCACAGCACCAGCTTGCGGTAGCCCCTGGCGCGCGCGAAGGCGATGCATTCGTCAGTGAGGCGGCCGCCCAGGCCGAGCCCGCGCGCGGCCGGCGCGAGGATCAGCAGGCGCAACTTCGCGACGGTGGCGGATTTACGCACCACGAACACGGAGCCCACGCGCTCGCCGTCGAGTTCGGCGATCCAGCCTTTCTCCCAGGCCGGATTGAAATTGCGAATGAACTGCGCGGCTATCTCGGCGACGAGCGCCTCGAACTCGATGGTGTAGCCCCATTCACGCGCATAGAGCTCGCCGTGCAGTTGCACCACCCAGCCTATGTCTCCGGGCTTCGGGTCACGCAGCACGATGGTGCGGCCGGCCGGGGCGTGCGCAGAGGGGTCGAGCAGACGCTGCATCGCCGTCATGGAAGCGATCAGTTCCTTGCGTTGCGCGGGAGGCAGCGCAGAGAGCAGCCCCGCGGCTTCATCGCGCGATTTCTGCTGCAGCGGCGCGAAGACCTGGTAGCCGGCCTCGGTCAGCCGCAGCAGGCTCTGGCGCGCATCGGCGGGCGAGGGCGCGCGCGCGAGCCAGCCGCGCGATTCGAAGCGCCTGAGGATGCGGCTCAGGTAGCCGGCATCCAGCGCGAGGTCGCGCCCGAGCTCGGTGGCGGTGGGTTGGTCGCGATGCGCAAGCTCGTACAGGACGCGCACCTCGGTCAGCGAAAACTCGCTGTCCAGGTAAGGGTCGAGCACGCCGATGCGCTGCGTGTAGAAGCGGTTGAAGCCGCGCACGGCCTTGACCTGCGCGGGGGCGATGGACGAAGTGGAAGGCGAAGCGGGTGCGGCCATGCCTGACATCGTCAGGCAATTGCT
>JAZKIF010000206.1:16190-27911 GCA_040385005.1 Pseudomonadota bacterium
AAGCATCGGCCAAACTGCCGATCGTCCCTGTTTCTAGTAGCGAGGCTGGTGCTTTCCGATCGCTTCGCGCGCCTCGGCCGTCACCGTGAAACCCGGCCCGAACTTCTCAGCCAATTTCGCGGCGCGGGCCATGAATGCATCGATGCCCATGCCGTAGATGAACTGCATCGCGCCGCCGGTCCAGCCGGGAAAACCGATGCCGAAGATCGAGCCGATGTTTGCGTCATGCACGGTGGTGAGCACGCCTTCGCTCAGGCAGCGTGCGGTTTCGATGGCCTGGCGATAGAGCAGGCGGTCTTTCAATTCCTGCATGTCCCAAGCCGCGCCCGGCTTTTCGAAGAGGTTCCTCAATTCGGGCCACAAGGTTTTCTTTGCGCCCCGTTCCTCGGGGTAGTCGTAGAAGCCGCAGCCTGCCGCGCGGCCATTGCGGTCGAACTCCTTGACCATGCGCTCGACCAGCAACTCGCCCGGCGCCGCGATGTACGTCCCGCCCTCCGCGCGGATGTCGGCACGCGTCTGGTCCAGCACGTGAACGGACAGCGAGAGCGCGGTCTCGTCGAGCACCGCGAGCGGGCCCACCGGCATCCCTGCCTGAAGGCCAGCCTGTTCGACGACCGGCGCGGGGATGCCTTCGCCCAGCATCGCCGCGCCTTCCATCACGAACGTGCCGAACACGCGCGACGTGAAGAAGCCGCGCGAATCATTCACGACGATCGGGATCTTGCCGATGGCCTGCACGTAATCGAACGCACGGGCCACGGTCTCGTCATCCGTCTGCTTGCCGCGGATGATCTCCACCAGCTTCATCTTGTCGACCGGACTGAAGAAATGGATACCGACGAATTTCGGAGGATGCGCGCTCGCTTTCGCAAGCCCGGTGATCGGCAGCGTGGACGTGTTGCTCGCGAAGAAACCGCCTTCGGCCAACATCGGCTCGGCTTCCTTCGTCACCTTCGCTTTCAGTTCGCGGTTCTCGAACACGGCTTCGATGATGAGGTCGCAGCCTCGCAGGTCGGCCGCCGAATCCGTCGGCGTGATGAGCGAGAGGAGGGTGGCCTGGTCGTGCGGACTCATGCGGCCCTTCTCGACGCGCGGCTGCGTGAGCTTCGCGCTATGGGCCTTACCCGCTTCAGCCTTGTCCCGGGACACGTCCATCAACACCGTCGCGATGCCCCGGCTGGCTTGTGCATACGCGATGCCCGCGCCCATCATCCCCGCGCCGAGCAGGCCGACCTTCTTCGGCTTCGATTTCGCCGACGCGCCCGGCCGCGACTGGCCGGACTTGATCGCGTTCATGTTGAAGAAGAACGTGTTGATCATGTTCTTCGCGATCGGGCTCACGACCAGCTTGGCGAGATACCGGGACTCGATGCGCAGCGCGGTGTCGAAATCCACCTGCGCGCCCTCGACCATCGCGGCCAGCGCGTATTCGGGCGCGGGATAGAGGCCGCGTGTTTTCTGACGCAGCACCGCGGGCGCGACGCTCAGCATCCCGGCGATCTTCGGATCGCTGGGCGTGCCGCCGGGCATGCGGTAGTTCTTGTCGTCCCACGGATGATGCGCGGGCGCCGCGCCGGTGGCGTGCCGCTCGATCCACGCGAGCGCCGCGGGCCGCAGTGCGCCAGCATCGGGCACGAGTTCATGCACGAGACCCAGCTCCAGCGCTTCACGCGGCGAGAAGAGCTTGCTCTCCAGAATGTATGGCTGCGCGCCCATCAGCCCGAGCAGACGCGTCATCTTCGTGATGCCTGATGCCCCCGGGATGAGACCGAGCGTGATCTCGGGCAGGCCGAACTGGATCTTGGGGTTGTCCACCGCGATGCGGTAGTGGCCGACGAGCGCAACCTCCCAGCCGCCGCCCAGCGCCGTTCCGTTGAGGCAACTCGCGACCGGCTTGCCGAGCGTCTCCAGCGTGCGGAAGTTCTTCTTGGTCTGCTCGATTTCCGCGAAGACGCGCGGCGCGTCGGAGGGCTGCAGCCGCATCGTGCCCTTCAAGTCCGCGCCGGCGAAGAACGTGCTCTTCGCGGACGCGAGCACGATGCCTTTGATGGCGTCCTTGTCCTTCACGACCTGCGCCGTGACCTCGGTCAGCTCGCGCTGCCAGGCCTCGCACATGGTGTTGACCGGCGAGCCTTCCTCATCGAAGGTGAGGGTGGCGATGCCGTCCTGGAGTTCGTAGCGGATGGTTTTCATGGCGTCAGATGCGTTCCACGATCGTCGCGATGCCCATCCCGCCGCCGACGCACAGCGTCGCGAGGCCGTAGCGCAGTTTTCGGCGATGCAGCTCGTCGATCAGCGTGTTGAGGATCATTGCGCCCGTGGCGCCGAGCGGGTGGCCCATCGCGATCGCGCCGCCGTTGACGTTGACCTTCTGGTGCGGCACGCCCATCTCGCGCATGAATCTCATCGGCACGGCCGCGAAGGCCTCGTTCACTTCGAACAAATCGATCTGGTCGATGGTCAGGCCCGCTTTCGCCAGCGCCTTGCGCGCGGCCGGCATCGGGCCGGTGAGCATGATGGTCGGATCGTCACCCGACAGCGCCGCAGCCACGATGCGCGCGCGCGGCGTGAAGCCGTGCGTCTTGCCCGCGGCCTCGCTGCCGACCAGCACCGCGGCCGCGCCGTCGACGATGCCCGACGAATTGCCGGCATGGTGCACGTGGTGGATGCGCTCCACTTGCGGATAGCGGCTGATCGCCACCTGGTCGAAACCCATCGCGCCGAGCTGCTCGAAAGCCGGCCGCAGCGCGGCGAGGCCTTCCATCGTCGTGTGCGGCTTGATGAACTCATCGAAGTCCAGGATGGTCTGGTCCAGGAAATCCTTCACCGGCACCACCGAACCCGCGAAGAATCCGCCTTCGCGCGCACTGGCCGCGCGCTTCTGGCTTTCCATCGCGAAGGCGTCGACGTCTTCGCGCGTGAAACCGGCGAGCGTCGCGATCAGGTCGGCGCCGATTCCTTGCGGAACGAAGGCCGTGGCCGTGTTGGTCTCCGGGTCCTGCGCCCACGCGCCGCCGTCGGAGCCGATGGGCACGCGGCTCATACTTTCCACGCCGCCGGCGACCACCAGGTCTTCCCAACCCGAGCGCACCTTCTGCGCCGCCATGTTCACGGCTTCTAGGCCGGAGGCGCAGAAGCGATTGAGCTGCACGCCCGAGCAGCGGAAGTCCCAGCCCGCCTTGAGCGCCGCGACCTTCGCGATCACCGAGCCCTGCTCGCCGATCGGCGAGACCACGCCCATCACGACGTCATCGACCTGGCCCGTGTCGAAATCGTTGCGGCGCTGCAGCTCCGAAAGCACGCCCGCCAGCAGGTTCACCGGCTTGACCTCGTGCAGGCTGCCGTCCTTCTTTCCCTTGCCGCGCGGCGTGCGGATGGCGTCGTAGACGAAGGCTTCCATATTGATGCTCTCCAAACTGATCTCACCCTCTCCCCTCGGGGAGAGGGCGGGGTGAGGGGGTGAATCGGGGCCGAAACGCCAAAAACCCAGTATATTCTTTTCACCAAGCAAACGCTCTGTAAAAAGGGCGACACCGACCGGGGCCGCACATGATCGAACGCACGCTTTTCAACGCCGACCACGAGGCCTTCCGCGACAGCTTCCGCCGCTTCATGGACAAGGAGATTGCGCCGTACCACGAGGCGTGGGAAGAGCAGGGATACGTGGACCGCGCGGTGTGGAACAAGGCGGGCGAGAACGGCTTCCTGTGCGCCACGTTGCCCGAGGAGTACGGCGGTTCCGGCGCGGACAAGCTGTACTCGGTTATCCAGATGGAGGAACTCGCGCGGGGCGGCTTCACCGGCATCGGCTACGGGCTGCACAGCGAGATCGTCGCGCCGTACATCCTTCATTACGGCACCGAAGCGCAGAAGAGGCGCTACCTGCCAAAACTTGCCAGCGGCGAGATGGTGGGCGCGATAGCAATGAGCGAACCGGCCGCGGGCAGCGACCTGCAAGCCGTGAAGACCACCGCCATCGTGCAAGGGGACGGCAGCTACTTGCTCAACGGCAGCAAGACCTTCATCACCAATGGCTGGCACGCCGACCTCGTCATCGTGGTCGCCAAGACCGACCCGTCCGCCGGTGCGAAGGGCACGAGCCTGTTGCTTGTCGAGCGCGGCATGAAAGGATTCGAGACGGGCAAGCGCCTGAAGAAACTCGGCCTGAAGGCGCAGGACACCTCGGAGCTTTTCTTCGACAACGTGCGCGTGCCCGCGGACAACCTGCTGGGCGGCGAGGCCTTGCGCAACAAGGGCTTCATCTGCCTGATGGAGCAACTGCCCTGGGAGCGCATGCAGATCGCGGTGACGGCCGTGGCATCGGCCCAGGCCGCGATCGACTGGACGGTGCAGTACACGAAGGACCGCAAGGTGTTCGGGCAACCCGTCGCCGCGTTCCAGAACACGCGCTTCACGCTCGCCGAGCTGCAGACCGAAGTGCAGATCGCGCGCGTCTTCGTCGACAAGTGCCTGGAGCTGGTGTGCCAGGACAAGCTCGACACGGCCACGGCCAGCATGGCGAAGTATTGGACCACCGACCTGCAATGCAAAGTGATGGATGAGTGCCTGCAACTGCACGGCGGCTACGGCTACATGTGGGAATACCCGATCACGCGGGCCTACGCCGATGCGCGCGTGCAGCGCATATACGGCGGCACGAACGAGATCATGAAAGAGGTGATCACGCGGGCGATGGGGCTGGGCGCGAAGTAGGCGGCTGAGCTGCGACTGCTTACGCGAGCGTCGACGCGGCGTTCATACTGGCACTTCCATCCGCGAAAGGACAAACTCATGAACCCCGTCGTGCACTTCGAAATTCCTTATGTCGACCGAGACCGCATGGTGAAGTTCTACGAACAGGCGTTCGGCTGGACGATGACGAAGTACGGCCCCGAGATGGGCAACTATGTCGTCGCGACCACGTCCGACAAGGACGGCCCCAAGGGCCACCGCGGCACCATTGACGGCGGGTTCTTCGAGCGCAAGGCCGACTGGCCGGACCAGTACCCCTCGGTCGTCATCGCGGTGGAGGACGTGAAGGCGTCGATGCGCAAGGTGATGGAGGCGGGCGGCGAGGTACTTGGCGAACCGATGGCGATCCCGGGCGTGGGCGATTACGTGAGCTTTCGCGACACCGAAGGCAACCGCCTGAGCTTGCTGCAGCCCAACCCTGCCATGTGATCGGGATCACGCCGGACACGCTTGGCAACCATTGATGCGTTTGTATCCGGCGCGGTACATGTGGCTGTGCCATTCTTGCGGCATTCCCTGAATTGCCGAGCATGAACCTTGTAGTTGCCTCCCGCCACGATGGTCCCCTGATGCGCTTCGATGTCGAAGGCCGATGGTCGAACGGCGACGCCTTGAAGCTCGCATATATGGTCAAGGCTGCCGTCTCGCGGCTGCGGCAGGACCATGTGCTCATCGATTTGCGCCGGGTGGCGGTGGCGCCCGAAGCCGAAGGCAAGTTTCTCATCTGTGATCGGCTGCGCCGGGCCCTTGCACCGAAGACACGGGTCGGCGTGCTTGCAACCCGCGAGCTTGTCGACGCGGACAGCACTTCCGGCGGCCCCGGCCCCTGCCCATCCATCGCGCTGTTCGGCGCGGAGGGCGAGGCGCTGACCTGGCTCGACTCGGTCTGATTGCCCGACAAGAAAAAATCCCCCGGCCGTTCGGCCGAGGGATTGAAGAGCCGGGGGAAGAAACTTGAAGAAAACCCGGCTTGCCTGTTCGATGCTTGCAACGCGTCCCAGGTTCCCCCAGCGCCTCGCATGATGTGAAGATGTCCTACATGCCTCATCCAAACGCAGCCGTCGAGTTGCACGACGAGCCCGCGTGAATTTGTCACGCGTGGCTCGACCATGCGCATTCATATGACCCTGTCACTAGCTTGCAATCCCGACTCTCTGTAGGATTGCACTGACAAAAGGGGCTCAGGCCCGGTGTTCTCGCCTCCACGGCAAAAGCAACAACAATCCAAGCCACGGCGGTCGCCGGCAGCGCTTCCAGATATTCAACCCGAGCAAGGCTCGAGCGCCCGCATGCCGTCTTGGCCGCGAGCGTGTCCCTTGCATGATGAAAGTGCAGACATGTCGGATCTTTCGACCAGCCCGCAACCCACGCCCGAATCCGCGGAAGACGGGGCCGCACCAACCATTCTCGCGACGCTGCGCAAGTACGCGGCTCGCCTGCAGGACTGGTTCGCCATCCAGTCGCTTGCCGTGCGCATGATGGTCGTGGTGTTGGCGCTCCTGATCCCCGCGACGGCGCTCTACTCCGTGACGCTGCTGCAAAAGCAGGCGGCGGTCACCGAGCAGGTGAAGTCCATGGCCACCGCCGAACCGCAGGGCGAGGCGATGTGGTCGTTCAACCAGAAGCTGCCCGTGGTGTTCGGGACCGGCTCGGTGCTGAGCTTCCTGGACGCCAACGCCGCGGATCGCATCACGGTGATCTACAAGCCGCTGATGTGGAACGTGTCGGAGCGCATCATCCTCATCGAGTCGCAGGGCAAGCAGTTCGCCTACTACCCGAGCGACATGGAAACCAAGATCTTCGCGGACAAGGCCGTGAGCGCCCCGTGGGGCGGCAAGCTCACGTTCGTGCCGCGCGCCGAGCTCGACGCTTCGAGCCTCGAGATGCTCGAACGCCTGGACAACCGTTTCGCCGGCGCGCGTCCGCAATCCGAGAAGGACGGCTGGAAGGCTGGCGTGAGCGGCGTGATGTCCGCGACGCTGACGCTCGGCCTGATCGGCTTCCTGCTGTTCCAGCTCAAGGGCCAGTTCAAGTCGCTGAAATTCCTCGAACCCGCGCAGGTACACGGCTCGATCGACGACCTGGTCGGCATGGACGACATCAAGGCCGAAGTCGCGCAGATCAAGGACCAGTACTCGCGCCGCGCGGAATACGCCGAGTACGGCATCAGCAAGCCGTTCAACGTGATGTTCAGCGGCCCGGCCGGCACCGGCAAGACCAAGCTCGCGAGCTACCTCGCCAAGGAGCTGGGCCTGCCGATCCTCTTCCACTCGGCCGCGAACCTCGAGACGGGTTACGTCGCGGGCGGCTCCAACACGCTCACGCGCATCGCGGCGATGGCCAAGCGCCGCAAGCGCTGCATCGTGTTCCTGGACGAAGCGCAAGACCTCTTCATGAAGCGCGGCGGGCATCGCAAGTTCGACGATGACACGCAGAACTCGCTGCTCGCGATCCTCGACGGCGTTCGCACGAAGAGCGACGGCGAGATCATCTGGATCGTCGCGTCCAACTTCAACAGCGAGTCCATGCAGATGGATGAGGCCATGCTGCGCCGCTTCCAGATGAAGGTGGATTTCCGCATGCCGAACAAGGAAGAGCGCCTGGCGATCATCGGGCACTACCTGTCGCAGCGCGCCGAGAAGGTGCTGCCGGACATGGACCTGCGCCACCTGGTCGAAGTGACCGAGGGCCGCAGCCCCGCGGACCTGGAAACCATCGTCAACCAGGCCGGCATCAGCGCCGTGCAGGCGGGCGACATGATCGGCGCGGCGACGCTGATGCAGGCCGCCGAGCGCGTGCTGGTCGGCAACGTCAACACGAACACGACGAAGGAGCGGGAGAGGGACCGGCGCATCATCGCGATTCACGAATGGGGCCACTTCCTGGTGGACTTCGAGCGCGAGCGCAAGTTGGCCGGCGGCGACTGGGAAAAGATCCTCTCGGAGATGAAGACGATCAAGATTTCCCTGAAGGCGAACCCGCGCAACAACGCGCTGGGCTTCGTGTTCCACAAGCAGGGCGCGAACCTGCTCAAGACCAAGGGCGACATCGAGCACGATGTGCGCGTGCTGCTCGGCGGCATGGCCAACGAGGAGCTGTTCTTCGGCGAAGAGGGCACCACCAACGGCGCGCACAACGACATCACTCGTGTCACCAAGCTGCTGCACCACGCGGTGGGCGAGATGGGCATGTACCGCAAGACGCGCCTGAATTTCGGCGCGCTCTCCAATGACGGCCAGGGCGCGAGCCGCAACCTCGACGAAGAAACGCGCGGGATCATGGAAGCCCAGAGCGAGCGGCTTTATGGCGAGACCAAGACGTCGTTGATGCGCCTGAAGCCCTTGACCGAGCACCTGGCCGGCAAGCTGATGGACGCGGGCGAGATGAGCCTGAAGGAAGCACTCTTCGAGATCCGCAGCTTCGAGGCCGCGTGCTTCGAATTCGGCAATCGCGTGGGGCTCGCGGGGCGCGAGTTGGCAGCGGACTGATCGTGAACTGACCGCTGCGGCGCGCAGCGGCAATCCCGTCCTACACCTGCGAGCCCGCGTGTCGCACGCGGGCTCGTCGCATTTTCCGGCGCGCCTTTCCAGCTTGCGCGGCTAACCTGAAGTCTCCAAAACAAGGAGGCCTCGATGTCCGAAGACAAAGGCAAGCGCAACGACGATTACGTCGTCAGCCTGGATCATGAGTGGGAGCGGCGCAACTGGATGAACTGGCTGCATTGCAGCGAGCCGGAGTTGCGGCACGCCGTGGAGTCCGTGGGCTCGGACCCCGACAACGTGCGGCGTTTCCTGCGCCAGGCGCGTTAGCGGCTCGCCGGCTTCGCAGGGGCGCGCGCGGGGGCCGTTGCGGACGGAGTGGCGCCGTTGTTCGGCGTCACGCCAAGACGCTTGGCGATGGTCTGCTCCAGCGTGCGGACCTTCGGCTCGATCGTGCTGCGCGTGTCGGCCACCAGCTTTTCGATCAGGGCTTTTTGCATCTCTTCGCCCATCGCCTGGAATTTTCCGTAGACCGGGGATTCGATGATGCCGACGATCTGCTTGAGCTCGTCCTCGTTGAATTTCTGCTCGAGCAGCGCGCCGATGGTCGAGGGCGCGAGCTGCACGGCGCGCGACTGAACGGCGGGAACGGCGTCATCGACGTATTTCTTCGCGTCGGCCTGGATCTCCTTGGCGACGCTTTCCTGCTTGTCCTTGGCGATGCGCGAGGGGAGGGCATTGGCGGCATTGCCGAGCATCTCGATGGCGGGTTGCTCGACCAGGCCGCGAGCCATGGCCTCGATACCGGGTTGCTGGAGTTTCAGGATGCGCGCGACCAATTCCTTCTTGGCTGGCGACGAAGCGGTTTGCGAGTGGACGGGAAGGGCGGCGCTCGCCAGGGCGAGCGCGCAAACGATGAGGCTTTTATGGATCATGGGGCAATCTTAAACCCCACGATCCACGCAACTTTTAGTAACGGCGCGGGTTGTCGGGGCGCGAATCGTAGCGGTTCGGCACGCCGTCGCCGTCCCGATCTCGGCTGCGGTAGCCGTCGCGACCGCCGTAGTAGCGATAGCTGGGGCTGGACTGGATCACCACGGCGGCGCCAGAGCCGTAATACGGCGAGCTGCTGTACCCATAGCTTCCGTAGCCGTAGCCGTTGTCGTAAACGGCGGTGCCGTAGGTTCCGCCGCCGTAGCCGACGCAGCCCGTGAGGCCGGCGAGGCTGGCCAGGGCGATGGGGAGCAAGAGCTTTCTCATGGATGGTCTCCTTGAAGTAGAGCGGACTGGCGCCCGCATGCCCTACATTGAGCGCCCGGCCTGTTTCCGAGAGGTGTCGTGGATGTAGACGGCGCGTGTCGGCGCGTGTCCTGTTGTCGTGCAGGCGACGGACCTCAGGGGCAGCTCACCACGCCGCCTTGCTGCAGGCAAGGGCCGCGCGGGCCCAGAAGCAACGGCCCCTGGTTGTTGAGCCTGCGCCCTTCGCTGTCCCAGCAGCCCGCCGGATCGCACGACGAGATCGTCGCCGGGCGCGGGATGGCGAGCGGTGGCGAGGGCGGCGAAATTGCAGGGACAGCGGACTCGGGCTCTCGCGATATGAGCGTGGGTCCCACCCGCACCGGGTCCGTTGGCGCGCGTGGCACACGCTCCTGGTCGGGCCCCGCAGCGTGCAAAGGCAGGGCGATCCAGAAAATTGCGGCAAGCAGGGTCAGGCGATGCATTTGCGGTTGGAGTGAGTGCGTCACATTCGGTTCACGCGGTCCCGTCCGACATCGCCTGCCGGGCGCGCCGCCGTAAGCTGGCGCATCGCTTCGAGGAACACCGCCATGCCATTTCTCCGGAGGGGCGCCAACCCCGGCCGCGCGCGCCGCAGCGACGCACCCACGACATCCCCGCCCGCGCGCAGCGACATCGGGGAGAACAGCGCGAGCGAGCTCATCGAATCGCCGCAGAAGAAAAAGCGCGACCCCCTCGACGCGCACGATTTCGCCGATGGCGGAGGAGGTGGCGGCGCCGCCGGCTTCAGTCGGTCGAAGGCGAAGGATCCTTCAGGAAACCCGCCGCGTTGATGTCTTTCCCGGCCTTGCCGGCGTCGGCCTTCTCATCGGACTTTTCCTTTTGCGCCTTTGGGCGCAAAGGCCGGTCGTAGGGGCTGCGCGATCCGCTCGAAGGAGGCGAGCCGGCAGGCTCACCGTCCGGGTTGATACGGTCGGCGTTCGCGGCTTCGGTGCTGAAACGGATGGGCATGTGAGCGATGATGCGCGCCCTCGATTGACGCGGTTGTAGGACTGCGCCGTCTGCCGCATGCGCCGGCCTGCGCGATGATGGCCGCATGCGAATCGCCACCTTCAACGTCAACGGCATCAAGACCCGGCTTCCTCATCTCCTGCAATGGCTGGAACGCGAGCAACCCGATGTGGCATGCCTGCAGGAGCTGAAGGCGCTGGACGGATCGTTTCCGCACGTGGCGCTGCTGGAGGCGGGCTACCACTCGATCTGGAAAGGCCAGCAGTCGTGGAACGGCGTGGCCATCCTCGCGCGCGGCATCGAGCCCGTTGAAGTGAGGCGCGAGTTGCCCGGCGACCCGGACGATTCGCACAGTCGTTATCTCGAAGCCGCCGTGGACGGCGTCATCGTCGCGTGCCTGTACCTGCCCAACGGCAACCCGCAACCCGGGCCGAAGTTCGATTACAAGCTCGCCTGGTTCGAGCGCTTTATTGAGCATGCGGCCGGGCTGTTCAAGTCCGGCCATCCGGTCGTGATGGCGGGCGACTACAACGTGGTGCCGACCGACTTCGACATCTACAACCCGCGCTCGTGGCTGAAAGACGCGCTGCTGCAACCCGAGACCCGCGAGTGCTACCAGCGGCTGCTGAAGCAGGGCTGGATCGATTCGCTGCGGCACCTTCATCCGGACGAGGCGATCTTCACGTTCTGGGATTACTTTAGAAAGCACTTCGAGCGCGATGCGGGATTGCGCATCGATCACCTCCTCATCAACAAGCCGCTCGCGCCGTGCCTCGTTGCCGCCGGCGTGGATCGCTGGGTGCGCGGCCTGGAGAAAGCAAGCGACCACGCGCCGACGTGGATCGAACTCGATATGTCGAAGCTCGGCAAGAAGACAAGAACGAAAACGACGTCGAAAGCAAAGGCCAGGCCATGACCTCCAGTCCGGCGATTCCAAACGCCACGACGGCGACGGTGCGCCGTTGAAAGCACGCGCGGCGCACGACGCGCCGCGTGCAACGAACCAATCGGGCTTGGGCGCCACTCAATGATCCATCGACCATTCGTGAAGACCCCGACATGTTCAATTCCACTTCAGCCTTCCCGGGCGCTGGCGCAAGCTCGCACTCCAGCGTTCCATCGATCCCCGGCAATGCCAACGCCACCGGCGCGGCGGCCGCTATCGGCACCTCGCAAGCACGACGACAAACGGCCCACGGAAATGCAGGCGACCCTCTTGGCAATGCGACCGTGACCGTATTGC
>JAZKIF010000206.1:27921-34231 GCA_040385005.1 Pseudomonadota bacterium
CCGCAGCGGCGGTGTACGACAACATCACCGGAGCAAGCATTTCGAACACCTGCCCAGCGCCGCCGGAAACCCAGCAATCCGCGATGCAGGCAACCTCCGATCCGACGCTGCAGGATCGATTCTGGGACGCCTATCTGGGCTCGAGCACTTGGGAGGTTCTTGCAAGGGCGCCGCGGCAGCCGGCCGGAATCACAGACATCCTCAACCTCGCCAACTGGCAGCTCGGCCCATCCGTCGCCGGAGCCACCGATCCGCAGGCGCCCGTTGCCGCGGAGAGCAACAGCTGGAGCGAAAAGGCGGGGAAGCTTTACGACTGGCTCGCCAATCTCTTCGGACTCGGCGATATCCACAACGTCGCTGTCGCGGACTTCGTGTCGACACTGAAGTCGCCGAGCTGGAATTGCCACGTCGAAATGAACCCGGCGATGAAACAACACCTGGACGCCGGCGGAACGCTGAAAGGCTGCGTCGTCATGCTGGCCGATACGGATCACCAGGACCCGCGGGTACTGGCCTTCTTGAGGAATTTCCTCGCAAGCTTCCTGCGCGCCGAAGCCAGCGACTTGGTGATAGGCGAAATGATCGCGACCGACGGCGGTGCCACGGTCAACGTCGATCCCGTGGAGAACCCGAAACTTTGCCGGGGAGTACCCGTCGCGAACTGTCGAAGTTTCGTCGAGGACGCCGCCGTGATGTTGCCGCTGATAGCCGCAAAAAAAGAGTCAACTCGGCAGATAGGAGTCACGTGGAGGCTTCTGCTCAGCCTGCTCGAACCATCGAAGGCCGCTGAAGCGAAAGCGATGGTAGCCAGGCATAAGCCGGCGCCCGAAGCACACAAGCCCGAGGCGATGGCGCTCGCAAGGCTGGACGCATTCGTCAAATTCAAGGAATCAGTGCCCGTTGAAAGCGTGGGCCAACTGGGCGTCCAGGTAAAGGCGATGAATGAAGCCACGATCCGTGCGAACAACCTCTCGATTCAGTCGTCGGCGACACGCAATCCCAGCTACCTCTCCCAGATCGAAAAGCTGGCTGCGCAGCTGGCCGTGACATCGCCCAACGCGAACTTGTTCTCGGTGCAGGGCTACTTGCACTCTGGAGGCGACTCGAATCACGAAGGCATGATGGCGCTCGCAACCAACAGTCCACTCAAGATCATGCACGTGGTGCACATGCCCGGGCGCGACGAACTGTAATCCGTTCCCTGGTCCACGAAGAAGCGCGACCATGTCCGGAAGATTCGCAAACCTCATGAAGGATCTCGATTCGCTGCTGGATGGCGAGTCGGCTGCAGACGACGCTACTTCGGAGCGTTCAGCGTTGTTTCGAGTGGATGGCGTGGGATTCGCCATCGCACATGGAAATGCCCCCGCCGATGTCCTGACCGTGTATTGCAATTTCGGCACGCTCGCCGAGCCGGACAGCGGGCGTCTCCTACAGCTGCTGAAAGCAAACTTGTTTCTGGCGAGCAGTTGCGCTGGCAGCTACGGCATCGAGCCGGAGAGCGGCAGCATCCTGTACATGTTTCATGCGCCGCTGCCCGGACTCACGGCCATCGATTTGCACAAGGCCCTGCGCCACGCCGCCGCACAGGCCATGGCGTGGCGGCAGGATCAGACGCCTCAGTGATGCTGCGACGCCGGTGTTAACCTCCCGGTGCTGCACGCGACGGTCGGCACGGTCTTCGCGAAGAAAGCGTCGCGCAAGCGGAGGGGCGGCGGCGCAAGGCCAGGTTCAGCGCTAACTATTCCGGACAGCAGTGGGGCCACGCCCCTAGGCAAATTCCCTAACCCCACCGCCGCTTTTGCCTAATGGCGAAAAAGCGCTGCATGGTTTCATTGCGTTACCGAGCCAACCAAAGGGGCCACCATGCAATCCGACCTGTCCGCCGAACTCTCCAGAACGCCGCGCATCCTCGTCGTCGACGACATGCCGGACAACCTGTTCCTCATGAACGGGCTATTCGAGGATCGCTACGACGTGATCCAGGCTGCGTCCGGCCAGGAGGCGCTGCGCGTCGTGATGTCGGCGAACCCGCCCGACATGGTGCTGCTCGACATCATGATGCCGGACATGGACGGCTACGAAGTGCTGCGCCGCATCCGCCAGCACCCGCCAACAGCGAACATCCCCGTCATCTTCCTCACCGCGCTCGCGACGCACCATGACGAGCGCCTGGGCCTGGACCTCGGCGCGGTCGACTACCTCACGAAACCGGTGAACCCCGAGATGGTGGTCCAGCGCGTCGACGCGCACGTGCTGGCCACGGAACGAGCCCGCCGCGTCGAAGCGCTGTCGGAAAAGCTCGCGCGCCACCTGCCGCCCGAAGAGTGGCAGGCCCTCTTTCACGGCGACGGCGCGCAAGGCATCGAGTTCGAGCGCAAGCCGCTCGCGCTGCTGTATGCCGAAGCCGGCGAGCAGCGCTTCTGGAATGACCGGGAGCGCGACAGCTTCGCGGCGGAAGTCGAGTGGCTGGCCACGCGCCATGGCGGCAGCGTGGACCGTTTCGTCGACGGCGCGGCTGCCGTGTACTTCGAGGATCCTGTCGCGTGCGTGAAGATGGCGATGGACCTGCAGCGCAGCTGCCAGGAACTGCACGTGCGCATCGGCGTGCACACGGGCGTGTGCGACATCGGCACCTTCCGCTGCGGCTTCCAGGTGGCAAGCACGCTGATCGGTTCGTGCACCTTGCTCGCGGCGAATGTCGCCGCGACGGCCGCCACGGGAAGCATCGCGGTGTCGCCGGAAACTTACGAGCTGGTGAAAGACGACATGCAAGCGGATACCGCCGGGTGCCTGTTGATGGAAGAGTACTTCCACGACTCCGACGTGGCCCAGGTGAGCCTCACGCCCGCGCCGCAAAAAGGCGGCCACGCGATGAGCACGTTCGCGGGCCTCGGGTTCCTCTAACCGGCGAAGCCGCCCGCATCGAGGAATTTCTGCTCATCCGGGGTGGTGGTACGCCCCAGCATCGCGTTGCGGTGCGGGAAGCGCCCGAACTTCGCGATGATGTCCCGATGCAGGACGGCGAACCGGTACGGGTCGTCGCCCAGCGCGCGGGTCAGTTCCACGGCGCGGTCCTGGTCGGCAAGATCTTCCGAATGCATGAGCGGCAGGTAGAAGAAATTGCGCAGCTGTGCATCGACCTGGCTGTCGAATCCCGCGTCGAGCGCATGCCTCGCGATGTCTCGCGCTTTCGCGTCGCACTCGAACATGCGCGCGGTCCCGCGAAAACAATTGCGGGGAAATTGATCGAGCAGGATCAGCAGGGCCAGCGCGCCTTCCGCGGTCTGCGGCCACGAATCGAATTCACCGCGCATCGCGGCTTCATGTTCGGCGAGAAAGCGTTCGCGGAATTGCGTGTCGAACGCCGCGTCCTTGCGAAACCAGCGGGACGGACCGGCTTCTCTCCAGAATGCGATGACGTCGGCCGCGGCCGGCGGAACTGTGGATTGGCTCATCGCGCGATTTTGCTTCGGCGCGCATGAAAAAGGGTGGAGGCCCTGGAGCGTCCACCCTTTGCCGAAGAATTCCAGGCGATCAGCTCTTGCTGCCCTGATTTCCGCCCTGGCTGCCCTGATTTCCGCCCTGGCTGCCCTGCTTGCCGCCGCGCTGCTGCTGACTGCCGCTCTCGTCCTCGTCGTCCATGCTCGGATTCGACTGGCGATTGCTGCTGCCTGCCTGGCTGGCCGAGCCGCCTTGCTGGTTCTGCTGGCTGTCGCGATTGCTCTGACTACCCTGGTTCTGGCCCTGGCCTTGCTGGCGGCCCTGGTTCATGTCCTGTTGTCCCGAACCCTGGCTGGCCTGGCCCCGGTCCTGCTGGCTGCGATCGCTCTGCTGGCTCGAGCCCTGGCTGCCGCCGCCCTGACTGGCCTGGTTGCCCTGACCGGACTGGCCGCCTTGATTGCCTTGGTTGCCTTGGTTATTTTGTGCCATGTATGAGTCTCCTTCGAGAATGGTTGGACTGCTGCGCGGCTCCGGGATCGGGGCCACTGAAGACAACTCTAGGACCGTGAATCGCGTGCGTTTGTGGGATTGTTCAGGGCCGCCCGTAGGACGCGCCTGACGTACCCCCGCTATGGTTCCCCCTAATGGCCCTCGCGAATGAGTCCTATAGATTCGGCGCAGTTGTCAGACAACCTGACCGGGCTCTGACCAAACCAGGAGATCACCATGACCGCACGCCGCACCTTGCTCGCCACCCTTGCCGCTCTCAGCCTCGGGGCCGCCGCACTCCCAGCGGCCGCGCAGGGCTATCCCACGCGGCCCGTGACTCTGATCGTGCCCTGGGGCGCCGGCGGAGGAACGGACGCCACCGCCCGCATCATCGGCAGCCTGCTGGAGAGGGAACTCGGCCAACCCGTCACAGTGGTGAACCGCACGGGCGGCAGCGGCGTGGTGGGACACGCCGCCATCGCGTCGGCGTCGCCGGACGGCTACACCATCGGCATGGCCACCGTGGAGATCAGCATGATGCATTGGCAGGGCCTGACCGAACTGAATGGTGCGTCGTACACGCCCATCGGCCTCGTCAACGCGGACCCCGCCGGCATCCAGGTGCGCGCGGACTCTCCGTACAAGACGGTGGGCGACCTGCTCGCCGCGATCAAGGCGAATCCGGGCAAGTTCAAGGCATCGGGCACAGGGCAGGGCGGGATCTGGCACCTTGCCATCGCGGGCCTGCTGCGCGACCAGAAGATCGATCCGGCCGCGCTGCCCTGGGTGCCCAGCAACGGCGCCGCGCCAGGGCTGCAGGACATGGTCGCGGGCGGCGTGGAAGTCGCGCCGGTGTCGCTGCCGGAAGCGCGCTCGCTGATCGACGCGGGGAAGGTCCGAAGCCTCGCCGTGATGGCCGACAAGCCCGCCGCGCTGTACCCGAACGTGCCGACGCTCAAATCCGCGACCGGCAGCGATTGGCAGATGGCGGCGTGGCGCGGCATCGTCGCCCCCAAGGGCATCCCCGCCGAGGCGCGCGACAAACTCAGCGCCGCGATCCGCAAGATCGCCGCGAGCAAGGAGTACATGGACTTCATGGCCAGCCGCGGCTTCGGCGTGATCTACGCGGGACCGGAAGATTTCGGCAAGTTCATGGCGAAGTCCGACACCGACCTGGGCGCGACGATGAAGGCCGTGGGCCTGGCGAAGTAAGGCCGGCGGGTGAAACTCAACGACGCGATCTTCGGCCTCATCTTCATCGCGCTGGGCGCGGCCGTGCTCGCGGCGGTTCAGGGCTATCCGAAGATTCCGGGCCAGCCCGTGGGGCCGGCATTGTTCCCCGGCATCATCGCGGTGGGCCTGTGCGTCTGCGGCGCGATCCTTGTGGTGCGCGGCTGGATGGCTCGCGCACAGGCGCCGTGGCTGGCCTGGGACGACTGGGTGAATTCGCCGCGCCATGCACTCGCGCTCGGCGTGCTGCTCGCCTCCATCGTCTTCTACATCGCCTGTTCGCAGTGGCTGGGTTTCCTGCCGTCCGCCGTCCTGATCCTCCTGGCGATGCTCACCGTGCTGCGCGTGCCATTCGGCCGCGCCGTGGTGATCGCCGTGATCGCGGCGCTGGCGATCCACTTCGCGTTCTACAAGCTGCTGCGCGTGCCGCTGCCATGGGGGCTGTTGATGCCCATCGCGTGGTGATCCGCGCCGTCCTCCGGACTTCCGGGAGCTAGCCTTATGTGGACCGCACTGGGCCAGGCCTTCGCGATGGTGTTCGAGCCGTACACCATCATGGTGATGCTGGCGGCTTCCCTCTTCGGGCTGTTCGTCGGCGCGGTGCCCGGCCTCACGGCGACGATGGCGACGGCGCTGCTCGTGCCCGTCACGTTCTTCATGCCGCCGATCCCCGCGATCGCCGCGATGGTGACCGCGACCGCGATGGCGATCTTCTCCGGCGATATTCCCGGCTGCCTCCTGCGCATCCCGGGCACGCCGGCATCGGCCGCCTACACCGACGAGGCGTACGCGATGACGCGAAAGGGCCAGGCGGAGCTCGCGCTCGGCGCGGGCCTCGTGTTCTCGGCGGTGGGCGGGTTGTTCGGCACCGCGGTGCTGATCGTCGCCGCGCCGGCGCTCGCGAATTTCGCGCTCAATTTCAGCTCGTTCGAATACTTCTGGCTCGTGCTGCTGGGCCTCACCTGCGCCGTGTTCATCACGTCCGACCAGCCGCTCAAGGGCATCGTCACGCTGCTGCTGGGCCTGCTGGTCGCCTGCGTCGGCCTGGGCAACCCCGCGGGCTTTCCGCGCTTCACGTTCGGCAGCACCGAGATGACGGGCGGCATCGGCATGATCGCGATGATGATCGGCATGTTCGCGATCTCCG
>JAZKIF010000207.1:0-1672 GCA_040385005.1 Pseudomonadota bacterium
CATGCGGTCATCATGGCCGGGCACCACGTTGGAGCTGCCGCGGCCTACGGGCGAACCAGGACGACGCCGGGCCAGCCGGACTATTCGACGGCCAATGCGGGCTTGAGCTACGACTTCCAGGTCGTCAAGCTGATGGGGCAGGTGAATACCCAGTCGTTCGCCGCTCGCCGGCAAAAGACGTACCTCATCGGCGCGATAGCACCTATCGGAGTCTCGCAGGTGATGATCTCCTATGCCCGTGCCGATGCATCGGGCGGCGGAACGGACGCGAACGACGGAAGCCAGTTCAGCGTGGGCTACAGCTACGCGCTGTCGAAGCGCTCGAATGTCTACGCCACGGCCACTCGCGTGACGAACAAGGGCGCCGCGGCGTTCGGCATCTTCGGTGCGGGCGGCTCGAGCGTGGGCGGCAGCTCGCAAGGCGTGGAAGTCGGCATGCGGCATTCGTTCTGACGCATTGGGGCCTAGCCGACGGAGCGGGTCAGTATTTCCAGCTGCTCGAAACGTCGCACCAGCCGTCCCAGGAATTGCGTGGCGATGTTCGACAGTTGCCTGCGGGCCGGCACGACGATGGAAATCTCCATGTCGTTGACCTCCTTGACGTTCATGGGCCGCCACGTCAACTCCTGCCGGCTCAGCTCGTTGACGATGCTCAGCTTCGAGAAGATGGAGATGCCGATACCGTTGCACACCAGCCGGCGAACCATCGCCGTGGAATTGCAGAGCACGGCGGGTTCGAGCTCGGACCAGAAGGAACCGGCGGAGGCAATTTCCATGAATTGAAGGGGCGAAGGTCCTGCCAGCCGAAGGAATGGATAAGCGCGGCAATCGTCGAAGGTCACGGTTTCCTTGCGCGCGAGCGGGTGCGAGGGCGCCATGATGACGCCGTTCGGGAATGAGCCCCGGTAGGCGACCTCGAGCCCGGCCGGGCACTTGTTCAGATAACAAATGCCGATGTCCGCTTCCCCGTTTTCAACGCGGGTGGGGACCTCGCCGGAAATCATGCCCAGCACCGAATAGCGCACGGCGGGGAACTCGGAGGCGAAATCCTCGATGGCCGCCGGAAGCAATTCGATGAGCAGGGAATCCAGGGCCGCGACGCTGACGTTCCCCTGGGGCTCGCCCTTGAGCGCATTGAGCTCGGTGCGCATGAGGTGATAGTCGTGCAGCGTGCCCTTCACGTGCCGCAGCAGCCGATCGCCGGCCGGGGTCAGGCGGATGCCGTTCGGAAGGCGATCGAACAGCTTGACGCCGAGTTCTTCCTCGAGGTGCAGGATCTGGCGGTTCACGGCGGTCGAGGCGACGAACAGGCCTTGCGCCGCGCGCCGGATCGAGCCGCTCTTGGCGACTTCGAGGAAGTACTTCAGGACGACGGCATGCATGTCTCGGATCTCCATGACTGGCCGGCCAGGGCCGGTCGCGAACAAGCATCCATCATGCATGCATCGTGGCAACCGGAGCCTAGGCGGCCACGCGAATGGACTTGAATTCGGAGCACGCGGCCTTGAGCGCCTTCTCGATTGGGATGCGCTCATAACTCGAGGCCGCCACGAACCCGACCGCCTTCGTTCGCAGGTTCACGCGCTCCGCATCTTCGGGCGAGGAGATCGGGCCTCCATGCGACAGCAGGATCACGTCATGGCGCACGGACAGGGCGGCGTCGAAGATCCGC
>JAZKIF010000207.1:1682-17199 GCA_040385005.1 Pseudomonadota bacterium
GATCCGCTCGATGCGCACGATGGCTTCATCCATCTGCACGGCGTCCTGCGCACCGATGTCGCCGCCGGTCGTCAATCCCATGTGGCCGACGATCACATCGACCCCCGCCTGGGCCATGCGCAGTGCATCGGATTCGTTGTACACATAGGCCATGGTGAACAGGTCCCGGCTCTTCGCCTGCCGCATCATGTCGATCTCCCGGTCGAAGCCGAGTCCGGCGTTCTCCAGGTCGATCCGGTACTGCGTGCCGACATGGCGGCTGACCGTCGGGAAATTGATGACCCCCGAAAACCCGATGGCTTCGACCGCGTCGAGGATGTCGCTCATGTTCCGCGTGGGGTCGGTGCCGAAGATGCCGGCAATGACCGGGATGCTCCGCTTGAACGGCAGGATGCTTTCCCTGCCGAGCTCGAGCATCAGGGCGTTCGCGTCACCGACGGGCAACGAACCCACGATGCTCGGCAGACCGTTGACGCGGTAGTAACCCGAGTTGTAGACAACGGCAAGGTCGGCCCCGCCGGTCTCCGCGCAGCGCGCCGAGAGACCGTTGCCGGTCCCCACGGCCAGCACCGAGCGGCCGCTGTCGATCTCGGTCTTCAGGCGGTCTAGGACGGCCGTTCGTGAAAATGCTTTTGCCAATTAGGATCTCCTGTGGGTTGCGATGAGGTCGGTCAATGTCCGGACGGCTAGCGCGGCAACCGCCGGATTGTTGATGTGTGCATCGATGTCGATGACGAGGCCCGTGCCGGCAAGTTCGCTGCGCAACACCCGACCGAAGACTGCGTCTGCGGCCGGATCGAAGAAGGGCCCGCCCTCGACGTCGTAGGCGGAAAATCCCCGGGTCGGGATGATCACGGCAAAGGGAGCGGTGGCGCGCGAGAGCTTGCGGGCCATGAAGCGCGCAACCTCCGCCGTCTCGTCCGCGCTGGTGCGCATCAGCGTCGTTGTGGGCGTGTGCCGGATCAGGTTCCGTCCGGCGAACCGGGCAGGCACGGTATCCTGGCCGCCGAAGTTCACCATGTCGATAGCGCCGGGCAGCAGCACCTGCGGCAGTCCGCGATCTGCCGCCGCGTCGAGCCGGAGCGGGCCGGCGGTGCAAAGCCCCCCCACGACTTCATCCGAGATCTCCGTCGTCGTGAGATCGATCACCGCATCCAGCTCGCCGCTCGAAATGAACTGCTCCATCGCCAGGCCGCCCGTGCCCCTTGCGTGAAAGGTCAGCACGTCGCAATGGAGCGCCGTCAGCAATTCGAACAGCGCGTTGGCGGCCGGTGTCGTCGAGCCGAACGCTGTCACGCCCACACGAATCGATCCCTCGGGTCGGGCCGCCCGGGGCGGCTCGTCGAGCAGCGTGCGCATCAGGCGGGCGGTGCGGGCCAGCAATGCGCGCAGGTAGGAGCCGGTCCCCAGGATGTCCACGACCGAGTGGACCAGCACGACATCCTTGTAGCCGACGAGCTGCCGTGTATCGCCCGACACCGTGGTGGAGACGATGAGCTTGGGAATGCCCAGCGGAATGTGCTGCAACGCCACTGTCGCCAGTGCCGCGTTCGTACCGCCGCCGATGCACACGTAGCCTTGAACCAGCCCCTGCGCGACGAGAAGCGCGATGCATTCGGAAAGCCCGCGCAGCATGATGGGCAGCGAGACCGCACGATCGCGCCGGCTTCTCAGGTCCTGGAGCTCTGCGCCCGCGAGGCGGGCAATCTCATGCGCGGAGATGTCCGGCTGAAACTGCGGATCGCCCAGGACGCCGCAATCGATGACGAGGGGGTTCATCCCCTGTTGCCGGAGCTCGCCGCAAAGCAACGCGACCTCCGCCGACTTCGCGTCGAGCGTGCTCGCGATGACGATGCCGGGGCTAAGCCGGGCCGAGCTTGCCGGCCAGGCTTGATTGCGATCGGGTTGGATTGCCACAGGCCTAGTACCCCAGCCTGGGATCGACGACGTTTCGCATGGGCAGGCCTTGCGCTTCGAGCGCGACGTTGTGGCCGAAGATGGCGAGGCATTGCGCCAGGTCGCCCCGGGCGTCGTCGCACGACGTATGGGGCGTGATGACGAGGTTGGGTGCGCTCCACAGCGCGGAGTCCCGGGGAAGCGGCTCGACGTCGAACACATCCAGCACGGCGCCGCCAAGATGTCCGGACGCCAGCGCGGAGATGAGGGCCTGCGTGTCGACGACCGGCCCCCGGGCAATGTTCAGGAGACCCGCGCCCTCGGGCAGCAACGCGAGCTCCTTCGTTCCAATGAGGCCGCGCGTCTCCGGCGTCAACGGACACGAGAGGACCAGGAAGTCGGCTTCGGGGAGGCGTTCGCGAAACTGCCGGGGCTGGATGATCTCGTCGGCATCGTCATGGCTCGCGCCGGAGTGGCGCACACCCACGATGCGCAAGCCGAACGGCCTGATCCTGCGAGCCACGGCAGCGCCGAGTTCGCCGAATCCGTAGACGAGCACGGTCTTGCCGTCGACCGCGCTCGCCGGCGTGCGGTTCCATGCGGCGTTTCGCTGGCTGGCCACATGCTGCGGAATGCGTTCGTTGAGCATGAGGATGGCCATCGCGCCGTATGCGCCGCCTTTTCCGGACTGGGCCCCGCTGCTGTTGGTGAGCACGGCGCCCTGAGGCATCCAGTTCAGCGGCAGATAGCCTTCGACGCCGGCACTCAGGGAATGGACGACGCGCACTTGCCGCGCGTGCCGCTGGATGCGCTGCGGATCGAATCCATAACCCACGAAATGCGTCGCGCGCCCGAGGCTCTCCAGGTCGGGTTGGAGCGAATAGCAGACGTTGATTGCGGCGCCTCGATACGGCTGGGGCAGTGCGGCCCTGACGAGCGCGTCGGTGATCGAGTAGGCGTCGGCGCGCTCACCCTTGTTCTCTACGTAGATTCGGAGATCGGACATCTGATTGCGTTGTGAAACTGGTCGCGACAGCAGCCGCGGATGTGTCAGCCCGCCGGTCGCCAGCGGACCACGAGGTGCTCCGCGAGGCTCACCAGCCCGAACATCGTCAACGCCAGCGCGGAGGACGTCGCAATGGCCGAGTACAGCAGTTCGGTCTTGTATTCGAACGTCGATTGCATGATCAGGACGCCAATGCCCTTTTCGGCGCCAATCCACTCACTGACGATCGCACCGATCACGCTGGTCGTGCACGCGATGCGAAGCGCGGAAAAGACGAAAGGTGTCGAGCGCGGCGCACGCAGCTTGATGAAGCACTCGAACTTGCTGGCGGCGAGGATGCGCATCAACTCGAGTTCGGAAACGCTCGCCGACTCGAAGCCCCGGATCGTGTTCACGAGTGTCGGGAAGAAGCAGATGATCGCGGCGATGATGATCTTGGACGTGACCGTCAGCCCGAAAAAGAGGATGAGGATGGGCGAGACCGCGATGATCGGAATCGTGTTGAAGATGACGGCCACCGGAAAGTACATTCGCCGCAGGGCCGGGTGGTAGACGAATGCCGCCGCCATCAGCACCGCGGCCACGTTCCCGACGAAGAATCCCGCGAGGGCCTCGGTCGCCGTGGGGATGAAGGCTTCCAGGAGCAACTGGCGGTTCTGGACGATGGCGCGCAGCACCGCGAGCGGGCTGGGCGCGACGAAAGGCTTCACATGGAAGATCACGACGGAGAAATGCCACAGCAGCAGCAGTGAAGCAACGCCGGCCGCGGGCCAGAGCCAGCTTTTGGAAAATTTCATTCGCCGTGTGCTCCGTAGGCGCGTTGCAGGACGTCGCGCAGTTCCGACGTCATCTGGAAGAACTCCGGCGAATTCCGGTCGATCGCGTTGTCGACCTTGCGCTGGCTCAAGTCGATGGTTGCAAGAAGGCGCCCCGGGTTGGCGGCCATCACCACGACGGCCTGTCCCAGGAACGCCGCTTCGGACAAGCTGTGGGTGACGAAGACGACGGTGGTCCTCGTCTCGCGCCAGATCTTCAGCAACTCGTCGTTCAACCGGTCTCTCGTGATTTCGTCGAGCGCACCGAACGGCTCGTCCATGAGCAGGACATCCGGGTTCGTCACGAGCGCACGCGCGATGGACACGCGCTGGCGCTGGCCCCCCGACAGTTCGTGGGGATAGGCGCCCTCCCGGCCCTTGAGGCCGACGAGCTCGATCAGATCGGCCGGCGACCGGCCGGTGCGACCGACGCCCGACCAGTTGCCGATCTCGAGGGGAAGGCGGACGTTGTCCAGAACCGTTCGCCACGGAAGCAGGGTCGCGTCCTGGAAGACGAACGAAATGCGCCGCTTGATGCGCGCCTCGCCCGGCGGAGCGCCCAACACGGTGACCCGGCCCCGGCTGACCGCCAGCAGGTCCCCGATCGTTCGAAGGAGCGTCGATTTGCCGCAGCCGGAGGGCCCGATCAGCACGACGAATTGCCCGCGAGGCGCCTTGAGCGACACGTCGTCGAACGCCGTGACCATGCGCCCATCCTTGCCGAACGAAACGCCGAGGTGCTCGATGTCGATGGAAATGTCTTGCAAAGTCACCCCAGCTTCGGTCGTCCGGCCGCGGACAGGAGGAGCACCTCCTGGCTCGACACGCCAGTCAGCGTCACCGGATTCCTGAACGCGATCCCGGACTGCTGCGCCAGCTCGATCTGGCGCTTGAGCCGGGCGGGCTCGATCCAGCCCCAGCCATTTTGTTTCGTCTCCTTCGTGAAAACCAGGGACATGATGCTGTCGACCGTCGCGAGTTCCACCTTGCGGTCCATGTTCGGATACGCGTCGCACATGAGGTTGACGGCGGCCGCGCGGTTCTCGTAGGCCCAGCCCCATCCCTTCGCGACTGCGCGCACGAACCGGGCGAGCACATCCTTTTGCTTGTCGAAGCTCTCGGCCGCCGTGAAGTAGGTTCCGGTGTAGTAGGCAAGGCCGGCGGCTTCGGCGCTGAGCAGGATGCGGTCCGGCCCGAGGACGTCCAGCGCGCGGGTGTTGGTCACGAAGGCGGTCATGACGTCGGCCTGGCCGACGATGAGCGGTGTCAGTTCGGCGCCGGCCGTGACGATCTTCACCTTTGCCGGGTCGATCTTGTTGATAGCCAGCACGAGCCCGAGAAGCCAGCGGCCGTTCGGTGTCACGGCGATGGTCTTGCCGACCAGGTCCTGGGGCTTGCGCACGGGCGCACGGGGCAACGAGACGAAGGCCAGCGGGGCCTGCTGGTAGGTGCTCGCGAACATCCTGACCGGCAGGCCCTCGCCGAACGCGTTGATCACCTGGAACGATCCCATCTGGCCCGAGGCGGCCTGACCGGCCAGGACAGGCGCCACGGTCTGGGCGTTCGGTCCGCCCGGGCTGAACGTGACGTTCAGCCCTTCGCTCTCGAAAAAGCCGCGGTGGAGCGCGACGATGTCGCCCAGCTTGCCGTTGTCCATGAGCCAGTCGTACTGGATGCGAAGGTCGGTGCGGCCCTGCGCGTTCGCGCGCCCCACGATGGCAAGCGCGCCGAGCGCGGACGCGCAAGCAATGAAGTCGCGACGGTTTCCGGGGTTCATCAATTCTCCAAAGACTGTGAAAGGATCGAGAGACAAGAGTGCGAACAGTGCGGTCGCATTACAGGACTTCGAAAACGCTGTAGGCGACGCCGTCCGGGCGCTTGTGGCCCAGGCCGATATAAAGGCAATTGTTGAGCCACTCCAGCTCCGGCGCCGCTGTCTCGAATCGCGGGCTGGTGCGGAAATAGTATTCCGCTGGGTCCACGTCGTCGCCGTTCGCCAGCCTGGCCGCAACGGCCTTGCTGGTGTGGCGCACACCGCGGTAGGACATGAGGATGGCTGCGCCGGCGTTCGTTTCCAGCACCACCCGTGCATCGAGGCTGACCGTGCCTTGCGCGTCTTCCGAAATCCAGTCCACCCCGCCGCGGCAAACGCCCGCGCCAAGGTGCTCGAGGGAACTGTCGAAGCTGCCGCTCGCAACCGTCGCCACGCGCCTGGCGCTGCCGGCGACCATTCCGATGGATAGCGCAGGCGGCACCACCAGGTTCAGGACCATCACAAGACGCGTCCTCACTTCAGCCAGGGCGGGATGGGTATGCATCAGTAAGGGGTGTCGCCACCGTCGGTGTTGATGGCCTGGCCACGAATGATCATGGCATCGTCGGTCAGCAGGAACGAGATCGTGCGCGCAATCTCCAGCGGCATGATGTGCCGGCGCAACTGCGAGCTGGTCAGCTTGGGAAAGATCTCGTCCTGCGAGCCGTTGGTCAGGCGCGCATAGTTGGCGGCCGCGGCGCGAAGCATGTCGGTGGCGACACCACCGGGGCAGATGCAGTTCACGTTGATGTCGTTCGGCGCCACGGCGGATGCGAGCACGCGCGTCATGCTGATCATGGCCGCCTTGCTCGCGGCGTAGGGAATGGAAGTCGTGTGGCCCTTCTTGCCGGCCTCCGAAGCGACGTTGACCACGGCGCCGTTCCCTTTGCGCGCGATGATGGAATTGCACAGGAGGCGCGAGGCCTCGAAAGCACCGTACACGTTCACGTCCATGGTCTTGCGCCAGTCCAGCCAGGAGACGTTCAGCGGATCGGCGCGTTGCACGGTCGCCGCGTTGTTGACGACTCCGTCGAGTGCGGGATGCCACTGCTCGGTCTGCGCGAAGGCGGCCTTGATCGACTCCTCGCTTCCCATGTCGCACTGGATGGCAAGCGAGCGGTCCGGGTCGTGATGTTCGAGGGTTTTCTGCAGCGATTCGAGCCGGATGTCCCAGGCGGCGACGCGCGCACCCTCGGCCAGCAACAGCTCGACGACCGCCTGGCCGATTCCGCCGGCCGCGCCGGTGACGATATAGGCCTTGCCTTCATGGACCGGGAAGACGCGGGCCTTGGTGCGAACGGCCAGGGGCTCGGCCGCTGGGGCCGTCCAAAATTCCGACATTCGAAAATCCTTTTGAAATGACAAGGGTGTCACTGCGTCAAATTATGTTGTTCGCGCACCCCCTTCGCATAGCTCAGAATTCATTCCGGCGCGAGCTCGGAAATCGCTCGCGCTCGATGCGCGCGAATACTGCTGCTGGCGTGGCCGCACGTGCGACGCGCAGAGCTCCCCGCATCCGTTGACACCCAGCATCGCAAGATCCCTGTCGATTTCCGCCTGGAGCAAATGGATCGCCCGGGTCACGCCTTTTTCTCCGCCGACGGATGCCGCGTAGTTGAAAGGCCTTCCGATGAATACCATCCGGGCGCCGAGCGCCAGCGCCTTCAGCACGTGCGTGCCGCGTGTGAAGCCGCCATCGATCATCACGGGCAGGTTGCCCGCGACGTCTACTGCCTCTTGCAGCATATGCATGGGCGAAACAGCCCCGTCCAGCTGGCGTCCTCCGTGGTTGGAGAGGATGATTCCGTCGGCTCCCAGCCGAAAGGCGCTGCGCACATCCGCGGGGTCGAGCACGCCCTTGACCACCAGTGCGCCTTTCCACTGCCTGCGGATCGCTGCCAGGTTCGTCCAGCACAAATGATCGCGGCCCGAGAAGTCCCGCTCTGCCGTGGCGGAAATGATGGGCGCGCCGCGGACTGCGAAAGAGTTCTCGAAGCGCGGAATTCCGTGTTTCACAACCGTGCGCAACAACGTGCCGGCCAGCCATCGTGGCCGCACGAGCCCGTCCCATGCAAGGCGCAGCGAAGGGCGCAGGGGCGTGGAGAATCCCACGCGTTGATGGCTTTCCCTGTTGCCCGCGACGGGAATGTCGACGGTGACGACGAGGGTCTCGTATCGGGCATGGGCGACGCGGTCGATCAATGCGCCGATGCGGCATTCATCGCCGGGCAGGTACGCCTGGAACCAGGTCCCGGGGGCTGCCCGGCCGACTTCCTCCATGGGGATGAGCGAAGTCCCGCTCAGAACGGCGGGGACGCCGCAGCGATGTGCCGCTGTGGCCATCGCCACGTCGCCGCGATAGGTGGAGAGCGCGACGATGCCCATGGGCGCGATCCCGAACGGGCTGGCGTATTCGGTGCCGAACAGCTTGACCTTCTGGGAGCGCCCGGACACATCGACGAGCGTGCGCGGAACCAGTTGCCAGTCGGCGAAGGACGTTGCGTTCCGGTCGCGGCTCGTGCCGTCTTCCGCGGCGCCGGCAATGTAGCCGTAGAGTGGGCGGGGCAATCTCCGCCGGGCCATCGGCTCGAAATCCGCCAGGCTAAGCGCCTTGTCGAGTGCGCTGGACCGCTCAGGCATCGACCACCGATGCCTGGGGATAGCCCGGCATGTCGAAACCGCAGTCTTCCAGGGCCGCAACCAACGCACCGGAATCGGCGGAGTTCATTGCGACGAGCGGGGGACGGACACTGCGCCAGGATTCATCCGCCCCGGCGTAGTGGGCCACTGTGGCTTTCATCGCCGGAATCATCGGGCGGGTTTCGAAGATCCTGCGCACCGCGTCCACATTCGCCTGAAGGCGTTCCGCATCAGGCCGCGACCAGTTGTCGTAGAGAGCCTGGATGGCCGAGGGATGGACATTCACCGTCGCGCTGATGCACCCTGCCGCGCCCGCGCGCATGCCCTTGCCGAGCAGGCTCTCGCTGGCCGGGAAAACATCGAAGCCGTCGGCGCCGAAGGCCTCGATCATCCGCAGCGAGTTGTTCCAGTCGCCAGACGAATCCTTCGCCCCCGCGACGATGTCGGGGTATCGCTTCAGCAGCCGCTCGATGAGTTCCAGGGTGATGGGGACGCCGGAGAATTGGGGAATGTTGTACAGGTAGAGGTTCAGGCGGTCGTCGGCGACCCGCTCGATCACCTCCGAGTAGAAACGGAACAAGCCGTCTTCGGACACGGCCTTGAAGAAGAACGGGGGCAGGGCCAGCACACCTGCCGCGCCATGGCGTACGGCATGCCTTGTCAGCAGCACGGCTTCGCTCAGGGAGCAAGCGCCGGTGCCGGGCATCAGCCTGGACGCTGGGATGCCCGCCTCCAGGAGCGCCTCGGTCAGCATCATGCGTTCGGCCGCGGAGAGCGACGCCGCCTCGGAGTTGGTTCCGAAGATCGCGAGGCCTACGCGCTGTTCGAGCAGCCAGGAGCAATGCCGGGTGAACCGGCCGATGTCCGGTGCCAGCTGGTCGTCGAAGGGCGTGAGGACGGGGGCGAGAACGCCGCGAATCCTTTGTCGAGACGAGGCAGGCCGGGCCGATCCGGGCGCGTGCGGTGTCATGACTCAGAACTCGCCCACATCGATGGAAACGTCCTTGACGGCGAGTTCCGAAAGCTTGTACCTGGCCAGAATCTTCGCGTAGGTGCCATCCTGGATCAGGGAGGAGAGCGCAGCCGCGATCGCGTCGCGCAGGGCGGTGTCCTGCTTGCGGAAACCAAGGGCGAGGTACCAGGTGCGCAGCGGCTGGCCGATGCGGGCGATCGGCGATTTTTCGGTTTGCACCAGCCAGGGGTAAAGCTCCGATGCGATCAGCGCTGCGTCGTAGCGGTTCTGCACCAGCCCGAGCATCACGGGGAGATCGTCCGTCACGGCGACGATGGCGGGCTTGCCTTTTGCGACGCATTCGCTCTCGCTCAAGGCCTTGAGCACGACGCCGAACGACGCGACGAAGCGCACGTGCCCCACCGACTTTCCGCACAGGTCGGCAGGCGTCTTGAACGAGCCGGCTTTCTCCTGCAAGGCGATGAGTTGCGGGCCCTGCTGGAGGTAGTTGACCAGCGTCAGCGTTTCGCGGCGCGCTGGAAAGTCGCCGATTCCGGTCCCGATGAAGTCGAAGCGTCCGGAGTCGAGGCCCGGCGTCATCTGCGCGAACGACGTCTCGACCATCTCCATCTTCACTCCCAGCTTCGCGCCGATCGCTTCCAGCAAGTCGATGTTCAACCCCGACAGTTTTCTGGTTTCAGGGTGCGAATAATTGAGCGGCGGATACTGGTTCTGGACGGCCGTCCTGATCACCTTCGTGCTCTGGAAGTTGGCCGGCAGCCGGGCCTGCTGGCCCAACGCGGCGGTCGCCGCGGCGAACAGTGCCGCGGCCCCCAGAAGGCGCGCGCCGTTCTTGACATGTTGTGTGAATGTGTTCATGTGTCTCCTTGGATCGTTGATGCGGATGTCTTTGCGAAACCAGACGCCGAAATGAATTCGCGAGTGCGCGCGAGCTTCGGCGATTCGAGAACTTCGCGCGCACTGCCCTGTTCGCGGATCTCGCCGCTTTCCATGAAGACGACGCGGTCGGCGAATTCTTTCGCGAAGCCCAGCTCGTGCGTGACGACAGCCATCGTCATTCCCGTGCGCGCAAGTTCCTTCATCACCTGCAACACTTCGCCGACCAGCTCGGGATCGAGCGCTGACGTCGGTTCGTCGAACAGGATGAGCGCGGGCTGCATGGCCAGCGCTCTCGCGATCGCGATGCGCTGCTGCTGGCCGCCCGACAGCTCGCTGGGGTAGGCATCGGCCTTGCTGCCCAGTCCCACCTTCTCCAGCAACTTCCGGGCTTCCTCTTCGGCGCGCCTCACCGGCGTGCGCAGCACGGTCCGCGGACCTTCGCAGACGTTCTCGAGGGCCGTGAGGTGGGGAAAGAGGTTGTAGTGCTGGAACACCATGCCGATGCGCGAGCGCTGCAGTGCGACTTCCTTGCCCGCGAGCTCGTGCAAGGTCGTGCCGTCTTCACGGTATCCGAGCACTTCGCCGTTGATGCGCACCAGCCCGTCATCGGGAATTTCGAGCCGGTTCAGGCAGCGCAGGAGGGTGCTTTTGCCCGAGCCGGATGGCCCGATGATGCAGACCACCTCGCCCTTCTGCATGCTGAACGAAACCCGCTTGAGCGCCGGAAATGATCCGAAGGATTTGCACAGGCCCGTGACTTCGACGACCGGGTTCATTGGGCCACCCCCAGTTGCCGGATGTTCCTGCTGCCCTTGTTGTAGTGCTTCTCCACCCTGTCCTGGGCGAGGGACAGGAGCGCGACGACGGCGGTGTACCAGAGAGTACAGACGATCAGCAGCTCGATGACGCGGCCATTGGCGTAATAGATGGACTGGGCGCCGTAGATGATGTCCCGGTACTGGATGATGCTGGCGAGCGACGTGTACTTGACCATGCCGATCATCTCGTTGCCCAGCGGGGGCACGACGATCCGCATGGCCTGCGGGATCACGATGCGCCTGAGCATCTGCAACTGCGTCATGCCGAGCGAGCTCGCCGCTTCGAACTGCCCCTGGCCCACCGCGAGCAATCCGCTGCGGATGACTTCGCTGGTGTATGCGCCCTGGGCGATGCCGAAGGCAAGGAGCGCCGCGACGAATGGCGTGATGACTTCGGTCGTCTTCACGCTCCCGAACCCCGCGATGCCGAGGGTGGGGAACACGAGCGCGAGGTTGTACCAGATGAGCAGCTGCAGCATGATCGGCACCGACCGGAAGACAAAGATGTAGCTTCTGGAAGCCGTGCGCAGCACGGGATTTCCGGAGGACAGCATCAGGGCAGCCACCAGGCCCAGGATCACGCCGCTGACCATGGCGCACGTGGCGAGGATGATGGTGTTGAGCATGCCGGCCACGATGTCGGGCTCGAACATGTAGCGGCCCACCATGCGCCAGTCGATCTTGCCCACCGCGAATGACCAGCAGACAAACGCGAGCACCGCGAAGGACAGTGCGGCCGCGACCCACCTGCCGAATCGGATTTTTCTCGCGATGACGTACTGGACGCCCGCGAGCCCGGGGGAGCCGCGCATCTCGTTGCTGATCAAACCGTTTGCCTCGATGTATTCAGGCTTGCACCGCAGGCCTCGCGTCTCGATGCGAAACCTCTGGCCCTGCGTGCAGCGTGACGGCATTCTGCGCAGCGCAGGCAGCAGGCGCTAGCTCAGAAAAGGCACAACGGGGATGCTGAAATTCTCTCGGCGCCGGCCGCAGGAGGCGTCAGGGCCGGCTAGGCTGCCAGCGCGACCAGTATGTTTTTCGCCGAGGCAACGCCCATGTTCACGTAGGCGTCGCTGGTGACGCCGCCGATGTGCGGGCTCAGCACCAGCTTCGCATTCCCGAAGAACGGATGATCCTTAGCCGGGGGCTCCTGCGAGAACGCATCCAGCCCCGCCATCGCAACTTTCCCGTTCGCAACAGCAGCAAGCAGTGCCTGCTCGTCGATCAACCCACCGCGCCCCGTGTTCACCAGGATGACACCGGGCTTGCACAACGCCAGCGTCTGCGCGTTGACCATATCCCGGTTGTCCTCCGTCAGCGGGCAATGCAGCGAAATCACATCCGATCGCCGCCAGATCTCTTCCAGCGCAACCGGCTCGACATACGCAGGCAGGTTCTTCGCGAACGGATCGAACCCGATCACGCGCATGTCCATCGCATCGGCCATTCGCGCGAAGCGCAGCCCAATCGCGCCCAAGCCAACAACCCCCACCGTGCGGCCCGACAACTCCACGCTCTTGTGCGTCGCCTTGTCCCAATGCCCGGCATGCATCCGTTCGTTCAGATGCACCACCGACTTCGCGCAGGCCAGCACCAGCGCCATCGCCTGCTCCGCCACCGCCGCCGCGTTCGCGCCAGCAGCAGCCACCACGGCAATTCCACGCGCATCGGCAGCCACACGATCGATCGTGTCCGTGCCACTGCCATGCTTGGAGATCACGCGCAGCGAAGGAGCAGCCGCGATGATGCGCGGCGTGATGCGCCCATAGCGCACGACGATCGCGATCGGGTCGTGCTGCGCGCACAACGCGACGAGGTCGTCCTCCGTCGGCGTCTTGCCCGCATACACGACCTCGAAATCCGTCAGCAGCGCGAGCGCCTGCTGCGCGAGGTCCGCGCCCGTGACGAGGATCTTCTTCAAAGCGTTTCGCCTTGCTTGAGCACGCCGGCATTCACGAGTGCCGCGGCGAGCCACGGCGCGCCGGTGTTGCCCTGGCCGATGGCGGCCACGCGGGCGTTCTCGTCAGCGACTTTCTTCGCGGCGAGCGGCAGCAGCGCTTCGATGCGCTCGCGCTCGACCACCATCACGCCGTCCGCATCGGCGACGATCAGATCGCCCGGATGAACAACCACGCCGCCCACCGTCACCGGGTGACCGATGCGTCCCGCGACCTGCTTGGTCGGGCCGTTCGGATTGGTGCCGACGCTGAACACGGGGAAGTCCATCTCGTCCAGTTCCAGGCTGTCGCGCACGGCGCCGTCGATGACGACACCGGCGATGCCCAGCTTGCGGCACGCGGTCATCATGATGGTGCCCATCAGCGCGGCGGTCTGGTCGGCTTTGCCGTCGATCACGAGGATGTCGCCCGGCTTCGCGAGCGCCATCGCGGCGTGGATCATCAGGTTGTCGCCGGGGCGCACGTCGATCGTGAGCGCGGGGCCGGCCAGCTTCATGCTCGGCCGCAGCGCCTGGATGCGGCCGTGCATCGCGCCACGTCGTCCATTGACGTCCGCGAGGATGGCGGCCTGGTATTGCGATGCCTGTTCGACCAGCGCAGCGGAGACGCGCGGGAAGTCGCGGTTGATGTCGGTGTTGCTCATGATGACTTTCAGTCGACCTTGGCGCCGGAGTCGCGCACGACCTGGCCCCAGCGGGTGATGTCCTTCTTCAGCAACTGCGCGAATTCTTCGGGCGTGCCTCCCATCACGTCGCCGCCTTCGCTCTCCAGCTTGGCCGCGACGTCCTTGTTCACCAGCACCTTGTTGATCTCGGTGTTGAGCGTCTTGATGACGGCGGGCGGCGTGCCGGCCGGCGCGAGGAAACCGAACCACGTCACGGCCTCGAAGCCCTTGAAGCCCGCTTCGGCCACCGTGGGCGTCTGCGGCATTTCCGCGGTGCGCTTGGACGAGGTGACGGCGATGGCGTGGAGCTTGCCGTTCTTCACGTGGCCCATCAGCGTGGGCACCGAGCCGACATAGATGTTGATCTGGCCGCTCATCACGTCGGTGAGGGCCTGCGCCGCGCCCTTGTACGGGATGTGCTGGAACTTCACGCCGGCGGTCTTCTGGAACATCTCGCCCGCGAGGTGCGAGGCTGTGCCGTTGCCCGGCGAGCCGAACGTGACGCTGCCCGGCTTCGCCTTGGACGCGGCGACGATGTCGGCGAGGGACTTGAATGGCGAGTCGGCGGCGACGACGATGAGCAACGGCGCGGAAGCAACCAGCGCGACCGGCGCGAGGTCCTTCACCGGGTCATACGGCAGCTTGGAGTACAGCGTCGGGTTGATCGCGAGGTTGCTGGTTTGGCCCAGCACCAGCGTGTAGCCATCGGCGGGGGATTTTGCGACCGCATCGACGCCCAGGTTGCCGCCGGCGCCCGGCTTGTTGTCGATGACGACGGTCCATTTGTTGGTGTCGATGAGCTTCTGCGCCACGGTGCGCGCGAAGAGGTCGGTGCCGCCGCCTGCGGGGAAGGGCACGATGACCTTGATGGGCCGTGCGGGCCAGGCCTGTGCGAAAGCGGTGGTTGCCATGGCGGACGCCATGAGGAGGCCGATGACGGCGCGTCGATGAATCTGCATGTTTTGTCTCCTTGGGAATCGGAATCAGGGACTGTAGGCACACGTTCCACTCCGTACAATCGTGTTTCATCAAACAATGCATGTTTCACTGTGCGCAACACAACAAGAACTGCGGCGAAGGCACCTGCTACCAAAACACCTGCCGCTGAAGTTCCAGCGAAAGACCCGGCCGGCGGCGTGATCGCCGTTACGCGCGCGCTGGCGTTGATGGAGGCGTTCGACCTGCACGAGAGCAGCCTTACGCTCTCCGAGCTCAGCCGTCGCGCGGGCATGCACAAGACCACCGCATTGCGGCTGGCCCGCACGCTCTCATTGAGCGGCTACATGGTGCAGCGCGAAGACGGCGAGTGGCGCCTCGGCCCCGCGACGGGCTGGCTCGGCGCGCGCTACCAGGCCGGCTTCGACGTGAACAACGTGGTCGAGCCGACCCTGCGCGAACTGGTGCGGCTGACCGGCGAGAGCGCGTCGTTCTACGCACGCGAAGGCGACAGCCGCGCCTGCATCGCGCGCGTGGAAGGGCCGCAGTCGGTGCGCCATCACGTGCGCATCGGCGAGCGCCTGCCGCTGGACAAGGGCGCGCCGGGGAAGGTGATCCTCGCTTTCTCCGGCGAGCAGGGGAAGGACTACGAAGCGATCCGGCAGCGCGGCTTCCACATCTCGATCGGCGAGCGCGAGCCGGAAGTGTCGAGCGTGGCCGCGCCGATTTTCAGCACGGGGTGGCGGTTGCTGGGATCGGTTGCGATCTCGGGGCCGAGTGCGCGGCTGTCCGCGAAGAAGCTGGAGGCGCATGCGAAGGTTGTCATGAACGCGGCCAACCAGCTGTCGTATGGATTGGCGGGCTCTCGCTCGAGCAATACGCCGGGGGTTGTGTCGAAGTGGCATCCCTGAGCAGGATCACTGTCGTCCGCAAAAGCCAGCGCTGGATCGAGCCTGCCGAAACCGCCCCGTGCTTGCGCGACGCCTTCTTTGCGCAGACCGCGCCCTCGCGGAGGAAGGCACACCGTCCACGGCCCTACTTTGAGGCCCCGCTGACGCGTGGCTTCCCTCGGGGCTACGCCGCCACGGGGCCTGATTTTCAACCTGCGTCAGCGGCACA
>JAZKIF010000208.1:0-10863 GCA_040385005.1 Pseudomonadota bacterium
GGTGCTGCCAGACGGCGCGGTTCTCGTTGAACGGGGCTTCGATCCAGGTGTGCCGCTCCACGGGCGGGCGCCTGGCGAAGCGCACGTCGGCGATGCACCAGCGGTCGTCGCCCTTCCGTGCCGTGACCGATGCGCCCGCCCATGCGCGCAGCGGGCTGTGCGAACCGGTGGCGTCGATCACATGGTCGGCCCGCAATTCGTAGTCTCCCGCCGGCGTGGAAACGGTCAGCGTCGCGCACTCGGCGTCTTGCCTGAACGCGGTGACACGACTGGCCCAGCGCAGCTCGACGTGGCCGAGCTGCGCGATTCGCTCGACCAGGAAGCCTTCGATGTAGAACTGCTGGATGTTGATGAAAGGCGGCTGGCTCGACAGGTCGTAGCCGGCCTGCTGCTTCAGGTCGAACGAGTACACCTCGTCGTAGCCCGCGAAGGTGCGCCCGACGCTCCACTGGATGCCCTTGGCCGCGATGCGCTCGTAGACGCCCAGCCGCTCGAAGATCTCCAGCGACTTCTGCGTGTAGCAGATCCCGCGGGACGAAGCACCCTTCACCCCCACGGTGGTGTCTTCGTCGAGCAGCACGGCGTTAATGCCGTAGTGCGCGAGCGCGCAGGCCATCGTCAAGCCCGCGAGGCCTCCGCCGACGATCACGATCGGGTGGTGGCCCGGGACGCCGCCCACCAGTTCCGGCGGCGCAATGAACGGGTATTCCGGCAGCTTGTAGCCGGTTCCCCGCGGGAACTCGTAGCCGCTCACTGCTTCTCGCGCCGTGCCGCGACCTTGCGCGCATTCCATTCGGCCAGGCGAGCGTGGGCGGTCTTGCTTTCCTGCAGCATCTGGAACTCATCCGCGAGCTGCGCGGTGAGTTCGAGCCGGATGCCGTTCGGGTCGAAGAAATAGATGCTCTGGAAGATGCGGTGGTCCGTGAGGCCGAGCACCTCGACACCTTCGGCTTCCAGCCGCGCCTTCATGTCCTTCAGCGCCTGGACGGAATCGACGCGGAAAGAGATGTGGTTGACCCAGGCCGGCGTGTTGGGCGACGGCTCGCTCGCCTGGTCGTCGCCGAGGTCGAAGAACGCGATGAACGATCCGTCCTGCAGGCGAAAGAAGAAGTGCGTGTACGGGCAGTACTCGCCGGTGCTGGGCACGTGGTCGCTCTGGATGATGTGAAAGAGCGGCAGACCCAGGATGTCTTCGTAGAAATGGCGCGTCTCCTCGGCGTCCCGGGCACGCCACGCGAAGTGGTGCAGCTGGTGGATCGGCGCGGGCGGCGGCAGGGATCGCGGCTCTTGCGGGAGGGCGGGCATCGGCGTGTCCTCGATTCAACTATGCGTAACGCATTTACTATAGCGTAATCGCGTCTCGCGACCAACTTGCCGGTGGGGCGGGCTCTGCGGTATGCTATCGGTGCATCTGCATTAATAGTTATTAGCTATTTATTGGATTGCCGTTGCCTATTAGACGGTCTTGCCGCGGAGGACTACCCTGCTGGAGTCTTCGCCTCCGTTTCCGCGGGCGACGCGACACGTTTCATCAACCCAACTAGGAGATTTCCAAATGGCAGCACTCAAAGGCTCCAAGACGGAAGAAAACCTGAAGGCCGCCTTCGCGGGCGAGTCCCAGGCCAACCGCCGTTACCTGTATTTCGCAAACAAGGCGGACGTGGAAGGCCAGAACGATGTGGCGGCGCTGTTCCGCTCCACCGCCGAAGGCGAGACCGGCCACGCGCACGGCCACCTGGAGTGGCTGGAGCAATGCGGCGACCCGGCGACCGGCCTGCCGATCGGCCCGACGCGCGACAACCTCAAGGCCGCGGTGGCCGGTGAGACGCACGAGTACACAGACATGTACCCGGGCATGGCCAAGACGGCGCGCGAAGAAGGCCATGACGAAGTGGCCGACTGGTTCGAGACACTGGCGAAGGCCGAGCGCTCGCACGCGAACCGCTATACCCGGGCGTTGAACGAGCTGGTGGACTGATCCGCATCTCTCCCTCTCCCATCCCGGGAGAGGGCTCGGGTGAGGGCCGCGCGCCGGCTCTCACCGAAGCCCTCAGAAGAAAGGACAACCCGATGGCAGTTCCCCGCGAAGGCAACCTCGATGCGCCCACCCGGCATCCCATCGACTGGAAGAACCCCGAGTACTACGACGAGACGAAGACCTTCGACGAGCTCGAACGCATCTTCGACATCTGCCATGGATGCCGCCGCTGCGTGAGCCTGTGCGGCTCGTTCCCGACGCTCTTCGACCTGGTGGACGAGAGCAAGACGCAGGAAGTGGACGGCGTCGACCGCAAGGACTACTGGAAGGTCGTCGACCAGTGCTACCTCTGCGACCTCTGCTACATGACCAAATGTCCCTACGTTCCGCCGCACGAGTGGAACGTGGATTTCCCGCACACCATGCTGCGCGCGAAGGCGATCAAGTTCAAGAAGGGCGACGTGTCCTTCGGCGAGAAATTCCTCTCGTCCACCGACGTGCACGGCCAGTTCGCCGGCATCCCGATCGTCACGCAGGTGGCGAATGCGGTGAACCAGACCAAACCCGCGCGCGCATTGATGGAGAGCACGCTGCACGTCGACAGGAATGCGTGGCTGCCCGCGCTCGCGACCCGCAAGTTCCGCTCCGGCGCGCCGAAGTCGAAGGACTTCGCCGTGAAGGAAGGCGCCAAGACGCCCGGCAAGGTCGCGATCTTCTCGACCTGCTACATCAATTACAACGAGCCCGGGATCGGTCACGATCTGCTCAAGGTGCTGGACCACAACGAAGTCCCGTACGTGCTGGTGAACAAGGAAAAGTGCTGCGGCATGCCCAAGCTGGAGCTGGGCGACCTGGACTCCGTGGCGCAAAGCAAGGAAGCGAACATACCCGTCCTCGCGAAATACGCCAAGGAGGGTTACGCGATCATCACCGCCGTGCCGAGCTGCACGCTGATGTTCAAGCAGGAGCTCCCGCTGATGTATCCCAATGACGCCGACGTGCAGGCCGTCAAGGAGGCGATGTGGGACCCGTTCGAGTACCTGATGCAGCGCAAGCGCGACGGCTTCCTCAAGGCCGATTTCAGCAAGCCGCTGGGCAAGGTGAGCTACCACGTGCCTTGCCACACGCGCGTGCAGAACATCGGCAGGAAGACCGAGGAGATGCTGAAGATGGTGCCCGGCACGCAGGTCCACACCAACGAGCGCTGCTCGGGCCACGCCGGCACGTTCGGCGTGAAGGTGCACTACCATGAGCAGGCGATGAAGATCGGCAAGCCGCTGTTCAAGAAGATGTCGGAGCACCCGGCGGGCGGACAGCCCGACTACATTGCCTCGGATTGCCCGCTCGGGGGTCACCACATCGACCAGGGGTTCGACCGCAATGCGTTGGGAACGCCGCGGCTCGAGCACCCGCTGACACTCGTGCGCATGGCTTACGGGATTGAATGACATGCAACTGACCGGACACATCACCGCCGACAGCCTGATGACGCTGGAGGCCTACGCGAAATACCGCAAGGCCCACAAGGGCGACGTGATCGCGCACCGCAAGCTGCGCAGCGTCGGCCTCGGCGACCACGTCACGCTGCAGTTCGAGAGCGAGACGACCATCCGCTACCAGATCCAGGAGATGCTGCGCATCGAGAAGATCTTCGAGGAGGAGGGGATCGCGCAGGAGATCGAGGCCTATGCCCCGCTGATGCCCGACGGCAGCAACTGGAAGGCCACGATGCTGATCGAATACCCCGACGAGAACGAGCGCCGCCGCGAACTCGCGCGGCTCATCGGGATCGCGGACCGGATGTTCGTCGAGGTCGAAGGGCATGCACGCGTGTACGCGATCGCCGATGAAGACCTGGATCGCGAGAACGACGAGAAGACCTCGGCGGTGCACTTCGTGCGCTTCGAGTTCACGCCCCCCATGGTGGCGGCCATCAAGGCCGGCGCCGGCGTCAAGCTGGGTTGCGATCACGGCAACTACCCGGCGCATACCACGATCGCGCCCGAGCCCCTGGCCAGCCTGGCCGGCGACCTGAAATCCTGAAGCCACGCGCCGCGCAGCCATGAAGATTGCGCTGGCGTTTTTCGGGCTCCCCCGCTGCTCGCGGGTCACTTTCGATTCGATCCGCCGCAACCTGATCGAGCCGCTGGCGGGCTGGGGCGAGCTGCATGTGTTCTATCACTTCATGCAGCAGGACCATGTGCGCAATTCGAGTTCGGGCGAAGACCATGCGCTCTCGCCGGACAACTACACGCCGTTCCTGCAATTCCAAGGGGTCACCGAGCCGCCGGAAGGCATCTTGCCGCGGTCTCCGCTCGTGGAGCTGGCGAAGTTCGGCGATGCGTGGGGCGACGGCTTCCAGTCGCTGCGCAACCTGATGCTGCAACTGCATTCCGTGCACGAGGTACACCAGATGGCGAAGGCGTGCGAGCCCGATGCTTATGTGTTCGCGCGGCCAGACTTGCTGTACCACGATGCGGTGCGGCGTTCGGAAATCGAGCGCGCCGCCGCCGAGCCGAAGGCGCTCCTGGTGCCCGGCTGGCAATGGTGGCACGGTGGCTACAACGACCGGTTTGCCATCTGCGGACGCATTGCCGCCAATGCTTACGCACAGCGCAAGTATGTGGCCCTTCCGTACTGCCGGAAGATGACCCATCCCCTGCACTCGGAGCGCCTGCTGCGCGCGATTGCCAATGGGGAACGCCTGGACGTTCAGCCGATTCCGCTGCGCGCGAGCCGTGTCCGGGTCACGGGGGCCATCGAGCCCGAGATCTTCACGCGGTCGGGCAAAAAAGATCCACCCGGTCCGTGATGATCCCGTCGGTGCCGAGGTCGATGAGCCGCTTCGCCGCCCACTCGTCGTTCACCGTGTAGCTGAGGCAGCGAAAGCCGGCGCTCTTCGCCTGCGTCACCGTGCTCTGGTCCCACAAGCCGTGGTTGCAAACGATGGCGGCGCATTCCAGCGTCAAGGCGGTTTCCAGCCAGCCTTTCCACAGCGTGTCGAGCAACAGCCCGCGCGGCAGGTTGGGTGCGGTCGCGAGCGCGCCTTCGAGGGATTCGACCTGGAACGAGGTGAGGAACGGCGGCGCCGGTGCGTTGTTCCACAAGCGGTCTGCATGCCGTGCGACGACCTCGCCGGTCGCGCGCTCGGCGCCCGGTGTCGGCTTGATCTCGATGTTCAGGAAATGGCCATTGGCCATGCAAAAGCGCGAGATGTTTTCGAGTGTCGGCAACGGCTCGCCCGCAAAGGCGCGCGAGTGCCAGCTGCCGGCGTCGAGCTTCGCGAGTTCGCCCCAGGGATGGTCGCCGCCGATGTTGCTCGGGGCGGCGCCGAAAACCTCGCGCGCGTTTGTCGTGCGCGCAAGCGTCGCGTCATGCATGAGGAAAGGCACGCCGTCCGCCGAGAGCTTGGCATCGCATTCGAACATGCGGTATCCGTGCCTCGCGCCCAGCTGGAATGCGCCCAGGGTGTTCTCGGGCGCCAGCTTGCCGGCGCCGCGATGCGCGATCCAGCGGGGATAGGGCCAGTCTTGCATCACATCCTTTTGCCGGTCTGGGCGTCGAACCAATGCACTCGATCTTCCCTCGGCTTCACATGGATGGTCGAGCCGGGTGGTGGCACGGGCTGGTTCTCTTCGCTGCGCACGATCACCTGCTCGGTGCCGACACGTGCGTAGATCAGCCGTTCCGCGCCCAGCAGTTCCGTGGTTTCGACCTGCGCGGCCCAGCCGCTGTCCCCGATGTCGAGGTGCTCCGGGCGGATGCCCATGACGGTACGCGGACGCGCACCCGGTGCATTCATCATCAGGTTCATGGGCGGCGAGCCGATGAAGCTCGCGACGAACGTGGTCGCGGGGCGGTGGTACACCTCCTCGGGCGTGCCGAACTGCTCCATCACGCCGGCATTCATCACCATCATGCGCTGCGCGAGCGTCATCGCCTCGACCTGGTCGTGCGTGACGAAGAGGGACGTGATGCCCAGCTCGCGGTGCAGCTTCTGGATCTCGATGCGCGTCTGCGCGCGCAGCTTGGCGTCGAGGTTGGAGAGCGGCTCGTCGAACAGGAACACCTGCGGCTGCCGCACGATCGCGCGGCCCATCGCGACGCGCTGCCGCTGGCCGCCGGAGAGCTGGCGCGGCGTGCGGTCGAGCAGGTGGCCCAGCTCGAGGATGGCGGCGGCCTTGTCGACGCGCGCCTTGATCTCGGCTTCGGGCATCTTCCTGATCTTGAGGCCGTACGCCATGTTCTGGAACACCGACATGTGCGGATAGAGCGCGTAGTTCTGGAACACCATCGCGATGTCCCGGTCGGCCGGCTCCAGGTCGTTGACGACGCGCCCGCCGATCTCGATGGTGCCGCCGGAGACTTCCTCCAGCCCGGCCACCATGCGCAGCAAGGTGGACTTGCCGCAGCCCGAGGGCCCGACGATCACGATGAATTCGCCGGGCGCGATGTCGGCGTTCACCCCGTGGATGACCTGCAGCGCCTGCTTGCCCTTGCCGTAACGTTTGACGACGTCCCTCAGTGCGATGCCCGACATCAGTAGGTGCTCCTCGTGTTCTTCATTTTTTCGTTCTTCATTTCTCGGTATCCACCAGGCCCTTCACGAACCATTTCTGCATCAGCGTCACGACCAGCGCCGGCGGCAGCATCGCGAGGATGGCGGTGGCCATCACCACGTTCCATTCGATCTGCGCATCGCCGCCCGTCGGCATCATCTGCTTGATGCCCAGCACCACCGGGTACATGTTCTCCTGCGTCGTCACGAGCAGCGGCCAGAGGTACTGGTTCCAGCCGTAGATGAACTGGATGACGAACAGCGCGGCGGTGCTGGTGGCCGAGAGCGGCACCAGCACGTCCTTGAAGAAGCGCATCGGCCCGGCGCCGTCCATGCGCGCCGCTTCCGCCAGTTCATCGGGCACCGTGAGGAAGAACTGCCGATAGAGAAACGTTGCCGTGGCCGACGCGATGAGCGGGACCGTCAGGCCCGCGTAGGAGTTGAGCATGCCGAGGTCGGAGACCACCTTGTAGGTCGGCAGGATGCGCACCTCCACCGGCAGCATGAGCGTGATGAAGATCGACCAGAAGAACGCCATGCGGAACGGGAACCGGAAGTAGACGATGGCGAAGGCCGACAGCAGGGAGATCGCGATCTTGCCCACGGCGATCATCACGGCCATCGCCAGGCTGACCATCATCATGCGCGCGACCGGCGCATGCGAGCCGCCGCCGCTGCGCTCGCCCAGGAGCGCGGCGCGGTAGTTGTCGGCCAGGCTGGAGCCGGGCGTGAGCGGCATCGGCACCTGCAGGATCTCCTGCGTCGTGTGCGTCGAAGCGACGAAGGTGAGGTAGACCGGAAAGGCCACCACCAGCACGCCGGCGATCAGCACGGCGTGGGTGATGAAGTTGAGGATGGGATTGCGTTCGACCATCAGTAATTCACTTTCTTCTCGACGAAGCGGAACTGGACGACGGTCAAGACGATGACGATCACCATCAGCACCGCCGACTGCGCGGCCGAGCCGCCGAGGTCCAGCGCCTTGAAGCCGTCGAAATACACCTTGTAGACGAGGATGGAAGTGTCCTTCCCCGGTCCGCCGTGCGTCGCCGCATCGATGATGCCGAAGGTGTCGAAGAACGCGTACACCACGTTGATGACGAGGAGGAAGAAAGTCGTGGGCGACAGCAGCGGGAACTGGATCGACCAGAAGCGGCGCCACGGACCCGCGCCGTCGATCGACGCGGCCTCGATCAGCGAGCGCGGGATGCTCTGCAACCCCGCCACGAAGAACAGGAAGTTGTACGACAGCTGCTTCCACACGGCGGCCATCACGACGAGCGCCATCGCATGGTCGCCGTTGAGCAGCGGGTCCCACGGCAAGCCCCAGCTGTGCAGCCAGTAGGCGATGACGCCGATGCTGCCCGAGAAGAGGAACAGCCACACCACGCCGGCGACGGCAGGAGCCACCGCATACGGCCAGATCAGCAGCGTGCGGTAGAACAGCGTGCCGCGCGTGACGCGGTCCGCGAAGTACGCGAGGAACAGCGACAGCAGGATGCCGAAGAAGGCCACCAGCAGGGAGAACACCGCGGTGGTCTTGAACGACTCGAGGTAGGTCTCGTCATTGAACAGGTTGCGGTAGTTCTCCAGCCCGGCCCACTGCACGGAGGTGCCGAAGGCGTCCTGCTGCTGGAACGACTGCAGCAGCGCCTGGAACGCGGGCCAGAAGAAAAACACCGAGATGATGGCGACCTGCGGCGCGAGCAGCAGCCAGGGCAGCCATGTCGATTTGAATGTGACCCGCTTCTCCATTGAATTTCCATTTTGTCACCGCGCCGGGCGGAAAAGAAAACGGCCCGCAGGCCGCTTTCCGCTGATGCCCCTGGCCGGGGCGGTCTCGCGTCACGAGCCCTTGTTGGCTTTCTCGAAGCGCTCCAGCAGTTCGTTGCCGCGCTTGACGATGGAGTCGAGCGCTTCCTTGGCGGTCTTCTTGCCGCCCCACACCTGCTCGAGTTCCTCGTCCTCGATGGTGCGGATCTGCACGTAGTTGCCCAGGCGGATGCCGCGCGACTTGTCGGTCGTCTTGCGGATCATCTGGTTCACCGCGGTGTCGGTGCCGGGGTTCTGCTTGTAGAAGCCCGACTCCTCGGTCAGCTTGTACGAAGCCAGCGTGATCGGCAGGTAGCCGGTGCGCTTGTGGCTGGCCGACTGCACGTCGGGGTTGGACAGGTATTCGAAGAACGAGGCCACGCCCTTGTATTCCTCGGCCTTCTTGCCGGACATCACCCAGAGGCTCGCGCCGCCGATCACGGTGTTCTGCGGCGCGCCGGGCACGTCGGGATAGAAAGGCAACGGCGCCACCGTGAACTTGAACTTCGCGTTCTTCGCGAGGTTGCCGTAGAAGCCGGAGGACGTGGTGATCATGGCGCACTCGCCGGAGACGAACGAGCCTTCGGCGGTGTTGTTGCGGCCCTTGTAGATGAAGAGCCCGGTCTTGGCCATGTTGCCGAGGTTCTCGATGTGGCGCACGTGCAGCGGCGAGTTGCCGACCAGGCGCGCGTCCATGCCGTCCAGGCCGTTGCGCTTGGTCGCCAGCAGCGTGTTGTGCCAGGTGGAGAAGCTCTCCATCTGCGTCCAGCCCTGCCAGCCGATGGTCAGCGGGCACTTGTGGCCGCTGGCTTTCAGCTTGGCGGCGGCCAGCGCGACTTCGGGCCAGGTGGCCGGCGGCTTGTTCGTGTCCAGGCCCGCCTTCTCGAAGGCGTCCTTGTTGATGTAGAAGACCGTGGTCGAGCTGTTGAAGGGGAAGCTCATCATCTGGCCGTTCGGGGCCGTGTAGTAGCTCGCGACGGCGGGGATGTACACGGACGGGTCGAACTTCTTGCCCGCGTCGGTCATGACCTTGCCCACGGGAACGATGGCGCTCTTGCTGGCCATCATGGTCGCGGTGCCCACTTCGAACACCTGGAGGATGTGGGGCGCATTGCCGGCGCGGAAAGCCGCGATGGCCGCCGTCATGGATTCGTCGTAGCTTCCCTTGTAGACGGGCACGACCTTGTAATCCTTCTGCTTCGCATTGAAGTCCTTGGCGAGATCGTTGACCCACTCGCCGTTCACGGCGGTCATCGAGTGCCACCACTGGATCTCGGTTTGCGCCTGCGCGGCGAAAGAGGCCGCGGCGGCCAGGACCAGTGCGGTCAGTTTCAGCTTCATGAATACTCCTGTATGAATGTGCCCCGGCAACGCCGGAACGAGGCGACTGTATCGCCCGTTTGTGACGGGAAATTAGACATTGCCCGCCGCGTGCACCACAAGCGGGTTTCCCATGAGCCGTCAGTGGCCGGCCCTGCGCGGGCCGCACCGCTTGCTGCACTGCGGTAACATCAACTCTCAGCCGCAATGCAGAAGTTTGGCTGACACGGCGGTCCCGATTCGGGGCAGCGCCTTATCTCCAAGATGAACGCACCCACAACGCTCAATCACCTCATGAACGCGGCCCGGGACGATGCTCCCCGGCTGCGAGAGATTCCGTACAACTACACCTCGTTCTCCGACCGCGAGATCGTGATCCGCCTGCTGGGCTCCCGGGCCTGGGAAGTCCTGAACCGGCTGCGCGAAGAGCGCAACACCGGCCGCTCCGCGCGCATGCTCTATGAAGTGCTGGGCGACATCTGGGTGGTGCAGCGCAATCCCTACCTGCAGGACGACCTGCTGGACAACCCGAAGCGCCGCGGCCAGCTCGTCGAGGCCCTGCACCACCGGCTCGCCGAAGTGGAAAAGCGCAGGACGCCCGACGGCGATGCCGATCGCGATGGCCTCGTCGCTGAACTGCTGAAAGCGGCGAGCCGCGCGGTCGAAGCGTTCGACGCGAGCTTTCGCGAGATGGCCTCGCTGCGCAAGCAGACGCAGCGCGCGCTGCGCCGCTACACGGCCAAGGACAACATCAAGTACGACGGGCTGTCGCGCGTCTCGCACGTCACCGACGCGACCGACTGGCGCGTCGAATACCCGTTCGTCGTGCTCACGCCGGACACGGAAGAAGAGATGGCCGGCCTCGTGAAAGGCTGCATCGACCTGGGCCTCACCATCATCCCGCGCGGGGGCGGTACGGGCTACACCGGCGGTGCGGTGCCGCTGACCTGGAAGAGCGCGGTCATCAACACCGAGAAGCTCGAGGCGATGACCGAAGTGGAGATGGTGGAAATCCCCGGGCATGCCGAAAAGCGCCCGACGATCTGGACGGAAGCGGGCGTCGTCACGCAGCGGGTCGCGGATGCGGCGGAGCGCGGCGGCTTCGTGTTCGCGGTGGACCCGACTTCGGCGGAAGCCTCGTGCATCGGCGGCAACATCGCGATGAACGCGGGCGGCAAGAAGGCCGTGCTGTGGG
>JAZKIF010000209.1:0-8388 GCA_040385005.1 Pseudomonadota bacterium
GGCGGCCTTGCCGGCCTTGTTGCCCAGCTTGATGCGCAGCAGCTCTTCGGCCTTTTCCATATTGCCTTCGGCCTCGGTCAGGGCCTTCTTGCATTCCATCATGGGCGCATCGGTCTTGCCACGCAGTTCGGCGACCATGCTTGCGGTGATTGCAGCCATTTTTCTACCTTTCAATGTTCTCTAGATGGGAAAAGGGGGCTCAAGAGCCCCCTGCCTGGTGATTGAAACCAGGGAATCAGGCGCCGGCGCCCTCTTGCACTTCGACGAATTCGTCGCTGCCTTCGGACACGGCCTTGACCACGTCGTTCCCGGCGCTGGAGCGGCCTTCGAGGATCGCGTCGGCGATGCCGCGTGCATACAGCACCACGGCCTTGGACGAGTCGTCATTGCCTGGGATCACGTAATCGATGCCTTCGGGCGAGTGGTTGGTGTCGACCACGCCGATGAGCGGGATGCCCAGCTTCTTGGCTTCGGACACGGCGATCTTGTGGAAGCCCACGTCGATCACGAAGATCGCGTCGGGCAGCGTGGCCATGTCCTGGATGCCGCCGATGTCCTTTTCGAGCTTTTCCATCTCGCGGGCGAACATGAGCTGTTCTTTCTTGCTCATCGCGTCGAGGCCGCCTTCTTGTTGAGCCTTCATGTCCTTCAGGCGCTTGATGGAGGTCTTGACGGTCTTGAAGTTGGTCAGCATGCCGCCGAGCCAGCGCTGGTCGACGTAGGGAACGCCGGCGCGCTTGGCTTCCATCGCGACGGTCTCGCGGGCCTGGCGCTTGGTGCCGACCATGAGGATCGTGCCGCGGTTGGCGGACAGCTGCTTCACGAACTTGCTGGCCTCCTGGAACATCGGCAGCGATTTTTCCAGGTTGATGATGTGGATCTTGTTGCGGTGGCCGAAGATGAACGGGGCCATCTTGGGGTTCCAGAAGCGCGTTTGGTGACCGAAATGGACACCGGCTTCCAGCATCTGACGCATGGTGACGGACATGATTGATTCCTGAAGGTTGGGTCTAAAATCCGGCCCGAAATCCCTGCATTGCGCTTGTGGCATTGCATGGACACCTTGGTGGGCTGGATTCGCGTATTTGTCTTGCCGAAAGCGCGGTGGCGCGGTATGCAACCATGGCCCAGCAAAACCCAAAGATTGTAGCACGACCCTTCCATCCGATCCATGCGCCCAGACCTCCTCTCCACCCGGGAAAGCCTTCGCCGCGGGGCCACCAGTGCTGCTGCCGAGATGGATGCCTCCATCGCCATTGCCGCCTCGCCGGCGTGTACGAACGCGTTCCTGCGTACCCGCTTCGACGAGGCACGCGCCGAAGCCGCGAAGTCATCGCCCTCCTCGCCTTTGGCGGGCCTGGCGATCTCGGTCAAGGACCTGTTCGATGTGGCCGGCGAGACGACCGCCGCCGGATCGGCAGTCCTGTCGGGCGCCCCGCGCGCCAAAGCTGATGGACCCGCGGTCGCCCGCCTGAAAGCCGCCGGTGGCGTGAGCGTGGGCCGCACCAACATGACCGAGTTCGCGTTTTCCGGCGTCGGCACCAATCCGCATCATGGGACGCCGGTCAACCCCGCGGACCCGGACACGCCGCGCGTGCCGGGCGGATCGTCCTCCGGCGGGGCCGTGTCGGTCGCGACGGGCGCGGCGTTCATCGGCCTCGGCTCGGACACCGGTGGCTCCATCCGCCTGCCTGCCGCGCTGTGCGGCATCGTGGGGTTCAAGAGCACGGCCTCGCTGGTGCCGCGCGAGGGCGCACTGCCGCTGTCCACGACGCTCGATACGGTCTGCGCGATGACGCGCTCAGTGGGCGACGCGATCCTGGCGCACGAAATCCTCGCGAACCGCACCGTGACGCGCAGCCACGTGCCGCTTGCCGGATATCGGCTCGCGGTTGCGCGTACGACGATGCTCGACAGCCTGGACGACACGGTCGCCCGCGCGTTCGAGCGCAGCCTGCGCATGCTGAGGGACGCCGGCGCGAAGATTGTGGATATCGACCTCGCCGAAATCCGCGACCTCGGCTCGATCCAGTCCACCGGCGGGTTCGCCGCGGCGGAGAGTTTCGCCTGGCATCGCACCCTGCTCGAAAAAAACGGGGACGGCTACGACCCGCGCGTTCGCATGCGCATCGTGCGCGGCGCGGACATGAAAGCGCACGAATACATCGAGCTCATCCATGCGCGCGCCCGATGGGTCGCATCGATCGAAACGGCTCTGCGCGGATTCGACGCAGTCCTGTCGCCAACAGTCGCGATGGTCGCGCCGCCGATCGCCAGCGTCGCGCCGGGCGCTGAACGCGACGACGAGTTCTTCCGCGTGAACACGCTTCTCCTGCGCAACACCAGCATCGTCAACATGCTGGACGGCTGCGCGATCTCGATTCCCTGCCATGTTCCCGGAGAACTCCCGTGCGGGCTCATGATCTGGCAAAGTGCGATGCGGGACGACACGGTCCTCAACATCGCATTGCGCGCGGAAAGCGCGCTGGCCGCCAGCATCACGACAGGGGATTCATGAAAGTTGCCGTCATCGGCGCCGGGATCATCGGCGTCACCACGGCCTGGGAACTTGCCGAGGATGGGCATGAAGTGACGGTCTTCGAGCGCCGCGCTTCGGTCGCCGAAGAAACCAGCTTCGCGAACGCGGGCGTCGTCGCGCCGGGCTACGTGACGCCCTGGGCGGCGCCGGGCATGCCGTCGAAAGTCGCGCGCTTCCTTCTCAGCGAACACGCGCCGGTGCGTGTGAGCCTGCCGCTGTCGCGCGCCGAACTCCGATGGATCTGGCAGTGGTACCGCGCTTGCGATCTCACGACCTACCAGGCCAATCGCGCGCGGCTGCAACGGCTCGCGTTCTACAGCCGCGGCCGGCTCGACGCCCTCACCGACCGGCTCCAGCTCGAGTACGACCGCAGCACCGGCTACATGGTGCTGCTGCGCGGCGAGAAGGACAGCAAGATGGTGCAGCCCGGCCTGCACGTGTTGCGCGAAGCGGGCGTGGTCTTCAAGGAGATCGGCGCGGACGAGGCCCGGGCCATCGAGCCCGCGCTCAATCCGGACACCTCGTTCGTCGGCGCGGTGCATCTGCCGCAGGACGGCGTGGGCAACTGCCGCCAGTTCGCGATGCTGCTGAGAAACGAAGCGCAGGCGCGCGGCGTCCAATTCGAATTCAACACGGCGGTGAGCGCGCTCGACGCCGCGCGACCGACTTCGCTGGGTGTCTGGAGCATCGACGCGCATGCGCCGGTGGAGCGGCGCTTCGATTCGGTCGTGGTGTGCGGCGGCATCGACTCCGCCGTCCTGCTTCGCCCGCTCGGTCTCGACATTCCGCTTGCACCGGTTTATGGCTACTCGATCAGCGCGCCGATCCGCGAGCCGCTGAACGCGCCCCGCAGCGCGTTGATGGACGAGCGCTACAAGGTCGCGATCAGCCGGCTGGGCAACCGCGTCCGCGTCGCCGGCAGCGCGGAGATCGGCGGCTCCCTCGAGCGCAAGCGCCCCGCCTCCATCCAGACGCTCTACAAGGTGCTGCACGACTGGTTCCCCGGCGCGGCGCAGATCGCCAATACCGGTGCGGCGGTGCAGGAGTGGAAAGGCGCGCGGCCGATGCTGCCCGATGGCCCGCCAATGATCGGCGCGACGGGAATCCCCGGCGTCTGGATCAACCTGGGCCATGGCTCCAGCGGCTGGGCGCTTGCGTGCGGCAGCGCGCGGGCGGTGGCCGACCTGATGGCGAGCCGGGCGCCGGAAGTCGACATCGAAGGCCTGGGCATCGAACGCCTCGTCGCCTGAAGCCCGGGCGGCATCCCGCCGATCGCACGGCGGCACAATGCATGAATGCTTCGCATCACGCACGAACGTCGCTGGCCGCTGTACGACACGGCTGCTACGCGCATCCTCGAAGCGCAAGCGTCCGCGGCCTTGCCGCCACACACGCTGATGCAGCGCGCGGGCCTCGCGGTCGCGCGCCTGGCACTCGCGATCGCACCCAATGCGAGCACGATCTGGATTGCCTGCGGGCCGGGCAACAACGGCGGTGATGGGCTGGAAGCGGCGATGCGCCTGAAGCAATGGGGCAAGCATTGCGTGGTGACGCGCTTCGGCGACGAATCGAAAGCGCCGGCCGATGCGGCTGCGTCGATGCGGCGCGCGCGTTCAGCCGGGGTTGCCTTCGCGGATGCGCCGCCCGCGCAGTGTGATCTCGCCATCGACGCGATGCTGGGCATCGGCGCCACGCGTCCGCTCGAGGCTGTGCTCCTCGACTGGGCGCGCACGATGAATGCCTGCGCGCGCCCCGTGCTCGCCATCGATGTGCCTTCGGGACTGGACTGCGATACGGGTCACGGCGAAGCCGTGCGGGCGACCCATACGTTGAGCCTGCTCGGGCTGAAACCCGGCCTCTTCACGGCCAACGGGCGCGATGCGGCGGGAAATGTGTGGCTCGATGACCTGGGCGCCGCCACAGCGCATGAGGCGGCAACGGCATGGCTCGCCGGCCCGCCCGGATCGCCCGTGCGCGCCCATTCGTCGCACAAGGGCAGCTACGGCGATGTCGCGATCATCGGAGGCGCGAAAGGGATGGCCGGCGCGGCCCTGCTGGCTGCCGGCGCCGCGCTGCACTCCGGCGCGGGGCGGGTCTTTGCCGCATTGCTGGGCGAAGCGGCGATGACGGTCGATCCTTGGCAGCCGGAGCTGATGCTGCGGCCGTGGGAGTCACTCGACATCTCGGTCATGCACGTGGCGTGCGGATGCGGCGGTGGCGATGCTGTCCGTGCCGTGCTGCCGCGGGTCTTGTCGGCCTCCTTGTCGCTGGTGCTCGACGCCGATGCGCTGAACGCGATCGCCTCCGACAAGCATCTGCAGCAATTGCTGCTCGCCCGCGGGCGGCGTGGCAAGCCCACGGTGTTGACGCCTCATCCGCTGGAAGCCGCACGGATGCTTGGTTGCAAGATATCGGACATCCAGTCGGACCGGCTGCGAAGGGCGCGCGAACTGTCCGAACGGTTCGAGGCGGTGGTCGTGCTCAAAGGCTCCGGCACCGTCGTCCACGCTTTCGGAGCGCTGCCATGCATCAATCCGACCGGCAACGCCCGCCTCGCCACTGCCGGCACCGGGGATGTATTGGCCGGCATGATTGCAGGCCGGCTTGCGCAAGGCGACGACATGTCGAGCGCCGCCTCCGGCGCCGTATTCCAACATGGGCTCGCGGCCGACCAATGGCCAACGGACAAGCCTCTGACGGCTTCGTTGCTCGCGCGAATCGCGCGCTGAAGGCCGCAGCCTCCTAGCCGCGCCCGACGAAAGGCATCTTCGTCGCCATCACCGTGTGGAACAGCACGTTGGCCTCCAAAGGCAGGTTGGCCATGTAGACGATCGACTGGCCGACGATGTTCACATCCATCAACGGCTCGATCGCGATCTCGCCGTTGGCCTGCGGCACGCCCTTGGCCATGCGCGCGGCCATTTCCGTCATGGCGTTGCCAATGTCGATCTGCCCCACCGCGATGTCGTACTTGCGGCCATCGAGCGCGGCGGTCTTCGTGAGCCCCGTCACCGCATGTTTGGTCGCCGTATAGGCAATCGACTGCGGACGCGGCGCATGCGCCGAGATCGAGCCGTTGTTGATGATGCGCCCGCCCATCGGGCTTTGCGCCTTCATCACGCGGAAGGCCTGCTGGATGCCGTAGAACATGCCGTTCAGGTTGGTGTCCACCACCTGTTTCCACTGCTCGATGGGCATGTCTTCCAGCGGCTGCGCCGGCGCACCGGTGCCGGCGTTGTTGAACAGCAGATCGACGCGCCCCCAGGCCTTCACGGCTGCATCGAACATCGCTTTCACCGACGCCGGGTCCGTCACGTCGGTGGGAACGGCGATCGCGCGATCGCCGTGCGCCGAAGCAACCACGTCGAGCGGCTCCTTGCGACGGCCCGCGACCGCGACACACCATCCATCAGCCAGCAAAGCGAGGGCCGCGGCCTTGCCCACGCCGCTGCCGCCCCCGGTCACGATCGCGACCTTGACGCCCGTGGATTCATTCGACATCTCGTCTCCTCTTTTTTTTCGATCAGCGCCGCGTCCTGCGGCTCTTGCTCTTCGCGGCAGCCTTCTTGGCGGTCGCCTTCAGCCCGCCCGCGGCGGATTTCGGGCCGGCTGCCTTGCGTCCTGAACGCTTGCCGGATTTCGGCGCGTCGTCAACGGGGCCACGCGCCGGTGCGACGCCCTTTTCCTTCATGGCCCGCGCGAGCACTTCCTCGCCGTCGCGCACCAGCCGGAAATCGATCTTGCGGCCGTCCAGGTCGACGCGGCTCACCTGCACGCGCACGCGTGTGCCGATGGCGTAGCGAATGCCGGTGCGCTCGCCGCGCAACTCCTGCCGGGCCTCGTCGAACTTGAAGTATTCGCCGCCGAGCTCGGTGATGTGCACCAGCCCCTCGACGTACATCTGGTCCAGCGTGACGAAGATGCCGAAGCTCGTCGCGGCGCTGACGATGCCGCTGTATTCCTCGCCGAGGTGCTCGCGCATGTACTTGCACTTGAGCCAGGCCTCGACGTCGCGGCTGGCCTCGTCGGCGCGGCGCTCGTTGGCGCTGCAATGCAGGCCGGCGGCTTCCCAGGCCTGGATTTCGCGGGTGGGCGGCGGCGCGACTTTCTTGAGTCGATTGTTCGGAGCTTTCACGCGCGCCGCGAGACGGCGTGCGAGCTTTTCGTGCGCCTCGCCCGGCGTCGGCAGTACCGGCAATTCGTACTTGCGGTGAGCCAGGATCGCCTTGATCACACGGTGCACGAGCAGGTCGGGGTAGCGCCGGATCGGGCTCGTGAAGTGCGTGTAGGCGTCGTACGCCAGCCCGAAGTGGCCGCTGTTGATCGGCGTGTAGATCGCCTGCGACATGGAGCGCAGCAGCATCGTGGATATCTGCTGCGCATCCGGCCTTTCCTTCGTGGCTTCCGCGATTCGCTGGAACTCCGCGGGCAGCGGATCCTCGCTGATGGTGAGCGGCACGCCGATCGCCTTCAGGTAGTTGCGCAGCAAGTCCTTCTTCTCCGGCGTGGGGCCTTCGTGCACGCGGTACAGGCCCGGGTGCTTGCTCTGCTGGATGAAGTCGGCGGTGCAGACGTTGGCGGCGAGCATCGCTTCTTCGATGAGCCGGTGCGCATCGTTGCGAATGCGAGGAACGATCCGCTCGATGCGGCCGTTGTCGTCGCAGATGATCTGCGTCTCGGTCGTCTCGAAGTCCACGGCGCCACGCACATTGCGCGCCTTGAGCAGCGCGCGGTAGGCGTCGTGCAGGTTGATCAGGTCGGTCACGCGCTCCTTGCGTCGTGCGGCCTCCGGGCCACGCGTGTTCGCGAGGATCGCGGCGACTTCCGTGTAGGTGAAGCGCGCATGGCTCCACATCACGCCCGGGTAGAACTGGTAGGCCTGGATCTCGCCGGTGGCTGTGATCAGCATGTCCGCGACCATGCACAAACGCTCGACCTCGGGGTTCAGCGAACAGAGCCCGTTGGAGAGCTTCTCCGGCAGCATCGGGATCACACGGCGAGGGAAGTACACGCTGGTTGCGCGGTCGTATGCATCCACGTCGATGGCGCTGCCCGTCTCCACGTAGTGGCTCACGTCGGCGATCGCGACCAGCAGGCGCCAGCCCTTGCCGCGCCCGACCTTCGCCGGCTCGCAGTAGACCGCGTCGTCGAAGTCGCGCGCATCTTCGCCGTCGATGGTGACGAGCGGAACGTCGGTCAAATCCACGCGATGTTTCTTGTCCTGCGGCCGAACCTTGTCCGGCAGCGAGCGCGCGAGGCCGATACATGCATCGGAGAATTCATGCGGCACGCCGTACTTGCGCACCGCGATCTCGATCTCCATGCCCGCGTCGTCGATCTCGCCGAGCACTTCCTTCACGCGCCCCACGGGCTGTCCGTAGAGGCTGGGCGGTTCGGTGAGTTCCACGACGACCACCTGCCCCGCTTTCGCGAGCCCCGTGGCGCCCTTGGGAATCAGCACGTCCTGGCCGTAGCGCTTGTCTTCCGGTGCGACGAGCCACACGCCGCTTTCGTGCAGCAGTCGCCCGATGATCGGTTGCGGCGGACGCTCGATGATTTCGACGACGCGTCCTTCGGCGCGGCCCTTGCGGTCGTGCCGCACGATGCGCGCCTTGACGCGATCCTTGTGGAGCACCGCGCGCATCTCGTTGGGCGGGAGGTAAATGTCGCCCTCGCCGTCATCGCGCTGCACGTAACCGTGGCCGTCGCGATGGCCCTGGATCACTCCTTCGATTTCATCCAGCAGCCCGTGGCTGATGTTGTCGATATTTTTGATATAGAATCCTTTTCTTTCCTGAAAGCCCAGGTGGCGGAATTGGTAGACGCACTAGTTTCAGGTACTAGCGAGT
>JAZKIF010000210.1:0-12304 GCA_040385005.1 Pseudomonadota bacterium
GCGACTGGATGGTGTTGGTGCCTTCGTAGATCATGTTGATGCGGTTGTCGCGCACGAACTGCTCCATGCCCCATTCCTTGATGAAGCCGTGCCCACCGAAGACCTGCATGCACGCGTTCGTCGCGATGTGGCCGTTGTCCGTGAGGAAGGCCTTCACGATCGGCGTCAGCAGCGCGACCAGTTCTTCCGACTCCTTGCGGACCTTCTCGTCGGGATGATGCAGTTCCCGATCGATCAGCAGCGAGCAGAACATCGACAACGCCCGGCCGCCCTCCGCATACGCCTTGGCGGTAAGCAGCATCTTGCGAACGTCGGGGTGCACGATGATCGGGTCCGCCGGCTTGTCCTTGGCCTTCACGCCGGAAAGGGAACGCATCTGGATGCGGTCCTTCGCGTAGGCCAATGCGTTCTGGTACGCGACTTCGGTGAGGCCCAGCGACTGCATGCCTACGCCGACGCGCGCGGCGTTCATCATCACGAACATCGCCTGAAGGCCCTTGTTCGCCCCGCCGACCAGCGTGCCGATGGCGCCGTCCAGGACGATCTGCGCGGTGGCATTGCCGTGGATGCCCATCTTGTGCTCGAGGCCGCCGCAATACACGCCATTGCGGGATCCGAGCGAGCCGTCCTTGTTCACGTTGAACTTCGGCACGATGAAGAGGCTGATGCCCTTGCTGCCCTGCGGCGCATCGGGCAGGCGCGCGAGCACCAGGTGCACGATGTTCGAGACGAAATCGTGCTCCCCCGCGCTGATGAAAATCTTGTTGCCCGTGATCTTGTAGGTGCCGTCGGCCTGCGGCTCGGCCTTGGTGCGCAAGAGGCCCAGGTCCGTGCCGCAATGCGGCTCGGTCAGGCACATCGTGCCGGTCCATTCGCCGCTCGTGAGCTTGGGCAGGTAGGTCTTCTTCTGCTCGTCGGTGCCGTGCGCATGCAGCGCTTCGTAGGCGCCATGCGTGAGGCCCGGATACATCGTCCACGCCTGGTTGGCGGAATTGAGCATCTCGTAAAAAGCCTGGTTCACCACGATGGGCAAACCCTGGCCGCCGTACTCGGGATCGCACGAGAGCGCCGGCCAGCCGCCTTCAACGTACTTGTGGTACGCCTCCTTGAAGCCCTTGGGGGTGGTGACTTCATGGGTTTCCTTGTTCAGCCTGCAGCCTTCCTCGTCGCCGCCGATGTTGAGCGGGAAGGTGACTTCGCTGGCGAACTTGCCGCCCTCTTCGAGGATGGCGTTGATCGTGTCGACGTCGACATCCGCATGCCGCGGCATCTGCTTGTACTCGTCGGCGATTCTCAGCACTTCGTGCATGACGAACTGCATGTCGCGCAAGGGCGGGGTGTAGATGGGCATGGGTTACTCCTTGGATACTTTGGTTGATTTGCCGGGCTTTGCGGCGTATTGCTTGAGGATGTTGTCGAAGCCCGCATTCGCGCGGGCGATCGAGCCGGGGTATTTGAGGAAGCGCGCCTCGTAGTGCAGCGCGAGGATGAGTCCGTGGATCTCGAAGAGCATCTGGCCGGCGTCCACGTCGCTGCGCAGGTGTCCCTCTTCCTGCGCGGCCACGACGGCCCGCTGCATCGCGGCGAGCCAGGTCTTCACCGAGCCGGCCAGTGCGTCACGCACGGGACCCGGGCGGTCATCGAACTCCACCGCGCCACTGATGTAGATGCAGCCCGAATCGATCTCGATCGACGTGCGCTTCATCCAGTTCGCGAACAGCGCGCGCAGGCGTGGCAAGCCGCGCGCCTCGCGCATGGCGGGATAGAAGACTTCTTCCTCGAAGCGCGCGTGGTACTCGCGGATCACCGAGATTTGCAACTCCTCGCGCGAGCCGAAGTGCGCGAACACGCCGGACTTGCTCATCTGCGTGACCTCGGCCAGCGCGCCGATGGAGAGGCCTTCGAGGCCGATCTGGGTGGCGAGGCCGAGCGCGGCATCCACGATCGCGGCCTTGGTCTGCTGGCCCTTTTGCAGGGCACGCCCATCGCGCGGCGCGCGGGGCGATTTCAGGGGCACTTCGGTGACGGACATGGGCTGCTGAATAAAACGAACGGTCGTACTATTTTGCAGGATTTTGCCGCTGTGCGCGAGAGTCTCCCGGGATTTAGGGGGCGGGTTCTAGGGGCGCTTGGCGTTTACCCGAATCACGCGATTCCCACGCCAGCAGCGCAGCCGCCGCCAGCAGCACATAGCTTGCGAGAAACATCCGCTCGTGCCCGAATTCGTCGATCGGGAACACCAGGAAGTGCAGCAGCATGCCACCGGTCGCGATCCCTGCGAGGCCCTGCCATGGCGCGATCGTGCGGCCGCGCACGAAGGGAATCAGCGAAAGCGCCGCACCGAGGACCAGGAAGATGAGGGGCCGCGGCTCCAGCAGCGCGTGCGCGGTGCGGCGCAGCACCGCGAAATACTCGGCTACGCCCACGTGCTGCGCGATGCGCGACGGATAGGTACTCGTCTCCATGAACGTGTGCCAGAAGAGCGTCGACCATGGGAGCGCGCGCGTGCCGAGGAAAGCGAACAGCGCGAAGCACGCGGCCGCCGACAGCGCGAAGAGCACGGCCTGCCCGCTGGCGCGGCGCAGCCACGCCAGCCCGAGGAGAATCGGCACCACCATGAACGCCGCATCGGGCCGTGCGAGGACCGCGAGCACGCCCAGCGCCCCCACCGCCGCCCAATGCGCCGAACGCAACCCCGTGAGCGCGCACAGCACGACCAGCAGCATCCCCAGCGTGTCCGGCGTGGCGCACGCCGCGATCAGCCACAGCGGCGTTCCTCCCGGCAAGAGCAGCAGCCACACCGCCCCCACGGCGAGGAGCGGCCGCGCAAAGAACAACGGAAGCACGCTGAACAGCAGCGCGAGCGCCGCCGCCGAGACCAGCACGCCCGCCGACGCGCCGCTGCCGGTGAACTGCGAGGCCCAGCGCGCGAGGCCGATGTAGAGGGGCTTGATCGAATAGAACCTGAGCGTGTCGCGCAATGCCTCGGGATCCGTGTGGATCGCCATGCGGTACGCGCGCACCGGCGGCCCGCCTTCGATCAGGTCGACGTAGTGCGCCTCGCCCATGTATGCGCGCACGTCGCGGAACGTGGCGTCCGCGACCTGCTGCGCGGTCATGCCAGGCTGCGCGCGCACGAGCGCCGTGTAGGGCACGATATCCCAGTTGCCCAGCGGATGCGTCCATGCATGGAAGGCGAGCAGCAACACGCCGATCGCGTGCAATGCCAGCACGCCCCGCACGGGCCACGAACGCGGCAGCCATCCGGCGGACAGCGCCGCCCCCGGGCGAAACGCCCACTGCCGGCTGAGCACATAGGTCATCGCCGCGACGCCGAGCGCGACGATCGGCACGGCCACGTCGTAGCGCACCGCGGTCATCTGGAGCAGCATCGCGTAGCCCGCCTGATTGGCGACGAACCCGAGCGCCGAGATCGCGAAGAAGCGCCGCGCCGCGATGCGCGCGGGCACGGCCGAATCGCTGAATGTGCGCCGGGAATGTCCGGCGAAGGAACACACGAAGGCCAGCAGCCACGCGACCACATTGGCCGGGATCGGCGCCCAGCCCGCGCCGCGCACCAGCGCCACCACCGCGGCGTAATGCACCGCCGTGGCGAGCACGCCGATCGCCCCGAACCAGGCGAGCCGCAGCGCGGTCGCGCGCATCAGTCGCCAGGTCCGCGGCGCACGGATTCGATGATGTAGAGGGGACGCCGCTTCACTTCCACGAACACGCGGCCGAGGTATTCCCCGATCACGCCAAGCGCCATCAGCTGCACGCCGCCGAGGAAGAGGACCACCGTGACCAGCGTCGTGAAGCCCTGCACCGGGTCGCCGAAGAACATCGTCTTGAGCAGCACCTTGGCGCCGAAGAGGAATGCGCCGAACGCCACCGCGAAGCCCGCATAGCTCGCTATCTTGAGCGGCGCCGTGCTGAACGAGGTGATGCCCTCGATCGCGAAATTCCACAGCCGCCAGTAATTCCACTTGGTCTCGCCCGCGTGGCGCGCATCGCGCTCGTAGCGCAGGATCACCTGCCGGAAACCTACCCAGCTGTACAGGCCCTTCATGAAGCGCGTGCGTTCACGAAGCTGGCGCACCGCATCGACCGCGCGCCGGCTGAGCAGGCGGAAGTCGCCCACGTCGCCGGGAACGTCGATCTCGCCGAGGCGGTCCATCACGCGGTAGAAACGGCGCGCCGTCCATTGCTTGAACCATGATTCGCCGGCGCGCGACGAGCGCTGCATCAGCACCATGTCGGCGCCCTCGCGCCACTGCGCGAGCATCGCGGGAATCTCTTCCGGCGGATCCTGCAGGTCGGCGTCGATCACGATCACCGCTTCGCCACTCGCGTGCTCCAGCCCCGCCGTCATCGCGGCCTCCTTGCCGAAGTTGCGGCTCAGGGCGACAACGACGGCACGCGCATCGCGCGACGCGATGTCATGCATCACGCCGAGCGAGGAGTCGGTGCTGCCGTCGTCGACGTAGATCATCTCGCACGCGCCATCCACCGCATCCAGAACGCTCGCGAGGCGACGATGGAATTCGGGCAGCACGTCCGCCTCGTTGTAGGCGGGCACCACCACCGAGACGACGGGGCGCGCGGCGACAGCGTGGATATCAGGGACCATCCGGGGATTGTTATCGAATTCCGCCGCGATTTTTTTTGCTACGCTTGGCCTCGATGCAGAATACTTCGAGTGCGCGCGAACGCCTGTGCACGGCGCTCGCCGTCGCCTGGCTGGCGGTCTTCCTTTTCCTCGCCCTGTTTTTCAGCTCGGCCCGTCCAGCGCCTCCGCCAAGCTTTTGGGTGCTCGCCCTCGTCGGGATGCTGCAAGGTTGGGTGTTCCAGCGCGACCAATTGTTCGCGGTGCTCCGCTCGCAATGGCTGCTCCTCGGGTGCGCGCTTCTCACGGTGCTCGCGCTGTTTGGTTCAGGCGCGTGGCTCACCTTGACGCGGCCCGCGCACTTCACGATGCCGCTGCCCCCCCACATCGGCATGCTGCTGTGCATCGCGCCGATGGCGGTGATGCTGTCCCGCCGCCGAGGCCTGCAGGTGACGGCGCTGGTCCTCGCGGCGGTTGTGCTCGTGCACCTGGTTGCGTTGCCATGGGAAGCCCTCTCGGGCGAGGTCTTCGTTGCGGGCGCCGAAGCGCTCTATCCGCGCGACATGCCGCCCTTGCACTTCCAGGCTCACGGGCTCGCCTGGCAGGTCTACTACTTTCCCGGTTTGATGATGGCGTCGTTCTACCTGGCGGCCGGTGTCATCGGCGAGGAGCGGCAGTTCGGCCCATGGCGCTTCTCGGCGCGCAGCTGGCTGGCGGCCAGCCTGGTCTGGGCCGCGGCCATTGCATGCCTGCAGTCGCGCAGCGCGCTCGCCGGCGCGCTCGCGAGCACCCTGCTCGGCGCCGTGGCCCTTGCGCACACACGCAGGCCCCGCCTGTGGCTTGGCCTGCTCGCGGTGGGCGTCGTGGGTGCGATGGTGTTCGCCTACCTGTTCTCGGCGAACAAGAGCAGTGGCGCGCTGCGGGCGGCGTATGTAGCGCTCTACTTCCGCCACGGCTTCGACGCGGAGTGGCTGTGGACCGGGCGGGGCTATACGATCTTTCCGGCGCTCGACATGCAGGTGCCCGGCCTTCAATACCTGGACCACAGCCACAACGACTTCGCGCAGGTGCTGTTCACGTGGGGCATCCCGGGCCTGGCCGCGTATCTCGCGTTCTGGGCCGCGCTGCTGCGGCTGGTCTGGCAATCATGGCGGCAAGGCCGCCATTGGCCGGCCCTGGCCCTGCTCGCGTGCGCGCCCAGTTTTTACACCGACCTGGGATTGCACTTTCACGAGAAGGTGTCGTTCCTCGTGGTGCTCGCGGCGATGGCGGTTGCGTGCGCAACGCCGCCGCCCTTGCGAAGACGCTGACGGATGGCTCGCCGCAGGGGATCCTCGAACCACCGGAATACGGCGATCGAAAGCAAAGGCAGGCCCAGCGCGGCGACCCCTCCCCACACCCGCGCCGACTCGGCGGGGACGATGGTCAAGACGCCGAGCGGCAACCAATGGAGCAGGTACAGCGCGTAACTCGCATTGCCCAGGAGGACCAAGGCGGGATGGCACAGCGCGCGGCCGATATCGGGCCTCAGGAGCCACGCCAGCAGCAGGTAGAAATAGGGCGTGTAGACGAGGAAGAACGTGCCGGCGCCAATGAAGATTCCGAGGATGCCGGGAAGATCGTTGTGACCCATGCGCCATGCGATCGCGAGCACGACGGCGGTGGCGGCCGCCATCCACCCCGACGATATGGCCGGCTGCAGCCGCTCGCGCGCCCTGGCCAGGTGAATGCCCACGGCGAAACAGAACAAGCCCATCAACGGAAGGCGCCTGCCGTACGCCAGCAGGGGCCCGGCACTTTCCCAGCCCTGGCCTTGCGACCGCAAGATCGTCTGCACGACCAGGAGATACGCGAAGAAGACGATGGCCATCGCGATCCACAGCACCGCGAAGGTGGCGCGCCGACCGTCGAGGATGCGCCAGCGCAGCATCAACGGAAAGCAGGCGTAGAAGAAGAATTCGGACGAAATGCTCCAGCCGGGCGCGTTCCAGTACTGCTGCATCTGCATGTCCGGCACCCACGCCTGCATCGCGAGCGCGTTGACGAGAAACGACAGGGCCTTGTGGGCATAGTCCGCGCCGCCGCCTTGGGACAGGCCGAATCCGAAGACGAGGTACAACGCCAGGAGCGAGACCAGACAAAGCCAGTAGACGGGCATCAACCGCGCGAACCGCGCCACGGCGAAACCCCAAAGGGCGCCGGTCCCGGCCCGCGCGAATCGCGCTTCGTAGGTGTAGGCCAGCACGAAGCCGCTCAGGACGAAGAACAGCGCCACCCCGGCGCTGAAGAAGTCCGTCAGGAACCGCGTTCCCTCCGGGAGGCCCAGCAGGCCCGCATAGTGGGAGAGCAGCACGCCGTACGCCGCGAAGAAGCGGACCGCCGTCAACTGCTCGAGGCGTTGCGGCGCGGGATCGGCTGGGCTCATGCCTTGAAGGCTATCACGGCCCGCCGACCGCAAGACGGCTTGCTAGGCCTTGAAACCCACGACCTGCTGGCGCTGTTCCCCCAGCCCCGCGATGCCCAGCGTCATGACGTCGCCCTTCTTCAAATAGGTGGGCGGCTTCATGCCCAGGCCCACGCCGGGCGGCGTGCCGGTGGTGATCACGTCGCCGGGCATGAGCGTCATGAAGTGGCTCACATAACTCACGAGCTTCGCGCAGTCGAAGATCATCGTGCGCGTGTTGCCGGTCTGCATGCGCTTGCCGTTCACGTCCAGCCACATGTCCAGGCGCTGCACGCTCTCGATCTCGTCGGTCGTCACGAGCCACGGGCCGATCGGGCCGAAGGTGTCGCAACCCTTGCCCTTGTCCCACTGCGGGCCGCGCTCCAGCTGGTACTCGCGCTCGCTCACGTCGTTGATCGTGCAATAGCCCGCGACGTGCGCCAGCGCATCCTTCTTGGAAACGTAGCGCGCACGGGTGCCGATCACGATGCCGAGCTCCACTTCCCAATCCGTCTTTGTCGATCCGCGCGGAATCATCACCGCGTCGTTCGGGCCCTGGATGCAACTCGTGGCTTTCATGAACACGACCGGCTCCTTCGGGATCGGCACGCCCGATTCCGCCGCATGGTCGGCGTAGTTCAAACCGATCGCGATGAACTTGCCGACGCCGTTCACCGGACAGCCGAAGCGCGGCGTGCCTCGCACGAGCGGCAGCTTCGCGGTGTTGGCCTTGCGGATGCGTGCGAGGGCGACAGCCCCAAGCTGGACCGGACCGATGTCGGGCACGATGCTGGAGAGATCGCGCAGCTTGCCGTCGGGATCGATGAGGCCCGGCTTTTCCTTGCCGGGGTTGCCATAGCGGACGAGTTTCATTCTTCTTTCCTTCAGTTGATTCAATAGGTCGCGCGGCCGCCGGACAGGTCGAACACCGCACCCGTGGAGAACGAGCAATCTTCGGTGCATAGCCATCCCACCAGCGCGGCGATTTCATCGGGCGTGCCGAAGCGGGCCATGGGGATTTTCGAAAGCATGAACTGGATGTGCTCCTCGCTCATCTGGTCGAAGATCGCGGTCTTCACGGCGGCGGGCGTCACGCAGTTCACGCGGATGCCGGTGTCGGCGAGCTCCTTGCCGAGCGACTTCGTGAGCGCGATCACCGCCGCCTTGCTCGCGCTGTACGCGCTGGCATTCGGGTTGCCTTCCTTGCCCGCGACGGAGGCGATGTTGACGATGCGGCCGTAACCCGCTTCGCGCATCAGCGGCACGATCTCGCGGCAGCAATAAAAGAGGCCGTTGAGGTTGACGTCCATCACCTGCCGCCAGTCGTCGACCGGGTAGTCCCACACCTTGGTGTTGGGTCCGGTGATGCCGGCGCAGTTGACCAGCACATCGACCTTCGACGTGTTCATTCGCGTGGCCTTCACCGCCGCCTGCACCGACTCGAAGCTCGCTACATCGACCGGCACCACCTGAGCTTTCGATCCCAGCGCGAGCGCAGCCTTCTTCGCACCGGCTTCATCGCGATCCCACAGCGTGACGCTGCCGCCCGATGCGATCAGCCGCTGCGCGATCGCGTAGCCGAGCCCCGTCGCGCCGCCGGTGATGACCGCGTGGCGACCCTTGAAGTCGAGCTGGTTCATATCGTGATGCCTCCGTCGGCCGGGTTAGATGGTGATGCCGCCGTCGGCGGCATAGGACTGGCCCGTGACGAACACCGATTCGTCGCTCGCGAGGAAGACCACCAGCGGCGCGATCTCATGCGCCTGCGCGAGCCGGCCCATCGGCTGGCGCGCGATGAACGCCTTGCGCGCGGCTTCGGGATCGGCGTTCGCGTTGATGCGGTCCGCGAGCGACGGCGTATCGACCGTGCCCGGGCAGATCGCGTTGCAACGAATCCCGTCCGCCACGAAATCCGCCGCGACGCTTTTCGTCAATCCGAGCACGGCGGCCTTCGACATCCCGTAGATGAAGCGGTTCGGCAAGCCCTTGATGCTGCTGCACACGCTGGCCATGTTGATGATGCTGCCGCCGCCCGCGGCGAGCATCTTCGGCAGCGCGGCCTGGATCGCCCAGAACTGCGCGCGCACGTTGAGGTTGAGCGCGAAGTTCCACTCCTCGTCGGTGGCCTGCAGCACCGTGCCGTTGTGCACGAAGCCCGCGCAGTTGAAGAGCACGTTGATCTGCGGCATCGCCCCGATCAATTTCTCGATCGCGCTTCGGTCCAGCACGTCGAGCTGCACCGCCTTCACGCCTTGCACACCCTCATAGCTTTCCAGAAGCTTGGGGTTGATGTCGGTCGCCCAGACCTGCGCGCCCTCGGCGGCCATCGCCAGAGCGCTCGCCCGGCCGATGCCCTGCCCGGCCGCGGTGACAAGGGCCGTCTTTCCTTTGAGTCTCATGGGTGCTCCACGCGGTTTTCGCGGCTCGTACAGGGTTTTGCCCGATGCCCGGCGACCACTTCGACGCGATATTAATTGGCCTGACCACTTGGCCACTTGTGGGTAACCCTTACAGCTTTCCGTCGCGCCCATGCCCTTGCAATCCGTCGAGCCACAGCGCCTGTACCGGCAGATCGCCGAGCAGCTGCGCAAGCTCATGACCTCCGGGGAATTCAAGCCCGGCAGCCGCCTGCCCGCCGAGCGCGATCTCGCCAAGCAGTTGGGCGTGAGCCGGCCCTCGGTGCGCGAGGCGCTCATCGCCCTGGAAGTGGAAGGCTGGGTGGAAGTGCGCACCGGCTCGGGCGTGTACGTGCTGGAGCGCGCAGGACGCTCGCACGCGAAAACCCCGAAGATTCCCGCGTCCGAATGGGGGCCGCTCGAATTGATCCGAGCGCGCCGCGTGATCGAAGGCGAGATCGCCGCGCTCGCCGCGGGCCAGGCCAAACGCAAACATGTGCAGGCGATCGCGGATGCGATCGAGGCCATGCGCGAGGACACCGATCGCGGCGTCGCGCCGCTGGACGGCGATCGCGCGTTCCACACGGCGATCGCGCAAGCCGCCGACAACGTCGTGCTGCTGGAAACCGTGCAGACCTTCTGGGATGCCCGGCGCGGACCGCTCTTCGAGCGGCTCGGCGACTACTTCGAGTCCGTGCCGTCATGGCGCATGGCGATCGCCGAGCACGAGATCGTGCTGGAAGCGATCCGCGCGCACGACGCGCAGGCGGCGCGCGCCGCGATGCAGTCGCACATGGACAAGTCCCATTCCCGTTTCAGCGCGAGCTGGCGCCGCGCCAATTCTTCGTGACCGCCCAGCAACAACAACCTCCAGGAGACTTCGACATGCAAAAACGTTTCGCACTGCACCTCATCGCCGCGTGCGCCCTCGCGGCCGCCGGCGCCCTGCCCACGCTCGCGCAGGCCCAGACCAAGCTGAAGTGGGCCCACGTGTACGAGACCTCCGAGCCGTTCCACAAGTGGTCGGTCTGGGCGGGCGACGAGATCAAGAAGCGCACGAACGGCCGCTATGAAGTGCAGGTGTTCCCGGCGTCCACGCTCGGCAAGGAGGCCGACATCAACCAGGGCCTGACGCTCGGCACCGTGGACATCATCCTCACGGGCGCGAGCTTCGCGGCGCGCAGCTACCAGCCGCTCGCGATCTCGTACTTCCCCTTCATCTTCCGCGACGCGGAGCACCAGTTGAAGTACGCGCAGAGCGATGTCTTCCGCGATCTCGCCTCGGGTTACGACAAGGCCAGCGGCAACCACATCGTCGCGCTGAACTACTACGGCGCACGCCACGTGACGTCCAACCGGCCTATCGCCAAGCCGGAAGACATGAAGGGCCTGAAGATCCGCGTCCCGGATGCGCCGGCGTACCTCGCCTTCCCGAAATCGCTCGGCGCCAACCCGACGCCGATCGCGTTCGCCGAGGTGTACCTCGCGCTGCAGAACGGCACCGTCGAAGCGCAGGAGAATCCCCTGCCCACGATCGAGGCGAAGAAGTTCTATGAAGTGCAAAAGAACATCTCGCTCACCGGCCACATCGTGGACTCCCTGCTCACCGTCGTCTCGGGCCAGTTGTGGACCAAGCTGTCGGACGCCGACAAGAAGATCTTCAACGACGTGATGCACGAAGCAGCCGACAAGACCGGCCGCGAGATCATCGCCTCGGAGGCTCGCCTCGTCGACGAGTTCAAGAAGAAGGGCAACAACATCATCAACGTGGACAAGGGTGCGTTCCGCGAAGCCGTGCTGAAGGCCACCAAGCCGGTCGACCAGGGCTATCGCCAGGCGGACTACGACAAGATCCTGGCGATCAAGTAAATGAGCGCGGACGTCAAGGGAGCATTCCCTTCGGAGCGGTCGGTGATCGACGACCTGCCTCAGGTCATGGGCGACGACGGGGAGTTCCACGCGCAGGACGAAGCGGTGGATCTCTCCGGCACCACGCCCGAGGCCTGGGTCGCGCTGGGGTTTTTCTGGCTGCTGGGCCTCACCGTTTTCTACCAGTTCGTGACACGCTACGTGATGAACGATTCGGCGTCGTGGACGGAGGAGATCGCGCGCTACCTGCTGATCGCCACCGTCTTCGTCGGCGCGGCGATCGGCGTCGCGAAGAACAACCACATCCAGGTGGACTTCTTCTACCGCCATCTGCCGAAGCGCTTTTCGTTCTGGATGGCGCGCGCGGTCGACCTCGCGCGCGTGCTGTTCTTCGGCACGGCGGTGGTCCTCACGATCCAGATGATGATGAAGCTCGGCGCGATGACGCGCATGACCATCGTGGACCTGCCAATGAACATCGTCTACGGCGTGTGCGCCGCGGGCTTCGCGGCGATGTTCGCGCGCTCCATCTGGGTGATGCGCGTGCACATGCAACGCGGCTACACCGTGCTCGAGCGACCTGAATCAACGATGGAGGACAGAGCCTGAAGCTCATGTTCACGACCACATGCTGAAGATCATTTTCCTGGTCCTGATGGTCACGGGCCTGCCCGTCGCCATCGCGATGGCGGGCTCGTCCCTCATCTACCTCTTCTGGACACAGAGTTCGCCGCCGTTCGTGGTGATCCACCGCATGGTGAGCGGCATCGACAGTTTTCCGCTGCTGGCCGTCCCGTTCTTCATCCTCGCCGGCAACCTGATGAACAACGCCGGCATCACGAACCGCATCTACAACTTCGCGCTGGCGCTGGTGGGCTGGCTAAAGGGCGGGCTGGGACACGTGAACGTGCTCGGCTCCGTGATCTTCGCGGGCATGAGCGGCACGGCGATCGCCGATGCGGCGGGCCTGGGCACGATCGAGATCAAGGC
>JAZKIF010000211.1:0-5332 GCA_040385005.1 Pseudomonadota bacterium
AAGGTGTTCATCACGCCCTGGATCAGCGTCATGGTGACCATGTCGCCATTGGCGATGTGCGCGACCTCGTGGCCGATCACGGCCTCGACCTCTTCGCGCGTCATGCCTTGCAGCAAGCCGGTGGACACCGCGACCAGCGCGCTGTTCTTGAAGGCGCCGGTGGCGAAGGCATTGGGTTCGCCCTCGAAGATGCCGACTTCGGGCATGCCGATGCCGGCCTTGTCGGCGAATTTTCGGACGGTCTCGACGATCCACGCCTCGTCGGCGTTGCGCGGCTGCGCGATCACCTGCACGCCGGCCGACCACTTGGCGACCGGCTTGGAGATCAGCAGCGAAATGATCGCGCCGCCGAAGCCCATGATCGCGGCGAACCCGAGGAGCATCCCCAGGTTGAGTCCGTTGGCCGTGAGATAGCGGTTGACGCCGAGCAGGCTGGCGACGACGCCCAGCACCACGACGACAGCCAGGTTGGTGAGAACGAACAGGAAGATGCGTTTCATGTTTCTCCGATCAGCAAAGAGTGCGGTAAGTTTCACTCCTGCGCGCAAATGAGGCCGCAAGGCCCGATTTCAAGCGCGCGGAGGTGCGGAAGGCTGTGTTGTTCTGGGGGCGGCGGGCCCCGTTTCTTGTCGCCCCGCGGGACGGAATATACGGGCGTCATCATAGAAGGAAAAATCCTCGTTGAGAGCGCTCCAGCCCGGAATGCCCAGCACGGGCAACGGCAGGAAGGGCTTGGCGGCGAGCCGCTCGGGGGTGAGTTCACCGGCCAGCCATTCGTCGGCCTTGCCCAATGAGCCTTGTGGGCAGGGAAGCGACAACACATGCGCCGTGAGGTCCTTGCGCGGCGCGAGAAGTTTTTCCAGCAACGCATGGCCAAAGATAACGAAGTTCGCCTCGCGCCAAAGCGGACGAAGTTCGACGAACAGCGCGCGCCAGTTTCGCTGGGCGAGCGCCTCCCACAACGCTGTCGGCGCGGAAAGGATCGCCCCGTTCTCGTCGAAAAGCGTCGCGGCATCGCGTATCGCGCCGCGCACCGGGGGAATTCCATGCAGCCGGATCTGCTCCGCGTGCACGGCATTCAACTGCGTCTTCGCATGAGGAAAGCGGCGCCACGCGAGCCCGTTGAAGAAATCATGCGTGCCTTCGCGCACCGGACACCGGCGCGTCTCGAACACGTAGCGCTCGTAAGGCGTGCCCGACGGCAACTCGTCGGCGGGGACGAAATGCACCGGCGCACGCCCAGCGATATTCAAAGCGTCGTGCAGTGCGGCGCCTTGCCGCATCTCCAGCAACACCGCGTGTCCATCCTCGCGCCAAGGCGCGAACCACGGACCATCGAGGGCACCGGGAGCGACCACCGCACTCAATCGCCGATGTATTGCACCCGGCTCGGTCGCGCGGACGGGCTCAGGCTGAACCAGTCCGGGTGCTTGCGAAACAGTTTCAGCGAACTCGCGTTGCGGCCCAGCAGCTGCTCTTCGCGCAGCGCGCTCGCCGCCTGGTTCAATTGCATGGTTTCGCCGTCGCGCAGTTCGGGCAACGCATCCAGGATGTCTTCGACTTCCTCGGGCGTCGCACGCCGGGCCGGCGGTGCGGGCGCGCGAGCGGGTGGGGCCGGCGCGCGTGCAGGCTGCGTTCGAGCCGGTGCGCGTGCGGGCGACGCTTGACGTCTTGGGGCCGGCGCTGCGCCCGACTGGTGCGGCAGGTCGACGAACGCGTCGTACACCGATTTTGTCTCCTCGCCGGTCTTGCCTTCCTGGCCGATGCCGCACACGCGGCACCCTTTCTCGCGCAGGCGGATCACCAGCGGCGCGAAATCCGAATCCGACGACACCAGCACCACGAGGTCCGGCCGCTCCGCCATCACCAGGTCCATCGCATCGACCGCCAGCGCGATGTCGGTGCTGTTCTTGCCGGCCGAGAGATTCACCATCGGCCGGATCGAGTAACGCTTGAAGAACGCCTGGTGCTTCACCGCCATCTCGCCGTTGCAGTACGCGCGCCGCACGTGCACTGCGCCGTGCTCGGCCATCGTGCGTTGCATCGCGTGCTCCATCACGTCGACCGAGACGTTGTCGGCGTCGATGAGGAGCATCACGCGGTGGGAATGGTTCATTGCATTTTCCAGGTGAGCGATTCGCCCGAGCGCAGGGGTTTGAGCTCGGCCTCGCCGAAGGGATAGCTTTCCGGCGGCGTCCACGTCTCGCGCTCGAGCGTGATCGTTCCGCTGTTGCGCGGCAGGCCGTAGAAATCCGCGCCATGGAAACTCGCGAAGCCTTCCAGCTTGTCCAGCGCGCCCGCGTTGTCGAACGCCTCCGCGTACAGCTCCATCGCCGCGTGCGCGGTGTAGCAGCCCGCGCAGCCGGTGGCGTGCTCTTTCAGGTGCGCGGGATGCGGCGCGCTGTCCGTGCCCAGGAAGAACTTCGCGCTGCCGCTCGTAGCGGTCTCGACCAGCGCGACGCGATGCGTCTCGCGCTTGAGCACCGGCAGGCAGTAGTAGTGCGGACGGATGCCGCCCAGGAAGATCGCGTTGCGGTTGTAGAGCAGATGATGCGCCGTGATCGTCGCGCCCACGAAGCGGTCCGCATCGCGTACGTACTGCGCCGCGTCCTTCGTGGTGATGTGCTCGACCACGACCTTCAGCTCGGGCATGTCGCGGCGCAGCGGGATCAATTGCGTGTCGATGAAGACGGCCTCGCGGTCGAACAGGTCGATGTCCTGCGACGTCACCTCGCCGTGCACGAGCAGCGGCATGCCTTCGCGCTGCATCGCTTCGAGCGTCTTGTAGGTCTTGCGCAAGTCGGTGACGCCCGCGTCGCTGTTCGTCGTCGCGCCGGCGGGATAGAGCTTCACCGCGGCGACCCCGGCTTCTTTCGCCCGCCTGATCTCATCGGGCGGCAGGTTGTCGGTGAGGTAGAGCGTCATCAGCGGCTGGAAGTCGACACCGCGCGGAACGGCGGCGAGGATGCGGTCGCGATACGCCATGGCCTGCGCCGCGGTGGTCACCGGCGGCTTGAGGTTGGGCATGATGATCGCGCGGCCGAATTGCGCCGCGGAGTGCGGCACCACCGTCTTGAGCGGCTCGCCGTCGCGCACGTGCAGGTGCCAGTCGTCGGGGCGGGTGATCGTGATTTGCTGGGGCATGCGGAGATTGTCCCACTGCCCGGCTCAGCGCTTGCCAAGCGGCGTGGCGAAACTCAGTTCATGCCCATCGGGGTCGGTGATGTGGAAATAGCGCTCGCCCCAGCTGGCGTCGCGCGGCGCGCTGCCCGGGCGCAGGCCCTTGGCGAACGCGTTCAGGTAGAAGGCGTCGACGTCGGACACGTAGAAGATCGTGCGGCCCCACCACGACCATTCGCGTTCGCTGCCCTCGGTCGTGAGGTTCAGGCACGCATTGCCAGCGCTCAGGCTGCTGAATTCCGCGTCGTCGCCGCCATAGCGAAGCGGGAAACCCAGCGCCAGGTAGAACCGCAGCGCACGCGCCATGTCGTGCGTCGCAAGCGTCACGGCGCTGATCGCATCGATCGTCACCACGCCCGCCGCTCAGACGGTCGGCTTGATGTTCTGGTTCACGCCGAAGAGGTTCGTGGGGTCGTACTTGTTCTTCAACTCGACCAGCCGGTCGAAGTTTTCGCCGTAGGCTTCGCTCACCCGGTCGCCCTCTTCCTGCGTCAGGAAGTTCACGTACACGCTGCCGGTCGCGAACGGCTTGCAGGCTTCCCAGAGGCTGCGCGCCCAGGTGATGCAGGCATCGTCCTTGGCCGGGTCGGCCCAGCGGCCATGCACGTTCATCACGTACTTGCCGTCGCGATGGTTGTACGCCGTCGCGCTGCGAGCGACGCGGCTGACGGCGCCGCCGAGCTGGGCGCACGCAATCTCGGTCTGCGGATCGGGGATGCGCCGCGCGTGGTCCATCATCACCTCGATCAGCCCATCGCTCGTGTTCGCGAAGTCGTGCGACTTCCAGTAGTTGCGCGCACCGGGCGTCAGCAGCGGATCGAGCACCGTCTGCCACGCGGTATACGGCATCGGCCCGATGATGTCGGCGATCGGATGGCCGAATTCGCGCAGCGGCCGGGCGATGCGCTCGCCTTCGACGATGTCGCCGTTGTAGCAAACGGCGAGGGCCAGGATCTCCTTGCCGTGCCACTCGGGCGGAAGGAACGGCAGCGGCGGCGCCTGACGCATCACGAACCAGCAGACCAATTCGTCGGGCGCCTTCTCGATGAATTCGCGGTGGAAGCGCATGACCTCCTTCGCATCGTCCAGCGGATGAATGATCAGCCCGGCCAGCACCATCGGCCCGACCGGATGCAGCTTGAACTCGAACGAGGTCACCACGCCGAAGTTGCCGCCGCCGCCGCGAATGCCCCAGAACAGGTCCGTGTTTTCTTTCTCGCTCGCGCGCACCAGCTCGCCGTTGGCCGTGACCACGTCGGCGGAAAGCAGGTTGTCGATCGAGAGGCCCAGGCTGCGGCTCAACCAACCGAAGCCGCCGCCGAGCGTCAAGCCCGCCACACCGGTGGTCGAGTTGATGCCCAGCGGCGTCGCGAGGCCGAAGGCCTGCGCTTCGCGGTCAAAGTCGCTCAACGTCGCGCCGGGCTCGACACGCGCGATCTTGGCCTTGCTGTCCACCCACACCGATTTCATCAGCGACAGATCGATCAGCAGGCCGCCTTCGCACACGGCGTTGCCCGCGATGTTGTGGCCACCGCCGCGCACGGCGATGACGAGATCGTTCTCGCGCGCGAAGCGCACCGAGCGCATCACGTCGGCCGCGCCCATGCAGCGAACGGCCAGCGCGGGCCGGCGGTCGATCATGGCGTTCCAGATCGTGCGCGCCTGCTCGTAATCGTCGGAGCCGGGTTGGGCAATGCGGCCGCGCAGGCCTTGCTGGAACGCGGCGATCACCTCATCGCTGAATGATTTGGCGGCACTGGAGCGTGACCGCACTTGCACCTCGGCCATGATCTTTCCTTTCGATGAAGTGGAAAGATCACACTAGGCGAGCGAGTGCGCGGTATCAAGCTCAGCGCGATGGCGCGGGGGGCGCGTGGATGCCGGGTCGGGCCCGGCATGACAACCGATCGAATCAGTGCGCGAGGATCTTGTTCAGGAAATCCTTCGTGCGCGCCTGCCGGTTTTCCGGATGCGCGAAGAACTCTTCCTTGCTGCAGTCTTCCAGGATGCGGCCGCCGACGTCGATGAAGATCACGCGGTTCGCGACCTTGCGCGCGAACCCCATCTCGTGCGTGACCACCATCATGGTCATGCCTTCGCTGGCGAGCTTCACCATCACGTCGAGCACCTCGCCGACCATCTCGGGGTCGAG
>JAZKIF010000211.1:5342-8528 GCA_040385005.1 Pseudomonadota bacterium
CATCACGATCGGGTCCATCGACAGCGCGCGGGCGATCGCCACGCGCTGCTGCTGTCCGCCCGACAGTTGGCCGGGGAACTTGTCCTTGTGCGCCGTGAGGCCCACGCGGTCCAGCATCTTCAGTCCGCGCACCTTGGCTTCGTCGGCGCTGCGGCCGAGCACCTTGATCTGCGCGATCGTGAGGTTCTCGGTGACGGAGAGATGCGGGAATAGTTCGAAGTGCTGGAACACCATGCCCACCTTGCTGCGCAATTTGGGCAGGTCCGTCTTCGGGTCCGTGACGGAAACGCCGTCGACGGTGATCTCGCCCTTTTGCACCGGCTCCAGCGCATTGACGGTCTTGATGAGCGTGGACTTCCCCGAGCCCGACGGCCCGCACACCACGACGACGTCGCCCTTGTTGATGTTGACGGAGCAATCCGTCAGCACCTGCACCGGGCCGTACCACTTGGAGACGTTCTTGATTTCGATCATGCTGATTCCTTCGGTGAGGGCATGTTTATCTGATGATGGCGATCTTCAGCTGCAGGCGCTTGACGATCCACGACAGGCCGAAGCAGATGATGAAGTACAGCACGGCGGCAAGGATGTACGCCTCGCGCGTATGGCTCAGGTTCGCGCCCGCGACGCTGAACCCGTGCAGCAGGTCGTTGGCCGTGATGATGTACACCAGCGACGTGTCCTGGAACAGGATGATGGTCTGCGTCAGCAGGATGGGCAGCATGTTGCGGAAGGCCTGCGGCAGGATCACGAGCTTCATGTTCTGCCCGTAGCTCATACCCAGCGCCTGCCCCGCGAAAACCTGGCCGCGCGGGATCGACTGGATGCCGGCGCGCATGATCTCGCTGAAGTACGCCGCCTCGAAGGCGATGAAGGTGATCACCGCCGACAGCTCGGCGCCGATCGGCCGGCCGACGATCATCGGCACCAGCAGGAAGAACCACAGCAGCACCATCAACAGCGGAATCGAGCGCATGCCGTTGACGTAGATCGTGGCGGGAATCACCAGCAGCTTGATGCCCGAGAGGCGCATCAGTGCCAGCAGCGTGCCGAAGAAGATGCCGCCCAGCGTGGCGACACCGGTCAGCGCGAGGCTGAAGTAAAGCCCGTGCAGGATGTAGCTGCGGAAGATTTCCCAGGTGAAGACGGAGAAGTCCAACATGTCAGTGGCCTCCCCCGCCGGTGCTCGCGACGAAGCCGGGCACGCGCACGCGCTTCTCGATGTACGCCATGATGCGGTTGATCGCGAAGGCGGAGATCACGTACAGCGCGGTGACGGCCATGTAGATCTCTACGCCGCGCGAAGTCTCCTCGCCGGCCTGCTGCGCGAAGAACGTGAGCTCGGTGACGGACACGGCGAACGCGACCGACGAGTTCTTGAAGATGTTCATGCTCTCGCTCGTGAGCGGGGGCAGGATGATGCGGTACGCCATGGGCAGGAGCACATAGCGGTAGTACTGCGGCGTGGTGAAGCCCATCGCCATGCCCGCGTACCGCTGGCCGCGCGGCAGCGCCTGGACACCGGCGCGCACCTGTTCGGCGATACGCGCCGAAGTGAAAAGACCCAGCCCCATCACCACCAGCACCAGCTTGGGTGTGTCGGCGAAGACCGGGATGAGCACCGGCATGACGTGGTACCAGAGGAAGATCTGCACCAGCAGAGGGATATTGCGAAAGAGCTCGACCCACACGTTGGCGAGCCGGGAGAGCCAGGGGCTGTCGGGCAGCGTGCGGGCCACGCCGACGATGGAGCCGACGACCAGCGCCACGATGAGCGAAAGCAGCGCGACGACGACGGTCTGGCCCCAGGCGGCGAAGAGCCAGCCGAGGTACGTCTGCTGGTCGCCCGAGCTGAAGCAGCCGGACACCGGCGCCTTGTCGATCGTGTCCAGGCAGAACACTGTCCAATCCAGGGCCATCGCTCCTCCTCGTTATTCTGCAAAACGCCCCGGCTCCGCGAAGCCAGGGCGTGCACTAGGTCGTGCGTTGCCGATATTACTTGTTGAATTCCTCGGCCGGCTTGTCCGTCGGCGCCTTCACCAGGCCCGCGAGGATCTTGCCCATGGGCAGGTTCACGCTCGTGTCCTTCGGCGGGATCGGCTTCATGAACCATTTCGTGTACAGCAGGTTCAGCTCGCCCGACTTCATGGCGCCCTTGATGTAGTCGTCCACGGCCTTCTTGAAGTTGGGGTCGTCCTTGCGGATCATGATCGCGATCGGCTCGACGTTGAGCGTCTCGCCGACGATGGCGTAGTCCTTGGGGCTCTTGGAAGAAGCGATCAGGCCGGCAAGGATGTTGTCGTCCATCACGAAGGCGTCGGCGCGGCCGGATTCCAGCAGCAGGAAGCTGTCGGCGTGGTCCTTGCCGTACACCTCGGTGAACGTCACGCCCTGGGCGCGCTTGTTCTTGCGCAGCAGCGCGACCGAGGTCGTGCCCGTCGTGGTGGCGACGGTCTTGCCCTTCAGGTCGGCGACGGACTTGATCTTCGAGGTCGTCTTCACGGCCGTGCGCACTTCGGTCACGTAGGTGGTGAGGGCGAACGACACGTCCTTCTGGCGGGTGGCGTTGTTGGTGGTGGAGCCGCACTCGATGTCCACCGTGCCGTTCTGCACCAGCGGGATGCGGTTGGCGGAGGTGACGGGCACGTATTCCACGGCGGCCGTCGGCAGCACCGACTTCAGGATGCGCTGGCACAGCTCGACGTGGTAGCCGGTGAACTTGCCGTCACCCAGCGTGTACGACAGCGGGGCGGAAGACTCGCGCACACCCATGACGACCTTGCCCGCGGCCTTGGCCTTGGCGATGGTGTCGGTCGCCTGCGCGAACACGGTGCCGGTGGCGAGGGCGGCGATAGCGAGGGCCAACCATTGTTTCTTCATACTAAAGTCTCCTATGACAACAAAATACGTGGAGGAAAAGAATCCCGCAAACAAGCGCGCGATTCTAGGGATTAAACGCGCGAGTCCCCGCGGGGTCTGTCAGGTGTTTCCAGTAGCACGGGATGTGCCAGCAATGGGAGGAACCTGAGGCTGCGTCAGTTTTTCCGGGACGAGCAGCGCTTCGATCTCGGCGCGCGTCAGGATGCCGAGTGATTCCGCCACTTCGTCGATGGGCGCGCCGGTGGCGATCGCCGTCTTGGCGATCAGCGCCGCCTTCTCGTAGCCGATGATCGGGTTGAGCGCCGT
>JAZKIF010000212.1:0-27469 GCA_040385005.1 Pseudomonadota bacterium
GCAGGATGCCCCACCGGCCTGAGCCCGCGGGACTGCGTAGGAGCAGTGGAGCGTGCGGGAGTTCAAGCTCCCCCACATGTCTCCAAGGGCCAGGGATGCCGGGGATCGGCTCCGCGGAGGTAACAGGAGGAGCGGCCTCCCGCCGCGGGGGACACGTAGCGGAGACGGTCCCCGGCGTCCCTGGCCCGCCCCCGCGAAGAACCAGTTCTCTAACGCGCAAAGCGCCTAGTCAAGCCGTCGCACCATCGCCGAATGCAGCGCGCGCAAGCGCTCGGGCCCGATGAAGCGGCCACCCTCCGCGACGCGTTCTGCACCGATCCACAGCGTCTGGTCGAACACGACGCCGTCGGGATGGTTCTCCCCGCCGCCCTTCTCCCACCACGGCAGGCCCATGCCGATCGCGTTGGAGCCGGGGATGCGGATGTCCTCGATGAACTGGTCGCCGCTCAATCTCGCGCCGGGATGAAAGCCGTAGGTGAAATGCACGAAATAGCCGAAGCCGCCCTCGCCGCTCGCGCGCTTCAGCGCCCGCTCGAAACTGATCCGGTCATCCGCGCCGCCGCCTTCCAGCTCCTTGATCTGGCCATCGACGTGGATGCCGATGGGAACGCGCAGCCTGCGGTACTCCTCGTCGAACAAGGCCTGGATGACGATGCGGCCCTTCACGCTGCTCATCACCGGGTAGAGGCTCTGCGTGCCGGGCACGGTCTCCATGCCGGGCATGCTGCGCACCTTCGGGCGCACCAGCTTCAGCTGGTCGAGCTTGAAGCGCACGTCGCTGCCCAGCGGGCAGGTGAAGCGCGCGTCTTCGCCCGCCGCTTCCTTCACGAACTCCATGAAGGCGAGGTTGAAGTCGATCAAGGCATCGTAGTCGACACCGCCGTACAGCCGCTCGAAACTGGCGGCGGACGACGTCGCGAGCAGCGCGTACCTGCAGCGCTTACCCTCCATCGCCGCCTGGTGCAAGGCCGAGCCTGCATGGTAGGGAAAGCAGAAATCGAACCAGACATCCGAGGCCGTCGCCGCGGCCTTGAGCGTGTCACTCACGTACGGGTCCGACAGGCCGCCCTGGTATGGCAGCTTCGGGCACACCGCGATCACGGGCCGCGCGCCGGCGCGCACGATGCTCTGGCTCACGACGTCCAGCAACGCGGACTCAGTGGACGTGTCCGCGGTGATGAGGACGCTTTCGCCGGCTCGAATGGCGAACTGCGAGCGCACCAGCATGTCCGCGGCGCGCAGCAAGCGCGCGGAAGTGAAGTTTGTCATCTTGATGTTCCGCCCCGGCCGTTCAGGCCTTGTCCCCGAGATAAGCCTTGCCGATGAATTCGTCATGCAGGAGGTCCGACGCCGTTCCCTCCACGATGATTCTTCCTTTTTCCAGCACATAGCCGCGCCCGGCGATGCCCAGCGACGCACGCGCGTTCTGCTCGATCAGCAGCACCGAGATGCCGCCGGCGGAGATCTTCCTGATCAGGTCGAAGATCTCCCGCACCAGCTTGGGCATGACGCCCAGCGACGGTTCATCCAGGATCAGCATGCGCGGTTGCGCCATGAGGCCGCGCGCGAGCGCGAGCATCTGCTGCTCGCCGCCGCTGAGCGAGCCGGCCGCCTGCTTCACGCGCTCGCGCAGGCGCGGAAAGATGTCGTAGACGTACTCCAGGCTCTGCGCGACCTTCTGCCGGCTCGGCTCCTTGTAGGCGCCCATGAGCAGGTTCTCGTGCACCGTCATTTCCGGAAACACGAGCCGACCCTCGGGCACCAGCACCACGCCGTGGCGCATCACCTTGTGCGCGGGCTGGTTGCTCAAGAGCGTGCCGCCGAACGACACCGATCCCTTCTGCGGCCGCAGTGCGCCCGCGATCACCTTGGCGGTCGTCGACTTGCCCGCGCCGTTGGAGCCGAGCAGCGCGACGATCTCGCCCTGCCCCACGGTCATCGACACGCCGTTCACGGCCAGCGCGCCGTCATACGCGAACGTGACGTCGCTCAGCACCAGGCTCGCGCCTGCGGCTTGATTCGGATTGGCGCTCATGTCAGCGGTGCTCCCAGGTAGGCGTCGATGACGTGCTGCTGCGAGAACACATCATCCGGCTCGCCATCGGCAATCTGGCGGCCCGCCTCGATGACGATGACGCGCGACGAGATGTGCCGCACGAAGTGGATGTCGTGCTCCACGAGCAGCACGGTGGTGCCCTTGCCGTTGATGGCGCGCAGCACGTCGGTGATGTGGCGGGTCTCGGTTTCGTTCAGGCCCGCGCACGGCTCGTCGGCCAGCAGCAGGAGCGGACGCGCGGCGATGGCCCGCGCCAGTTCCAGCCTGCGCAAGTTGCCCACGCTCAGCGACGAGGCGATAGCGCCGCGCAAGTCCCAGAGCCCGCACAGCTCCAGTGCCTGCGCCGTCACCCGCTCGGGGTCGCGCTCGCCGGCACGGCCGAAGATGGCCGCCACATGCACGTTGCGCTCGACGGTGAGCTCGGGGAAAGGCTTGGCGATCTGGAACGCCCTTGCGATCCCCAACGCGGAAATCTCGTACGGGGCCTTGTGCGTAATGTCGCGGTCCGCGAACACCACCTTGCCGTGCGTGGGCCGCACGTAGCCGGTGATGACGTTGAAGATCGACGACTTGCCCGCGCCGTTGGGGCCGACGATGCTCGTGATCTGGCCCTGGCGGATGTCGATGGACACATCCTGCACGGCCTTCACGCCCTTGTAGAACTTGCTGATGCCTTGCAGCGACAGGATGGTGCTCATGCGCGCCCCTCCTTTCGCGCGGCCCACCGCGCACGCGTCTTCGCGACGAAGCCCAGCAGGCCCTTGGGCGCCGCCAGCACGATCGCGATCAGCAGCACGCCGGTCAGCAGCATGTGGAAGTCGAGCAGGTCGCCCAGGAACACCTGCGTGACGACGATCATGATGGCCGCACCCAGGATTGGCCCGAGCACGGTGCCCATGCCGCCGATCATGGCGAACAGGATCATGTTGAAGCTGATGTCGATGCGGAACACCGAGCCGGTCGTGATGAAGCCCAGGCTGTGCGCGTAGAGCGCGCCGCCGAGCGTCGCGAGCGCGGCGCTCACGACGAATGCGACCGTCTTGTAGCGCTCCGTCGGCACGCCGAGCATCGCGGCCGTGTCCTCGTCCTGGCCGATGCAGGTGAGGCCCGTGCCGAAGCGCGACTTCGCGATCCAGGCGAACAGCACGGCGTTGACGACGAGGAACGCCAGGAACAGGTAGTAGAAGAGCTGGACCTTCGAGAGCCCCGGCACGTTGACCGCGGGCAGCGAGAGACCCATCGCGCCCTGGAACACGTCGAAGTTCTTGCTCGCCTCGCCGAGGATCTCCGCAACGGCCAGCATCGCGACTGCGTAGTAGATCCCGCGCAGGCGCAGGATCGGAATGGCCAGCACCGCCGCGACCACGGCGCCGATGGCCGTGGCCCCGAGCGTGCCCAGGAGCATGCGGAACGCGCCGCCCATCGATGCATCGAGGTGCTGCTCGAGCAGCGACGCGGCGAAGGCGCCGAGCCCCACGAAGGCCGTGTGCCCGAAGCTCCAGTACTGCGTGAAGCCGCCGAGCATGCTCCAGGCGATGGCGAGGCCGCCGAACAGCAGGATCTGCTGCAGCACGCGGATCGGGAATGCGCTCAGGAACCACGGCGCGGCCATAGCGATCACCAGCGCCACGGCCCAGATCGCGAGGGCATTGCGGGATCCCGCCCAAGCGGGCGCGGGCCGGCTCACACGGAGCCCTTGTAGGCGTTGCCCATGATCCCGTTCGGGCGGACAAGCAGCATCAATAGCAGGGTGCATACCATGAAGATGTTGGGGAAAGTCGCACCGATGTACTGCGACGACAAGGTGCTGATGAGGCCGAGCAGCAGCCCGCCGACCAGCGCGCCCACCGGGCTGCCGATGCCGCCCAGGACCACGGTGACGAAAGCGTTCAGCGTCCAGAAGGCATCCGACGAGGGCACGAAGGGATTGATGATCCCGACGATCACCCCCGACGCGCCCGCGAAGCCTGCGGAAACACCGAACGTGACGGCGTAGATCGACGCGCCGTTGATGCCGCAGAGCGCGGCGGCGAAGCCCTGCTGCGCGGTCGCGCGGATCGCCTGGCCCGCCTTCGTCCACTTCAGGATGACGGTCAGCAGGCCCAGCAGCAAAAGGCTCGCGAGCAGCGCCGTGCTGCGCGCGCCGTCGACGATGACGCCGCCCACGAAGGAAGTGCCCAGGATCAGCTTCGACGACAGCGTCTGGATGTCCGGGCCGATCGCGAGGACGATGAGGTCCTTGAGGATCAGGCTCGCACCGAACGTGACGAGCATGGTCGTGATCAGCGAGCCACGCCGGATCGCCGGGCCCACGAGCGACAGCTGCAGCAACGCGCCAAGCGCGAACAGCAGCGCGAACACCAGTGGGATGGCGAGCAGCGGATCGAGGCCGAACTTCACCTGCATCACGAGCGCGGCGTACGCGCCGAGCAGCACGAGCACGCCGTGCGCCAGGTTGACGACGCCCAGCACGCCGAAGATCAGCGAGAAGCCGACGGCGGAGAGCGAGTAGATCCCGCCGAGGATGAGCCCGTCGATCAGCGTCTGGGCAAGGAGAGTCGTGTTCATGAAGAAAGGGTTTGCGGCAGGCGGCTCGCGCCGCCCGCGATCACTTCTTGTCCCAGGCCGGGGTGGGATAGATCAGCTTGGCGGTCTGCTGCTGCGTCGGGTAGACGACCTCGAACTTCCCGTTCTGCACCTGGCCGATTTTGGCGCCCATCACGATCGGGTCGCCATCGCCCTCGGGCGTGAACTTCACGCGGCCGAACACGGTGCTTATGTCCATCGCGGCGATCGCGTCGCGCACCTTCTTCGGGTCGGCGCTTTTGGTCGACTGGATCGCGTGCACATACGACGAGATGCACGACGCGGCAGCGGCGGTGTGGTAGCTGAGCGGGCGCGTGTTGTTCTTGTTGTAGTACTCCACGAACGTCTTCGAGTTGCCGAACACCGGATCGTTGGAGTTCACGCGCTCGTCCCAGTAGAACTGCGCGAGGATGCCGGCGGATTTCGCGCCCAGGCTGTCGCGGAACATCGGCAGTTGCGGGCCGAGGAACTGGTACAGCAGCGGCACGCTGGTGTTCGTCGCCAGCATCTGGCGCGCGATCACGAGCGAGTTCTGGTCCACCGTCGTGGTGATGAGCACGTCGGGCTGGCGCGAGCGGATCGTCGCCAGCGCGCTGGAGGCATCGCTCACCTGCTCGGGCAGCTGGATCACGTCGAGCACCTCGAAGCCGGCGGCGCGGCAGCCCTTGGCGGCGGCTTCGGCATTCAGCTTCGAGAACGCATCGTTGGTCGCGATGATCGAGATCTTCTTCGGCTTAGGGTTGATCGACTGCAGGAACGCGACGCTCGACTCCCAGGCGCGGCTCGCGCGCGGGAAGAAGCCGAAGACGTGCTTGTGGCCCTGCAGGAAGATCTGGTCCGCCGAAGCGCCGACCTGCATCATGGGCTTGCCGGCCGCTTCGGTGATGGCCGCGCACGGCAGCACCACGTTGCTGCCGTAGGAGCCGAGGAAGAAATCGATGCCCGAATCCACCTGGCGCTGGATCAGCGTCGTCGCGCGCGACGGATCGCTCGAATCGTCGACCAGATTCAGCGACACCGGGACCTTGCGCCCGCCGATGTCCACGCCGCCGCGGACTTCGTTGATGTACTTGATGGCGGTCTCGTAGCCCATCTTGATGTTCAGCCCGGTCTCGGCATACCGGCCCGAGACTCCCAGCGAGCCGCCAAATCGCACCGGCCCCTCTTGCGACCGGGCCACGGTGGCGAAACCGCCCGCGCCCAAAGTGACTGCTCCACCCACGATGCCCATGAGGGCTTTTCTACGCGTGCTCATATCTGCTGTGCTCCTTGCGATGCGCATCGCTGCGCGGTTGTGTTTCCCTGAAATTCTTTTGCTAGATGCCCAGGACCAGGACCGGGCTCTTCGAACGTGACACGCACAGCGCGACGAGCTCGCCGGCGCGCCGGGCCTCGTCGCCCAGGAAGTCGTCGCGGTGGTCCGGAATCCCCTCGAGCACGGGCACGACGCACATGCCGCACAGGCCCTCGCGACAGGACGAATCGGGTATGACGCCGTTCGCCTCCAGCGTCTGCAGCATGCTGCTGTCCGCCGCGACGGTGAACCGCGCGCCGGTGCTGGAGACGACGATGTCGAATGGCGCGGCCTCGGCTGTTGCGCGCGTCTCGTCGGGCCTGAAGTATTCGCAATGGATGGCGCTTGCGGGCCACTGCGCGGCGGCTTCGCGCACTGCATTCATGAAAGGCGGCGCGCCGCACATGTAGAGTTGCGCGCCCGTACGGCGCTCGCCCACGATTGCGCGCAACTCGCGCGCGACGTCGTCGACTGGCACGCCCAAGTGCAACGTCGCGTTCGATTCGAAAGCGCGGATCTCTTCCACGAAAGCTGCGTGCTCGCCCGATCTCGCGAAGTAGTGCAGCTCGAATGACTTGCCCTTGCTGCGCGCGGCGCGCGCCATGGCGAGGAGCGGCGTGATGCCGATGCCGCCAGCCACGAGGACAAGGTGCTCCGCGCTCCAGTCCACCTCGAACTGGTTCACCGGCGGTCGCGCCTTGATCACGTCACCTTCGCGCAATGCGTGCATCGCGGCGGACCCACCGCGCGACGCAGCCTCGAGTCTCACGCCCACGACGTAGCCGGATTCGCCGGACTCGTTGCACAGCGAATACTGGCGCTCCAGCCCTGCGGCAAGCTTGAACGAAAGATGCGCGCCCGTCGTGAACGCCGGCAGCGCGCGGCCGTCAGCGGACGCCAGCAGCAGCGAGACGATGTCGCACGCCTCCCGCCGGACGCTTCGCACGACCAGCGTGAGATCGGCGTCCTCCATCGCCATCATGTGTTGGCGCCCTGCTCACCGAACATCCGCTTCACATACGAGCCCAGGAAGTGGTGGATCGGCTTTTCCATCGTCGAGAGGCGGCCCGGCGCGTACTCCGGCAGCGCCATGTTGCGCTGCATCGACTCGATCATCGAGCGGTCTTCCTCGTAGATCTGGCCCTGGTACTGGCGATAGGCATCGAGCTTCGTGGCGAATTCGGGATCGTCGTGGAACTCCTGCGGGAACAGCATGTAGATGCGCACCTCGCAGCGGTCAGGGCCGAGCGGCCACGCGGTGATGAACTTGATGCAGTCGATGCGCGCGAACATCGTGATGTTCGGCGGGAAGAACCCGGTGCACGCGAAGGTGTTTTCGCGGTCCGCGAGCCACGGCATCTTGCCGAACAGGCTCACGCCCTCCGGCGTCGACGGCGCGGACTTGTAGTGCATCGTCAGCCCGCCGTTACCCTTCAGGACCAGGTTGTCGGCGGTCCACGAGAACTTCGCACCGAAGGTCTTCACGTGCAAAACGCCCACGTGATAGTAGTCCATGAGGTTCTCGTGGAAGAACTTCCAGTTGCACGCGAGCTCCATCGTGGTGACGTCCGCGAGCCGGCACTTGTCGGCCTGCAGGAACCCGAAATCCTTCTCGATGCCGCCCATCGCCGTCTCGAAATCCTGCGGTTCGGCGGCGAAGTTGATGAAGATGTTGCCGCGCCAGACGTTGAGCTGGATCTTCGGCAGCCGGCAGTTGGAAGTGTCGAACCCTTCCGTCTCGCGCATGTAGGCGGCGCCGGTGAGCTTGCCTTCGAGGTCGTAGCTCCAGCCGTGGTACGGGCACTTGAAGATCGAGGTGTTGCCGGAGCCCTGCGCGACTTCCACGCCGCGGTGGCGGCACATGTTGTAGAAGGCGTGCAGCTCGCCGGCGCGCGACCTCGCGATGATGATCGGCCTGCCGAGCACGCGCCTCGCCTCGTAGTCGCCTGGGTTCGGGAACTGCTCGGCACGGCCCATGTAGAGCCACTCTTTTCCGAAGTACTCCGCGAGCTCCTTCTCGTAGATCTCCTGGGACGTGTAGATGTCCCCGGGCAGGTGCGACGCCTGCGCGAGCGGCTGGCGCATGCCCCGCATCCCGGTGGGCGGCACGAACGTGAGGGGTTGGCTGGCGGCGGTCATGAATCGGGTCTTACCTTCCTGGTCGTTTAACTCTATACGACCGTATAACAATGATGAACGAAGTGCCGCCGCTTTGCAAGAGGGATGGCGAGCACGGAGGGGGAACGGTTCAGTCGGCGAGGCCGCGCGCCTGAAGCCAGGTGATGGCCTCGGTGGCGGCGCGCTCGAGCAGCTCGGGCTGCCCGGCATAGAAATGCGTCGCGCCTTCGATGCGCACGAGCGACTTGTCGGTGCTCGCCACGGCGCCGTGCAACAGGCGCGTGTGAGGCTCGGGCACGCAGTCGTCGGCACGGTTCTCGATGCCCAGGAACGGCACTGAGATACGCGCAGCGCACGCAAGCCCGTCGGCGCGGCTGTCGTCGATCGACCATTGCGAGAGCCACGAGCGGAGCGTCGAGAACCTTGCAAGGCCCACGGGCCCGGTGTTCACCGTCTCCGGGTTGCCGAGGTAGCACCAGCCCGGCCTGCGGCCGTTCGGGTCCAACGCGGGATCGAGGAAGCGCGGGTCGGCGAGCGTGCGATGCGTGATGAAGCACCGCTCGCGCTCGCCCTGCGAGCCGCGCAGCTCGTCCAGGTTCGCCTTCACCCAGTCGGTGATGCGGCGCACGCGCGCGAGTTGCGCCTGGCGGTAGCGCTCGACGAACTCGGCGGTGTATGGCGGCTTCGCGGGGTTGCGTGGATCGTAGAGATCGAGCTCGTGGTCGCGCTTGCGCGGATCGAGCTCGTCGAGAACCGACGGGTCGATCATGTCGCACAGCATGCGCGGCCGGGACAGATGGACAGCTTGGCAGATGACGGCATCCGCGGGCATGAGCGACATCTCCACCGGATCGCCCGCGGGCGTTGCCGTGATGTCCGGATGCTCCGCCTGCGACTGGTAGAAGAGCGAGAGCGATCCGCCGCCGCTCCATCCCAGCAGCACGATCTTTTCGTAGCCGAGCACTTCCTTCGCGTGGCGGACGTGCGCGCCCAGGTCCTTGATCACGTTCTCCATGATGAGGGCCGTGTCGTTCTTCGCGTACCGGCTCGCGGCGCACAGCACATGCATCCCCATGGCCGCGAGCTTCCTCGGCACGGGCAGCAGTTGCAGCGTGGATGCGGGATGCATCATCACCACGAGCGTCTTCGAAGGCCGGCCCACGGGCGAGATGAGCACGCCCTCGAGGTTCACGGCGCCCTGCGTTCCCGCGAATCCGTAGGTCTCCGTGAATGCCACCTGTTCGGGGTAGCTCACGTGGATCCATCGCGCTTGCGTTTCGTTCATCCGATGCACCATCACTCAAATAATACGACTGTATATTATTATCCGAAAATGAAGGCGATCCTGCGGATCGCCTCGAAGTCGGTTGCTGAAAAATCTATTTCGGCGAGTCGGCCTTGATGCCCGCGGCCTTCACGACCTTCCCCCAGCGATCGAACTCGTCGTTCACGTGAGAAGCAAATGCGTCGAGCGTGGCGGTGTAAGGGGCCAGCCCGAGCGCCGTGAGCCGCTGCTTCGACTCCGGCTCGCGAACGATCTCGCCGACGACGAGGTTCACTTCACGCAGGATGTCCACCGGCGTTTTCGGCGGCGCCATGAGGCCGATCCACGCGGGCTCCAGCCCGATCGGAAATCCCTGCTCGGCCAGCGAGGGAACATCGGGCGCGCCTTCGAAGCGTTTCTCCGACGCGACGCCGAAGATCTTGAGCTTGGTGCGGCTGGCCAGGGCGATCGCGATCGGCAGCATCACCAGGTCCACCTGGCCGCCCATCACCGCCGCCGCCGCGGGGCCCGAGCCGCCGTAAGGCACGTGGAGCATCTTCAGTCCGTACTTCGCCTTCAACGCCTCCGTCACCACTTGCGCGGACGATCCCACGCCGCTGGACGCGAACGTGAGCTCGCGCTTCTTGCCCAGCTCCGCGACCTCGCGCATCGTCTGCGCCTCCAGGTCCGCGCGTCCGACCAGCATGTAGTCGAGCGTCGCGATCGGCGCCGCGGCCGCGAACTCGCGTGCGTTGTAGCGGATATCCGCATACACGTGCGGATTGATCGAGTGCGTGTCGGCGCTGGCCACCACGTAGGTGTAGCCGTCGGCCGGGGCGCGGTAGACCAGCTCGGAGCCGATCATCCCGACGGCGCCGCCGCGATTCTCGACAACGATCGCCTGGCTCAGGCGCTCCTGCATGCGCGGCGCGATGAAGCGCGCGACGATGTCGATGCCGCCGCCGGGCGGATACGGCACCACCAGGCGAACCGGCCGCGTGGGCCGCCAGCCCGCGCGTTGGGCATGGCCGATACCGGGCAGCCCCAGCGAGCAGACGGCGGCGCCGGATGAAACGATGAAGGAGCGGCGTGAAAACCGGGAGTCGTTCATGGGGTGGTCCTCGGGTTGAAAGAGTGGTTGCGGATCGGTGAGGCGCGCGTCAGCGCGACAGGAACTTGTGCATGGCGGCGCAGACCGCATCGGGGTGCTCGAACATCGGGAAGTGCCCGCAACGCTCGAACGACACGAGGCCGGCATCGGGCATGCGGTCCAGCGCCTGACGGGCGACGGCGATGGGCGCTCCGGGATCGTCGAGCCCCCACACGAGCAGCGTCCGCGCGCGGATCTCTTCGAGGCGGTCCAGCACGCGGAACGGCCTGAACTTCGCCGGCTGGGACATGGCCGCGATGGTCTCGCGCCAGTAGTCGTGAATCCACGGCTGCGCGTAGGTGAGGGCCAGCATGTGCGGAATCTCGGGCGGGATGGACGATGCGTCGAACACCGATCCCGCGAGGTGCTTGCGCCACCCTTCAGGCGACGACTGTGCGAGCAGGCCCGCATAGGTGGCGTGGGCGCGGTCCACCGACCGCAGCAACTGCGCCTCGTCGTTGAAGCACGACGCGCTTCCGTGCAGCACCAGATTGCGCACAGATGCCGGACCGCGCAAGTACATGTTGCAGGCAACCAGCGCACCGTACGAGGCGCCCGCGACATCGAACGCGCGCGCACCGGTGGCGACCTCGACGAAACGTGCGAGATGCGCCGCCTTCGTGCCGATGTCCACCTGCGCCGCGCTCAGCGAAGGTTTCGTGAATCCGTGGCCCAGCATGTCGGGCGCGACGACGTGGTAGTGCGGCGCGAGCAAGTCCGCGAGGCGTCCCCAGATGTCACAGGTCAACGTCAAGCCGTGGATCAGCAGCAGGACGGGTGCGCCGGGCGCTCCCGCCGTGAGGTACCTCGTCGGCACGCCGTCCACGTCGGCGAAACGCATCAGCATGACTTTCCTTTTTCAAGCATGGCGCCAAGGCGCTCGAGGTACTCCGCTTCGATGTGATGCACGCCCTCCTCGATGTGCGCCATGCGGCCCGGCTGGTACAGGCGCGAGGAGAGGCCGCGCTGCATCATCTCGAGCACCTCGCGGTCTTCGGAGATCACCTTGTCCTGGTACTCGCGGTAAGCGAGCGCGCGAGCCTCGAAATCCGGCTCGTCGAAGAAGACTTTCGGCAGGAGCGTGTACACGGTGACACGCGTGCGCTTCAGGCCGAGCGGCCAGATGCACAGGGCATGCGCGGTGTCGATGCGCGCGAAGAAGGTGAAGTTCGGACGCAGCCGCCCGGTCGCGGCGAAGCTCATGGGCAGCTCGTCCAGCCAGGGCATGCGCCCGAACACAGGCTCGCCCGTCAGCGTGGACGGGCCCGAATTGAACGTCGCGTAGTAACCGCCCTCCCCGCGCGGCTCGAACTTGAAAGCCTCCGACGTGAACTGGCGGCCGTTGGTGGTCTTGTGCACCATGTTGACGTGGTAGAGGTCGATGACGTTCTCCACCACGAGCTTCCAGTTGCAGTCGATCTCGTTGACCGTCGTCACAGCGAGGCGGCAGTCCTCCTGGCGCATGAACGCGAAGTCCTTGTCCAGCGTCGCGACGTGCTCGGCCAGCGGCGGCGCCTGCTCGTCGAAGCAGACGAACACCCAGCCCTGCCATTCGCCGACGCGCAAGGGCGGCAGGCGGCAATCGCGCTTGTCGAAACACTCGGCCTGGTCCATCCGCGGCGCGCCGATGAGGCGGCCATCGAGGTCGTACGTCCAGCCGTGGAACGGGCACGCGAACGCGCGGCGATTGCCCGCGCCCGGCGGCGCGACGGCGACGGAGCGATGCAGGCAAGCGTTGGAGAATGCATGGAGTTCGCCCTTCGCGTTCCGCGTGATGACGAATGGCTCGCCCAGCAGGTCGAGCGAGAGATAGTCCCCCGCGCGCTCCAGCGCTTCGACGCGGCCGCAGCAGATCCAATCCTTGAAGAAGATCTGGTCGCGCTCCAGGTCGAGGATTTCCTGCGAGGTGTAGATGGCGGTCGGCGAATGACGCGCCCGGTCGACCGGCACGGCCGTGGACTTCGCGGCTTCCATGAGCCGGATCACTTTGTCGGGATTCATGCAGGTTGTTTTCCTTGGGTCTGGAGGGATGCACCGGTGGTGGTCGCTTCCACCGCGGCCAGAAGTTTTTCGAGCGGATGGCCGGCTGTCGGACGCCCGCCGGCGAGGACGGGCTCGCCCGCGATCCACAGCGACTGGCTCTTGAGGACCCCGTCGGGATGGTTCTCGCCGCCTCCCGGCAGCCACCACGGCAAGCCGAGGCCGACAGCGTTGCGGCCCACGGCGCGGATGTCCTCGATGAACGATCGGCCGGTGTCGAGCGCCGCCGGATTGAGGCCGATGGTGAGGTGGATCACATGGCCGAATTCGCCGCCGCCCGCGCGCCGCAGCGCGCGTTCGAGGAGGTCGCGATGATGGCCCGGGCCCACGTGGCGAATCCTTCCGTCGACCTCGATCGCGATGGGTTCGGGGAAGCGCTCGTAGTAATCGTGGAACGCCGCCTCGAGCGCGATGCGCCCGCGCACGGATTCCATCTCCGGGTAGAAGATCGCCGAGCCCGGCACGGTTTGCGCGCCCGGTGCCAACGCCTTTCGCGTCTTGCGTGTCGCCGGCTTGCCGATACGAAATTCGATGTCGGTTCCGGCGGGCGTCGTGATGCGGCACGCCTGTCCTTGCGCGTCGCGCAGCAGGCGGTCGGCCTCTTCCTGGAGGTCGAACAGCGCGTCGAAGTCCGCGCCGCCGTAAAGGCGCCCGACGCCTTCGGCGGTCACGTCACCGAGCAACAGGTAGCGCGTGCGGCCGTTCTCCATAGCGCGGCTGAAAGGCGTGGAGCTCGCGAGATAAGGGAAGGTCAGGTCGATCCAAACATCGCACGCACCGAAGGTGGCCGCTGCGTCCTGCGGGATGTACGGATCGGCGAGGAGTCCTTGCAGCGGCAGTCGCGGGATCCGCACGAGGACCGGCTGCGCGCCGGCGGCTTGAATGCACGCGAGCAGGCGATCGACGAGATCGCGGTCGGTCGCCTCGTCGGCGGTGACCAGCGCAACTTCACCCGCGCCCACGGCGAGGTGCCCCTTCACCAGCACGTCGAGCGCGTGCTGCACGTTGCCGTCGTTGCGCTGCACTGGGCTCATGCCTGCTCCACGATGTCGGCCCGCTCGGCTTCGGGATGCGCGAGGGTCTTCGCGATGAGCCGCGAATAGATGCGCTGCGCCTCGAGGATCTGGCTCACTTCGCAATACTCGTCCGTCTGGTGCATGAGCCGCGGGCTGCCCGGGCCGAGGATCAGGATGGGCGCACCCTTGAATGCGCTGTCCAAGGCGCTCGCATCGGTGAAGTAGCTTGCGGTGCCTGGAACGGCGGCGCGGCCGGTCTCCTGCGCCACGATCTGCAGCACGTCGTTCACCCAGGGTGTCCCCGGGTCGGTGAACACGCTGGACATGCTGACGAGCGTCTCGGCCTCGTCGATGTCGGGGGCCAGCAGGTCGAGCATTCTTTGTCGCAGCATGTCGTGGTCCAGGCCGGGCGTCGTGCGCAGGTCGATGTCGATCTCGGCGAAGTCGGGCACCACGTTCACGGCATTGCCCGCGCGCACCTTGCCGATGTTGATCGTGGGCTCGCCGAGTACGGGATGCGGCGCGAGGCCGGCGCAGAAGTCCTGCAGCGCGAGGATCATGCGCCCGGCCTTCACCGCCGCGTTCACGCCGTTGTGCGGCATGGCGCCATGCGCCGCGACCCCTCGCGCGCGCGCCCTGATCCACAGCGCGCCCTTGTGGCCCAGCAGTGCTTCATTACCGGTCGGCTCCGCGATGATGACGCCGTCGAATCCCGACAGGTCCACGCTGCTGCGCGCGAGATGCGACGACCCCTCGCAGCCGGTCTCTTCGCCACCCGCGAGGATCAGCGTGAGCGATGTGCCCGGCGGCAACTCGCCGGCGGCGCGCAAGGCGGCCGTGACGAACGCGGCGACCCCACCTTTCATATCGCAGGAGCCGCGGCCATGGAGACGGCCGTCCTCGATCGTGGCCGAGAACGGCGGATGTCGCCAAGGCATCGCCCCCACAGGCACCGTATCGAGATGGCCCACGAAGCACAGCGAGCGGTCCGCATTGCGGCTGCCGACGCGCGCGACGAGATTCACACGCTCGGGGCCGAAGGAATGCTCGGTCACTTCGAACCCCCCGTCCGACAGCACGCCGCCGAGATAACGCGCGCAGGCCATTTCATTGCCGGGCGGGTTGGTCGTGTCGAACCCGACCAGCCGGCTGCACAGCTCGATGGGATCGATGGGTTTCATGCGACATTCCTATAATTCAAGGTACTTGAATTTAACTGAGTATTGGCCGGATTTCAACTACAGCCCACAATGCAGAGATGAAAAAAAAATCAGTCAAGCCCGCCGCAAGCTTGCCGGCCGGTGTCGGCGAATTGCGCATCGGCCAGAAACTGAAAGCCGCCCGGCGCGCCCGCCGCATGAGCATGCGCGCGCTGGCGGACCGCGTCGGCTGCTCTGAGAGCCTGATCTCCAAGATCGAGAACGACCATGTGTTTCCTTCGCTGCCGACGCTGCACAAGCTGGCGTCCGAACTCGGCACGTCGATCGGCAAGCTCTTCGCGGGCGCGAGCGCCGAGGGCGATTTCGTCTCGCGCGCGGGCCAGCGCCCCATCATCAGCGTCGATGCCATCGGCCGCAACGGCAGCGTGGGCATCAAGCTCGAGGGCGTGGGGCTCAACGGTGAGCTGCTCTATGCGTCGATTCACATCATCGATGCCGGCGGCAGCAGCGGTGGCTTCATCCAGCATGTCGGCGAAGAATTAGCGTACGTCCTTGAAGGCGAGGTGGAAGTCGCGATCGGTGACAAGGTGTACCGGCTCGGCCAGCACGACTCCATCTTCTTTCCGTCGGAACTGCCTCATGGGTACCGCAACTGCGGCGACGTGGTTGCACGCATCCTCTGGGTGAATACGCCGCCGACTTTCTAGGCTTCATGCCTCGGAGATTTGCTGCGCTCCACCTGGGTGGCGGGCCGGCCGGCGACTGGGGTGGGTCGTTCTCCGGAGACCGCGCGGTCCAGCACCGGGACCAGCGCAACGCAGTGCCGCAAACACCGCTGTTGCGGCGCCATGGTCCGTACGGCCGCGAATGCACCTGCGCCCGACCCACCCCAGCCACCGTCCTCATCGTCGCGTTTGTGCGCGCCGCGAGTACTGCGTGGCTCGTCGAAGATCCGGACCTGCGAATAGCAGGGCTGTTGCCGGTGGATCGCCCGTGCGTTGCGCCGAGGTCGATGGCTGGGGGTGGGTCGGGCGCAGGTGCATTCGCGGTCGTACGAAACATGGCCTGCCAGCAGCAATCTTGACGACACGAACAATGCAAGCCCCGATCCCCGCCCGCGCGGTCTCCGGAGAACGACCCGCCCCCGGCCAGCGGCCGACCGCCACCCCATTTGGCGTTATTTGCCGTGAAGTCGCCGAGCGCAGCTTCACGCGAACGATCTCTCATCCGTCGTCCGAAGCGCCGCTTCGAGCACGTCGAGCGCACGGTCGAACTGCGCATCGGGAATGGTCAGCGGATAGAGGAAGCGGATGACGTTGCCGTACATGCCGCAGGTGAGCAACAGCAGGCCCTTGTCAAGCGCTCGCTGCTGCACGCGAGATGCAATGGCCGCGCTGGGTTCACCGGTCGCGGGATCGACGAACTCGATCGCGTTCATGGAGCCTACGCCGCGCACTTCCGCCAGCGCGGGGAGTTCGCGCTGCAGCGCCTTCAGGCGCTCGCGCAGCTTGATGCCCAGGCGGTCGGCCCGCTGCATCAGCCCCTCCCCGGCGATCGTGTCGAGCACCGCATGGGCAGCCGCCACGGCCAGCGGATTCGCGGCATAGGTGCCGCCCAGTCCGCCGGGCTCGGGCGCATCCATCACATCCGCGCGACCGCAAACAGCCGACAGCGGCATGCCCCCCGCGAGGCTCTTGGCCATGGTGATGAGGTCCGCGCGCACGCTGTGATGCTCCATCGCGAACAGCTTGCCGGTGCGCGCGAATCCCGTCTGTACTTCGTCGGCGATCAGCAGGATGCCATGGCGATCGCACACCTCGCGCAGCCTCACCATCAGTTCGGCCGGTGCGATATGGAAGCCGCCTTCGCCCTGCACCGGCTCGATGACGATTGCGGCAACGCGCCGAGGGTCGATGTCGGCCTTGAACAGACGCTCCAGCGCCTTCATCGTGTCGGCCACCGAGACGCCCTGGGTGTCGCAAGGAAACGGGATGTGGTGAACGTCGCCCGGGAGCGGGCCGAAGCCGGCCTTGTACGGTGCGACCTTGCCGGTGAGCGCCATGCCCATCATCGTGCGACCGTGGAAGCCGCCGGAGAACGCAATGACTCCCGCGCGGCCCGTGAAGGAGCGCGCGATCTTGACGGCGTTCTCCACCGCTTCGGCGCCGGTGGTGAAGAAGGCAGTCTTGGCGGGGCCTGAAATGGGCGCCAGTGCATTGATGCGCTCGGCCAGCGCCACCGCGCTCTCGTACGGGACGATCTGGTAGGCGGTATGCGTGAAGCGCTCCAGCTGGCTCGCGATCGCGGCGGTCACCGCGGGATGTCGGTGCCCCGTGTTCAACACCGCGATGCCCGCCGCGAAGTCGATGTACTCGCGCCCTTCCACGTCCCACAGCGTCGCGTTTTCGGCGCGGTCGGCAAAGAATTTGCACAGCACCCCGACACCGCGCGGCGTGGCGTCCTGGCGGCGTTGCTCGATAGCGGCATTGTTCATGGAGGCACCCGGATGGAATCAACGAAGCGGCCATTGGACGCGGCATTGGTCCTACAATAAAGAGCCAATTCAGACGTTGCGGTGGAGCCAATTGCACGCCTTCCCGGAAGACTTCCTGCTGCATCGCTGGACTGCGCTGCGAAAGGCGCAACCGCTGCTCGCGATCAACCGCGCGCTGTACGAGTGCCTGCGGCAATCCATCATCGATGGCAGCCTGCCGGGCACGTCGCGCGTGCCGCCCACACGCGACCTTGCCGCCGAACTGGGCGTATCGCGCAACTCGGTGCTCCATGCCTATGGCCAACTGCTCGCGGAGGGCTACCTGCGTGCGTTGACAGGCAGCGGCACTTACGTGGCCGACGTGCTGCCGGAGCAGGTGATGTTCGCGCGCGGCGCATCGGGGCGCGCGGCCGCATCCCGGCCCAGCCCCGCCATGCCGCTCGCGGCGCGCGGCCAGGCGCTCGTCGACAACTCGCTCGCCTCACCGGTCCAGTGGGGCGCGTTCGTGCCCGGCGTGCCCGACGTCATGGCGTTTCCGCATCGCAAGTTCCAGCAGCTGGGTGCGCGGCGGCAGCGGCAACCACTGCCCGAGTGGCTCAGTTATGCCTCGGGTGGCGGGCACGCGGGATTGCGCGAGGCGCTCGCCACGCACTTGCGCCAGGCACGCTCGGTGCGCTGCGATGCGGACCAGATCGTCGTGACCGAAGGCGTGCACCAGGCCATCGACCTGGCCAGCCGCCTGCTCGCCGATCCGCGCGACACCGCGTGGCTCGAGGACCCCGGCTACTGGGGCATTCGCAACGTGCTGGCGATGAACGGGCTGCGGGTGGAGGGCATCCCGGTCGACGAAGAGGGCCTGGTCCTGCCCACCAGCAAACGCAAGCGCGCGCCCCGGCTCATCTTCGTGACGCCATCGCACCAGTACCCGCTGGGCTCGGTCATGAGCCTGCGCCGCCGGCTCGCGCTCCTGGAATACGCGCGAGAGCATGGCAGCTGGATCGTGGAGGACGACTACGACAGCGAGTTCCGCTTCTCGGGCCATCCGATCCCGTCCCTCCAAGGGATGACCGCGGATGCGCCGGTGGTCTACATCGGCACGTTCAGCAAGACGCTGTACCCCGGCCTGCGCATCGCCTACATGGTGCTGCCGAAAGGGCTCGTGCAGGCGTTTCGCACCGCCCATTCCGAGCTGTACCGCGAGGGGCACATGCTCACGCAGGCGACGCTCGCGGACTTCATCGCGGATGGCAGCTATGCGGCGCATATCCGGCGCATGCGATTGATTTACGCGTCGCGCCGCGCGGCGCTGGTGGCGTTGGTCGAAAAGCGGCTCGGCGCCGGGTGGCTGCATCCGCACGACAGCAACGCCGGGCTGCACATCGTCCTGTCGCTGCCGCGTGGGATGGACGACGTGCGGGCGGCGCGTGAAGCGCGGGACCGGGGCGTGATGGTGCGGCCGCTCTCCCGGTACTACGCGGGCACCACCGGCGCGCGCGGCTTGCTGCTCGGGTTCGCCTGCGTCGCGGAGAGCGACATGCTCGCGCCGTTCGAACGATTGCTCGAGGGCCTGCGGGCCGCCGGCGGGAAGGCAAGGCCGGCTGCCCGGCTATGACATGATCGCCGGACAGGCCGCCGGGAATCACTCGCCGGGCTGTCAACTCCAAATGTCCACATCCATCACCGCCGCCGCCACCACGGCCAAGGCTTCGCCCCGCTCCCTCTCCGGCCTGGTTCCCTTCCTTCGTCCCTACCGCGGCCGCATCGGGCTGGCGGTTCTCTTTCTCGTGCTGGCCGCGATGGCGACATTGGTCTTCCCGATGGCGCTGCGAAGCCTCATCGACGGCGGCCTGGCGGTGGAAGACAAGGGCACGCGCCTGATGGCGCTGCGTGAACACTTCGTCGAACTGTTCGCGGTGGCGGTGGCGTTGGGGTTTTTCTCCGCCGCGCGTTTCTATGTGGTGAGCTGGCTCGGCGAGCGCGTGACGGCCGATTTGCGCAACGCCGTCTATGCGCACGTGCTGCAGCAGAGCCCGGAATTCTTCGAGACGACGCAGACCGGCGAAGTGCTCTCGCGCCTGACCACCGACACGACGCTCGTGCAGACGGTGGTCGGCTCGTCGCTCAGCATGGGCCTGCGCAACGCGGTGATGGGCATCGGCGCGCTGGGGATGCTGGTGTGGACCAACCCCTATGTGATGACGCAGGTGCTGGGCATCCTGGTGATCATCGTGCTGCCGAGCGTGTGGTTCGGGCGGCGCGTGCGCAGGCTGTCGCGCGCAAGCCAGGACCGCGTGGCGGATTCGAGCGCGATCGCGGCGGAAGTGTTGAACGCGATTCCCGTGGTGCAGAGCTATGTCGCCGAATCGCGGGAGGCCGCGCGGTTCGAGTCGTCGACGACGGAGGCGTTCGGCACCGCGGTGCGCCGTTCGCGCGCGCGGGCGCTGCTGATCGCCTTCATCATCATCGCGACGAGCGCGGCATTGCTGTGGGGCTTGTACCAGGGGACGCAGGCTGTCATGGCCGGGCGCATCACGGCTGGGCATCTCGGCGAGACGGTGGTCTACGTGATCATCCTGGCGGGCGCCGCCGGTGTGCTCGGCGAGGTATATGGCGACTTGCTGCGAGCGGCCGGCGCGACCGAGCGGCTGATGGAATTGCTGGACAGCCGCTCACCGGTGTCGTCGCCCGCGAACCCGCTCACGCCGCAGGCCGCGCATGGCGGCAGCGAGATCGTTCTCGAAGGCGTGACCTTTCACTATCCGTCGCGCCCGTTGACGCCCGCGCTCAAGGATTTCAGCCTTGCCGTGAGACCCGGCGAAACCGTCGCGCTGGTGGGCCCGAGCGGCGCTGGCAAGAGCACGGTGTTCCAGCTGCTGCTGCGCTTCTACGATCCCGCGCAGGGCCGCATCCTGCTCGACGGCGTGCCGACGAATGCGCTCGCGCTGCACGACCTGCGCCAGCGCATCGGCATCGTGCCGCAGGACGCGGTGGTGTTTTCGAGCAGCGCGATGGAGAACATCCGCTACGGCAAGCCGGGCGCAAGCGATGACGAGGTGATGGCTGCCGCAAGGGCCGCGTTCGCGCACGATTTCATCATGGCTCTGCCCGAAGGTTATGCAACGTTCCTTGGCGAGCGCGGGGTGAGGCTTTCAGGCGGGCAGCGCCAGCGCATCGCCATCGCGCGGGCGATGCTGAAGAACCCGCCGTTGTTGTTGCTGGACGAGGCGACGAGCGCGCTGGATGCGGAGAGCGAGCGGATGGTGCAGGCGGCGTTGGAGTCGGCCATGCGCGACCGCACGACGCTGGTCATCGCGCATCGATTGGCGACGGTGCAGAAGGCGGATCGGATTGTCGTGCTCGATCACGGACGGATCGTGGAACAAGGCACGCATCAGTCGCTGGTGGCGGCTGATGGGGTTTATGCGCGGCTGGCGGCGTTGCAGTTCATGGATTGACGTTGGGTGCAGGTAGGCCTGCTTTATTTTTGGACGCAGAAAGCGCGGAGGTCACGCAGAAAGAAGACAAGAAGAATCCAGAATTCATTTGTTTTTTCTGGATGTCCTCCGCGTAATCTCTGCGAATTCTGCGTCCAAAGGAACCGTGGCATGCCAAATGGGCAGGCTATTGCACAGGCCCTTTCAAAGCCTTGGGAATCGGCAACGGAACCACCCCGATCCCCTCCTCCAGCAACGCCTCGGTCTCTTCGCGCGAAGCCTGCCCGCGAATCCCGCGCTCCTCGACTTCACCGTAATGGATGCGCCGCGCCTCTTCCGGGAAACGCTCGCCGACGTCGTCGGTGTTCTCCATCACGTGGCGAACCATCTTCAGCCAGGCGGCCTGCATCGACGCGTCGGGGGTGGTCATCACTTCCTGCCGCTTCGTGGGTTCCGCAGCCCCCAGGTTCAGACGAGGTGCGCTCAGAAGTTTGACGATGCCCGTATCGCCGCACATCGGGCACTCGACAAGCCCGCGCGACAGCTGCGACTGGAAGTCTTCTTCCGAGCCGAACCAGCCCTCGAAGCCGTGGGCATGAGCGCACTGGAGATTCAGGACCTTCATGGTGTCGTCGCCGGGCCGCCCCAAGACGACACAGCCCCCTCGGGGGGCAGCGACGACACGAAGTGCGGAGCGTGGGGGCTCATATCCTCGAATTATGCGGTCCAATCCAATGACCACGCGCCCGACAGGACGTTCTGCAGCCACAGCGCACCGGTGAGCGTCTTGGCGTCGGTCACTTCGCCGCTGCGGCACCAGTTCAGCAGGTCGGCGGGCGTCGCGGTGAAGATCTCGAGGAACTCCCCTTCGTCCAGCGTGGCCTTGCCGAGCGTCAGTCCCCGGGCGAACCACACGTCGATGAACTCGGTGGAATACGAAATGACGGGATGCAGCACACCCGCCCTCGCCCACTCGCGCGCGGTGTAGCCCGTCTCCTCAAGCAGCTCGCGCTTTGCGCAGGTGAGGACGTCCTCGCCCGCATCGAGCTTGCCCGCGGGGAACTCGATCATCACGCGGCCCATCGGGTAGCGGAACTGGCGCTCGAGCACCAGGCGGCCATCGTCGAGCATCGGGATGACCATCACCGCGCCGGGGTGGATGACGAACTCGCGCGTCGTCTCGCAGCCGTCGGGCAGGCGCACCGTGTCGCGGAACGCGTGCAGGAAGCGGCCCTTCAGGATCTCCTGGCTGGAGACCTTCTCTTCGATCAGGTGCTTGTCGTCGGCCATGCGTTCACCGCCGATGCAGGTAGCGCCACACGAACCCGGGGAACGCGAGCGTGATGAAGAACGCGCCCGTCACGGCGTAGAACTCCCAGCCCTGCGGTGCGATCTGGCCCGCGTGATTCTCCAGCAGGAGCCCGATGGCGCCGGTGATGAAATACATCACGACCAGTTCGGCGAAGCGCACCGCCAGCGGCTTGTCCGCGGCGAGCGGAATGACGCCGAAGACGCGCTCGTTCATGAAGGGAAGGTTCGCCGCCAACAGCGCGACGGCGATCACGATCCAGATGGAGGCGGTCTGGGACATCGTTCAGGCTCTGGGTCGAGGTTTCAGCACCGCGCGGCGGAACGCGGCGGAGGCGGCGCGAACCTCAAGTCGCCAGCGTCTTGATGATCGCCTGCGCGCACAGCGTCATGAGCCCGCCGGGCACGATGCCGAGGACGAGCACCAGCGCGCCGTTGAGCGTGAGCACCACGCGCACGTCCATCGGGGCCGAGACGGTGGTCGCGGTGATGGGCTCGTCGAAGTACATGACCTTGACCACGCGCAGGTAGTAGAACGAGCCGACCAGGGACATCATCACCGCGTAGATCGCGAGGCCGATGTACAGGCCTTGCCCCGACGCCACCAGTGCCTGCAACACCGCGAGCTTCGCGTAGAAGCCCACCAGCGGCGGCACGCCGGCCAGCGAGAACAGGCACACGGCCATCACGCCGGCGTAGAGCGGGCTGCGCTGGTTGAGGCCCGCGAGGTCGGAGATCTCCTCGCTCTCGAAACCTTCGCGCGCGAGCAGCAGGATGATGCCGAAGCTCGCGAGCGTGGTGAGCACGTAGGTGATGATGTAGAACATCGCCGAGCTGTACGCATTGGCCGCCGAGAGCGTGTTGCCGTTCACGACGCCCGACATCAGGCCCAGCAGCACGAAGCCCATCTGGCCGATCGTGGAATACGCGAGCATGCGCTTCAGGTTGGTCTGCGCGATGGCCGCGAGATTGCCGATGGCGAGCGACGCGATCGCGAGCAGCATCAGCATCTGCTGCCAGTCCAGCGCCAGCGGCAGCAGGCCTTCCACCAGCAAGCGGATGAAGATCGCGAACGCCGCCAGTTCCGGCGCGCTGCCGATCATGATGGTCACGGACGTCGGAGCGCCCTGGTAGACGTCCGGAATCCACATGTGGAACGGAGCCGCGCCGAGCTTGAACGCGAGGCCGGCCACGATGAACACGAGGCCGAACACCAGCACCTGGTGCTTGACCTGGCCGGAGTTGACGACCTTGAACACGGTGCCGACGTCGAGCGATCCGGTCGCGCCATAGAGCATCGAGAGGCCGTACAGCAGGAAGCCGCTGGCCATCGCGCCGAGCACGAAGTACTTCATCGCGGCCTCGGTGGCGGTGGCGTTGTCGCGGCGCAGCGCGACGAGCGCGTAGCTGCACAGCGTGAGCAGTTCCAGGCCGAGGTAGATGACCAGGAAGTTCTGGCCCGAGATCATGACGAAGATGCCCAGCAACGAGAACATCGCGAGGATGAACATCTCGCCGCCGCGCAGCATGTCGCGGTCCGCCGCGTAAGGCCGGCCATAGACCAGGCAGACCATCATCGCGATGGTCGCGAAGAACTTCAGCCAGTTGCCCATCGGGTCGCTGACGACCATGCCGCCGAACGCATAGAGCGTCTGGTCCTGCACGGCGTAACCCGCGGTGAGCCACGCGACGGCGGCGAGCGAGGCCATCGAGAGGATGTAGGTGAGCGTGCGCAGGCGCGTCTTGACGCCCAGGTCGACCATGGCGATCACGCAGGCCATGACCAGCAGCAGGATCTCCGGCGTGAGGATGATGAGGCTTGATTTGTCCAGCATGGCTTATGGTTTTCTAGAGTTTGGACGCAGCCACATGCTTGAGGAATTCGGCCACCGAGACGTTCATCACATCGGTGAAGGGCTTCGGATACACGCCCATCGCGAGCACGGCGATCGCGAGCAGCGCGAGCATCACGAACTCGCGGCTGTTGATGTCCGTGAGGCCGCGCACGTCGTCATTGGCGACCGGGCCGAGGTACACGCGCTTGAACATCCACAGCGTGTACGCCGCGCCGAAGATCAGCGCGGACGCTGCCGCCAGGCCGAGCCAGAAGTTCGCCTTGACGGCGCCCAGGATCACCATCCACTCGCCCACGAAACCAGCGGTCGCCGGCAGGCCGCAATTGGCCATGGCGAACAGCAGCGCGAACGCGGTGAAGGTCGGCATGGTATTCACCACGCCGCCGTAGCTGGCGATCTGCCGCGAATGCACGCGGTCGTACAGCACGCCGATGCACAGGAACATCGCGCCCGACACGAAGCCGTGCGCGATCATCTGGACGATGCCGCCGGCGACGCCCAGGTCGTTGAAGATGAAGAAGCCCAGCGTCACGAAGCCCATGTGCGCGACGGATGAATAGGCGACTAGCTTCTTCATGTCCTGCTGGACCATCGCGACGAGACCCACGTAGATCACGGCGATCAGCGAGAGCGCGATCATGAACCACGCCCACTCGTGCGAGGCGTCCGGCGCGATCGGCATGGAGAACCGCAGGAAGCCGTACGCGCCCAGCTTCAGCATGATCGCGGCCAGCACGGCGGAGCCGCCGGTGGGCGCTTCCACGTGGACGTCGGGCAGCCATGTGTGCACCGGCCACATCGGCACCTTCACCGCAAAGGCGGCGAAGAACGCGAAGAAGAGCAGCGTCTGCGTCGTCATGTTGAGCGGCAGCTTGTGCCAGGTCGCGATGTCGAAGCTGCCGCCCGACTTGGTGTACAGAAACACCAAGGCGATCAGCATCAGCAGCGAGCCGAGGAGCGTGTACAGGAAGAACTTGAACGCCGCGTAGATCTTGTTCGGGCCGCCCCAGATGCCGATGATCAGGTACATCGGGATCAGCGTCGCCTCGAAGAAGACATAGAACAGGATGCCGTCCAGCGCGCAGAACACGCCGATCATGAGCCCCGAGAGGATCAGGAACGCGCCCATGTACTGATTCACGCGCTCGGTGATCACTTCCCACGCGGAGATCACCACGACGAAGGTGATGAACGCGGTGAGCAGCACGAACCAGAACGAGATGCCGTCCAGGCCAAGGTGGTAGTTGACGGCGAAGCGGTCGATCCACGGCGCCTTCTCGACGAATTGCATCGCGGCGGTGGAGGTGTCGAAGCGCGTGTAGAGCGGGATGGTGATGAGGAAGCTCACGCCCGCCCCGATCAGCGCCAGCCAGCGCACCGCGCGCGCCTGGTCGTCCCGTCCCAACGCCAGCAGCACGACGCCGAAGGCGATCGGCGTCCAGATGGCAAGGCTCAGCAATCCCATTTGTTCTTGTTCCTTATTGGAAGAGCAGCTTGATCTGGTCGTGCCAGACGAACCAGGTCATGAGGATGAATACGCCGACGATCATCGCGAAGGCGTAGTGATAGATGTACCCGGTCTGGAACCAGCGGACGACGCCGGCGATCCAGCCCACGCCGCGCGCCGACCCGTTCACGAACGCGCCGTCGATGATGGCCTCGTCGCCGCCCTTCCACAGGCCCATGCCGAGAGCTCGCGCGCCGCGCGCGAGGATGTTCTCGTTGATCCAGTCCATGTAGTACTTGTTGTCCAGCAACGTGTACAGCGGCTGCACCATGGTCTTGATGCGCGCCGGCAGCGCCGGGTTCACGAGGTACATGTAGTACGCCAGCGCCACGCCCGCGAGCGCGAGCCAGAACGGCAGCGACGTGAGGCCGTGCAGCGCCATCTGCAGGGGCCCGTGGAATTCCTCGGCCAGCATGGACATCGCGGGGTGCTTGTCGGCGTCCACCGTGATCGCGTCCTTCAGCAGGTCGCCGTACAGCATCGGGCCGATGGTGAGGAAGCCGATCACCACGGACGGGAACGCGAGCAGCAGCAGCGGCACCGTGACGACCCATGGCGACTCGTGCGGATTGGCGTGGTCGTCGTGGTGGCCGTGGTCCGGCTCGTCGTGCGCGTCATGGTGATGCGCATCCGGGTTCTGGTCGAAACGTTCCTTGCCGTGGAAGACCAGGAAGTACATGCGGAACGAATAGAACGCCGTGACGAACACGCCGGCCATCACCGCGAAGTACGCGAAGCCCGAACCCACCACCTGGCTGTGGTGGACGGCTTCGATGATGCTGTCCTTGGAGTAGAAGCCCGCGAAGAGCGGCGTGCCGATGAGGGCCAGCGAGCCGAGCAGCGAGGTGATCCAGGTGATCGGCATGTACTTGCGCACGCCGCCCATCCAGCGGATGTCCTGGTTGTGGTGCATGCCGATGATGACCGAGCCCGCCGCGAGGAACAGCAGCGCCTTGAAGAACGCGTGCGTCATCAGGTGGAACACCGCGACGGAATACGCCGAAGCGCCGAGAGCGACCGTCATGTATCCCAGCTGCGACAGCGTGGAGTACGCGACGACGCGCTTGATGTCGTTCTGGATGATGCCCAGGAAGCCCATGAAGAGCGCTGTGATCGCACCGATGATGATGATGAACGACAGCGCGGTCTCGGACAGCTCGAACAGCGGCGACATGCGCGCCACCATGAAGATGCCGGCCGTCACCATCGTGGCGGCGTGGATCAGCGCGGAGATCGGCGTCGGGCCTTCCATCGAATCGGGCAGCCACACGTGCAGCGGGAACTGCGCGCTCTTGCCCATCGCGCCGATGAAAAGGCAGATGCAGATGACGGTCATCAGCTGCCAGTTCGTGAACGGCAGCACGCCCATCTTCGCGAGCTCGCCCGCTTTCGCGAACGTCTCTGCGTAGCTCAAGGTTCCGGCAAATGCGACGATCAGGCCGATGCCGAGGATGAAGCCGAAGTCGCCGACGCGGTTGACGAGGAACGCCTTCATGTTCGCGAAGATCGCGGTGGGCTTGTTGAACCAGAAGCCGATCAGCAGGTACGACACGAGACCCACCGCCTCCCAGCCGAAGAACAGCTGCAGGAAGTTGTTGCTCATGACGAGCATCAGCATGGAGAACGTGAAGAGCGAGATGTACGCGAAGAAGCGGTTGTAGCCGTCGTCCTCTTCCATGTAGCCGATGGTGTAGATGTGCACCATGAGCGATACGAAGGTCACGACGCACATCATCATGGCGGTGAGGCCGTCGACGAGGAAACCGACCTCCATCTTGAGGCCGCCGATCGTCATCCAGTTGTAGATGGTCTCGTTGAAGCGCGCGCCGTCCACGGCCACGCTCTTGAGCGTCATCGCGGAAATGACGAACGCGACGAAGACGCCCAGGATGCACAGCGTGTGCGAGAGGCGCCGGCCGATCCAGTTGCCGCCGAAAGTGGTGCCGAAGATGCCCGCGAGCGCCGCGCCCACGAGGGGCGCGAGCGGCACGATGAGGAGTGTCGATGCGTTGAGGGTTGTGCTCATGTTGTTGCTTTAACCCTTGAGCGTGTTGAGTTCATCGACGTTGATGTTTGACTTGTTCCGGAACAGCAGGACCAGGATCGCCAGGCCAATCGCCGATTCGGCGGCGGCCACCGTCAGGATGAAGAACACGAACACCTGGCCGTGCATGTCGTTCAGGTAG
>JAZKIF010000213.1:0-22070 GCA_040385005.1 Pseudomonadota bacterium
GCACGGCTACGAGAGCGCGCAGTGCGCGCGTAACGAGCCGCGCGGTACGTCAACTAGCTCGAAAAACGTGTTTGAGCCGCAACAGAGTGAAGGCGAGTTGTTTTTCGGGGGCCGCGCAGTCGCCCGGCGCAGGGGATTCGGCGCAGGAGCGGAGCGACGCAGCCGAACGCCGTAGCCGCGCCGCAGCCCGCTCGCGCGCAGCTTTGCCGCCCGGGCAAACGAATGCCTAACTTCGGCGCGCGAGCCCGTCCACGGCTTGCTCCATCGCCTCGCGCGCCTGCGCAAGCACGGCGGCCTTCCACTCGGGCGTGTCGACGTAGAACGCATCCTTCATCGTCTGCTTGATCTGCGCCGCGAAACCCGGTGCATTCGGCTGCGGGTTCGTGTTCAGCCAATGCTCGCCGCGCAGGGCCTGCAAGGTCTCCAGCACCGGCACGGTTCCGTACTCCATCGCGATGCCGGTATAGCGCGCCTGCGGGCATTCCTCGTACGCCGCATTGCACATGAGGCCGGTGAGAAACGCCGAAGTCGATGAGCCGTCGTAGATGGACGTGATCGGCGTCGCGCCGCCGCCGTCCCACCAGGCACGCGCCCGCGCGACGCCTTGCGCGTCATCCCGGCCCGCGTAGATCCGTTCGCCGACGCCGCTCGGCCCGAGGCCGGTGTGGATGTCGATCCACGCGATGTCGGCGGCTCGCTTGCCGTGTTCACGAAGCACCTCGCGCAGCGTGGTGTTGCTCCATGACGGACCCTTGCCGCCGAAGAAGAGGCCCTGCTCGAACTCGTGCTGGCCCTGCGTGATGGCCTGCTGGAAGGCCGGCATGCCGTGGACCTGGATGTACTCGTTGAGCGCGGCCTGGTTCGCTTCCGTCGGCGGCCACTGGCGCGGCAGCATGAGGGAGTGCAGATCACGGTAGCCGGTGTTCACCGGCAGCGGCTTCGAGAAATCCTGGAAGTTGCGGTTGAGGTCGATGTTCTCGTGCGTCGTGCGCCGGATGTGCGAGAAGCCGTAGGGATTGAGCGCGTGGATGTAAAGCACCGCGACGCCTTGCTGCGCCGCGCGTGCGCGCCATGGCGCATCGCGCAGCGCCGCGACCTGCACGCCGCTGCCGCAATAGCCCTCCACGCCGTGGCAGGCGCTGCTGATGACCAGCAGGCCGCGCGCGTCGGCAGGTCCGTCACGCACGATGTCCATGGCCAGCTCTTCGCCGTCGCGCCCTTTCAGGGGATGCAGCTTGTGTTCGACGGAGAGCCCTGCCGAAGCCGCCGCCTCCAGAAATTTGCCGCGCGCTTCGCCGTACGACGCAGAAAAGAAATCCCCCTCCTGGGTCACGCCTTGTCCTTCGCGAGCCAGGCTTCGGCCAGCCGCACCCAGTAGGTCGCGCCCAGCGGGATCAGGTCGTCGTTGAAGTCGTAGCTCGGGTTGTGCAGCATGCACGGTCCGCCGCCGTGGCCCATCTCGCGGTGCGCACCGTCGCCGTTGGCGATGAAGCAGTACGCGCCCGGTTTGGCCTGCAGCATGTACGAGAAATCCTCGGCGCCCATGGTGGGCTCCTGCTCGGTGACGTTGTCCGCGCCGACGATGGAAGCCATCACCCCGCGCGCGAATTCCGCCTCGGCCGGCGAGTTGATCGTGGGCGGGTAATTGCGCACGAATTCGAACTCGCACTTCGCATCGTGCGCGGCGCAGAGGTGCTCGGCGATCTGCTTCATGCGCCGCTCGATCAGGTCCAGCACCTCGATCGTGAAGGTGCGCACCGTGCCCTGCAGTTCGCAACTGTCCGGCACGACGTTGGTCGCTTCGCCGGCATGGATCATCGTGACGGAGATGACGCCCGCGTCGATCGGCTTCTTGTTGCGGCTGATGATGGTCTGGAAGGCCTGCACCATCTCGCACGCGACCGGCACCGGATCGATGCCGTTGTGGGGCAGGGCGGCGTGGCTGCCCTTGCCGCGGATCGTGATCCTGAATTCGCTGGTGGACGCCATGACCGGCCCCGCGCTCACCGCGAACTTGCCGACTTGCGTGCCCGGCCAGTTGTGCATGCCGAAGACGGCCTGCACCGGGAATTTCTCGAAGAGGCCGTCGTTGATCATCTCGCGCGCGCCGCCGCCGCCTTCTTCCGCAGGCTGGAAGATGAGGTACACGGTGCCGTCGAAATTGCGGTTCTTCGCGAAGTGCTGCGCGGCCGCGAGCAGCATCGCGACGTGGCCGTCATGGCCGCACGCGTGCATCTTGCCCGCGTGCTTGCTGGCGTGGGAGAAGGTGTTGAATTCCTGCATCGGCAGCGCATCCATGTCGGCGCGCAGGCCGATGGCGCGATCGCTCGTGCCGCTCTTCACGATGCCGACGACGCCGGTCTTGCCCAGGCCCCGGTGGATCGGGATGCCCCACTCGGTCAATTTCGCGGCGATGACGTCGGCCGTGCGGTTTTCTTCGAAGCAGAGTTCGGGGTGGGCGTGGATGTCGCGCCGGACGGCGGCGATGGCTGCGGCTTGGCCGACCACGGAGTCGAGGATGTTCATGTTGGCATGCTTCTATTCACTGCGAGCCCGCCAGTCTAGCCTCGCGTGCAAGGGTGCGCCATGAGGGGATATCCGCGAGATATCCGCGAGAATGGCGTGATGGACTTCACAAGCACAACCGTGTCGCCGCGCGCGCTCGAACTCGCACGGACGCTGGTCCGCATGAACACCGTCAGCGCCAACTCCAACCTCGAGCTGATCCATTTCGTGCGCGACGAATTCGCGCGGCTGGGCGTGCGCAGCCGGCTCACCTACAACGCGGAAAAAACCAAGGCGAACCTCTTCGCGACGCTGGGCGAGGGCAAGCCGGCGGGCGTCATACTTTCGGGTCACACGGACACCGTGCCGTGGGACGGACAGGACTGGAGCGGCGACCCGCTCGGCGCCGAAGTGCGTGACGGGCGCCTGTATGGCCGTGGTAGCGCGGACATGAAGAGCTTCATCGCGATCACGGTCGCGCATGCCGAGGAGTTCCTGAAGAGCAACGCGCCGTTCGCGGTGCACTGTGCGTTCAGCTATGACGAAGAGGTCGGCTGCTTCGGTGTGCGCGGCTTGATCGCGGACATGCGCGAAGCCGGAATCAACCCGCTCGCCTGCATCGTCGGCGAGCCCACCAGCATGGTCCCCGCCATCGCCCACAAGGGCGTCTACCGCTACAAGTGCTGCGTACGCGGCAAGGAAGCGCATTCATCGCTCACGCCGCAATCCGTGAACGCCATCGAGATGGCGGCCCGCCTGGTCGGCAAGGTGCGCGACATGGCCGAGGGTTTCGAGCGCGACGAGCCGCGCTACGAAGGCTTCGACGTGCCGTTCTCGACGGCGAGCGTGGGGCAGTTCCACGGCGGCATCGCGGACAACGTGGTGCCGCGCGACGCCGAGTTCCGCTATGAATTCCGCGACCTGCCGACGGCCGACGCGGCCCGCATGCAGCAGCAAGTGGTCGAGCACGCGCGCTCGCTCGAGCCGGCGATGCAGGCCGTCGCGCCGGGCACGGGGTTTCGCTTCGAGACGATCTGCGAGATCCCGAGCTTTCTCGGCTCCGAGGCGGACGCCGTCACGCGACTCGCCAAGCGCCTGGCGGGCGAACAGCGCACGACCCTCGTCGCCTTCGGCACGGAGGCGGGCATCTTCAAGGGCTCGGGCATCCCCACGGTGGTGTGCGGGCCCGGCAGCATCGTGCAGGCACACCAGCCGGACGAATTCGTCGCGCTGGATCAGCTCGCGCGCTGCGAGGCGTTCATGCGCGGACTCGCGGCTACTCGCGAGATTGGTTGAACCTCAGGCGTGAGCGCCGCCGGGCCGCCCCAAGGCGCGAAGGCCCCCTCGGGGGGCAGCGAGTACACGCAGTGACGAGCGTGGGGGCCATCTCAGTCCCTGATCCGCCCCTGCGAGTCGATGATGCTCAGCTCCACCAGTTTCGATCCCGTGCGGTCGTCCGCGAAATGCACGCGAAAGCCGCCGACGCTCATGTCGTCCAGCCCCTCGATCGCCTTGCGCAGCCGCGCGCGGTTGGGCTCGCGCTGGATCTGCTTCAACGCCTCCGTGAACACGCGAGCCGCGATGTAACCCTCGACCATATACACGTTGACCTTTCCGGCCTTGGCCGCCTGCGCATCGACGAGCAGCTCGCGCACGACGGCCGCCTTCGGGTGCTCGCTCTTGGGCACGACGCGCACGACCACGACGCCCGCGCCCGCCGTCCCCAGTTCCTCGGCCAGCAGGTTTTCCCCGGTGTTGGAATAGCCGTAGACCGGCCCGCGAAATCCCTTCGCGCGGATGTCGCGGATCACGTTGGCGGCGCCGTTGGCGTCCGCGATCACCAGCAACGCCTCGGGTTTGGCGACCAGCACCTTGTCCACGCTGCTCGCGATGTTGCCGACGCCCAGAGGGGATTTCACGACCAGGTTGGTGCCCATGCCAGGCAATGTGCGCTCGGCCGAATCCAGCGCGGCCAGCGATTCGCCATCGCTCGCATAGATGAGGGCCAGCTTGCGGGCGCCCAATGTCTCCGCATGGCGACGGATCGCCGAGGCTTCCTCGGCATAACCCGGCCGCACCGAGTAGATGTTGGAGTACATGGCGCCGCGGAATTCATCCGCTGCGGACATGGGCGCGAAGAGCAGCACGTCCGTGTCCTTGATCAACGGGTACGCGCGCGTCACCTGCGGCGAGCCGTAGTAGCCGAACAGCGCGAGGACGCCCTTTTCGAGCAGCTTCTTCGTGTTGGCTTCGGTGAGCGCCGGGCTGCCCCGGTCGTCGAGCGTCACGAGCTCGATCTTGCGGCCGTTGACGCCGCCGGCGGCATTGACCCGGTCGAAGTAGAGCCTTGCGCCGGCGTGGAACGGGGCGGCGAGCGCGGATCCGGGGCCGATCAGCGCGACGGACTGGCCGATCACGATGGAGGTCTTCGTGACACCCTCCTGGGCCTGCGCCGCCCAGCCCATCAGGACTAGGGCGGCTGCCATCACGGGGCGTGCCATCTGGGGAAAGCGCATGGGGTGTCTCCTGGGGCTTTGGATGTAATGGTCGAATCGACGCTTGAACTATAGGCTTAACACCTTTGCGTCACCATCAGCATCTCCCCTAGCGTCGAATTTCCCGGATTCGACGCCCCACGGCCACTGAGGCCGGCGCTTACTCGCGGATCCGCCCCTGCGAGTCGATCAGGCTCAGCTCCACCAACTTGGAGCCAGTGCGGTCATCCGCGAAATGCACGCGAAAGCCGCCCACGCTCATGTTGTCCAGGCCCTCGATCGCCTTGCGCAGCCGCGCGCGGTTCGGGTCGCGCTGGATGTGCTTCAGCGCTTCCGTGAGCACGCGCGCCGCGATGTAACCCTCGACCATGTACACGTTGACCTTGCCGGCCTTGGCCGCCTGCGCATCGGCAAGCAGCTCGCGCACGATGGCGGCCTTCGGGTTCTCGCTCTTGGGCACCACCCGCACGACCACGACACCGGCGCCAGTTGCACCCAGCTCTTCGGCCAGCAGGCTTTCGCCGGTATTGGAATAGCCGTAGACCGGCCCGCGAAAACCCTTCGCGCGGATGTCGCGGATCACGTTGGCGGCGCCGTTGGCGTCGGCGATCACCAGCACCGATTCGGGCTTGGCGGCCAGGGCCTTGTCCACGCTGCCCGCAATGTTTCCGCTGCCCATCGGCGACTTGACGAGCAGGTTGGCGCCCATGCTCGGCATGGTGCGTTCGGCCGAGTCCAGGCCCGCCAGCGATTCGCTGTCCCCGGCGTACACGATGGCGAACTTGCGCATGCCGAGCGTTTCGGCATGTCGCGCGATGGCGACGGTTTCCTCCGCGAAGCCCGGCCGTACCGAGAAGACGTTCCCGTAGGCCGCGCCGTGGAATTCATCGGCGGCGGACATGGGTGCGAACAGGAGCACCTCGGAGTCCTTGATGAGCGGATACGCCTTGGCGACCCCGGCCGAACCGTAGTAGCCGAACAGCGCGAGCACGCCCTGGTCGAGCAGCTTCTTCGTGTTGGACTCCGTCATGGCCGGGTTGCCCCGGTCGTCGAGCGTCACGAACTCGATCTTGCGGCCGTTCACGCCGCCGGCCGCATTGACCTTGTCGAAGTAAAGTTTGGCGCCGGCCTGGAAGGGCGCGGCGAGCGCCGAACCCGGGCCGATCATCGCGACCGATTGGCCGATCACGATGGAGGTCTTCGTGACCCCTTCCTGCGCCTGCGCGCCCCAGCCCATCAGGGCGAGGGCGGCTACCATCACGGGGCGTGCCAACGACTGGATGAAATGCATGTTATGTCTCCTGAGCCTCTGATACGGATGGGCCGGTGCGCGAACCATAGGGTCACCTCATGAGCAGCGCCATCGGCATCTCCCCTAACGTCGAATTGCCCGAATCGCAGGCGCAGGTTCGCGGCGCCTGTCCGCACGACTGCCCGGATACATGCTCGCTCATCACCACCGTGAAGAACGGGATCGCCATCAAGGTCAGTGGAAACCCGGCGCACAAGCACACGGATGGCGTGCTGTGCACGAAGGTTTCCCGCTACACGGAACGCACCTACGATCCGCGCCGCATCCTGCAACCGATGCGGCGAACAGGGCCGAAGGGGTCGGGCCATTTCGAGCCCGTGGGCTGGGACGAGGCACTTCATGACATCGCCTCCCGCCTCGGCGCGATCGCGGCGCGCGACCCCGAGGCCATCGTTCCCTACAGCTACGCCGGCACCATGGGCCTGGTGCAGGGCGAGAGCATCGCCGCGCGTTTCTTCAACAAGCTGGGTGCCTCCTTGCTGGACCGCACGATCTGCTCCAGCGCCGGCGGCGAGGCCTTGGCGCAGACGTTCGGCGCGAAGGTCGGCATGAAGGTGGAGTTCTTCGCCGAGTCGAAACTGATCCTGATCTGGGGCAGTAATTCGATCGCAAGCAACCTGCATTTCTGGCGGCTCGCGCAGGCGGCCAAGCGCAACGGCGCGAAGCTGGTTTGCATCGACCCGCGCCGAAGCGAAACGGCCGAGAAATGCCACGAGCATGTGCAGTTGCGCCCGGGCACCGACGCGGCGCTCGCACTGGCGCTGATGCACGAGCTGATCGCGAACGACTGGCTGGACCACGACTACATCGCACAACACACCTCCGGATGGGAAGGCTTGCGCGAGCGTGCGATGCGCTGGACGCCCGAACGCGCGGCGGCCATCTGCGGCATCGAAGCGCAGCAGATCCGCTCGCTCGCGCGCGACTGGGGCACGACGCGCCCCGCCGCGATCCGCATGAACTACGGCATGCAGCGCGTGCGCGGTGGCGGCAACGCGGTGCGCGCTGTCGCCTGTCTGCCGGCCCTGACGGGCGCGTGGCGCGATCGGGCGGGCGGGGTGTTGCTCTCCAGTTCCGGCACGTTTCCGGTCGACCGCGCCGCGTTGCAGCGTCCCGATCTGCTTGCCGGTCGCACGCCCCGCACCATCAACATGATCACCATCGGGGACGACTTGCAGCGACCCACGTCCGAAGCGTTCGGCCCCCGGATCGAAGCGCTCGTCGTTTACAACAGCAACCCGGTCGCGGTGGCGCCGGATTCGGCGAAGGTGGTTTCCGGTTTCGCGCGCGAAGACCTGTTCACGGTGGTGCTCGAACACTTCCAGACCGACACGGCGGATTACGCTGACTACATCCTGCCGGCCACCACGCAGCTCGAACACTGGGATGTGCACCTCGCGTACGGCCATACCGACGTGCTGCTGAACCGCCCCGCCATCGCTCCGGTGGGCCAGGCGAAACCCAACACCGAGGTGTTCCGCGAACTGGCGCGCCGCATGGGATTCACCGAGACGTGTTTCTCGGAAGACGACGAGAGCCTGTGTCGCGCCGCGTATGGGCAGCGCGTCTCGTTCGATGAACTGCTGGAGCGCGGGTTCGCGACGCTGGATTTCCCGGATGCGCCGTTCGCCAACGGCAACTTCCCCACCGCGTCGGGCAAGTGCGAGTTCTTCAGCGAGGCGCTGGCGCGTCAGGGCCTGGACGGGCTGCCCGATCACTTGCCGAACCACGAGACGGCGGGTTCATCTCCCCACTATCCGCTGGCGATGATCTCGCCGCCCGCGCGCAACTTCCTCAACTCGACTTTCGTCAACGTGCAGAGCCTGCGCGACATCGAAGGCGAGCCGCTGCTGGAGATCCACGCGCAGGATGCACAGGCGCGCGGCATCGAAAGCGGCATGGTGGTGCGCGTGTTCAACGACCGCGGCGAGTACCGCTGCAAGGCCGAAGTGTCCGCGCGCGCGCGGCCCGGTGTCGTCAACGGCCTGGGCATCTGGTGGCGCAAGCTCGGGCTCGCCGGCACCAACGTCAACCAGCTGACCAGCCAGAAGCTGACGGACATGGGGCGCGGCCCGGTGTTCTACGACTGCTTGGTCGAAGTCCAACCGGCGTGAGAAAGAGACTGCTCGTGGCAAGTTCGATCGTGGCGGGCATCGCTGTCGCAGGGGCGCTCTGCCTCACCGGCTGCGCGAACCTCGGGTACTACTGGCAATCGGCGAGCGGGCACCTGAAGGTGATGAGCGCCGCGAAGCCGGTCGAGGAATGGCTCTCGGATGCGCAGGCGCCCGAGCGGCTCAAGTCGCGGCTCGCGCTCAGCCAGCGCATCCGCGCGTACGCCGTGAGCGAACTGAAACTGCCCGACAACCCCAGCTATCACCGCTATGCCGACTTGAAACGCACGGCCGTCGTGTGGAATGTGGTGGCCGCGCCCGCGTACTCGGTGACGCTCAAGACCTGGTGCTTTCCGGTGACGGGCTGCGTGAGCTATCGAGGCTATTTCGACGAGCAGGAAGCGCGCGCCGAATCCGCGCAGCTGGCAAAGGACGGCTACGAATCGAACGTTTATCCGGTGCCCGCGTACTCCACGCTGGGGTGGATGAACTGGGCCGGCGGCGACCCCTTGCTCAACACCTTCATCTACTACCCCGAGGGCGAACTCGCGCGCCTGATCTTCCATGAGCTCGCGCACCAGGTGGTGTACGCGAAGGACGACACGATGTTCAACGAATCGTTCGCGACGTCGGTGGAGCGCCTCGGCGGCGCGCGCTGGCTGGCGACGCAGGCGGATGACCGCGCGCGAAGCGACTACAAGGAATTCAACGACCGGCGCGTGCAGTTCCGCGCGATGGCGCTGGCGACGCGCAAGCGCCTGGAGACGATCTACAAGGACTTGCAGGGCGACGAACGCGAGGCGGCCAAGCAGCAGGCGCTGAAGGACTTCCGCGCGTCGTACGTGAAGTTGCGCGACAGCTGGGGCGGGGACCCCGCGCGCTTCCGCGGCTATGACCTCTACGTGGACCGCGCGAACAACGCCGCGTTCGGCGCGCAGGCCGCGTACGACGAACTGGTGCCCGGGTTCGAAGCCTTGTTCGAACGCGAAGGCCGCGACTGGCGGCGGTTCTATGATGCGGCGAAGCGGCTGGCCGAGCTGCCCAAACAGGAGCGGCACAAGCTGCTGAAGGAGACACCCGGTGCCTGACATCCACATCACGCGCGACCACGCGCTCGGCCTCGCGGCGGCGCGCAAGCTGGCTTTCCAGTGGGCCGAGACCGCCGAGGACAAACTCGGCATGGAGTGCACCTACGAGGAGGGCAAGACCTCCGATCTCGTGACCTTCACGCGCGCGGGGGCGAACGGCGAATTGAAGGTGACGAAGGATAAATTCGAGCTGGACGCACGCCTCGGGTTCCTGCTCGGCGCGTTCAAGGACCGCATCGAAACCGAGATCGTGAAGAACCTCGACCTGCTGCTCGCGCAGAAGGAGCCGCTGAAAGCGTTCAACGACGCTATCGCGCAACGCGCGGCGGAGAAGAAACCCGCAGCGAAGAAAGCGGCCGCGAAGAAGAAGGCCTGAGCCGTGGCCGCGGCCACCTACAACCTGGCGCGGTTCGACCTCGTCTCCATCCGTCTCGCCGTGGCTTGCGTGCAAAGCGGCAGCCTCACGGCCGCGGCGCGGGAGGCGCACCTCGCACTCGCAGCCGCCAGCCGCCGCATCCGTGAACTCGAAAGCGCAGTCGGCGAGCCGTTGTTCGAGCGGCATGCGCGGGGCGTCACCGCCACGCCGGCGGGCCGCGTGTTCGCCCGGCACGGGCTTGCGTTGCTGCAGACGCTGGAGCGCATGAACGAGGAACTCACCGACATGCGGCAAGGCGTCGTCCGGCACCTGCGCCTGTCCGCCAGCACGGCGTCGATCAGCCAGTTCCTGCCGCCGTTGCTCGCGCGGTACCTGGTTCTCCGGCCGCAGGTGCGCATCGAGCTGGAAGAGCAGGTGTCGGACGAAGTCGCCACCGCATTGCGCGAAGCGACTGCGGACGTAGGCGTCTTCGTCGAAGGCCCGGACACGAGCGGGCTGCGCACCCAGCTGTTCCGCACCGACGAACTCGTGCTGGTGCTCCCCGCGAAACACAAACTCACGGGACGCACGCCGGTGGCATTCACCGACGCGCTGGACGAAGACTGGATCAGCCTCAACACCGGCGCGGCGATGCTGCAGCAACAGCAGCAAGCGGCGCTCGCGGCCAACAAGCCGTTTCGCCTGCGCATGCAGGTGCGCAGCTTCGATGCCGTCTGCCATCTGGTCGCATCGGGCCTGGGCCTGGCGATCCTGCCGAAGATGGCGGCGCTGCCGATGATCCGGGCGATGAAGCTCGCGTGGCGGCCGCTGGCCGATGAATGGGCGCAACGGCGCATGCTCGTCGCGACGCGCATTGGCACGGCGGACCCGGCCGTGGATGACTTCGTCGCGTTCCTCGTCGGGCCTTCGCAAACCACGAAGGCTCGCGCCCGCAAGCAGCAATAGACGGCCGCGGCGGTGGCGGGCAAACTGCGCCGCACATGGAGACAAACCCAAATACTGCCGGCCCGCTCGCCGGGCTCAAGGTCCTGGAACTCGGGCAACTGATCGCCGGGCCGTTCGCCGCGAAGACGCTCGCGGATTTCGGCGCCGATGTCGTCAAGATCGAGCCGCCCGGCTCGGGCGATCCGCTGCGCAAGTGGCGCCTGCTCAAGGACGGCACCTCGGTGTGGTGGCAGGTGCAGTCGCGCAACAAGCGCTCGCTCGCGCTGGATTTGAAAGAGCCGCAGGCGCAGGACATCGTGCGCAAGCTGGCCTCGGAAGCGGACGTGCTGATCGAGAATTTCCGGCCCGGTGCGATGGAGGGCTGGGGCCTGTCGCCCGACGCGTTGCTCGCGCTCAACCCGCGCCTCATCATGCTGCGTATCAGCGGCTACGGTCAGACCGGACCGTACCGCGACCGACCGGGATTCGGAGTTGTCGCGGAAGCGATGGGTGGCCTGCGCCATCTCACCGCCGAGCCGGGCCGCGTGCCGGTGCGCGTGGGTGTGTCGATCGGCGACACGCTTGCCGCGCTGCACGGCGTGATCGGCATCCTGCTGGCGCTCCAGCACCGCCATGCGTCCGGCAAGGGCCAGGTGATTGACGTGGCGCTGTACGAAGCTGTGTTCAATTGCATGGAAAGCCTGCTGCCCGAGTACAGCGCTTTCGGCGCGGTGCGCGGTCCCGCCGGCAGCGCGCTGCCTGGCATCGCGCCGAGCAATGCGTACCTGTGCGGCGACGGCGGCTATGCGCTGATCGCGGGCAATGGCGACAGCATCTTCAAGCGGCTCTCGGCGGTGATCGGCCGGCCCGAGTTCGCGAGCGACGCGGAACTCGCCGACAACGCGGGGCGTGTTGCTCACGTCGAGCGGATCGATGCCGCCATCGGCGCTTGGACCCTCTCGCGCACCGTGGACGAAGTGCTCGCCGCGCTCGACAAGGCCGGCGTGCCGGCGGGGAAGATCTATTCCGTCGCGGACATCGCGGCCGACCCGCACTACGCGGCGCGCGGCATGCTGGAGACCGTGCGCATGGACGACGGCAGCGACATCACGGTGCCGGGCATCGTGCCCAAGCTGTCGCTCACACCGGGCAGCCACCGACGCAATGCTCCGCTGAAGGTGGGGCAGGACACCGACGCGGTGCTGCGCGAAATCGGCCTCTCGGCCGGGCAGATCGAAGAACTCAAGGCTCGCGGCATCGTGGGAAGCAAGTGATGAAGCGAATTTATTTCAATGAGGTCGTGACCCGCGACGGGTTCCAGATGGAGCCGGCCTTCGTGCCCACCGGCGACAAGATCGCGCTCGTGGATGCATTGAGCGCGTGTGGCTACGCGAAGATCGAAGTCACGTCGTTCACGTCGCCCAAAGCGATCCCGATGCTGCGCGATGCGGAAGAGGTGATGGGCCGCATCCGCCGCGTGCCCGGCGTGGAATACACGGTGCTCGTGCCGAACATGCGCGGCGCGGAGCGTGCCATGGAGTCGCGCGCCGACGAGCTCAACCTCGTGATGTCCACCTCGGAGACGCACAATCTCGCCAACCTGCGGATGACGCGCGAACAGAGCTTCGCGTCGCTGGCGGAAGTCGTGCGGGTGGTGAACGGCCGCGTGCCGGTGAACGTTTCTCTCTCCACCTGCTTCGGCTGCCCGATGGAGGGTGATGTGCCGCAGGCGGAAGTGATGCGATGGGCCGACCGCTTCGCGCAGCTCGGTGTGCGCGGCCTCACGATCTGCGACACCACCGGCATGGCGCATCCCGTGCAGGTGAGCCGCATGGTCGAGGCTTTGCAAGCGCGCTTTGCGCAACTGCAACTCACCTTGCATTTCCACAACACGCGCGGCATGGGCCTGGCCAATGTGCTGGCCGCGGTGCAAGGCGGCATCACGCGCTTCGACGGCTCGCTCGGGGGCCTCGGCGGCTGCCCGTACGCGCCGGGCGCGAGCGGCAACATCGCGAGCGAAGACGCGATCCACATGCTGGATGCGATGGGCTACGACACCGGCATCGATTTCACGAAGCTGCTCGCACTTGCCCGCGAGTTGCCGCGCATCGTTGCGCATGCAGTCCCCGGCCAGGTTGCCAAGGCCGGCCGCATCACCGACCTGCACCCGGCCCCTGCCGCCTGATTCCCATTTCTTTTTCTGGAGACAAAACATGACAGCGATTTCCCGTCGCGCATTGCTCGCGGCCGCCGCATCCGGCGCCGCCGTTCTCGCCCTGCCGGTTCGTGCGCAACTGGCCGGCAAACCGATCACGCTCATCGTGCCCTCGGCGCCCGGTGGCACCACCGACATCGCAGCTCGCATGCTCGCGGAGCCGCTCGGCCGCATCCTGCAGACATCCGTCGTCGTGGACAACCGCAGCGGCGGCAACGGCAACATCGGGGGCCAGATGGTCGCGCGCGCGCCGGCCGACGGCACGACGCTGCTCGTGCAGTACTCCGGCTACCAATGCATCACGCCGCTGATCCAGCCCGTCGCCGGGTTCGATCCGGGCAAGGACCTGAAGCCGATCGGCCTCCTGATCGACGCGCCGCAATTGATGGCGGTGCGGCATGACTTTCCGGCCAACACGTTCGCCGAATTCATCCAGTACGTGAAAGCGAACCCCGGTAAGGTGAACTACGCCTCCAGCGGCAACGGATCGCTGCAGCACGTCACGACGGAGCTGCTCAAGGATTTGACGCATACGTTCATGACGCACATCCCGTATCGCGGCACCGGCCCCGCGATGACCGACCTGCTGGCGGGCACGGTGGACTTCACCATCACCACGCCGCCGCCCCTGCTCGCGCACATCAAGGCCGGCAAGCTGAAGGCGCTGATGGTCACCGGCAAGAAGCGTCTGGATGCGTTGCCCAACGTGCCTACCGCGACGGAATCCGGCGTGGCGCTGGTGGCGTCATCGTGGTTCGCCGTCTACGGACCGAACGGCCTCTCGCCCGATGTGCAGGCGAAGCTGACCGCAGCGGTGCGTCAGGTGGTGGAGTCCGAAGGGTTCAGGAAACGCGCGGAGGAACAGGGCGCGAAGGCCATCGCCATGAGCGGCGCGGAGCTGGCGACACTCGGGAACAACGAACGCAATATGTGGAACCGCGTGGTGAAGGCCGCGAAGATCACGGCGGACTGACCGCCGGCGCGCGGCCAGCGTCAGCTCAGCGACTCGATCAAGTCCACATACTGCTGCATCGCGTCGTCGCTCGACGTGCCCTTGAGCCCATTCCACGCATCCCACTTCGCGCGGCCGACCATGTCGCCGAAGCCGGGTTTCTTCTCGGCGTTGTCGCCGGCGGTGGCCTGTTTGTACAGCGCGTAGATCTTCAGCAGGGTGCCGTTGTCCGGCCGCTCGCTCAGGTTCTTTGAATTGGCGACAGCGGATTCGAACGCGGCTTTCAGATCGGCCATGAAAACTCCTAGTGGTAACTTCGCGGTATCTTAAGGCGGCGCGCCGCACCAGAATAGGGGCCGCCGCCGAAAGTCCGGCGCGCAACACTCCCGAAAGGCGCACGCATGGTGACCCGTATCGTTGCACAGCAAGCCGCGGGCGCCGCCGCCCGGCAGATCCGCAAGAGCGCCACGCGCGCGGCCACCGGCATGCTCGGGCTCTCCGGCGAGCGCATGACCAAGGTCGATACCGCCTGGCTGCGCATGGATTCGCCAAGCAACCTGATGATGATCGTCGGCGTGTGGACGCTGCAGCCCGGCATCCGCCATGCGGACTTGTGCAGGCGCGTCGAGGAGCGTCTGCTCAAGTACGCGCGCTTTCGCCAGCGCGTGGTGCAGGACGCCGCCGGCGCGACGTGGGTGGAAGATTCGAAGTTCGACATCGAGCAACACGTCGTGTTCGAGAAGTTGCCGCGCAAGGCGAAGGGCCAGGAGCAACTGGCGCTGCAGGAGCGCGTCGGCGAACTCGCGATGCAGCCGCTCGATCCCAAGCGCCCGCTGTGGCAGATCCACATCGTGGAGGACTACGACGGCGGCAGCGCGATGATCGTGCGCATCCACCACTGCATCGCCGACGGGATCGCGCTGATCTCGGTGACGATGTCGCTGGTCGATGGCGGCTTGCCGCCGCCTGAGCGCAAGCGCAAGGACTCGTCCGCCGGCGCGGAAGACTGGATCGCCGACACGTTGATCAAACCCTTCACCGACATGACCGTGAAAGCGCTGGGCGCGGCGGGCGAGGGCGCCGCGCGTTCGCTCGGCATGCTGCGCGATCCGCAGAAGGGCATCGCCGGTTCGATCGACCTCGCCAAACTCGCATATCAGGTGGTGAGCGATGCGGCGGCTCTGGCACTGATGCCAGACGATTCGAAGACGCGCTTGAAGGGCAAGCCCGGCACCGCCAAGCGCGTCGCGTGGTGCGCACCAATCCCGCTCGACGAAGTGCGCGCGGTGGGGAAGGCTTTGAACTGCTCGATCAACGACGTGCTCCTCAGCTGCGTGGCGGGCGCGATCGGCGAGTACCTCAAGGCGCAGGGTGACGACATCACGGGGCAGGAGATCCGCGCGATGATCCCCGTCAACCTGCGGCCGCTCGACCAGGCGTACAAACTCGGAAACCGCTTCGGGCTCGTGCCTCTCGTGTTGCCGATCGGCATGGCGAACCCGATCGAGCGCGTGTACGAAGTGCGCCGCCGCATGAACGCGCTGAAGGGCAGCACGCAGCCGCTCCTCGCGTTCGGCATGCTCGCCGTCGCGGGCCTCTTGATCAAGCCGGCGCAGGAAGCGTTGCTCAGCATGTTCGGGCGCAAGACGACGGCCGTCATGACGAATGTGCCGGGTCCGCGCGAGAAGTTGAAACTGCTCGGCGCCACGCTGGAACAAAGCATGTTCTGGGTGCCGCAGTCCGGTGACATCGGGCTGGGGGTGTCGATCCTGAGTTATGGAGGGGGCGTGCAATTCGGCGTGATCACCGATACGGTGCTGTGTCCGCAGCCGCAGAAGATCATCGATGAATTCGTTCCCGAGTTCGCGAAGCTGTCGCTTGTCACGCTGATGCTCCCTTGGGGGGAGTAAGACTGTGGTGCGCGTGGATGCCGGGTCGGGGCCCGGCATGACAGACTTTAGCTCTCGGCCGAATTCACCGGCATCTCGCCGAGACGGAACGTCGCGAACTCCGCTTCATAGGCTTTCGCCAGCGAATTCTTCTGCGCTTCCGTCAGTACCTTGCCGGCCAGCTGGAAGATCGCGTGCTCTTCGTCTTCCAGGTGGTGGAACACCTTGTCGTGCAGCTTCTTGAAATGCGCGAGCCAGCCCGGTGAGCTGAACTCCATCTTGTTGAGCTCGTCCACCAGCTCGTCCATCTCGTGGTGCTCGGCCATGCCGTGCCGCGCCTGCGCCATGCTTTCGTCGAAGGCGATGAGGGGCGAGTAAAAGCAGCGCTCTTCCGCGGCGGCGTGCGCGGCCAGCTCATGCTTGAGATCGCGGAACAGCCGGTTGCGGTCCGGCGAATCACCCTTCGTCTCCAGGATCAGAGTGGCAAGCCCGCGTTGGGTGTCGTGCGAAAGACGCAATGCTTCGAAGATGTTCATGCGCCCATTCTGGCGAGCACGCCGTACCTCGGCTGTAGGTGCACGCGCCGATTCGCCCGAAGCTTCAGCCTTGCACTCAGTCGTGCAATTGGGCTTTGGCGAGTTCGATGTCCAGATGCTCCATCGCATCGATGGGCTGGCTGTTCGCGGCCTGTTCGTAGAGCCGCGTGGCGTCCTTCATTCGCTTGTCGCCCTCGAGCATCAATAGGCCGCTTGCATACTCGACCAGGCAGATGGCGGAGCCGGGATTGATCTTCAGCGCGTCCTGGTAAAGCTTCAATCCGGTTTCGCGCTTGGCGCCGTACGTCATGCCGCCGATGAGCGAACCGACCTTGTCGATCACCTCCGCATGGAAAGCGGCCAACGCGATGTAGGCGTCCGCATGGCGCGGCTGCAGCTTGATCGTTTTCTCCAGCGCGTCCTTCACCTTGGTGCCCAGGCCCTGCGCCAGCGCCTTCGCCACGCTGATGCCCTGGCTGTAGCGGCCGAGCGCATAGGCTTGCCAGTACCAGGCGTTGGGATTGGACGCATCTTTCGCGGCCTGTGCTTCGGCGCGCTGGGCGACTTCCATGAAGAGATCGAGTCGCGCCTTTTCCTTCTTCTCGAGGTAGTTCGCGTAAATCGCCGTGGCCTTGTTCGCCACCGTGATCCCATCGCCGCCGGCGGCCAGGCCCGCTTCCGCGGCGCGCTGGAAATCGCCGTTATGGAACAGTACCCACGCTTCGACGACATCCGGTTGCGCAGGCAGCGGCTCCGCATCGCCGGCGTGCAGCCGCTGCCATTGCTTCTTCAGGCTCGCGGCGTTGAACTTGTAATCGCCGAGCTGGGGGAAAGCGGTCCATTTCGCCATGCTTGTTCCTTCAGGACGCTTCCGGGTTGCTGTATGCCTCGACGAGGCCCAGCAGGTGCATGCGCTGGCCTTGTTCCAGATAAGGCGCGAGGAGGTTGAGGACGTGGTGCGCGCCGCGCAGCAGCGCGAGTTGCGCGCTTTCGGGCTCGAGCGCCCGTCGCGGATCGCGCACGTATTCGTAGCTGAGCCAATAGGTGAGCACCACCACCATGCTCGTCGCGGTGGCCTCCACTTCGCGCGAATCGATGCTCACGGCGCCGGACTGGCTCATGCCGTCCAGCACCGCCTTGATCGCGCGCGTCTTGTTCTTGAGCACCCACTGGAAATGCGTTTCCAGCCGGCGGTTTTTCGACAGCAGGTCGTTCAGGTCGCGGTAGAGGAAGCGGTATTGCCAGATCAACTCGAAGAGCGAGTGCATGAAGAACCAGGCGTCCTCCACGTCGCGCACGCCGTCGCTCGCGTTGAGCAGTTCGGACAGCGCATGCTCGTAGCGGTCGAACAATGTGTTGATCAGCTCGTCCTTCGCCGGGTAGTGGTAGTACAGGTTGCCCGGGCTGATGCTCATCTCGGCCGAGATGAGCGTGGTGGACACGTTGGGCTCGCCGAAGCGGTTGAAGAGATCGAGCGACACCTCCAGGATGCGCTCGGCGGTGCGGCGGGGAGCTTTCTTGGCCATCGCTGCTACCGGGGCGCGAGACGCGTCGCGACGGAGAGATCGTCAAGGACCGCGTGCAACTTCGCCGTCGCGCGGCCAATGCGCGTCGTTGCGAGGGAAGGCGCGACGAGATGCCGCCGTGCGTCCTCAAGTACGTCCATGCGCAACTCGATGCCGTGCCGCTTCAACTTCGGCGAGAGCTCGTCATGGCGCTCGCGCAGCATCGCGCGCGTGCGTTGGTAGGCGTGCTCGGCGAGCCGGCGGCGCTGGCCGTACGCGAAGGTGTTGGCGAGGTACAGCTCGGGGTCGCGATGGTCCGGCTCGATGAGCACGATGTCCGTCCCGGGGTAGGCGCGCTCGTAGTGCTTCATGCCCAGCGCCATGCGCGAATGAATGAGCGAGCGGAACGTCTGGCCGAGGACCGCGGGCAGCCCGCCGTCCACGATGCGCGGGATCGCGCTGCCGTGCGTTGCCGCGTTGAAGGGCACCAGCGGGTTCAGGCACAGGAGCAGGTCCACGCCCTCATCCAGCGCAACCGAGGCGTGCATCGTCTTCTTCAGCGCGCCGTCGACGAAATACCGGTCCTCGATCTCCACCGGCGGAAAGAGGCCGGGCATCGCCGAGCTGGCCTGCACCGCCCGCGAGATCGGCACGTGGTCCCAGCCTGGTCGTCCGAACGGCGCCGCGTCGCCGCTGTCGAGGTCCGTCGCGACCACCGTGAGCTTGGCCTTCAGCTCGCGGAAGTCGTTCGTGCGGCCGCCGCGCGAAAACAGGTCGCCCAGGCGGCGATGGATCTGTTCGTTGGAGAAGATGCCCACGGGCAGAGCCGCCCCGAGCCGCTCCAGCGAACTCGCGATCGAGCGGCGGCCCACCGTTGCGCGCCACAGCGCCGAAGCCGCAAGCCCCGGCAACATGATCGCCCGCCGCGCGAATTCGTCGTAGGCCGGCCGCATGAGCCAGGACGGATCGAAATTGTCTTTGGAGCCGGCTGCGTCGTCGATGAACGCGGCGCACAAGGCACGCGGCGACATGCCGTTCGCCAGCCCGGCCGCAATGAAGCTGCCCGCCGAGACGCCCACGTAATGATCCAGCGCCGTGAAGTCGAGGCCTTGCAGCGCTTCTTCCAGCGCGCACAGGGCGCCGATTTCATAGATCGCGCCGAGCGGGCCGCCGCCGGCGAGAGCCAGCGCGATTCTGGGTGCGGGCGGATTCCTGTTCTTCATCTGAGGCCAGTGTAGGGGGCTTGATTCGCGTGCGATGTTGCGTTGCAGCAATCGAGCGCCTCCGGAAACGACAAAGGCGCCGAAGCGCCTCGAGTGTGATCGCCAGGAGCTGACGTCAAGCGGACTTGCGCGCCGTGGAGCGCTTGGCGGCCTGCTTCTTCGCTGGGCTCGGGGTGGACTTCGCCGCCGTGGTTTTTGCCGGGGCGGACTTCGCGCTCATCTTCTCCACGTGGCGGCTCAGCTCGTCGATGCGAGCAACCAGCACATCGATATCCCGGGAAGAGGGAACGCCCAGCTTGTTCAGCGCCTTGGAGACGCGGTCCTCGAAGATGTTCTCAAGCTTGTCCCACTGGCCCGACGCCTTGGAGGAGATGTCGGTGGCCATGTTCGCCATGCGGCTGGTGGCTTCGGAAATCTTTTCCTCGGCGGCGGCCTGCGTCTTGCGCTGGATGGAGGTGCCTTCCTTGACGAGCGCTTCGAACACCTTGCCGCCTTCTTCCTGCGCCTTGGCGAAAGCGCCCAGGCCCGCGAGCCATATCTGCTGCGCCGATTCCTTGACGGTGCCCCCGAGCGGTGCGCCGCCGGCCGCGCCGCTACTGCTGCTGCTGCCGGATTTTTTTGTCTTCGTGACCATGTGGCCTCCTGTGTGTGGGTTGACTCGCGCACTGTAAGCCCGCCGAATGCGCACGGGTTAGGCGCGCCTTCCTAAACCCGAAGCCTGTGGCCGCTGCGCGCGGGTTTGTGCTGAATGATCGCGCACCGCTTTGCGCAAGAATCATTGCAGAAGCAACAGCACCATCCCGGAGGTCATCCCATGCAGTATTTCGTCACCGGCGCGACCGGATTCATCGGCAAGCGCCTCGTCAAGAAACTGCTGGAGCGCAAGGGGTCGGTCGTGCACTTCCTGCTGCGAAAAGAGAGCGAAGACAAGGTCACCGCCATGCGCGAGTACTGGGGAGTCCCGGCTGCGCGCGCGGTGCCGGTATTCGGCGACCTCACCGCGAAGAAGCTCGGCGTGAGTGCCGACGACGTGAAAAAACTCAAGGGCAAGGTCGATCACTTCTATCACCTCGCCGCCGTGTACGACCTCTCCGCCGACGAAGAGAGCCAGGTTGCGGTGAACGTGGACGGCACGCGCAACACGGTGGAGTTCGCGAAGGCGATCGATGCAGGCCACTTCCACCACGTGTCCTCGATAGCAGCCGCGGGCCTGTACGAAGGCGTGTTCCGGGAGGACATGTTCGAGGAGGCGGAGAACTACGAGCATCCGTACTTCATGACCAAGCACGAGAGCGAGAAGATCGTGCGCAAGGAATCGAAGGTGCCGTGGACCGTGTACCGCCCCGCGATGGTGGTGGGCGACAGCCAGTCCGGCGAGATGGACAAGATCGACGGGCCGTACTACTTCTTCAAGCTGATCCAGCGCATGCGTCAACTGCTGCCGCCATGGATGCCGGCCGTGGGCCTCGAAGGCGGGCGTGTGAACATCGTGCCGGTGGATTTCGTCGTCGATGCGCTGGACTACATCAGCCACACGGCGAAGATCGACAAGCGCTGCTACCACCTGGTCGACCCGATGGGGTATCGCGTAGGCGACGTGCTGGACATCTTCAGCCGCGCCGCGCACGCGCCGAAAATGAATCTCTTCATCAACGCCGCGCTGCTCGGGTTCATCCCGAAGAGCGTGAAGAAGGGCTTGATGGCCGTCGCGCCGGTGCGCCGCATCCGCGCCGCGGTGATGAAGGACCTGGGCCTGCCCGAAGACATCCTCACCTTCGTCAACTACCCGACGCGTTTCGACAACCGCGACACCGCCGCCGCGCTCAAGGGCTCCGGCATCGAGGTGCCGAACCTGAAGGACTACGCATGGCGACTGTGGGATTACTGGGAGCGGCATCTCGATCCGGATCTGCATATCGACCGCACGCTCAAGGGCACGGTGGGCGGCAAGGTGGTGCTGGTGACGGGCGGCTCGTCGGGCATCGGCCTCGCGGCCGCGCACAAGTTCGCGGAAGCCGGGGCGATCACGATCATCTGCGGCCGCGACCAGGACAAGCTCGATGAAGCGTGCAAGGAAGCGAAGGCGAAGGGCTACAAGTTCATCGCGTATGCGGCGGACATCGCGGACATGTCGGACGCCGATCGCTTCGTGCAACTGTTGATCGAGAACCATGGCGGCGTGGACTTCCTTATCAACAACGCGGGCCGGTCCATCCGCCGCGCGATCGAGTCGAGCTACGACCGCTTCCATGACTTCGAGCGGACGATGCAGCTGAACTACTTCGGCTGCCTGCGTGTGACGATGGGTCTGCTGCCGGGGATGGCCACGAAGCACAAGGGTCACGTCGTCAACATCAGCTCGATCGGCGTGCTGACCAACGCGCCGCGCTTCTCGGCTTATGTCGCGAGCAAGGCGGCGCTGGACGCGTGGACGCGTTGCGCGTCCAGCGAGTTCGCGGACCGCGGCATCACCTTCACCACGATCAACATGCCGCTGGTGCGCACGCCGATGATCGCGCCGACCGGCATCTACAACAACGTGCCGACACTTTCGCCCGAAGAGGCCGCGGACATGATCGCGGACGCCTGCATCAGCAAGCCGGTGCGCATCGCGACGCGGCTGGGCATCCTGGGCGAATTGATGCACGCGCTCGTGCCGCGCATCGCGCAGATCGCGATGAACACGAGCTTCCGGATGTTCCCGGATTCATCCGCGGCGAAGGGCGAGAAGGGCGCGAAGCCGACGCTGTCGCCGGAAGCGATCGCGATGCAGCAGATGATGCGCGGGATTCATTTCTGACCGGAGCGTGAGCCAGGGCGTGTTAACACTAATTTCATTGAGATGCGCGATACGAAACCGGTCGGCTTGGAATCGCTAGTGGTCCGTCTCGAGGATCTGTCGCAGTCCACCTGGGTGGCGGTCGGCCGGCGACTGGGGT
>JAZKIF010000214.1:0-13574 GCA_040385005.1 Pseudomonadota bacterium
GCGAACGTAACGAGCCGCGCGGTACGTTGTCATGCTCGAAAAACGTGTTTGAGCCGTAGCAGAGCGCAGGCGAGTTGTTTTTCGGGGGCCACAAGACCGTCCGGCGCGGGGACTCCGGCGGGAGGCGCGAAAGCGCCGGAGCCGGACGCCGTAGCCGCGCCACGGCCCGGCCATGCACGGCGCTGCTGTCCGGGCAATGGAACGCGCAAAGGACTAGCCGCTGAACCGTTCGCGTGCGATTTCCAGCAGCCCGTCGAAGATCAGGCTCTCCACGAGTTCGAACCCCACCGACATGTGGGGCGCCATCTTCCATCCCGCGCCGCCGGTCATGTAGCAGGCCGGCTCCGCGCCGCAGTGCCTGCGCACGTGGCTCACCATGCGCTCGATCGCTCCGGCGATCGCGAAGGTCCCGCCGCTGGTGAGCGCGTCGCTGGTGTTGGTCGGAAATTCGCGGACCTCCCCGGTCGGCACGTGCAAGCCGGCCGTGCCGGACTCCAGCGCGCGCAGCATGATCCCGTGACCGGGCAGGATGAACCCGCCGAGGAAGCGCCCTTGCGCGTCGACCGCTTCCACCGTGACGGCCGTGCCGACCATCACCACGACCAGCGGCCGGGCCGGCCCTTCGGCGAGCATGCGGTGCCACGCGCCGATCATCGCGACCCAGCGGTCCGAACCCAGCCGCGTCGGATGGTCGTAGCCATTCGTGAGGCCCGCTTCCTGCGCGTTGGACACCACCCATTGCGCGGGCACGTCCCACAACTCTTCCATCTGCTCCTCGACGCGGCGCTTCACGGCGTCGGCCGCCACGGCGCAACCCAGCATGCGGCTGGGCGCCGCCAGTGCCGACCACGCGCCGTCCACGAGCTTGTCGATGTTCTCGAGGAATTCCGCGCCATGCGCCTGCAGCGGCGATCCGGGGCGCGGAGATTCGTACACCGCCCATTTCAGGCGCGTGTTGCCGACGTCGATCGCGAGAAGGGCCACGGCGAGCGGGATTTTTAGCGGGCGGGTTCCAGCTGCGTGGAGAGCGCGGCCAGGCTTTCCTCGACGGCGTTCTCGGCAAGTTGCAGCTGGCCGCAATCGGCGATCGCCTGCTTCACGGCCAGCTGCAGCTCGCGGTGCGCCTCCATCGGCCCTTCCAGGCTCAGCGCCGGCGAGCTGGAGTCGCCCGCCGCGGCCGCCACCGTCGAGATGCGCGAGCGCCACGACTTCATGCCCGCGGCCAGCGTCTGCTGCAGCATCTGGAGCAGCGCCTGGCGACGCGCCGTCGCCGCCTGCGCCTGGCTGTGCGCCTGCTGCGACGCGGAGCTCACACCGCGCAGCAGCTTGAGGCGCGCCACGAGGATTTCGCAGCGCGCCGCGTCGTCCCTGATCGCCTGCTGGGTCTGCGCGTCGCCGCCGGCTTCGGCCTGGCGGGTCTTCAGTTGGTTGCGCATGTCCTGAAGCCAGCGCGCGCCCTGGTCGATGATCTTGTCGATCGCGCGGTATTCGACCTCGAGCTCCAGCAGGCTCAGGTCCGCCGTGTTCGACTGTTCCTGCTGGCGCTTCTGCGCGGCCTGCGCGCGCGCCGCGATGTCCGTCGCGATCTGCTCGATGTGTTCGAACTGGCCCGCGAACTCCGCGCCGGCGCTGCGGCTCTTGCCGGTGGTGCGGGCCCACCACCCACGCGCCTGCAGCAAATTGAAGTCCAGCCGCGGCAGCGCCTCGGCGAGTTGCGCGAGGCCGGCCGCGACTTCGGAGAAGTCCCGCGTTTTTGCCTGGGTCTGCATCAGCTCGCGCAGCTCACCGAGCCGGCGCACATGCGCATGCCCCGCGTCCGAGGCCATCTGGTCCAGCCACGCGGCGGGCGACACCGCTTCGCGCGGCCGCGACTGGGCCTGGGCCAGTTTGGCCGGTGTCATCAACGAAGCGGTGCGGTCGTGGTCTTCGGCCATGGCGGGCTCATCCGGAAAGATGAGCGCAATATAAACCTTTCCGCTCGCTTTTCCTCAAATCGCGCCGATCCAGCACGCGCGCTGGATGGCCGCCATCTTGTTGTCGACCTTCAGCTTGCCCATGGCATTGGCCAGGTGGTAGTTGACCGTGCGTTCGGTGCAGTGCAGCCGCGCCGAACTCTCCCGCGCGGTGAGCCCCTGGAATGCGAGGACCAGGCATTCGCGCTCGCGCGGACTCAAGGGCGAGCGTGCGTTGGCGAGGCTGCGCCGCACCAGCGGCCAGATGTTGAGCGCCGACCAGACCAGCGCGGCCGCCTCGCCGCGATCGGCGAGTTCGCGCGGGCTGAACATGAAGCACTCGAACGCGCGCCCCGCGGGCAGCGGGAACTCCACGCGCACCACGGTCTGGAAACCGTGCGCGAGCCACAGCAGGCGCCAGCGATTGGCGCCCAGGTGGTTGCTCTTGGCGATGTACTGCCACGCCACCAGCGGTGCGTCCGAGTCGCGCCAGGGCGCGCCGAAGTCGCGGCTGTCCGACAACGCCTGCGCAGCCTCCGCGAAGATCGGCGGATGCACGGCGAGGACTTGACGGTCCTCGTTGCTGCCGAAGGGATCGGGCCCCAGAATGGCGACAGCCTCGACGGAGAACTCGCGCATGGCGCCGACCCAATCGCTCAGGAGCCCATCGAGGCTCACGCTGTCAAAGTTAACAGGTACTCCCATGCCGCTAGTGTTTCCTTGCGCAAACGGGCTGAGACAATAGCATCATCGGCCGAATCGCAGTTTGCAGGTTGCCGCACCGCCCATGGACTCGACTGAATGAACTTCCCGCTGTTCCACCGCCCCGGCACCGTCGTCTTCCTCGACGATGACCCGGACTACCTGGAGATGCTCTCGCTGGTGCTGCCGCGGCACTGGCACGTCAAGCTGTTCACCCGTCCCGCCGACTGCATCTACTACCTGCAGCAGGAGCCGCCCTTCTGGGAAGCCGATGCCTGGAACCAGCAGCAGCTGATCGAGCAGTGGCGTGGCGGCAAGCCCCTCATTCCGCAGGTGCTGGATTACTGGTCGAAGTACACGGAGCGCTACGCCCTTGCGCGCGTCTGCGTCGTGGACTATTCGATGCCCAGCATGGACGGCCTCGAGGCGCTCTCCGAACTTGTCGAGTGGCCCGGCTCGCGCGTGCTGCTGACAGGCCAGGCCGACGAGCAGATCGCGGTGCGCGCTTTCAACCGCGGACTCATCGACCAGTTCATTCCCAAGCAGAGCCCCGATATCGCGCGAACGCTCGTCACGGCTGTCGACCACCTGCTTGCCACGCCGAACGCGCGGCACGCGCAGACCTGGCGCGTCACGCTCAATCCCGCGCAGAACGCGCTGCTGCGCATGCCCTCGATCGGGCGCGAACTGTCCGCCTTCGCGGCGCGTCACTGGATCGAGCACGTCGCCCTCGGCGAGCCGTTCGGTGTGTTGGGCCTGGACGCATCGGGCCATGCCAGCTGGCTGCAGCTGGAAACCCGCGACGGGCTGGCCGCGCTCGCGGAACTCGCCGATCTCGAAGGCGTGGCCCCTTCCGCGCTGGAGGAGATCCGGGCGGGCCGCAGCCTCGCCAATCTCGAATTGCGCCAGGCGCTGGGATTGAAATCGCCGGCGCAGCTCGCAGCCGCCTTTCCGCTGGGACAGGACGGCGAGCTCTTCGGCGCCCTCTTCGACATCGCGGCCGCGCACGGGCCGGGCGCCGCGAACGGCTTCGCGGGCTGGCTTGCGCGCCAGGAGGCACGGCGCGTGAATCTCTGACGCTTTCAGGGCGCGGGCGCCGTCTGTGGACGGAAACACAAAGCCACGGTCGTGCCCCGGCGCTGCTCGGAAGTGATCCGGATCTCCCCGCCGATGGACTGCATCACCCGCTGGCAGAACATCAACCCCATGCCGTTGCCGCCGGCGCCGGCGCGTGTCGTCACCGGCTCGCGCGTCAGCTTGGCCAGCACCTCCGGCGCGATGCCGGGCCCGTTGTCGCTGAACCGGATCCACGGCCGGCCCTTCGCATCGTGGTCCCGTCCGACTTCGATCCGCAGCTGCGGGCCGGAACGCCCCCGCAGCGCGATGAGCGCGTTCTTCGTGACGGTGCAGAGCACGAGATACAACAGGTCCCGCCGTCCCGGCAGCATGAAATCCTGCGTGACGTGGCTGGTCACCCATGAGCGTTCGTCGCCGTCGAACGGGAACTCGTCCAGCACGGCCTGCGCCAGCGCGCTTGCCTGGACCTCCGGCGGCGCCGCGCCCGGAAACGCGTCGCGCGCGGACTGCACGAAGGTCGACACCAGCGATTGGCAATACAGCGCGCGGCGCTCGGCGTTCTCCAGCGCGGCCAGCAGTTCGCCGGGACGGTCCTCCGAAAACATGGCGGTGCCTGGCGGCTCGCCGGCCGCCGCCGGCCGATGCCGGGCGATCACCGTGCTCACGAAGCCGCGAACCGTCGCCAGCGGCGTGTTCAATTCATGCGCGAGGAATCCCATGGTCTCGCGCAGCGCGACGGCGCGGCCTTCGTTGAGCGAGCGCTCGAACGCCTGCGAGCGGTACAACCCGAGCGCTTCGCGCAATGCTTCGCGCGTCACCCGTTCGTCCAGCGGCTTTTCCAGGATGCGCAGCACCTTGCCCTGGTTCACCGCCTCGATGGCAACGTCCTTCTCGGCATAGGCGGTGGCCAGCAACCGGATCAGGTGGCGGTGTTCGCGCCGCACCGTCTGCAGGAGCTTCATCCCGTCCCGCTCCGGCATCCGGTAGTCGGTCAAAAGGACCGCGAACTCCTGCTCGCGCAGGGCCAGGAGCTTGAGCGCGTCGTCCGCGCCGGCCGCGGTGACGATCTTGAATTCATCGCCGAAGCTGCGCGCGAAGAGTTTTCGCGACGTCGGTTCGTCGTCCACGTAGAGGACGGCCAGGTCGGCGGGCAGGAAATCCGTTTGCTGCATCGCCTGCGAGTCTCTCATGCCGCACCCGACTCCACGCTCCCATACTGTTTCAATGCGAGCGCCGACTCCCGGCCAAGCTCGGCGATGGGATCCACCCACTGGTGGCGCGATGGAAAGAGCTGCTCCTGGCGCATCTGCGCATACACCTGCCGGATCATCCGGTGCAGCGCCGCGGCGCCGGCTTCGCCGCTCAGGCCGAGGAGCGAATGCAGCAGTTCCAGGCATTCGTCCAGTTGCTCGCGCTCCGCGGCGCTCTCGATGCGCTGGATCAGGCGGGAGATTTCAGGGACGTAGTCGCCCACCAGTTCCTCCAGCATGCCGATCTGGCGGTACCGCTCCAGCCGATCCACGTCGAGAAGGCGCTCGCTGGTGTCGGCAACCGGTCCGGGCGCCGACACGCGGGCAGGCTCGCGCGTCGTGAGCTGGCGCAGCTTGCCATACAGCACCGCTGCGTCGACCGGCTTGGTGATGAAGTCGACCATGCCCGCGGACCTCGCGGCCGCCACCATCTCGACGCCGGAGTGCGCGGTGAGCGCGACGATCGGAACATCGCGGAAGGCAAGCGTGCTTGCGCGGATGGCGCGGGCCGTGTCCAGGCCGCTCATGCCGGGCATGTTGATGTCCAGCAGCACCGCGTCCCAGGTGCCGCCCGCCTGGAGCTGTTCGAGCACGGACTCGCCGGTGGCGGCTTCGGCGACTTCGACGCCCGCGCGGCGCAGGTAGGCTGCCACCGCCTTGCGGTTGTACGCGTTGTCGTCGGCGAGCATCACGCGCTGCCCGGCCAGTTGCCCGTGTTCGAGCCGCGCGCGCCCCGACGGGTTCTCGAGCGCCTCGCACAGGGCGCGCAGCAGGGCGTCCTGCTCGCAAGGCTTGTTGACCAGCCCGTCCATGCCCGCCTTCAGGGTCTTGACGCGCGCCATCAGGCCGGGTTCGCTGGTGTGGGCCACGATGCAGACGTCGCGGTTCGCGGGCACCAGGCCGGCGCGGATCTGCTTGGCGACGTCGTAGCCGTCGATGCCGGGCATGTCCAGGTCGAGCACGACCAGGTCGTAGCGGAAGTTCGACAACATGGCCAGCGCCTGCGCGCCGTCCGCGGCTTCGTCGAGCACGGCATTCACGGGCGTCAGCTTGATGCGCGTGGCCTTTCGCATCGCCGGGTCGTCATCGACGACCAGGAGCCTGCGACGCACGAACACGGCCTTGGCCTTGGCGAGCACCGCCTCGCGATGCGCCTCGCGCTCATGCACGGACACGGGCGGAAAGGTCAGCGTGAACTCGGTGTACTCGCCCTGCACCGACTGGCAGGTGATCTCGCCGCCAAAGGCGCCCATCACCCGGCGGCAATACGCCAGGCCCAGTCCGGTGCCGCCCGATTTGCTGGTGCGAAACGGCTCGAACAGCCGGCGCTGCAAGTCCGGGGACATGCCCGGCCCCGTATCGCGGACCTTGACGACGCCGGCATCGACGGTGATGACCAGGGTCGCCATGGGATAGGCGGGCAGGTAATAGAGCGCGTTCTTGATGAGGTTGAAAAGGACGAACAGGAAGGCGGTTTCCTCGCCGCGGAAAAGGAAGTCACTCCTGACCTCGACGTTCACGCGCTGCCGTTGCTCCAGGCTTTCGTAGCCGTACTCCACGACGGCCTTGCCGCACGCGTCGGCGGCCGTCATGGAGATCACCTGCAGGCCGCGCTGCACCGCGATGTCGGCTTGCGCCAGGTCGCGGTAGAGCGCGTTCGCCTCCTGGGCGCCCAGCATCTGCGGCTGCGCCTTCACGTTGGGGGCGGGCAGCGATTGCCGCAGGCTCTCCAGGCTGTGGCGGATCTGCCCGAGCGGGTTTCGCATCTCGTGCGCGATGGAGCCGGCCAGCGCCTTGGCCGCGTCCAGCCGTTCGGCTTCGATCTGTTTTTGCGAGAACTTGAACGAGCTGCCGCCGATGATCACCAGGATCAGCGGCGGCAGCCGGCCCAGGTAGTCGGTCGGCATCGCGGCATCCGGCGTGCTGAGGATGTAGAACACGGTCGCCAGGGCCGCCCCCGCGACCAGCATCACCACCGTGTTGCGCCAGTCGGTGAGCAGGATCAGGAAAAACACCGCCATGAAGGTGTTGGCGACCGACACCGACCCGCCGCCGTTCTTCAGCGACATGAAGATGAAGAAGAACGGCAAGGTGTAGAGGAACGCGGCATACGTCCACGCCAGGTAGTAGGGGCGCAGCCGCTCCGGCCAGTGGTCCCGCAGCGCCACGATCAGGAGCACCAGCCCGCCGAGCATGCGCAGCCAGAAGTTGTCGTACGAGTGCGTGCTGCGCAGGACGTGCAGCAGATAGAACACCGGAAAGCCGACCGCGCCCACGATGCCCGCCCATTTCAGGATCGGCCGCGTGTGGCTGTGGTAAGTGACGTATTCGCGCGCCAGCTTCGCGTAGAGCAGCTTGAAGGGGTTGGCGGCGAGGATCGAGGCGGCGCGCATGGTATTCAACGGTGGCGGGTCAGATCATGCATCCGCGATTCTGTGCTCGCTGGTCGACAACGCGGCATGCACGCCGGGCACATCGCCATGGATCAGGGAGTAGGTCTTCTCCAGACCAGGCAGCGATGCGTCGCGGGCGACCACGTTGAACCCGAAGCGGCGGTAAAGGCGGCTGAGCACGTGCGTGCAGCATCCGAGAAGGTTGCTGACCTCGACGTTGTCCAGCATGTCCAGCAGCGTGAGGTAGAGGCATCGCTTGAGGACATCCTGTCCCACGCGGAAATCCGGCGCGATCACGAGCCGGCCCGCCTCCCAGCCGTCCGGCCAGCGCTCGCGAAAATCCGGCATCACGCCGGCGAGCAATTGCTCCGTGAGAGTCAGGCCGTGGCTCGCCGGCACCATGCGGATGGTGCCTATGACGCGGTCATGCAGCTCGAAAGCGTAGACCAGGCCCAACTCGTCTCTTTTTTTTCGCTACGCATGAATTCGGGGTCGGCCGAAGCCGCCGCCGACAGGTCGATTTCCTGGCGCAGCTGGACGATCTCGCGAATGTCGGCTGCGTCGCGCATGCGGCGCAGGCCGAGTTCCGCGACGGGAATGTCCTTCAGCTGCGATGTCTCGGTGGGCCCGGCCGGCATCACCGGCGGCATCAACCACGGCGCGACGCCGACGTTGCCGGGGGAGACGAATGTATTGAACTGGTTCATGTTCACTTGCCCTGTTTCGTTTGCGCGGGATTGCGGCGCGCGACTTCCTCGAGCAGCTGGCCGGTGAGGAACAGCGTGGTTTGCGCGACGCGCGTCACGAGCTCCTGCTCCTGCGGGGTGACAGCATACTTCGCGATGGCATCTTCGACTTGCAGGATGTGCTGCTCGTCGGCTTCGGCATGAGCGCCGAAGAAGGTCACGTTCTTGCTCGTGAGTTGCAGGTCCTGCCGGATCTTGCCCAGTACTTCCTGGATGTGCGAATGCGCGCCTTCGGCCCAGAAGCTGTACCCCAGTCGCGCGACCGGACCGTAGCGCAGCGCCACGTAATACAGGTACCCGGTCAGCGCCTCGGTCGCGGGGAACGGCGCCGCCGTCAGGTCCGCCTCGTCGAGAAGGCCCACGCTCTTCAGGTCATGCGTCACCATGCGCTCGTGGCCCAATTCCTCGGCCGCATGGCGGTAGACGAATTTCAGCAGGCCTTCCGGCGCGGGGACGAACGCGGTGACCGCCTGGTTCGTCGAGTTGTGCTTCGAATAGTGATAGACCTGAAGCATCAGGTCCTTCCACAGGGACGACGTCACCGGCGCCGTCATGACGCGCTGCCAGAAGCCTGAAGTCTTGATGCGCGCCCATTCGGCATCGACAGCCAGGCGCAGCGAAGCGACGAACGGGTGGGAAGCTGCAACCGGCTGGTCGGCCGGATTGGGGGTTTCGAACTCCCGCGAATCGATTTTCATGTGGGGCACCTGTCAGATATATGCCCCGATTGAATGGGTAAATGCAACTTTGCGTGCTTTGACCCCTGTCAACTCTGACAGGGTATACGGAATCGCATTTAACCCAATGGCGCACCCATCCCTGCCTGCACGGCAAACAAAGTATTAGCGCGATGTCTTTTTCAGGCCAGCTTGCCGTGGCACTGCTTGTATTTTTTTCCGCTGCCGCAGGGGCACGGATCGTTGCGCCCGATGCGAAGGCCTTGGTTCGGCGCCGGCACCATTGCCTCGCGGGCGGTACTTTCGTCGAGCTTGGTCTCGACCTCGCCGGTTTCGGTCGGCGCGCTATAGGTGACGTTCGCGATGCGCTCCGCGCGGTTTTCGATGTCTTCGGCGGCCTGCTCCAACTGTTCGCCGGACTGCACGACCACGGTCATGAGCACCTTGGTCACGTCGTTCTTGACCGAGTCGAGCAACTGGCCGAACAGCTCGAACGCCTCGCGCTTGTATTCCTGCTTCGGCTGCTTTTGCGCATAGCCGCGCAGGTGGATGCCCTGGCGCAGGTAGTCGAGCGCGGAGAGATGCTCGCGCCAATGCGTGTCGATGCTTTGCAGCAGCACGATGCGCTCGAACTGCGTGAAGTTCTCGGCGCCGATCTGCCGGACCTTCTCGTCGAAGGCATCGTTGCCCGCCTTGACGACCAGCTCGAGCAGGTCCTCGTCGGTCACGCTGCTCGAACCCTGCACCTTCTGCTGCAGCGGCAGCTCGATGCGCCACTCGTCGGCCAGGACTTTTTCCAGACCCGGCAAGTCCCACTGCTCCTCCACCGACTCCGGCGGCACGTACTGGTGCAGCAAGTCGGTGAAGCATCCTTCGCGCAGCGCGGCGATCTGCGCCGAAAGATCGGTCGCGTCGAGGATGTCGTTGCGCTGCTGGTAGATCACCTTGCGCTGGTCGTTCGACACGTCGTCGTATTCGAGCAATTGCTTGCGGATGTCGAAGTTGCGCGCCTCGACCTTGCGCTGCGCGCTCTCGATGCTGCGCGTGACGATGCCCGCTTCGATGGCTTCGCCATCGGGCATCTTCAAGCGCTCCATGATCGCCTTCACGCGGTCGCCCGCGAAGATGCGCATCAGCGGATCGTCCAGGCTGAGGAAGAAGCGCGACGAACCCGGGTCGCCCTGGCGGCCCGAGCGGCCGCGCAGCTGGTTGTCGATGCGGCGCGACTCGTGGCGCTCGGTCGCGATGATGCGCAGGCCGCCCTGCTTCACGACGAACTCGTGGTCCTTCAGCCATTGCGCGCGCAGCTCTTCGATCGTCCTGCGCTTCGCGGCGTCGTCGAGCGATTCATCCGCTTCCACGGCTTCGATCGCCTTCTCGACGTTGCCGCCGAGCACGATGTCCGTGCCGCGGCCCGCCATGTTGGTGGCGATCGTGATCATCTTCGGGCGGCCGGCCTGCGCAACGATTTCGGCTTCGCGCGCGTGCTGCTTGGCGTTGAGCACCTGGTGCGGCAGGTTCTCCTTGTTCAGGAGCTCGTCGATGATTTCGGAATTCTCGATCGACGTCGTGCCCACGAGCACCGGCTGGCCGCGCTCGTAGCACTCGCGGATGTCCTTGATCGCGGCCTCGTACTTCTCGCGCGTGGTCTTGTAGACGCGATCGAGCTGGTCGTCGCGGCTGCTAGGCTTGTTCGGCGGGATGACCATCGTCTCCAGGCCGTAGATCTCCTGGAACTCGTAAGCCTCGGTGTCGGCCGTGCCGGTCATGCCGGCGAGCTTGCCGTACAGGCGGAAGTAGTTCTGGAAGGTGATCGAGGCGAGCGTCTGGTTCTCCGCCTGGATCTGCACGCCTTCCTTCGCTTCGACGGCCTGGTGCAGGCCATCGCTCCAGCGGCGGCCCGACATCAGGCGGCCGGTGAACTCGTCGACGATGACGATCTCGCCTTCCTGCACGACGTACTGCTGGTCGCGGTGGTACAGGTGGTTGGCCCGCAGCGCCGCATTGAGGTGGTGCATCAGGGTGATGTTGGCGGGATCGTACAGCGACGCGCCCTCGGGGATGAGCCCGAGATTGAAGAGGATCCGCTCCGCGTTCTCATGGCCCTGCTCGGTGAGGAAGACCTGGTGGCTCTTCTCGTCCACCGTGAAGTCGCCGGCCTTGATGATGCCCTCGCCGGTGCGCGGGTCGGCCTCGCCCTCCTGCTTCGTGAGGAGCGGCACCACCTTGTTGATCGCGATGTACAGGTCGGTGTGGTCCTCGGCCTGGCCGCTGATGATCAAAGGCGTGCGCGCCTCGTCGATCAGGATGGAGTCCACCTCGTCGACGATGGCGTAGTTGAGGCCGCGCGCGACGCGATCGGCGGTCTCGTACACCATGTTGTCGCGCAGGTAGTCGAAGCCGAATTCGTTGTTCGTGCCGTAGGTGATGTCCGAGCGGTAGGCCGCCTGCTTCTCCTCGCGCGGCATGTTGGGCAGGTTCACGCCCGTGCTGAGGCCCAGGAAGTTGTACAGCTTGCCCATCCACTTCGCGTCGCGATTGGCGAGGTAGTCGTTCACCGTGACCACGTGCACGCCCTTGCCGCCCAGTGCATTCAAATACACCGGAAGCGTCGCGGTAAGGGTCTTGCCCTCGCCGGTGCGCATTTCCGCGATCTTGCCGTTGTGCAGCGCCATGCCGCCCAGCAACTGCACGTCGAAGTGGCGCATCTTCATGATGCGCTTGGACCCCTCGCGCACCACGGCGAAGGCTTCGGGCAGCAGGTCGTCGAGTGTCTCGCCCTTGGCGACGCGTTCCTTGAACTCCTGCGTCTTGGCGCGCAACTCGTCGTCGCTCAGCTTTTCGAAGGCCGCTTCCATCCCGTTGATTCGCTCCACGGTGCGGCGGTATTGCTTGAGCAGGCGGTCGTTGCGCGAACCGAATATTGAGGTGAGGAAATTCTTGGCCATGAACGCGATGCTGCCCGGCCGGGCGACTGGAGCCTGCCGGGCAGCGCTATCCCTTGTGTTGTCAGGATGAAATGGGGCTGCCGCCGTGCAATCCAATACGCGGCGGCGGCAAAACCAGTAATTTTACCTGTGGGCCGTGGGCCGCAGGGGGCTCGTTCGGGTGGCCTGCTCTTCCAGCTTTGCGAGCTGCGGCGAAAGCAGGGCACGGCCCGCAGCCAGGAAGCGGTGCGGGTCCTGCGGCACGCCCTGGACCAGCACTTCGAAGTGCAGGTGCGGCCCGGTGGAGCGGCCGGTCGTGCCGACCTCGGCGATCTTCTGGCCGCGCTTGATGACATCGCCCACTTTCACCCACACCCGCGACGCATGGGCGTATCGCGTGATGAGGTTGTTGCCGTGGTCGATCTCGACCATGTTGCCGTAAGCGGGGTGGAGCTCTTGCGTGACGACGACACCGCCCGCCGCCGCAAGGATGGGCGTGCCCGGGTCCGACTGGAAATCAAGACCGGTGTGCAGCGCCGAACGCCCGGTGAAAGGATCGATGCGCCAGCCGAAGGACGAGCCGAGATGGCCGTCCTTCACGGGTTGCTGCGTGGGGATCATCATGTTGCGCATCTTCTGGTCGAACAGGCGCGATTCGATGACGGTGAGCAGGTCCGTGCGCTGTCCGCTCAACTGGTCCAGTTCGGCCAGCGTGGCCTGAAGTTCTTCCATGGAGAGCGGCCTGCCCTCTACCAGCGCGCCGCCGCGGCCGGGCGTGGCCTTGATCTCCGCCGGGTTGACGCCCGCAAGGCCCGACACGCGTTCGCCAAGAGACTCGAGCTGGACCATCTTGGCCTGCATCTCGCCGAGCTTGCGGGCCATGGCGTCGAGGTTCTCGCGCATGAATCGGTCACGCTGCTCGAATTCGTCCTTGACGATGAGCTTCACCAAGGTGCCGATCACCGGCCAGCCTTCGCGCGCGCCCTTGAGGAACACCCAATGGTAGAGACCCGCGGCGAGCATCATCAACGCCAGCGAGAGGCCGACGAAGGCCACCACCAGCTTCGTGCCGCTCAAATGCACCGCGCGGCTTTTGGCGAGCCACGCATCCGTGATAATGAAATGCACTGCTATCCCCTCGATGACGACACCTACTTCGAATCGGCGCCTGCACCCCGTCCCGGTGCTGCAGGCCGCCGAAGACTCGCCCACACTGGCAAGACTCGCACAGCTCGCGCGTGAATCGCGCGACCGGCTCGAAGCGGTCGAACTGTTGATCCCCATCCCGTTGCGCAAGGCCGTGAAGGCCGGGCCGATCGATGGCACCTCCTGGTGCCTGCTGGTCGAAAGCAACGCCGCGGCCGCCAAAATCCGGCAGTTGTTACCTGCCCTCGTAACTCATCTGTGCGGTCGGGGGTGGGAGGTTACCGCAATTCGCCTGAAGGTTCAAACCCCAGGCATGTAACGGCGATCACGCCGGTGCGGGAGCGCTGCGGGGCGCCTTGCCCGCGTCGAGCAGCCGGCGCTCGATCGGGATCACCTGGTCGCCGATGCGGCGCAATTCCTCGTACCGGCGAATGCGTTGCCGGCGATCCTTTTCGGTGGCGAGCGTTACGCGGATCGCTTCCTCGCGCGCGCGAAGGTCGCGGGCTTCGCCCATCAGCGCCGAGGCCTGCTCATCGCTCATGGCCACCGGAGGATGGGGCGGGACGCCGACCCGGTCGAGCCAGGAGCCCGAAACGGCGCAACCGGCGAGGAGGATGGCGGGCAGGCAAAGAACAAGCTTCATGGGGCGATTCCGGTGGATGGTGCCGATTGTCGGATTTGAACTGACGACCTACCGCTTACAA
>JAZKIF010000215.1:0-3069 GCA_040385005.1 Pseudomonadota bacterium
CATCCTGGACTTCTCCAAGGTCGAGGCCGGCAAGCTGGACCTGGAGCACGCCGACTTCGAATTGCAGACCCTGCTGGACAACACCGGCGGCCTGATCAGCGAGAAGAGCCATGCCAAGGGGCTCGAGCTGGTGTTCGAAGTCGCGCCCGACGTGCCGCCCAACCTGGTCGGCGATTCGCTCCGGCTCGGGCAGATCCTGCTCAATTACGCGAACAACGCCGTGAAGTTCACCGAGAAGGGCGAGATCGTCATTTCGGTGCGCGCAAGCGAGCGCACCGAGACCAGCGTGCTGTTGCACTTCCGTGTGCAGGACACCGGGATCGGCCTCACGCAGGAACAGCTGGGTCGTCTCTTCCAGAGCTTCTCGCAGGCCGACACCTCGACGACGCGCAAGTTCGGCGGCACGGGCCTGGGCCTCGCGATCTCCAAGAAACTCGCGCAGCTGATGGGCGGCGAAGTCGGCGTCGAAAGCGACTTCGGCAAGGGCAGCAGCTTCTGGTTCAGCGCGCGCGTTGGCGTCGGCGCCGCGAGCCGCCGCGAATTCCTTCCCAACCCCGACTTGCGCGGCCGCCGCGCGCTCGTGGTGGACGACAACGCGCACGCTCGCGCATCCATCGTGGACATGTTGCAGGGCATGACCTTCATCGTGAACGAAGCGAGTTCCGGTGCGGCCGCGGTCGCGGCGGTGCAGCAGGCAGCCCGCGACGAGTTGCCTTACGACGTCGTCTACCTGGACTGGCGCATGCCCGGCATGGACGGCATGCAGACGGCACGCGCGATCCGCTCGCTGGGCCTCGCCTCGCCGCCGATGTTCCTCATGGTCACCGCCTACGGCCGTGAAGAGGTGCTGAAGGAAGCGGAAGCCGCGGGCATCGCGAGCGTGCTGGTGAAACCCGTCAGCCCGTCCATCCTGTTCGACACCACCGTCGGCGCGCTCGGTGGGCGGCAGCCCACGGCCGCCGGCGCGCAGGGCGCGGCGCCCGACCTGCGCCTCGCGTCCATCCGCGGCGCGCGCGCGCTGCTGGTGGAGGACAACGACATCAACCAGCAGGTCGCGCGCGAGTTGCTGGAAGAAGCGGGACTCATCGTCGACGTCGCGGACAACGGGCTCGTCGCGCTGCGCGCCGTGCAGGAAACCGCGTACGACGTGGTCTTCATGGACATGCAGATGCCCGTGATGGACGGCGTCGCGGCGACGCGCGAAATCCGCAAGATCGCGCGGCTGGACGGCCTGCCGATCGTCGCGATGACCGCGAACGCGATGGAACAGGACCGGCGCAAGTGTCTCGATGCGGGCATGAACGACTTCGTCGTCAAGCCGATCGATCCGGAAGACCTCACCACCGTGCTGCTGCGCTGGGCACGGCCAAGGCACGGACGGACGCCCGCACGCGCGGTCGCGCAACCGGCGACCTCGATTGCACCCTCCACCGCTCCGACGAGCACCGCAGCGTCCGACGACGGCCTGCCGCACGGAATCCCCGGTCTGGATACACGCACGGGGCTGGCCCGCATGGTCGGCAAGAAATCCCTGTACATCGCCATGCTGCGGCGCTACGTGGTGGGGCAGGAGCACCTGGTGCGCGACATCCGCAACGCACTCGCGGCGAACGACACCGCGACCGCGGAGCGTCTTGCCCACACGGCCAAGGCCGTTTCGGGAACGATCGGCGCGACGTTCGTGAACGACGCCGCCACCGCGCTCGAAAACGCTTTGCGGGAGAAGGCGGAAATCGCGCAACTCGCTCCACTGCTGTCCCGGCTCGATGCGCCCTTGACGCAGCTGACTTGCGCGTTGCGCGAATTTCTTGTGCGCGAGCACGCACCCGCGCTCGAGGAGGCCACCGCATGAACGCCGCATATGCCGAACAGGACCCGGTCCTGCCCCAACTCGTGAACCGCCTGACGAGCGAGCTCGCCGAAGTCCGGCGCGCGCTGGCTGCGGCGACGCAGAAGCTCGGCACCACCACCCGCACGCTGGAAGGCCGCACCCAGGAGCTGACCGAGGCGCGCGCCGCGCTGGCGCTGCTGCTGGCGACGCTCGACACGACCACCGACGGCATCATCGCGATCGGCCACTTCGGCCGGGCGATGCACTACAACACCCGGTTCGTCGAGATGTGGGGCATCCCCCCCGACAAACTCCCCACCCTCAGCGACAGCGCGCTGCTGGCGCTGCAACTCACACAGGTGAGGGACCCCGAGGGGTTTCTCGCGCGCGTCGAAGAGCGCAAGGCCGCGCCCGATGCGGAGCACGTCAGCCTCGTGGAGACCACGGACGGCCGGGTGCTGCGCTGCCGCGTCGTGCCGCACCGCGTGCGGGGCAAGCGCATCGGCACGGTGACGTGCTGGCACGACCTCACGAGCGCCAACGACCCTCAAGGATGAGCGCCTACACTGGCGGAAACTCCGGCCAGTGAACATGGACACCATCGCATCCTCCCCCGTTCGGCGCTACGAAGACCTTCCGGGTCCCCCCGGCATCCCCGTGATGGGCAACAGCCTGCAGGTCACCGTGCCGCGCATCCACCAGGACCTCGAGCGGTGGGCGCGCGAGTACGGCCCGATGTACCGCCTCAAGCTCGGGCCGCGCCGGATGCTCGTCGTCTCCGACCACGCCGTGATCGCCAGCGTGCTGCGGGAGCGGCCGCATGCGTTCCGCCGGCCCAACCGCAGCCGCGAGGTGGGGCGCGAGATGGGAATGAAGCCGGGGCTGTTCGCAGCCGAGGGCGATGCCTGGCGCAACCAGCGGCGGATGGTGATGGCGAGCTTTTCGCCGAATGGAGGTTCATGCGTCGCGCCGCCATACACGACCCAGAGGACCGGGTAGCTTGGCGCTTCGGATGGGAAGGAGTTGATGAAGATAACGGGATGAATGCTGTGCATCTAAGCCCGTTTGCTGTTGGCCATGCCGGATTTACCGGATGTTCAATGTGGCTGGAACCTGAAGCCGGTGTTGATATTATTCTTCTTACCAATCGTGTGCACCCGTCACGGAATAATAAGCTCATCAAAACGTATCGACCGTTACTGCATGAGGCGGTGATTGAAGCGCTGACCAAGATCGGA
>JAZKIF010000216.1:0-11348 GCA_040385005.1 Pseudomonadota bacterium
CCAGGCCGATCGCGCCGACCCACACGAAGTCGGGCTTCGCATCCTTGATGCGGCTGGCGATCGGGCCGAAGTCGCGGTTGCCGAACTCCCACTCGAGGAACAGCACTTCCTGCAGGCCGCGCTTCTTCAGCGTCTCGCGCGCGCCCATCGACATGAAGTGGATGGAAGGGAATTTGCTCGTGACCACCGCGACGGTTTTCGGCGGCTTCGGGCCGTTGGCCAAGGCCTCGAACACGGTGTTCGTCGTTGTATTCGCCGGGTCCGAACCGAGCGACCACGCGGGGAACTGCATGTCGTACTTCGCGAGCGACGGCACACCCAGCGTGTGATGGATCAGCACCTTGTTGTAGCGCTGCGCCACGCCCATCGCGGAGAGGATCGCGCCGGTTGCGTACGGCCCCATGAACAGGTCGACCTTGTCAGAGGTGAGGAGCTGCTCGTAGAGCGTGCGGGCGAGGTCGGCCTTCGACTGGTCGTCCTTCAACACCCACTCGACCTTGCGCCCCAGCAGGCCGCCGCGGCGATTCAGATCGTCCACGTAGATCTCTCCCACGAGCTTGTGCACCTGCGCGGTGGACGACAGCGGACCGGTGAGCGCGAGCGTGCTGCCGATGCGGATCGGCGCCTGCTGCGCCCAGGCCGCGAGCGGCGACGCGGCGACGGCCGCGGAAACCGCGGCGCCGAGCACCGCACGGCGTTGGATGGACGAGGTCTTCTTCATGGCTTGTCTCCTTGTTGTATCAATCACCGGCGCGGTTATCGATTCGGTCACGGGCGGGCAAAGCGTGCGATCCAGGTCTCGAAGTTCGCGAGCACGCCGCGCAGGAACTCCTTCGTGTCGGGGACCATCGGGCCGTCGCCGTCGAACAGCGTGGCGACGCGGCCCAGATACACCTCGGGGTGCGGCATGGTCACGGCGCCGCTGCCCGCGAGCGTCTGCTTGAGCGCGAACGAACCCGCGAGGCCGCCCAGCGGTCCGGCGCTTTGCGCCATCACCAGCGCCGGCTTGCCGACCCACAGGTTCTTGCCGTTGGGTTTCGATGCGACGTCGATGGCGTTTTTCACGCCGCCGGGAATCGAGCGGTTGTATTCGGGGACGACGAAGAGCACCGCGTCGCTCGCCTGCACCGCGGCGCGGAACCGCTGCCACGGAGGCGGCGCGTCGGTCTCCATGTCACCGTTGTAGATCGGCAAATCGCCGAACGCGAGTTCTTCCAAAGCCATGCCGGCGGGCGCGAGTTCCGGGAGCGTGAGCGCGATACGCCTGCTGTACGACGCCTTGCGCAGGCTGCCGATGACGACTCCAACCTTGAACGTCATGCCGTGGTCCTCGAAGCGATCATCTGGCCGATCTCGCTGTTGTGTTCACCCAGCGTGGGCGGGGGCACGACTTTCAGCGTGCGTTCGCCGTCGAACGAGACGGGCGGCCGCACGGTGCGGAACTCGCCCATCGTCGCGTGCTGCGCGGAGACGAGGAGCTGCAGGTGCTTCGCCTGCGGATCTTCCAGCGCCTCGTCGGTGTCGTACATCGGCGCATGCGGCACATCCTCGGCGAGCAGCCGGTTGCACCACTCGGTGCGCGTGCGCGTCGCGAAGCGTTCGGACAGCACTTCGATCATTGCTTCCTGATTCGCGATGCGCGCCTCGCGCGTGGCGAAGCGTTCGTCCAGGAAGATGTCCGGCCGCTCGATCGCATTCGCGAGGCCTTGCCAGAATTTCTCGGGCGAGGACATGTGCAGCGCGACCCACTTGCCGTCCTTGCACTCCATCACGTACGACTGCGAAACGCGTGGGCGGCTGTATGGTCCCATCACTTCGCCGGCGGAGTAGTAGTGCGTGAACGCGTCGAGGTTCCAGTGCGTCATCGCTTCGAGCATCGACACTTCGACCTTGCGGCCGTGGCCCGTGCGTGCGCGCTCGTGCAGCGCGCCGAGTACGCCGTAGGCCGCGTAGAAACCGGTCACGGCATCCGCGATCGCGGGGCCGACGACGCGCGGATTTTCCGGATTGACCAGCAGCTTGAGGTAGCCGCTCGCGGCCTGCGCGACGGTGTCGTAACTCGGGCGCGACGCCGATGGTCCGTTCGCGCCGAAGCCGCTGATCGAGCAGTAGATGAGGCGCGGGTTCAGTTCGCGCAGATGCTTCTCGCCGACGCCGAGTTGTTCGGCCACACCGGGACGGAAATTCTGGATGTACACGTCCGCCGTCTTCACGAGCTCGTACAACCGTTCGCGCTCCGCGGGCTGTTTGAAATCCAGCGTGATGCTGCGCTTGTTGCGGTTGTAGGTCTGGAAGTGCGGGCTGTAGAGCCCGCCCTTGAACGCGCGGAACGGGTCGCCCGTGACGGGCTGTTCGATCTTGATCACGTCCGCGCCCAGGTCGCCGAGCAGCATCCCGCACGCGGGGCCGGTGATGAACGTGCCCTGTTCGAGCACGCGCACATCCTTCAGCACTTCGATCACGTGGCGTCTCCGCGCGCGGCGGGCGGCTTGCCTTCGTACACCAGCTCTCGCGTCGCCTGGTAGGAGAGCGCGAAGCCGCTCGGGTTGACGGCCTCTTCGCACAGGTGCGCGATGAGTCCAGCCGTGCGCGCAAGGATCGGGACACCGCGCAATCCCACCAGCGGGAAGTTCGTCCCGAGCAGCACGGCGGGAATCGCGGCGGAGACGTTCAGCTTCAATTCCTTCCCGACGACTTCGGGAATCGCTTGTTCGACAGCCTCCGCGATCTCGACGAAGCGAAGGCCGGTGCCCGCTTCCTTCGCCACCGCGAAGAGCCGTGCGACGCGCGGATCGCGGTCCTTGTGCAAGGGATGTCCATAGCCCGGGATCGGCTGCTTCGCAGCGCGCCAACGCTTCACCACGTCGAGAGCTGCGGCGCGAAGATCGCCTGTCCCCGCCGCCTCGTTCACTTCCGTGAAGAGACGCCCGGCCGTCTCCGACGCGCCGAGGATTACGCTGCCGCATCCCAAAATGCCCGCGGCCACCGCGCCTTGCAGCGCATCCGGCGCCGCCGCATACGTCATGCGCGCGGCTTGCACGCTCGGCACCATGCCGTGGTCCGCGATCGCGACGAGCGTGGCGTCCAGCACCATCGCGTCGCCGTGCGACGGCCGCTTGCCGGTGACGAGCAGGCTGAAGTAGTCGGTGAAGGAAATCTTTCCGATCAAGTCGCCGCACAGGTCTTCACCGCGCACGGTGATGGTGTGTTCGTCGGACGTGCTGATCGCGGTGCGCGGCACCGTCGCCTTGCCGATCTTGTTGATGGAGCCGGGGCTCGAACTTCCGCTCATGAGGCGCCCAACGGAATCAGCCGGAAATCGTAGTGCGCCACGTGGTACGGCTTCGCCATCTTGCGCCCGTCCATCGCCGTGCCCGGCTCATGCTTCTCGAACTCCACGATCAGGCTCTCGCGCACGCCGAACACCGCGTCGGAGTCGAGGTACGGGCTGTCCTTCACGAACAGGTGCGTCACCACTTCCTTGTGGCCGGGCGCGGAGACCTTCATGTGGATGTGTCCCGGCCGGTTCGGGTGCCGGCCCATCTTGCGCAGCATGTCGCCGACCGGGCCGTCGTCGGGCACCGGGTAGAACGTCGGGCGGATCGACCAGAACCAGTAGCGGCCCTCGTCGTCGGTGCGCACGCGCGCTCGTGCGCGCATGCCGCCGTCCTCGCGTTGCATGTCGTAGATGCCGTCGCCGTCGCCCGACCAGATGTCGAGCAGCGCGGACTTCAGCGGCTTGCCTTCGAGGTCGGTGACGCGGCCGCTGTAGAGCGCGGGCTCGCCCGGCACGCCTTCCGCGATGTCGGCGCCCAGCGGGACATCCGGCGCCCCTTCCCAATAGAAAGGACCTTGCACGGTCGCGTCGGTCGGCGGCGTCGCGCCGCTGCGGCCCTTGAGCGCGCGCGCATGTTCCAGCGCGACGACCTGCATCGACAGGCCCAGCGTGTCGGAGAGCAGGATGAACTCCTGCCGCTTCTCGTCGCACTTCTTGCCGCACGCCGTGAGGAACTCGATGGCCTTGAACCATTCGTCGCCCTTCAGGTCGACTTCGCGCGCGAAGCCGTGCAAGTGCCGGACGAGCGAACTCATCACTTCCTTGAACCGCGGGTCCTGGCATTCGGCCAGCCGCCCGATGACGGCATCCGTGATGCTCTCGGTGTCGTAATCCATCTGTGCCATGCAACTCTCCTGGTCAGTTCGCGGGACTCTATCGATTGACACCGCGCAGAAGAAGTGAAGAATTTCGATGATCCGAATCGACACCGTCGATCATTCACCGGGGTTAACCCTATGGAATTGCGCCATCTGCGCTACTTCGTCGCGTTGGCGGAGTGCCTCTCCTTCACGCGCGCCGCCGAGCGCGCGCACGTCACGCAGTCGACGCTCTCGCACCAGATCAGGCAGCTGGAAGATGAGGTCGGCCACCAGCTCTTCGACCGCATCGGCAAGCGCGTGATGCTCACGGAGGCGGGCGAGACCTTCCTCGGCTACGCATCGAAGGCGCTGCTGGAGGTGGACCATGGCCTCTCGCACCTCACGCGCGCGGGCGACCAGCTCACCGGCGAAGTGCGCATCGGCTCGACCGGCACGTTCAACATCGGGTTCGTGCCCGAGTGCATGGCGTCCTTCCTGGAGCGCAATCCCACCGTGAAAGTGACGGTGGATGAACTCGCGGCGGACGCGATCGCGGCTCAGCTGATCGACCGGACGCTCGATGTGGGCATCGCCTACCAGCCCGCGGACCCGACGCACCTGTGGTTCGAGCCGCTCTACACGGAAGAGTTGGTGCTCGTCGTGTCGACGAAGCATCCGCTCGCGCAGCGCAAGCGCGTGCGCATGGTGGAGTTGCACCGCCAGAGCCTGGTGCTGCTGCCGCGCACCTTCACCACGCGCACGATGCTCGACGAATGCTTCCGCTCTTGCGGGATCGAGCCGGTGATCGCCGCGGAGATGAACACCATCGCGCCGATGATCGGGCTCGTCGGCCGCACGCAGCTGGCCGCCATCGTTTCAAGTCACGCGGTGCAGCCGCGCGACGATGTGCGCGCGATCCCGATCGAGAGCCCGACGCCGGTGCGTACGCCCGGCATGCTGTGGAAGCGCGATGCGAAGCAGTCGCCGGCGGTGCGCTCGTTCGCGTCGTGCATCCGCAAGCTCGCGCTGGGGAAGAGCTTGCGCGCCGGGGCCTGAGAGGCGCATCGCTCGGGCGCGCCCCGGGCAATCTCTGATGGCGCGAGCCACGCGCCTCGGTATCCTCACCTTCGCATCACCAAGGAGCGAAACGAATGATATTCACGATACCGCGCGTCGCGGCAGTTCTTGCGGCCCTGTCCGTGCCCCTCGCGGCGATGAGCCCGGCGCTGGCGCAGACGCCCGCATGGCCGTCGAAGCCCATCACGCTGATCGTCGGCAGCGCGCCCGGCGGATCCAACGACACCTTCGCGCGTGCCATCGGCAAACGCTTGCAGGACGTGCTGGGGCAAACCGTCCTGGTCGACAACAAGCCTGCGGGCGGCGGCGTGATCGCCAACGCGTTCGTGGCGAAATCGGCCCCCGACGGCTACAACCTGGTCGTGCTGTCGTCGACCTTCACCACCGGCGCGGCGATACGCACCAACCTGCAGTACGACGCCGTGAAGAGCTTCAAGCCCGTCGCGTTGCTGGCCAAGGGGCCGCTGCTCGTCACGGTGTCCGCGGATTCGCCATACAAGACCATCGGCGACCTGGTGAGCGCGGCCAGGGCCAGCCCGGGCAAGCTGAACTACGGCACGTCCGGCGCCGGCAGCATCAACCACTTCGCGACCGAGCTCTTCACGGACGCGGCCGACATCAAGGTCACGCACGTTCCGTACAAAGGCATGGGCCCGGCGACCACGGACCTGCTGGGCGGGCAGATCCAGATCCTGGTGGCCAGCGCGCCGTCGATCCTGTCGCAGGTCAAGAGCGGCCGCGTGCGCGCGCTGGCGGTGACGACGCCCGTGCGTTCGCCCGTGGCGCCCGAACTGCCTTCGCTGGAGCAGTCCGGCTACAAGGGCAGCGCGTCGGAGCTGTGGTGGGGCGTGCTCGCGGCGGCCGGCACGCCGCAGCCGATCGTCGACCGGCTGAACACCGAGATCAACAAGATCATCCTGTCGGCGGACATGAAGGAGTTCTTCCTGAAGGAAGGCGCCGAGCCCGCGCCCATGAAGCCGGCGGAGTTCGAGGCTTTCATCGCCGCGGAGATCGAGCGTTGGAAAAAGGTCGCGAAGGCGGCGGATATCAAGCCGGAGTAGGTTCCGGCATCCGCCTCAATCCACCTGCACCTTCGCGCTCTTCACGACCTGTGCCCACTTCGCGACTTCGCCCTTGAAGAAGGCGGAGAACGATTCGGGGCTGCCGCTCACGGGCTCGGCGCCCAGGGCCAGCAGCTTCTCGTTCACCACCGGGTCCTTCACCGCCTCGGCCACTTCCTGGTTGAGGCGCGTGATGATCTCGCGCGGCGTGCCGGTTGGCGCGAACAGGCCGAACCAGGCCGTCGCGTCGAAGCCGGGGACGCCGCTTTCATCGAGCGTCGGGATGTCCGGCGCGACCTTGGAGCGCTGCTTCGTGCTCACGGCGAGCGCGCGCAGCTTGCCGGCCTTGACGAGCGGCAGCGTCGTGATGATGTTGTCGAACGTCACGCCGACCTGGTTGCCCAGCACATCGTTCATCGCCGGCGCCGCGCCCTTGTAGGGAACGTGCGTGAGCTTGATGCTGGCGGTGCTGTCCAGCAGTTCGGTGAAGAGGTGCGAGCCCGAACCGTTGCCGGCCGTCGCGTAGTTGATCGCGCCCGGTGACTTGCGCGCGGCGTCCAGCAGCTCGCGCGTCGACTTGTACGGCGTCTGCGGATTGACCACCAGCAGGAACGGCGTGGACGAGATCATCGACACGGCGCTCAGGTCCTTGACCGGGTCGTAGGTCATCTTCGGATACAGGCTCGGATTGACCGACAGCGAGATGGTCCCGAGCAGCAACGTGTAGCCGTCCGGCGCGGCCTTCGCGACGACGTCCGCGCCGATGTTGCCCGCGCTGCCCGCGCGGTTCTCCACGACGACGGCCTGGCCCATGCGCTCGCTGAGCTTCTGGCCGACGATGCGCGCCGCGACGTCGGACGCGCCGCCGGCCGGGTAGCCGACGATGAGGCGAATGGGACGCGAAGGATAGGCCTGCGACCACGCGGCGGCACAGGTGAGCGTGAGGGCGCCGAGGACGAGCGCGCGGCGGGAAAGTGATGACATGGTCGAACTGCTCCAGTCGGGAATGCGATACGGGAGTGCAATCGTAGCCCAGAGGCCGGCGCGCGCTCGAGCACCCCGCGACCGTTGGCACGCGCCTTGCATCTCAACTTGGATACAAGATGGGATGCTCATAAATGGTGCAAGCGTCGGTGGTTGCCGAACAAGGATCGGAAGGCTCTCCACGCGCGGGCGCGGCCCTCGCGAAAGAGGCGTGGATCAAGCGCTTCGAGCGGCCGCTGTCGACGGGCGCGGACGGCGCGCTCGCGGGCCTCGTCTTCGCGGCCAAGGACAACATCGATGTGGCGGGTGTGCCGACCACCGCCGCCTGTCCGGCGTTCGCCTACGTCCCCGGCGAACACGCCACGGTGGTGCATCGCCTGCTCGCGGCCGGTGCGGCCTGCCTGGGCAAGACCAACCTCGACCAGTTCGCGTGCGGCCTGAATGGCACGCGCTCTCCTTATGGCGCGGTGCCCAACGCGTTCGACGCGCGGTATGTCAGCGGCGGCTCCAGTTCGGGCTCCGCGTACGCCGTCGCGACGGGCCAGGTCGACTTCGCGCTCGGCACCGACACCGCGGGTTCGGGCCGCGTGCCCGCGGGGCTGAACAACATCGTCGGGCTCAAGCCGTCGAAAGGGTTGATCAGCACACGCGGCGTCGTGCCGGCCGCGCAGAGCGTGGATTGCGTCTCGATCTTCGCGCGGACCGTCGGCCTCGCCGTGCGCGTGCTGCGCGCCGCAGCAGCCTACGACGCGCAAGATCCGTATTCGCGCAACCTGCAACTCGCGCACCGGCCATGGCGCGGCGCCTTCAATTTCGGCGTCCCTGCGGCGGTGGAATTTTTCGGCGACACGCAGGCCGAATGTGCGTTCGGCGCGGCGATCTCGCGGCTGCGCGAGATGGGCGGAACGCCGGTCGCCATCGACTACGCACCGCTCGCGCACGCGGCCTCGCTTCTCTACGACAGCGCGCTGGTTGCCGAGCGCTACGCGGCCGTGCGCACGTTCTTCGACGCTCACGAGAGCGAAGTGCTGGAGCCCGTGCGCGGCATCCTCGCCGGTGGGCGAACCTACAGCGCGGCCGACTTCTGCGCGGCGCAAGTGAAGCTCCAGGCCCTCGGCCGGCGGGCCGCCGCGATGTGGTCCTCGATCGACGTGCTGCTGGTGCCCACCGCGCCGACGCACTACACCATCGAGCAGATGAAGAGCGACCCGGTGACGCTCAACCGAAACCTGGGCGCGTACACCAACTTCGTCAACCTCCTCGACTACGCGGCGCTGTCGGTGCCGAGCGCGATCCGGCCGGACGGCCTGCCTTTCGGAATCACGCTCATCGGGCCGTGCGGCAGCGACTTGCAACTGGCCGATCTCGGCCAGCGTTACCACCACGCGACGGGTCTCGCGCAAGGCGCGACCGGCGCGCCGCTACCCGCGCCCGAAGCGATCGACGGCCTGCGCAACCTCGCGACCGTGCAGGTCGCGGTGGTCGGCGCGCATCTCTCCGGCATGCCGCTGAACAAGCAGCTCACCGAACGCGGCGCGACGCTCGCGGGCTCGGCCGAAACCGCGCCCGACTACCGCTTCTACGCCTTGCCCGGCACCGTGCCGCCCAAGCCCGGTCTCGTGCGCGTACCGGCGGGAAGCGGCTCGCGCATCGCGCTCGAGTTGTGGGAGATGCCGGTGGAGCACTACGGCTCGTTCGTGGCGCTCGTGCCCGCGCCGCTGGGCATCGGCACCCTCGCGCTCGCCGACGGCCGCATGGTGCAGGGCTTTCTCTGCGAGGCACTCGCAGCGCAAGGCGCGCAGGACATCTCGCATCACGGCGGCTGGCGCAACTACATCGCGTCCCTGGCCCCACGCTGATCCTCAAGGAGTAAACGATGAAATTCACGCCATTCCACGCACCCGTCGCACCGGGCCGCCGCAAGCTGCTGCAGGGCGCACTCGCCGCCTCGGTGCTAGGTGTCGCCACACCCGTCTTGCGCGCGCAAGGCGCGCAGAAGATCCGCGTCGGCTACTGGCCGGTCGCGGCCGGCCTGCCGTTCTTCGCGGCGGTGGACAAGGGCTATTTCAAGGAGGCGGGGCTGGACGTGGAGCCGCTGAAATTCGCCGGCGCGCAGCAGGTGATGGAGGCGATGCTCGCGGGCCGCTCCGACGGCAGCGCCAACGGCACGGGTTCGGCGAACCTCGCGATCGGCGAGATCGCGCAGCCGGGGCTCTTCAAGATTTTCTGCACCAACCCGAGCAACGCGACGCACGTGCTGGAAGAGTTCCTCGTGCCGAAGGACAGCATCGTCAAGAGCGTTGCCGAGCTGAAAGGCAAGCGCGTCGCGAGCGGCCCGGGCATCCAGAACGTGACGTTGTGCAAGACCATGCTCGAGCGCGCGGGCGCGGGCGTGATGAGCGTCACCGAGCTGCCGATCGGCCAGCACGTCGCGGCCATCGCGGCGGGGCAGATCGACGCGGTCTACACCCTGGAGCCCACGGGGACCGTGGGCCGCCTGAACGGAACCACGCGCGTGCTCGAAGCCGGAGTGGTGGCGCGCTACATCCTGGGCGACCCGCAGGCGCCGTGGCACGGCGGCTCCGCAAGCCTCACGACCGAGTTCATCAAGAAGAACCCCGAAGCCGCGAAGAAATACATCGCCGCCTACGCGCGCGGCGTGGAACTGGTGCGCAAGAACCCCGCGGAAGCGCGCCAGTTCATGAAGGGCTACACCGCCATCGAGGGCGCGCTCACGGGCGAGGTGCCGCTCGCTTCGTACATGCTGTTCAACGAATTCAAATCCAGCGACCTCGCCTACTTCCAGAAGTTCTACGACCTGTTCACCGAGAAAGGCATCTTCGAGAAGAAGGTCGCGGTGGACGGCCTCATGTACAAGGGATGAGCGCCATGGCCGACTCCGCCGTCACGCCCGCGCCGTGGGCGCCGCCCTCGCAGGACGCCCCGCTCGCGGCGCCGCGCAGGATCGACTGGAGCCGCGCGCTCCCGGTCATCGGACCGCTCCTGCTCTTCATCGCCTGGGACCTGGTGGTGCGCTTCGGCCTCATCAAGCCCATCCTGCTGCCGCCCCCGCTCGCGACGCTGGAAACGTTGGTGAGAGGTCTCTTCGGCGGGCCGCTGCTCATTGACTTCCTGGTGACGGTCAAGCGCACGCTGCAGGCCTTCGCGATCGCGGCGGTGGTCGGCATGCCGCTGGGCATCCTGCTGGGGAGCAACGAAAAGGCGTATCGCAGCGTCGAGTTCCTGATCGACTTCTTCCGCTCCACGCCGTCCTCCGCGCTCATCCCGCTGTTCCTGCTGATCTTCGGCGTGTCGGACATCAACAAGGTCGCGATCGCGGCGTTCGGCGCATTCCTGATCGTCGTGTTCAACAGCGCCTACGGCGTGATCAACGCGCGCAAGCAGCGCGTGATGGCCGCCAGGGTGATGGGCGCATCTCGCTGGCAGGTATTTCGCGATGTGCTGGTGTGGGAGAGCCTGCAGCCGTCCTTCGTCGGCCTGCGCTCCGCGGTGTCGATGGCGCTCGTGATCGTGATCGTGGCCGAGATGTTCATCGGTTCGGAGAACGGCCTGGGCCACCGCATCATCGACGCCCAGCAGGTGTTGAACGTGAAGAGCATGTACGCGGCGATCCTGTCCGCGGGTGCGCTGGGATATCTGCTCAACGTGCTGTTCCTCCTCGCCGAGCGTCGCATCGTGCACTGGAGCGGAAGATGAGCGCCGTGCTTGCCGCGCCCGGCGCCGACTACGCGAACGTGCCGCAACCCGAATTCAAGCCCGGGCCTGCCGGCACCGAGATCACCATCCGCGGCCTCACCAAATACTTCGCGGGCTGGCCGCTGTACGAGAACTTCGACCTGGACATCCCCAAGCACAAGATCGTCTCCGTGTTCGGCCCCAACGGCTGCGGCAAGTCGACGCTGATCAACATGATCGCCGGGCTGGTGCCCATCGACTCCGGCGAGATCCTCTTCGACGGCAAGTCGCTCAAGGACACGCGCATCGGCTACGTGTTCCAGAACTACCGCGAGGCCATGTTCCCGTGGATGCGCACCATCGACAACATCGCCTACCCGCTCAAGCTCGAAG
>JAZKIF010000217.1:0-45224 GCA_040385005.1 Pseudomonadota bacterium
CCATTTCTCCAGTGAGAAACGAGGCCGCGGGAAACTTTTACCGGACAGCAGTGGGACTCGATCCGGCATCCAGGCCCGCGACGATGGATCCCGGGTCTAGCCCGGGATAACATCCGTGCTGGTCACCAACCGCCGCGCGTCATCCACTCATCGACGTCCGGCAAGCGGTCGAAACCCCAGAACATTTCCCCATCGACAATGACCGTCGGGGAACCGAACACCCCGGCGCGCAGCGATTCGTCGACCGACCGACGCAGCAACGTCGCCGCGAATTCGCCCTGGATTTCCGCTTCGAGCCAGCCCGAATCCAGGCCGTCCGGCAACCGCAGCCCCGCGACGGCTTGCGGCGTCGACAGATCGACGCCATTCGTCCAGTACGCGTGATACAGCACGCGCGCCATCGCGGCTAGCAGGTGCGGATGGTGGTGCTTCACGAGGCAGAACGCCCGCGCGGCGGGCAATGGGTTACCGACCGGAGCATCCAGGTCGCGGCCCAGCACGGCGCCTTGCCTGCGCGCATGCCGCACCACGTCCCGCCGCACGTATTCGCCCTTGAGGGGGGTTTCGAGCAGGGGCTTGAGTCCCATCACCTTCATCACCGAAACCCCGAGCAGCATCGAATGCCACTCGACGACCCGGCCGTGGCGCGCGGCCATCGCCTCGATCTTCAGCGACGCGAGCCATCCGTACGGCGAGATGAAGTCGAAATGGAAGTGGAGGGGGGCGGGCGGCTTGGCCATGGCGACAGGATAGCCCGCCCTGCGAGCTTATTTGCCCAGCACCACCGACGGCAGCCACAGCGAGAACGCCGGCACGTAAGTGACAAGCAGCAACGCCGCGATCAGCGCGCCGTAGAACGGCCAGATCGTGCGCATCACATACCCCACGGACACGCCGCCGATCGCGCAGCCGACGAACTGCGTCGTGCCCACGGGCGGTGTGTTCAACCCCAGCGCGCAGTTGATCAGCAGCACCATGCCGAACTGCACCGAGCTCATGCCGTATTGCTGGCAGATCGGCAGGAAGATCGGCGTGCACAGCAGGATCGTCGCGGCCATGTCGAGGAACGTGCCGAGCACGAAAAGGATCACGTTCACCAGCAGGAAGATCAGCCACGGCTCCTGCGTGATGGTGGAGAGCATCTTGCCCGTGAGTTCCGCCACGCCGTACAGGCTGATGAGGTAGCCGAAGGTGGACGAGATGCCGATCAGCAGCAGGATGACGCCGGTGGTCTTCACCGCCTTCGACGCGGCCTTGAGGAATTTCTCGCGGGTGAGACTGCGATAAAGAAAGACCGTCAGTGCCAACGCATAGAGCACCGCGATGGCCGCGGACTCCGTCGCGGTGAACACGCCGCTCAGGATGCCCACGAGGATCAGCGCGACCACGAACAATCCAGGCAGCGCCGATGCGAAGGACCGCGCGACGATGGACCATCCGGGGAACTTCCCCGCCGGGTAGCCGCGGTGCACCGCGACGAGGTACGCCGCCGCGAGGTTGCAGATCGTGAGGATCAACGCCGGCATCAGCCCCGCGAGGATCAGCGCCGCGATCGACACCTTGCCGCCGGCGGCCAGCGTGTAGATGATCATGTTGTGGCTGGTCGGCATGAGCGCGCCGACGAGCGCGGCATGCGTCGTCACGTTGACCGCGTAGTCGGCGTGATAACCCTCCTTCTTCATCATCGGGATCATCACGGCGCCCATCGCCGAGACGTCCGCGACGGGAGAGCCCGACACGCCGCCGAAGAGCGTGCACGCGACGACGTTCGACATGCCGAGCCCGCCGCGCACGTGGCCGACGAGGCTCTTCGCGAAATCGACGATGCGGTCGGCGATGCCGCCGTACAGCATCAACTCGCCCGCGAAGATGAAGAAGGGGATGGCGAGAAACGAAAAGACGTTCATGCCCGACGTCATCTGCTGAAAGCCGACGGCGAGCGGCAGGCCTTCGTACAGCAGCGTGGCGAGCGCGGACAGGCCGATGGAGAACGCGACGGGCACGCCCAGCATCAGCAGGCCGAAGAAACTGCCCGCAAGAATCAGGAGAGGAATCGTCATGACCAGGCAGGCTCCACTTCGCGGCCCTGGGCCAGCGCGATCACATGTTCGATGGAAAACATCACGATGAGCACGCCGGAAATGGCGGCGGGCACGTACTTCCAGCCTTCGGAAATCCACAGCGTCGGCAGGCGGTAACTCCACACCGATTGCGCGAGGTACGCGCAGTTCCACGCCATCGCCGCGCCGAACAGCAGGATGAGACCGTGGATCAGGAATTCCATCTTCAGGCGCAAGCCCTCGGGCGCGAGGACGAGGAACGACTCGAGGCCGATGTGCCCCGAGTCGCGCACGCCGACGGCCACGCCCAGCATGGTCACGTACAGCACGAGCAGCAGCGCCAGGCTTTCGGCCCAGGTCGGCGTGCTGTTGAGCACGTAGCGGCCGAACACCTGCCACGTCACCGCGCTGATCAAGAGCACGATGCCGACGATGCCCAGCCACATGCACGCGCGTGCCAGTTTGCGGCAGATGCGCGTGTACAGGCTCACTTGGTATCCTGGATCCGCTTCACCAGCCCCTTCAGTTTCGCGTCCGTGATGAACTTGTCGTACACCGGCTTCATCGCGTTCTGGAACGAGGCCTTGTCCACCGTGATGATTTCCGCGCCGCCGGCCTTGACGACGGCGAGCGACTTCTCTTCGCGCTCATCCCACAGCTTGCGCATGTACGGCACCGATTCCTTCGCGGCCTGGCGGATCGCCTTCTGGTCGTCCGGCGTCAGCGTGTCCCACGTGCGCTTGGAGAACAGCAGCATCTCCGGGGCCATCGAATGCTCGGTGATCGAGTAGTACTTCGCCACCTCGAAATGCCGCGAGCTCTCGTACGACGGCCAGTTGTTCTCCGCGCCATCGACGAGGCCGGTCTTGAGCGCCGTGTACACCTCGCCGAAGGGCATCGGCGTCGCGTTCGCGCCCATCGCCTCCAGCAGCGCGACCCACAGGTCCGACTGCTGCACGCGGATCTTCATGCCCTTCGCGTCCGCCAGCGTGCGCACCGGCTTCTTCGCGGTGTAGAGCGAGCGCGCGCCGCTGTCGTAGTACGCGAGGCCGATGAAGCCCTGCGGCGCGCACGATGCGAGGATCTCCTCGCCGATCGGGCCGTCGAGCACGTGGCGCATGTGCTCCTTGCTGCGAAAGAGGAAGGGCATGGTGGGCACTTGCGTCTCGGCGCAGATGTTGTTCATCGGCGCGATGTTCACGCGCGTCATCGCCAGGGCGCCGATCTTGGTCTGCTCGATCGTGTCCTTCTCGTTGCCGAGCGCGCTGTTGTTGAAGACGCGAATGGTGTGCTTGCCATTGGTGAGCGCCTTGAGCCGCTCGCCCATGAACTTCACCGCGTCCACCGTCGGATAGCCGTCCGGGTGAATGTCCGAGGAGCGGAACTCGGTGGCCTGCGCCGCGAAGGCGAGGGCGGCGAGCGCGGCGGCCAGCGTGGGTTTGAATGCCGATTTCATTTGTCTTCCTCTCGTGGTGGTAGATGTAGCTGTCATTGCGGGCTTGACCCGCAATCCATGGGGTCGAACGCAGGCTCCGCCAATCCGCGCACGCCGGGACGCAGCGCGAACACGCCGCCGGCCAGCGGCTGGTCGGACAGATCGATGCCTTCCGGCCGGATCGACGTCACGAACAACGTGTCGAGCCGCGCCCCGCCGAAGGCGCACATCGCGGGCTTCTTCACCGGCAATTCCAGCGAACGGTCGAGCCGGCCTTCGGGCGTGAAGCGATGCACCAGCCCCGCGTCGTTCGCGCAGATCCAGTAGCAGCCGTCCTCGTCCACCGCCGCGCCGTCAGGCCGGCCGGGCAAGGGCTTCATGTCGACGAACACACGGCGATTGGTGGGGTGGCCACTGTCGGTGTCGTAGTCGAAAGCCCAGATGCACTGCACCTGCGGATGCGAGTCGCTGAGGTACATCGTGCGGCCGTCGGGACTGAAGGCGAGGCCGTTGGGAACGATCATCCCGCCCAGCAACGGCACGCAGTGGTCGCGCTCGAAGGCGTAGAACACGCCGACGGGCATGCCGGCGCCCATGTCCATCAGCATCGTGCCCGCGCGAAAGCGGCCTTGTCGGTCGCACCGGCCGTCGTTGAAGCGCATGCCGGGTTGCGCATGCCGGGCCTGGGCCAGCAGCATTCCATTCAGTTCACCGGCATCGCCCGGCCAGAGGTGATGCAACCCGTCTTCCATCGCGCACAGCCAGCCGCCTTGAGAATGCGGCGCGAAGCAGCCGATCATCTCCGTCGCATCCCAATGCGCCACGTCGCCGCTCGCGGCCTGCCAGCGATGAAGGCGCCGCGCCGGGATGTCGCTCCAGTACAGCGCCTGCTCGGACGCGATCCACACCGGGCTTTCGCCGACTGCGTTGCGGGCATCGATCACGAGCTCGGCCTGCACGGTGTTCAAAGCGTCTCGTACGGGCCGTTGGCGACGAAACCGCCGCCCTGGAACTTGCGGGCGGGGTCGTCAGCTTCGAGTGGCGGCAGGGCTTCCACCTTTTCGCGGAATGGCTCGGAGCTGTCTTGCGGGACGAACCCGATATGCCGCGCCAGGCTGTTGTCCCACCACTTGTCGCGGTTGACGGACATGCCGTAGACGATGGTGTGTCCGACGTTCGGCGCGAAGAGGCAGCTACGAACCAACTCCGTGAGGTCCCGGTAGCTGAGCCAGGTGATCAGCATGCGCCGGTCCGCCGGTTCAGGAAACGACGAGCCGATGCGCAGGCACGCCGTCTCGATGCCGTAGCGATCGAAGTAGAAGCGCGAGAGGTCTTCGCCGTAAGACTTCGACAGGCCGTAGTAGCTGTCGGGCCGCTTCGGGCAATTCGCGTCGATCATCTCGCCTTGCGGATGGAAGCCGATGACGTGGTTCGAACTTGCGAACACGACGCGCTTCACGCCGTGGCGACGCGCGCCCTCATAGATGTGGAAGACGCCCTTGATGTTGGCTTCGAGGATGTCCTCGAAAGGCGCTTCCACGGAGATGCCGCCCAGGTGGACGATCGCGTCGCAGCCCTGGACGAGCTGGTCCACGGCCGCCTTGTCGGCAAGTTCGCAGGTGACTACTTCCTCGCCTTCGCCCGCCGGCGCCATTTCAGCGCGATCGGAGACGCGCAGCACCTCGGCGAAAGGCTTCAGGCTCTCCCGAAGCACAAGGCCGAGCCCGCCCGCCGCGCCGGTGAGGAGCAGGCGTTGCAAACGTGCGGGGTTCGCGTTCGATGCATCGGTCATTTTTTAGGGAAAGATAGTTGTCGTACAACTGCCGGATGATTATCATGACCGCATGGCAAGCTTGTCAACGGCGCGGACTGCGGGGAATCCCGGGGTCTTGAAGCGCTCCAGAAGCCTCGCGCATGAGCTGGTCGAGAGCATCGGCGCGCGCATCCGCGGGCGCTTGCTGAAGCCCGGCGAGAAGCTCCCCACCGAGTCGGAAATCATGCTGGCATTCGGTGTCAGCCGCACCGTGGTGCGCGAGGCGCTGTCGCGCCTGCAGGCCGCGCAGCTGGTCGAGACGCGGCACGGCATCGGCACTTTCGTGCTGGAGCCCCCGGGCGGGCAGGGCTTCGGCATCGAGCCCGCCGATGTGGCGACGGCCGTGGACGTGATGGCCGTGCTGGAGTTGCGCATCAGCCTGGAAACCGAGTCGTCCGGCCTTGCCGCCCAGAGGAGAAGCGAGGCCCAGCTGGCCGAAATGCGCGCGGCGCTCGATGCGTTCGAGGCGAGCGCCGGCGGGAAGGGCGATGCGATCTCGCCGGATTTCCGCTTCCACCTCGCTATCGCCAATGCGACAGGCAATCGCTACTTCGCGGACATCATGAGCCACCTCGGCGCGGCCGTGATTCCGCGCGCGCGCATCAACTCCCCGCGCATCGCGAAGGAGGACTTGCCGCAGTACCTGCGCCGCGTGAACCGCGAGCACGAGGAGATCTATTCCGCGATCGCGCGCGGCGACGCCGAGTCGGCCCGTGCCGCGATGCGCATCCATTTGACGAACAGCCGCGAGCGCCTGCGGCTGGCCCAGGAGGCGCTGCAGGCCGTCGGGGCGAAGAGGCGCGTGAATACGCGTGCGAAGGCAGTTGTACGATGACCTATGACGACTTCGGCGACAAGCCGAAACGCCTGCGCGTGGGGCAGGCGATCACGCCCGAGCAGTTCGACGAACTGGACGACGACCAACTGGAGCGGCTGGTTCCCAAGGCTTACCGCGAGTACTTCCCCGGGAAGGACGGTTGCGCGGACGGGCGTTTCTACCTGCACGACGGGACGGCGTGGAGCTTTTACAAGGGTGGATTTCTGGACGAATAGGCGCTGAGGCAGCAAGGTTCTGCTGGACGCAGAACTCGCGGAAATTACGCAGAAGAGAATTCAGAAGAATTCAAATTCGAGATTTTTTCTTGTCTTCTTCTGCGTAACTTCTGCGAATTCTGCGTCCAAAAAAAGAGCGGAGCGCCAACCCCGTCCCATCAACCCACCGGTGTCCCTGCCTCGCCCAGATCCCAATACAACCCTGTCATCACCGCCAGCGCCTCGCGGAGCAATTCCGGCGGCAGGTGCTCGTTCGGCGCGTGCTGCGAGCAACCCGGGTAAGAGTGCGGCACCCAGATCGTGCGCAGGCCCAGCACGTCGGTGAAGATGTCGTTCGGCAGCGACCCGCCGAGATTCGGCAGCACGGCGGGCTTCTTGTTCGTCGTCTTCGCGAGCGACGCCGCGGTCCATTGCACCCAGGCATCTTCCGGGTCGATGCGCGTCGCGGCGAACATCTCGTCGCGCGTCATCACGACCTTCACCATCGGGAAGCCGTGACGGTCGAGATGGCGCCTCAGCGCGGGCATGAATTGCGCGGGGTCCGGGCCGACGACGAAGCGCAACTGGCAACGCGCCCATGCGGTTGGCGGGATCGCGTTCACCGGTGTCTGCGGATTGCCGGTCTTGTACGCGAGCACCTCGAAGGAACACCAGCCGAACACGCGCTCGGCCGGCGACAGGCCCGGCTCGCCCCACCAGGGCTCCACCTCGGGACCATCCTCGCCGCCGTCGACTTCGCAATCCGCCAATGCGCGTCGCACCGCGGCGGGCAACTCCGAAGGCACCCATTCCGGAATGCGGATCTGGCCCGTGGGCGAGACGATGCTCGCGATCGCATGCGCGAGCTGGATGCCGGGGTTGGAGATGAGCCCGCCCCAGTTGCCCGAGTGGTGCGCGCCCTTGCGCGACTCGATGACGAGATCGAAATTGAGTGCGCCGCGCGAGCCGAGGAACACTGTCGGTCGATCCGCGCGCAGGCGTGGGCCGTCGGAGGCGATAAGCAAGTCCGCATCGAACAGCGCCTTGTTCTCCTCGCACAGTTCGCGCAGTCCCGGCGAGCCCGTCTCCTCGCCCATTTCGATCAGGTACTTGGCGTTGAAGCCCAGCTTGCCGCGCGCCTTGTGGACGTTCGCGAGCGATTGCATGTTGACCGTGTGCTGGCCCTTGTTGTCCGCGATGCCGCGGCCGTACCAGCGGCCGGCGCGCTCGGTGAGTGTCCAGGGCGAGAGGCCCTCGCGCCACTCCGGCTCCAGGCCGCGGATCACATCGCCATGGCCGTAGCCGAAGACCGTCGGGCGCGCCGGGTCCTCGATGCGTTCGGCAAATAGAAAAGGTGCGCGTGCCTTTGGATGCGTCAGCGTGCGGCAGGTGAACCCCATCGCTTCGAACGCGGGCCTGATCTCGTCCTGCAGATAGGAGGCGAGAGCATCGGCCCGGTCCGCGTTCTGGCTCTCGGTGGGCACCGCGATGCGGCGCGCGAGCATCTCGCGGAACGCGCCGGAGTCGAATTGCCGCTGTGAATCCGCGATGGCTTGTGCCCGGTCCATGGTGCTTCCTATCCACGCCGCGCGAACAGCCGCGCCGCGATTTCGAAGATCATCTCGCTCGCGAGCGCCAGCGCGGCAGCGGGCAATGCGCCCGCCAGCAGCAGGTCGCTGTCGTTGATCGCGAGGCCCGTGACGATGCGCTCGCCATAGCCGCCCGCACCGACGAACGCGGCGATGGTCGCGGTGCCGATGGCGATGGTGGCGGCGATGCGGATGCCCGCGAGGATCGTCGGCCATGCGAGCGGCAACTCCACCAGCCGCAGCCGTTGGCCTGTCGTCATGCCGAGCGCCGAAGCCGCGTCCTTCAGGCCCGCCGGCACTTCGGTGAGGCCGGTGACGGTGTTGCGCATGATCGGCAGCAACGCGTACAGCGTGAGCGCGATGACGGCCGGCACGACACCGATGGCGCCGACGAGCCAGATGAGGATCGCGAGGAGGGCGAGCGAAGGCACGGTCTGCAGCAGGCCGGTCACACCGAGCAATGCGGCGCGTGAGCGCGGATGCGGATACGCCAGCAGCGAGAGCGGGATCGCGATGAGCGCCGCGATGACGACGGAGATGGCGACCAATCCCAGGTGTTGCAGCGTGAGCCGTCCGAGGTCAGGGCCGAATAGCTTGGACGCGAATCCGCGCCGTGCTGACGCGGCGGCGGGCTTCTGGCCGGCCAGCTGGTCGCGCGCGATGACATCGAACGCCGCGCCCTGCAACTCGGCGCGTGCGTTCATCGCGATCATGGCGTTTTCGTCGATGCTGCCTTCGAGCTTTTGCAACGCTGCCCAGGCTTTCGGAAAGCGCTGCGGCACATCGAGGCGATACAGCACCAGCGCGTCGTAGCGCGGAAAGTAATTCGCATCGTCCTTCAGCACGGCGAGCTTCAGGTGGGCGATCTTCGCGTCCGTCGTGTAGATGTCCATCGCGTCGATCTGCTTGTTGGCGATCGCGTCGTAGGCGAGGCCATGGTCCAGCCCGACGGGTTGCTGCTTGAGCCCGTACTTCTTCGCGAGGCCGGGCCAGCCATCCGCGCGGCCAATGAACTCGTTCGACAGGCCGAGTTTCAACTCGGGATGTTTCGCGAGGTCGCTCAAGGTGCGGATGCTCTTGCCTTGTGCGTCGTCGCCGCGGATCGCGATCGCGTAGCCGTCGTTGAAGCCGAGCGGGATCGCCGCGCCGAAGCCGAGCGGGGCGAGTGCACGGTTCATCGCCTCCAGCGTCATCGGCGTGTCGCTCTTGAGGATTTCCAGCGCGATGGTGCCGGCGTATTCCGGATAAAGGTCGATGTTGCCGGCGCGCAGCGCCTCGTACACGATGGCCGTGTTACCGAGTCCTTGCTTGACTTCGGGCGGCTGTTGGAGATGCGGCGCCGCAGTCTGCGCCAGCACCTGCGCGAGGATGTACGACTCGGTGAATCGCTTGGAGCCGATGCGCAGCGCACCCGCGCCATCGGCGGCCATGGCGGCGAAGTTGCAGAGCAGCAGGACAGCCAGCCAGGCAGCGCGTTTCATTCGCGGGGATTATGGCTGGAATGCGCGCCACCACCCCTTTGTCATCCCGGGCTCCGACCCGGGATCCATCGGGGCGCGCGTGGATCCCGGGTCGGAGCCCGGGATGACAGCCCGTTCGTCCAGCCCGGCGTGACAGGGATCAGAATAGTTTCTGCGCCAAAAACGCCAGTGTCCGCCCATGCGCCAGCGCCGCGCTCTTCGCGTCGTAGGCCGAACGGTCCCAGCAATTGAAGCCGTGCGCCGCGCCGGGGTACACGAACACCTCGGCGCGATCGCCCATCGTGGTTCGCACTTTCTCCACGCCCTCGAGCGGGATGCCCCCATCCTTCTCCGCGTAGTGGAACTGCATCGGCACTTTGATCGAAGCCGCGCGGTCCAGCTGGTCGTGGATGCCGCCGCCGTAGTACGCCACGGCCGCATCGACTTCGCCCATGGCGGCGCTGTAATACGCGAGTCGCCCACCCAGGCAATAACCCACCGAGCCGACGCGCTGGCCTGCCGCTTCGGGCCGCGCGCGCAGTGCGGCGACCGTGTTGCGGATGTCCTCTTCCATCTCTGCGAGCTTCAGCGCCTTCATCATCGAGATCGCCTGCTCGCGGTCCGCGCCGTCGTAGCCGAGTTCCACCTTCTGCTGCTGCCGCCAGAAGAGGTCGGGCGCGATGACCACGAAGCCGTCCAGCGCGTACTGGCGCGCGACGGCCTGCATGTGCCCGTTCACGCCGAAGATCTCCTGGAAGAGCACGATGCCCGGGCCCTTGCGCGCGGGCGGCAGGGCAAGGTAGCCCTGGAAGCCGGAACCGGCGCCGTCCAGCCCGATCCAATGTGTGTCCACTGCGTCTTTCATCGCTTGATCCTTTGTGTTGCATGCCTCGCGGCGCGTTTGACCATACCTTGTGGTAGCGCTATCATAACGGGTTCAGGTCCAAGGAGTTTTCGTGAATCACCAACCGAAGTTCGCCATCCGCCGACGGCATGCGCTGGGTGCGCTCGCATCCCTGGCGGCGCTCCCGTGGTCCGCGGCGCGCGCGCAGGGTTATCCCGACCATCCGGTCCGCCTGTTCGTCGGCTATTCGGCGGGCGGGGGCACGGACCAGGTCGCGCGCCTGCTCGCGCAAAAGATGAGTGAATCGCTCGGCCAGCAAGTGGTGGTGGTGAACCAGCCCGGCGCCACCGGAGCCATCGCGGTGGAGAAAGTCGTGACGGCCGCGGCCGACGGCTACACGCTGCTGCTCGTGTCCATCGCCGACACCGTCGTGCCCGCGTTGCGCGCGAAGCTTCCCTATGACTTCGAGCGCGACCTCATCGGTGTCGCGCCGGTGGTCGGCGGCCCGCTCGCGCTCGTGGTGACGCCAAGCCTGCCCGTGCGCGACGTGAAAGAGCTCATCGCGCTCGCGCGCGCGAAACCCGGCAAGCTCAACTACGGCTCTCCGGGCGTCGGCAACTCGCTGCACCTCGCGGGCGAACAGTTCAAGCTGATGACGAAGACGGACATCCTGCACGTGCCCTTCAAGGGCGCGGCGGAAGCGGTGACCGCGACGGTAGGGGGCCAGGTCGACCTGTGCTTTCCGGTGCTGTCGTCCGTGCTGCCGCTGGTGGAATCCGGCAAGTTGAGGCTGCTGGCCGTGACCGGCGCGACGCGAGCTTCGTCGCTGCCCAATGTCCCGACCATCGCCGAATCCGGCGTGCCCGGCTTCGATCGCACCACATGGTTCGGCGTCGCCGCGCCGGCGGCCACGCCGAAGGACGTCGTCGCGCGCCTCAACGCGACCATCAACAAAATCATGGCGACGCAGGAGATGCGCGACGTCTATGCCAAGCAGAACTTTGAGCCGATGTCCGGCTCCGCCGAGAAGTTCACCGCGTTCCTGCGCAGCGAAACCTCGCAGAGCGCCGCGCTGATCCGCGGGTTGGGGATCAAGCCGGAATGAGCGTGGAGGCGCAACGCAACCTGCTCGCGGTCGACATCGGCGGCTCGTTCACCGACGTCGTGCTGGAGGCCGGCGGGCGGCGCTTCACGGCCAAGGCCCTGACGACGCCGCACGCGCCGGAAGACGGGGTCATGGCCGGCATCTCGGAAATCCTCTCCCTCGCGGCGATGAAGCCCGATGCGGTTTCGCTCTTCATCCTCGGCACGACGCTCGCGACGAACGCGCTGATCGAGGGCAAAGGCGCGCGCACCGCGCTCATCGCGACCGAAGGCTTTCGCGACGTGCTGGAGATGGGCCACGAGAACCGGTACGCGCAGTACGACCTCGCGCAGGACAAGCCGCCGCCGCTCGTGCCGCGCTACCTGCGCTTCGGTGTTCCCGAACGCGTGAACGTGCGAGGCGAAGTGCTGGTCGCGCTGGACGAGCAGGCCGTGCGCGATCTCGTGCCGGCCTTGCGCGAACAGCGGATCGAAAGCGTCGCCGTCGCATTCCTGCACAGCTACGCCAACCCCGCGCACGAGCAGCGGGTGCGCGAGTTATTGCAGCACGAAATCCCTGGGTTGTACGTCACGCTCTCGTCCGACGTGTGCCCCGAAGTGCGCGAGTACGAGCGCACTTCCACCGCGTGCGCCAACGCGTATGTGCAGCCGGTGGTCGCGGGCTACCTTGGGCGATTGCGCGAACGGCTGGCCGCGATCGGGCTCGGCTGCCCGTTCTACCTGATGACCTCCGGCGGGGCGATCACCACGGTGGAGCTCGGCGCGCAGCAGCCGATCAAGCTGGTGGAGTCCGGCCCGGCGGGCGGTGCGATCCTCGCGCGGCAGGTGGCGCAGCAATGCGGCGAGCGCAAGGTGCTGTCGTTCGACATGGGCGGTACCACCGCGAAGATCTGTTTCATCGACGACTACCAGCCCGAACTCTCCCGCAGCTTCGAAGTGGGGCGGATGTACCGCTTCATGAAAGGCTCGGGCATCCCGGTGCGCATCCCCGTGATCGAGATGGTGGAGATCGGCGCGGGCGGCGGCTCGATTGCCCGCATCGACGCGATGGGCCGCGTGCAGGTCGGCCCCGAGAGCGCGGTGTCCGATCCAGGTCCGGCCTGCTTCGGACGCGGCGGGATGCATCCCACGGTGACGGACGCCGACTGCGTCGCGGGCCTGCTGGACCCGGCGCGCTTCGCATCGGGGAAGGTGCGGCTTCAGGGCGAACTCGCAAGCGCGGCCATCGCGCGCGATGTCGCCGGTCCCCTGGACATCGACGCCGCGCAAGGCGCGATGGCGATCCAGGAGATCGTCGTGGAGAACATGGCCAACGCCGCGCGCGTTCACGCCGTGGAACTGGGCAAGACGATCGAGGACTACACCATGATCGCGTTCGGCGGCGCGGCGCCGCTGCACGCCGCGCAGCTCGCGGGCAAGCTCGGCATCTCGCGGGTGATCATCCCGGCGGCCGCGAGTGTGGGTTCGGCACTCGGGTTTTTGTGGGCGCCCGTGGCATGGCAATCGCTTCGCAGCATGCACCAGCGGCTGGACGCGTTCGACGGCGCGGCCGTCGCGCGGTTGATGGACCAGATGGAGGTCGAGGCGCGCGACGCGGTTCGCCGCGCGGCGCCAGAAGGCGCGAACCTGCATTGCAAGCGCACGGCGTACATGCGCTATGTCGGGCAGGGCCACGAGATCGTGGTGGAAGTACCCGATTCGGTGTCCGATACGCAAGCGGTTGCGACCTTGCGTGAGCGCTTCGAGGCGAGCTACCTCGCGCTGTATGGCCGCGTGATCCCGCACTTGATGGTCGAGGCCATGAGCTGGTCGGTCACGGTCAGCACCGTGCAGCCGCCGTTGGACAGCGCGTCCATGCCGGAAGGCGCGGGACGCGCGCGTCCGGTGACGCATCGGCAAGTGCTCGAGGCGGGCATGCCCGTCGACGCGGGGGTGTATGACCGCGCCACGCTGGAGCCCGGCGCGCGCGTGGAGGGTCCCGCCCTCGTCGGCGAGGACCAGACCACCACGGCAGTGCCGAGCGGATTCGAGTTGCGCGTCAACTCGCTCGGGCACCTGGTGATGGAGAAGTCATGAAGCAAGCGGGCAACATCCACCTGCAGGTGATGTGGAACCGTCTCCTGTCGGTGGTTGAAGAGCAGGCGCAGACCTTGGTGCGCACGGCGTTCGGCCCCTCGACGCGCGAAGCAGGCGACTTGTCAGCAGGCGTCTTCCTGCCCGATGGCCGCATGGTCGCGCAGGCCGTGACCGGCACGCCGGGCCACGTGAACTCGATGGCCGACGCGGTGCGCCATTTCCTCGCGCAGTTTCCACTGGAGGCCATGGCCGACGGCGATGTCTTCGCGACCAACGATCCGTGGATGGGCACCGGCCACCTGAACGACTTCACGTTCGTGACGCCGGTGTTTCGCGGTGGAAGCGTCATCGCGCTCTTCGCCTCAACGCTGCACGTGGTCGACATCGGCGGGCTCGGTGCCGGACCGGACGCGACCGAGATCTACCACGAGGGCCTCTACGTTCCCATCGTGCGATTCGCGGCGCGCGGCGTCGTGGACGACAACCTGCTGCGCCTCATCCGCGCGAACGTGCGCGAGCCGATCCAGGTCGAAGGCGACCTCAATGCGCTCATGGTGTGCAACGAGATCGGCGCGCGCCGCCTGCACAAGATGATGGACGAGTACGCGCTGGAGAGCCTGGACGAACTCGGCGAATTCATCATCGGACGCTCGCGCTCCGCGATGCTGGAGGCCGTGCGCGCCTGGCCGCGCGGCACGTGGCGCAGCACGATGACGCTCGACGGCTACGACCATCCGCTGGAACTCGTCGCGACGCTCACCATCGGCGACGACGGCATCGACATCGACTTCACCGGCACGTCGCCGGCCGTGGCACGCGGCATCAACGTGCCGAAGAATTACGCGGACGCGTACAGCTCGTTCGGGGTTCGCTGCGTCATCGGCGCGGAGATTCCGAACAACGCGGGGTCGCTCGGCGTGGTGCGAATCACGGCGCCGCCCAACTGCATCCTGAATGCGCTGCCGCCGATGGCGGTGCAGTCGCGCGCGATCGTCGGCACGATGCTGCCGGATCTGGTCTTCGGCTGCCTGCGCCAGATCCATCCGGACAAGGTCCCGGCGGAAGGCGCATCGAACCTGTGGAACATCCGCCTCTCGGGCGGCCAGCCGATCCCCGGCGCGGACCCGGCCGAGTTCCTGAAAGCGCAGCGCTTCAACATCGTGAGCTTCAATTCCGGCGGCACCGGCGCGCGGCCCGGCAAGGACGGCTTGTCCGCCACGGCGTTCCCGAGCGGCGTGAAGAACACCGCGGTGGAGATCATCGAGACCATGGTGCCCGTGGTGTTCTGGCGCAAGGAGTTCACCTGCGACAGCGGTGGAGCGGGGCGCCTGCGCGGTGGATTGGGGCAGACATTGGAAGTCGGTCATGCGGACAACGCGCCGATGGTGATTGGCGCGACCTTCGAGCGCATGGTGTACCCCGCGCGCGGCGCGGACGGTGGGCAGCCGGGCGCTCTGGGCCGCGCGGCGTTGAAGTCCGGGCCGGCCTTGCGCGGCAAGGGCCGGCAAGTGGTGCCGGCCAGTGATCGCGTCGTGCTGCACACGCCCGGCGGCGGCGGCATCGGCGATCCTCGCGAACGCGATGCCGCGCGAATCGCGGAAGACCTGCGCGATGGCCTGATCAGCGAGGCGACGGCTCGCGAGATACACGGATGGAAAGGCGGCCGATGAGCCTCACGCAAGAACTCTCGCGCTTCATTTCGGGCCTTCGCTTCGAGGACGTGCCCAAAGGCGCGCTGCCTTTCATCCGCATCGGCTTTACCGACACGTTCGCGACGCTCGCGGCGGGGCGTGACAGCGAGCCCGCGCGCATCCTGCTCGAAACGCTGGAGCCGCGGCCCGGCGAGAGCCGTCTCTTCATCGACCGCGGCACGGCGCGCGCGCCCGAGGCCGCGTGGCTGAATGCGACGGCGGCGCATGCACTGGATTTCGACGACGCGGCGCAGAAAGGCCACATCAGCGTGACGCTGGTGCCGGCGATCCTGGCCGAAGCCGAAGGTCTGGGTTCGGATGGCCGTGCGATGGCGACTGCCTATGCGGCCGGCTACGAAACCTGGGCCGAGCTGCTGAACCGCGAGGCCGACCTGTACCACAACCACAGCTGGCACCCCACGGGCGTGTTCGGTGCGCTGGCCGTCGCCGCCGCGTGCGCGAACTTGCGCGGCCTCGATGTTGAACAGACGGCGCATACGCTGGGCATCGCGGCCTCGCACAGCAGCGGCGTGATCGCGAATTTCGGCAGCATGACCAAGCCGCTGCACGCGGGTCATGCGGCGCATGCGGGTGTGATGGCGGCGCGTTTGGCGCAACGCGGCTTCACCGCATCCGTCGATGCGCTCGAAGGCCCGAAGGGGTTGATGAACGGCATCTCGCCCAAGGGCCGCATCGACCTCGAGTCACCCGTGCGGGCTGGGCGCGAGTGGAAACTGCCGCGCGACGGCGTGAACACGAAGAAATATCCCAACTGCTTCGCGACGCATCGCGCGCTCGACGGGATGTTGACGCTGTTGGACGAACATCCGATCGATCCGAAAGATGCGAAGCACATCGCCGTCACCATCAGCCGCCGCAACAAATCCACGCTGCGCTTCGACGCCCCGGAAGACGGCCTGCAAGCGAAGTTCTCGATGCACCACGCGATGGCCGCCGCGTTGATCGCACGCCGCTGCGGCCTGCAGGAGCTGGAAGACAGCTTCGTGCAACGCGCCGACGTGCGCGAGACGATGCGGCTCGTCGACGTGATTCCCACCGACGTCGAATCCTCCGACCGCGCCGGCGAGGCGCCGCACGACATCGTCGAGATCGAACTGGCCGACGGCACGCGCCTGCGGCGCGAAGTCGACTATGTGCGCGGCGGCCCCGAGCGGCCGTTGCTGCCGGGCGAGCTGTTCGCCAAATTCGAAAGCTGCCTCGCGGCGGGTGGACTCGCCGCGGCGCCGAGGCCGTTGTTCGATGCCCTCATGGCGATCGACGAACTCCGCGACGTCTCCGCGTTGTACGCGCTGGCGCAATCCTGATCCGCCACCTATCCTTGATCCTCATCGCAAGAAAGCAATTGAATGGCTGATCCCGAAGTGAACGCATCGGCACTGCGCGGCGTGCGCGTGCTCGACCTGGGCCAGGGCATCGCGGGGCCGATGGCCGCGCGCTTGCTCGGCGACTTCGGCGTGGACGTCGTGAAGGTCGAGCCCGTGGGTGGCGACCCGGCGCGCGCGATGCATCCGCTGCTCCATGAGGGACCCGAGGCGGAACGCAGCCTGCTCTTCGCCTACCTCAACTGGAACAAGCGCGGGATCACGCTCGACCTGGGGACGCAGTCCGCGCTCGCGCAGCTCGAAGCGCTGGTCAAGGCCAGCGACATCGTCATCGAGAGCTTCAAGCCCGGCACGCTGGCTGCATGGGGCTTGTCGCCGCAACGGATGATGGAGTTGAACCCGAAGGTCGTCGTGGTCTCGGTGACCGATTTCGGCCAGGAAGGGCCGTACTCCCAGTTCATCGGCAGTGACCTCGTGCACCAGGCGATGAGCGGGATCATGCAGATCAGCGGCGACGTGGACCGCGCGCCCTTGAAGCACGGCCTCAACCAGGTGGCGTTCTGCGCGGGGCTCAACGCGGCGTACGCGGCGCTCGCCGCCTTCACCGCGGCGGAGAAAGACGGCATCGGCGACCACGTGGACCTGTCGACCCTTGAATGCCTCGTGTCCGAACTCGTGACATGCGAGACCTATTACACCTTCATGGGCGCGATCCAGGGCCGGCGCATGGCGGTGCAGGATCCGTACTCGGGCGCGCCGGTCGCCACGAAGAAGGGCTACCTCTCGTTCCAGGCGAGCCTGACGGTGCCGAACGAAACCTATGCGGACCTGTTCCGCAACGAGGCATTCCGCGAGGCGAAGTTCGCGAGCAACAAGGAGCGGTCGAAGCATGTCGAGGAAGTGCGCGACCTCGTCGCCGAATCGGTGAAGGACCGCGAGGCGAAGGAGCTGTTTGTCGACGGGTCGCAGCGTAGGCTGTTGATGGGCGTGGTGCAGACCGCGCCGGATCTTCTCGACTGCGAGCAGTTGGGGCAACGCGACTTCTGGGTGGATGTCGAGCATCCGTCAGGACGCAGCTTCCGCTATCCGGGCGAACTGGTGAAGATGTCCGCCACGCCCACGAGCGTGCGCCGCCGTGCGCCGATGCTGGGGGAGCACACGCAGGAGGTTCTGCAGGCGTTGACGTCGGCGCCGGAGCCCGTCAAGCCGCCCGCATCCGCGAAACCGCGCCTGCCGCTCGAAGGCTTGCGCGTGCTGGACATGGCCACCGTGATCGCAGTGCCGTACATGGCAGGCATCCTGAGCGACCTGGGCGCGGAGGTGATCAAGATCGAGTCCCCGCTGAAGCTCGATCCCACGCGCAAAGGCGTGCTCACGACCTATCTCGACAACGACACGCGTGTCGACGGCATCAATCGCTCGGGGATGTTCAACGTCGTCAACCGGGGCAAGCTGTCGATGGCGATCGACATGGCGAAGCCCGAGGGCAAACACGTGTTCCGCGAGCTTGTCGCGAAGAGCGACATCGTCGTCAACAATTTCACCCCGCGCGTGCTGAGCGGCTGGGGGCTGGGCGACGAAGAACTCCGTGCGATCAACCCGAAGCTGATCACGCTCGCGAACACCGGATATGGCGGCACCGGGCCGTGGAAGAATTTTCCGAGCCAGGGCACAACGCTGGAAGTGACGATGGGCATCGCCGCGTACAGCGGCTACCGCGGCGACAAGCCGTGGAAGGTGGGACAGTCGTACCCCGATTTTCTCGCGTGCTGGGCCGGCCTGGCGGCCGTCTTCGCCGCGCTGCGCCACGTGCGCCGGACAGGGCAGGGCCAGTCGCTCGACATGGGCATGTACCAGATCGGTGTGGCGATGATCCCCGAAGCGTTGCTGCAATACCAGCTCGATGGCACGCAGCCGCAGCGCATCGGCAATGAGCACGAACTGCATGTGCCGAGCAACGTGTATCCCAGCGCGGGCGAGGATCGCTGGGTCGCGTTGACGGTGGAGACGGATGCGCAGTGGCGGGCGCTGGCGTCGATGATGTCCGGCGACGGTGTAGCGATCGACGCATCGTGGGCTCGCGCGGAAGGACGGCGCGCCGCGCGTGATCAGGTCGATGCGGCGGTCGGAAAGTGGGTGCGCAACCAGGACGCTCGCGCGCTGATGCATCGCGTGCAATCCGCCGGCATCGCCTGCGGCCCGGTCTTCAACAACCGCGACATCCTGCTCGATGAGCAATTGCTTGCGCGTGGCTTCCATGAGCGCGTGCGGCTGCCCGAGCCCATGGGCGTGCGCCCGATCATGAGCCGTCCGTGGAAGCTCGCGAATCGCGAAGTGCGCATCCGCAAGCCCGCTCCGCGCTACGGCGACGATGGCCGCGCGATCCTGCGGGACGTGCTGGGGTTGGACGAAGCGCGCATCGCGTCGCTGTTCGAGGCGCGCGTTGTTTGCGCAGAGCCGACGGTGAACAAGCCGTTCGACGCGATGGGGCTCGCGGAGCTGCAACGGGTGAAGGCCATTCACGAGGTGGATCCGGACTATCGGAAGAAGCTGCGGATCGACTGAGGCTGCACCGGCCGAGGCTTCGATCCACGGGAAACATTTCTCCGCGAGGGTGACCTATAGCGATCCTTGAGGAGAGATACGATGAAACGCCTTGGCGGACCCGCGCGCGACGAGCGCCCATTGAAAAAGAGCCGCACCGAGGATCCCGACGCGAACGGGTCGTCGGCGGCGAATTCGAAGACGAACGGACCCACGGTCAACGACCTGCCCGAGGATGTGATCAATCGGATATTCGAGATCCTCGCAACCGATCACCTTTCCAGCGCAGGCAGGAATTTTGCGCTCGTGAATCACCGTGTCCGGTCGGTTTCCGGACAATACCGTGCGACCGCTCGCGAGCAATTGCGCGCGAACACCCTGGAGGTGCGCAACTTTCCCTTTGCGGTGGATTTACAGGCAGGCAGGGGAGCCGCGCGTTCCAACCAGGGCTTCTGGGCGACCTGGCGCGCTCCCGTTCGCAATGAACGGATCTGGCAGGCGTGGCGCGGTCAATTCGAGCTCGTCCTGGCCGGCCTGAAAGAGCCCTATCCGGCCGCGGCGCCAGCTTTGTTGATTCATACCATCGCAAGGCTCAAGTTCGCGATGCGAGATGCGCAATTGTGGGAATCGTCATTCTCCACGTTGCTGCAATGCGCTGCCGGTATCGATCCGCGCAATGCGCTCGTCGGGCTGGCACACCAGGTGAGTAACCTTGAACCCAGCCTTCGGCCACTCTACTTCAACCAGTTGCGATTGATGGGCCTGGAGTCGCTGCCGGCCCCGTGGGGTCAGCCCCACCAGGCAGGTGAGCAGGCGGCGGCCCTTTTGCGTGGCGCATTGCGAGGCGAGATACGAATCCCGTTGACCGACCCGCTCGTGGTCACGGCAGTGGGCGAGGTGGCAAACGCCCTTCCATGGTTTGGCGAGACAGAGGCGGTCGACAAATTCCAGTTGCTCTTGCAATGGTCGAAGGGCACGACTGTCGCCTTCCGGGCGAGCCTCAATCCTTTGCCGTTCCTAGTGGATCACTTCGATCGCATGGGCAATCATCCAGCCAAGGGCCGATGCGCCAAAGCAGTATTGGATGTGGATTTGGCCGGGAAAACTGTCGCGGAGATTCCGGTAAATCTACTGCTCAAACTGGCGCATTTCATGTCCGATGCGCCTGAACCCCAGCGGACCGAACTCTTTGTCCGAGCGTGCAAGGAGTTCGCCACCGTGGCGAACGGATTTGCTGTCCAGACGAAGTTGCTGACTGCCTGCGGGCAGGCAATGGACGCATCGGGAAACGTGCCCGAATCCTGGCAGGCCGCGTATCACGCCGGCATACAGGCATTGCGAAGCGCGGGGCATGGGCGCAGCGAGCCTGCCATGATCCAGTTCGCCCGGCACCTGCGCCACGTTCCGTCCGGCGCACGTCCCGAACTTCTGACCTGGATACTCGGCAACTTTGGACAGGTGAAGGCCGAGCGCCTGGCCCAGGGTGACTTCATGTTCCACGCGCTCAACGATGTGCTGCCCTGGCTGATTCAGGAGATCCAGTATCTTGAACGGCCGGCAGAACGCCGTGATGCCGCGGGCATGCTCATCCGGCACGTGGTGACGAGCGGCGCTGGGTCCGTATGCACCACTCCAGAGCTCAACCTCATGCTCGCGGCGCAGGTGCAGCACTTGGCCATGGCGGATCGGCAACCGTTCTTCGAAGCGCTTCTCTCGTCGGTGAGTCACGGAAACTTGCCAAATCCCGTGGAACTGGTGCCTGATGAGTCGGCGGTCAAGCTGGCGCTTTCGCAATTTCTGGGCTGGTTTCGTCCCGTCGACCGAAAGGCGTGGGTCGATGCACACGTTATGGGCCACGCGTTCCCTGCGCTCTTCGTCGCCCCATCCGGGCTGGCTGTGGCGGACTTCGCGGCCGGCGGCGCATGGCTCCAAACGATCCACGCGATCACCGGAGCCTATGCAAGCCTTCCCTGGTCCGCCGAGGATGGCGAGACGATCGGCCGCATTTGCTTCATGCTTGAGCCGATGTTCGACATCCTCATGGCGGAGGGAGGGGTCGATGACGCCGACGCTTTCGAATTCCTGGCCGGCGAAACGTATCTGTCGAAAGAACAGGATCAATTGCTGGCGCTCGTGCGCGACATCGCAGCCGGCCTGGTTTCGTGCGCGCACCTGCTGCCGTCCGAACTTCAATGGCAGTTTTGTGCGCGGGCCTTCGAGATATGTCCGGTCGTTGTCCGGCAGTGGGGCGTGCAGGTCGGCCGCAATTACCTGACCGACCTGGCCGGGGGATGTTGCAAGTTGGCGCGTTCGGCCGATCGGGCAAATGCGGTGGAGCAATTGCTGGCACTGATGGTTTCGGATCCGCTCACCATGGAACTGGCGGACACGAACACGGTCCTCGCAACGTCGGTGTTGTTTCACGAACTGGCGGCGGCCGACTCGGACCGGCTCCTGAGCAACTGGGTGGGGTTTGCCGAGGCCCTGGAAAAACTCAGGAGCAAGCAAGGAACTCACAACCCGCCTGCCGGTTGATTGCCCGCGCCCAGCGGGGGCGTGGGAGAGAATGGCCATGAAACGCTTGGCAAAGCCGCGCGGCGGGTTTGCGTCTGTCGCACCGCTGCTATACTCCGCACATAGCGGTTAGCGCTAACATAACCAGGAGCGGCACCCATGCCCAACCTCAACATCACGGTCGAAGACAAGGTCTGCGTGGTCGAGTTCAACCGGCCCCACGCGATGAATTCCATCGACCCGGAGATGCGCCAGGAGCTCTACGCTTTCTACGCCCGCATGAAGACGGATGACGACATCCACGTCATCATCTTCACCGGCGCGGGGGACAAGGCGTTCTGCACCGGCGCGGACCTGAAGAAGACCATGCCGGACCCGAACGACAGCTACGCGCAGCAGCTGCTCGGGCGCGGCGACACGGGCAGCGCATTCCAGGGTCTGGAGACGGACAAGCCCATCATCGCGGCCGTGAACGGCTATGCGCTCGCCGGCGGCACGGAACTGATCACCGCCTGCGACATCTGCATCGCCTCCGAGAATGCGAAATTCGGTTTGACGGAAGTGAAGCGCGGCAGCATCCCCTGGGGCGGCAGCATCCAGCGCCTGCCGCGGTCGATCTCCAAGAGCGACGCGATGATGCTCCTGCTCACCGGCGACATGATCGATGCGTATGAAGCATTGCGAATGGGCCTGTGCAGCAAGGTCGTGCCGCCTTCGGAACTCATGCCGACGGCGCTGGCCCTGGGCAAACGCATCGCGCAGAACGCGCCGCTTGCCGTGCGCGCCGTGAAGCAGCTCGTGACGCGCGGGCAGGACATGCCGCTGACGCACGCGCTGCAGGTCGACAAGTACATGTACGGCATCCTGAAGGACACCGAGGACCGCGTGGAAGGCCGCAAGGCGTTCGCCGAGAAGCGCGAGCCGGTGTGGAAGATGAAATGACGGAAGCTGCAAAGGCCGCACCGGCGGCGCTCGAGGGCCTGCGCGTCCTCGATCTCTCGGGCCCGATGGGCAACTACTCGGGCAAGTTGTTCGCGGACATGGGCGCGGACGTCATCCTGGTCGAGCCGCCCGGCGGTACGGCGTTGCGGCGCGAACCGCCCTTCATCGACAACGTCGCGGGCGTTGAGCGGAGCCTCAACTTCGCTTACCAGAACACGAGCAAGCGCGGCATCTGCCTGGACCTGGACACCGCAAGCGGCCAGCACCTGTTCCGCGAACTCGCGGCGACGGCCGACCTCGTGATCGAAACCTCGCCGCCCGGCTGGATGGCCGCACGCGGTATCGGCTACGACGATCTCGCGAAACGGCGGCCCTCGATCTGCGTCGCAAGCATCACGCCGTTCGGCCAGACCGGGCCCTACGCGCAGATGCAAGCCACGGACCTCGTCGGCCTGGCGCTGGGTGGCCTGCTGCACATGGGTGGCTACCGCGACGCGGCGCCGACGCACGCGCATGGCGACCAGGCGTTCAAGTGCGCGGCGATGTACGGCGGCGTGGCGGCGATGCTCGCGGTGACCGATGCCGAGCTGACGGGGCAGGGCCAGCACGTGGACATCTCCATGCAGGAGAGCGTGACACTCGCGCTGGAGAACGCCGCGCAGACCTACGACCTGGAAGGCGTGATCCGCCAGCGGCCGCTGGGCGACCAGCGCTTCGCGGGCTACGGGCTCTTCGAGTGCAAGGACGGCTACATCTTTCTCGGTTCGCGCGGCATCGGCAACAGCCCGGCATGGTCGCGCAGTATGCAATGGTTCAAGGACGACGGCATGGTGGGCGCGGAACGGCTGCTCGGCCCCGAATGGTCGGACCTCACTTACCTCAAGGGCGACGAGGCGCGCGATGTGTTCGCCGACCTGTTCATGACGTGGTCCCGCCAGAAGACCAAGGCCTGGCTGTACACCGAAGGGCAGAAGCGCGGCATTCCGCTCGCGCCGGTGAGCACGCCGGCCGATTTGCTGGAGAACCCGCAACTGCAGGCGCGTGGGCATTTCGTGCCGTTCACGCATCCGCTTCTGAAGCAGGCGGCGTTGATGCCGGGCGCGCCGTATGTGATGTCGGGCACCCCGTGGCAAGTGCGCAGGCCCGCGCCTTCGCTCGGTGAACACACGATCGAAGTGTTGAATGAAATCGGCGTCGCGAAAGAAGAAGTCTCGCGCCTCGTGTCCATGGGAGTCGCCGCATGAGCGATCAAAAACTGCCGCTCGCCGGCCTGCGTGTCGCCGATTTCTGCTGGATCGGCGCGGGCAGCTACACCACGAAAATTTTCGGCGACATGGGCGCCGACGTCATCAAGATCGAGACGTCCACGCGCCTCGATTCGCTGCGCCTTGCCGGTCCCTACAAGGACGGCAAGCCCGGCGTGAACCGCAGCGGCTACTTTGCCGATCGCAACACCAGCAAGCGCGGCATCACGATCGACATGAAGCACCCCAAGGCGCTCGGAGTGATCCGCAAGCTGATCGAGCGCAGCGACATCGTCGCGAACAACTTCGCCGCCGGCGTGATGGACAAGTTCGGCCTCGGCTACGAGGACTGCGCGAAGATCAAGCCGGACATCATCTACCTCGCGATGTCGATGCAGGGCTCGAAAGGGCCGCAGCGCGATTTCCGCGGCACGGGCAGCAGCATCGCGGCGCTGACGGGCATCCAGTATTTGAGCGGCCTGCCGGGGCGCATCCCGGCGGGCACCGGCACCAACTATCCCGATCACCTGCCCAACCCGTGCCACGCGGCGTTCGCGCTGCTGGCCGCGCTGCGCCATCGCCGCCGCACGGGCAAGGGACAGTTCATCGACTTCGCGCAGACCGAGCCGATGCTCTCGCTGATGGGCCCGACGTTCCTCGATCTCACCGTGAACGGCAATCTGCAGGACAAGCGCGGCAGCGACCATCGTTGGGCCGCGCCGCACGGCGTGTATCCGGCGGCCGGCAAGGACCGCTGGATCGCGATCACCGTGATGGACGATGCGCAGTGGTCCGCCTTGGTCGATGCGATGGGCCGCCCCGCGTGGGCGCTCGAGCCGCGCTGGCAGACCATGCCCGAGCGCTACCGCGACCGCGAGGAACTCAACCGTCTGCTGGGCGCATGGACCGCGAACCAGGACGCGCAGGAACTCATGCTGAAGCTCCAGGCCAAAGGCCTCCCCGCCGGCGCCGTGCAGGACGCGCACGACGTGACGCGCGTCGATCCACAACTCGCACATCGCGGGCATTGGGTGCGACTGCCGCATGCCGAGATGGGCGAGTCGCTGTACAACAACCTGCCGTTCCGCTTCACGCGCACGCCGGTGCAACCGACGCGTCCCGCGCCGCTGCTCGGCGAGCACACGCGCGAGATCCTGCGCGACATGCTGAAGCTGGGCGATGCGGAGATCGACGCGCTGGAATCGGAGCAAGTCCTCAAATGACACACAAGTTGCGTGACCAGTGCGCCATCGTCGGCGTCGGCGCGAGCCCGCAAGGCAAGGTGCCCGGCTCCACGGCAATCTCGCTGGCCGTCGAGGCATTCAAGCGTGCTCTCGATGACAGCGGACTGCGCAAGGACCAGATCGATGGCTTGTTGACGCTGGGCGGGCAGACGTCGCCCGAAGGTCCGCTCAACTATCTGCGCCTGGGCGAGACCATGGGGATCGACCCGCGTTTCACCGGCTCGATGTACATGGGCGGCGCGACGGCGGGCGCATTGATCCAGCAAGCCGTGATGGCCATCGACGCCGGCATGGCGACGCACGTCGCGTGCATCTTCGGCGACGCGGCCGCGACCGGGGGCGGCAAGTTCGACCGCGCGCAGGGCTGGGGCGATTCGTCGGCGATCTGGGGCTACATGTCCGCCGCCGCCAACAGCGCGATCACGGCCGCGCGTCACATGGCGCTGTACGGCACGACGAGCCGCCAGCTCGCCGAGATTGCTGTCACATGCCGCTATCACGCATCGCTCAACCCCGAAGCGCAGATGCGCAAGCCGATCACCGTGGAGGACCACCAGGCCTCGCGCTGGATCGTCGAGCCGCTGCACCTGCTCGATTGCTGCCTCGTCTCCGACGGCGGCGTGTGCGTCATCGTGTCGAGTGCGGAACGCGCCAAGGATTTGAAGCAGCCGCGCGTGCTGCTCTCCGGCATGGGCCAGGCATACACCACGCAGAACCTCGGCACCGAGGACTGGTGGTATGCGCCGCACCAGAAGCGGGCCGTGGAGGATGCGTATGCGATGGCGGGCGTGGGCCCGAGAGACATCGCCGTCGCGCAGCTCTACGACAACTTCACGCCCAGCGTGCTGCTGTGGCTGGAGCACGGGGGCTTTTGCAAGCCGGGCGAAGCGGGCGCTTTCGTCGAGAACGGCCGCATCCGGCTGGGCGGCGAACTCCCGGTGAACACCGCGGGCGGCAACTTGTCGGAGTCGTTCATGGAAGGCTGGCTGCACATCGTCGAAGGCGTGAAGCAGATGCGCGGCCAGTGCGGCCCGCGCCAGGTGGAGGGCGCCGAAGTCGGCCTCGTCACCGGCCGCGGCATGTCGCTCAATTGCGCGAACGCGCTCGTGTTGAGGAGAGGTTGATGCAGGCCATGGTCGATGCGGGCACCGGCTACCCCAAGCCGCTGCCCACGCTGAATGACGAGAACCGCGAGTTCTGGGAGGCATGCCGGGGCGGCGTGCTCAAGCTGCAGAAATGCAGGCAGTGCTCGCACGTGCGCTACCCGATCAACCGGTTCTGCCCGCGCTGCCTCTCCGATGAATTCGAGTGGGCCGCGATGTCCGGACGGGCCACGGTGTTCTCGTACATCGTTTTCCACCAGTCCTACCACCCGGGCTTCAAGCAAGACATCCCGTACAACGTCGCGCTGGTGCAGCTGGAGGAGGGTCCGCGCATGTTCAGCAACATCGTCGGCACGCCGAACGACCAGGTGAAGATCGGCGACGCCGTGCAGGTCATGTTCGATGCGGTCACGCCCGACATCACCATCCCGCGATTCGAATTGCGCAAGGAGGCTTGAAGCCATGTACAAGGTCGACACGAAGGAGCCGCCCGCGCGGCTGTTCGAGGATTTTCCGGAAGGCACGCAAATGCCCGTCGTGACCAAGGGTCCGATGACCGCGGGCCACCAGGTGCGCTGGGCCGCGGCTTGCGACAACTACGCGTCCGAGTTCCACCACGACGCGCAGGCGGCGAAAGCGGCCGGCCTTCCGGGCCTGGCGATGTCCGGGCCCTTCATGGCGTGCTTCATGCTGACCGAAATCACCAACTGGCTCGGCAGCCGGGCGCGCGTCGCGACGTTCTGGGACCGCAACACCGCGACCACCATTCCCGGCGACCTGGCTCACATCCACGCCACGGTCAAGCGGGCCTGGGTGGAGGACGGCAAGGGCATGCTCGACATTGAGTGCACCATCATCAACCAGGACGGCAAGGTCACCACGCCCGGTGGCCTGGTCGCCGAACTGCCGCTGCGCGAAGGAGGCAGGAAATGAGCGAACAGGCATCCGTGCCGGATGCGGCCGCGATCGAGGCCGCATTGCTGGCCATCCACGGTCCCGTCGGCGAGCCCGACAGCATGCCTGTCGAAGAGCTGTCGGCGCGCCGCATGGCGATTGCGCTCGGCAACATGGACCCGATCCATTTCGACGCGGCGGCGGCGAGGGCGCGCGGCTATCGCGGCATCGTCGCGCCCTGGCCGCTCATCTGGCAGGCGTTCTTCAATTGCCGCACGTCGCCGCTGGTCTTCGACTGGGGCAAGGCGACGCTGCACGGCGGCGACGCTTATGAATTCCACGAACCCATGATCGTCGGGGACACGCTCACCATGACCGCGACCATCACCGAGACCTCGGTGAAGCAGGGCAAGACCGGCCTGATGGCCTTCGTCGTCTCCCGCCGCGAGTTCCACAACCAGCACGGCCAGTTGTGCGCCGTGATGGACACCACGAACATCCGCCGCTGAAATTCCGTTGACGGTAGTGCCCGCCTTGACAGAGGCCGGGCTGCGCCTGAAAATCCATTATCAAAGTTAGCGCTATCAAATTGATGCTCTCAATTGGCGCTCTCATACCCAGGAGATACCCATGAAACGCTTTTCGCTGGCCGCCTGCCTCATGGCGGCATGCGTCGCCGCCGCGCCCCTCGTGTCCTTCGCGCAGGGCGCCTTCCCCACCAAGCCGATGCGCATCGTCGTGCCTTTCCCGCCGGGCGGCAGCGTCGATCCGCTCGCGCGCCTCATCGGCCAGAAGATGGGCGAGACCTTCGGCCAGCAAGTCATCGTGGACAACCGCCCGGGCGGCAACACCGTGATCGGCACGGAATACGCCGCCAAGTCGCCGGCCGACGGCTACACGCTGCTGCTCACGGCGTCATCGCATGTGACCAATCCGCAGCTGCTGCCGACGAACTACGACCCGATCAAGGACTTCACGCCCGTCGCCACGGTGAGCACGACGGACATGATCCTCGTGACCAACGCCTCGGTGCCCGCGAACAACCTGAAGGAGTTCATCGCGCTCGCCAAGGCCAAGCCAGGCCAGCTCAACTTCTCCTCGGCCGGCAGCGGCAACCCGAACCACCTCGCGGGCGAATTGCTCAACATGATGGCCGGCATCAAGACGACCCACGTGCCGTACAAGGGCGGCGGCCCCGCCATCACCGACCTCGTCGGCGGCCAGGTGCAGTTCAGCATGGGCAGCCCGATCATCGTCATGCCGTTCATCCGCAGTGGCAAGTTGAAGCCGCTCGCCGTCTCCAGCCCGCAGCGCATGGCGTTGCTGCCGGACGTGCCGACGATGGCCGAGGCCGGACTGCCCGGTTACGAAGTGCGCATCTGGTACGGCCTGCTCGCACCGGCCGGAACGCCGAAGGAAATCGTCACGAAGATCGCCAACGAAGTGAACCGCATCATGGCGCTGCCCGAGATGAAGACGATGCTGGATACCGCCGGCATGGGTCGCTACACGACGACGCACGAGCAGTTCGAAGCCGTGCTGAAGAGCGACATGGACAAGTTCGGGAAGATCATCAAGGCGGCTAACGTGAAGCTGGATTGATGCTGCTGTACTGGCGTTAGCCGTAGGGCTGCCTGGGTGGCGCGGCCGGCGACCGGGGTGGATCGTTCTCCAAGCTCTGCCCCTGACCGACCCCGGTCCCCGGCCGATTCGTAGGAGTGTGGTGTGCCTGCATGGATTGCGGGCCGAGCCCGCAATGACACCGCATCTGTTGTCATGCCGGACTTGATCCGGCATCCACGCGAGCGCGGGTCTTGTTCGCACATTCGCACGTCGGGACAAGGTCGGTGGATGGGGTGGTCGGGCGCAGGGGCTTCCGGACGCTACGAGTCATTGAGCCGCGAAGCCCTCGTTCTCACAACGTGCCTTCTGAACGGCGATGCTAGCGACCGGAAGACCCGGAGAACGGCCACCCCTTCCGCCGGCCGCCGCCACCCCACCAGGCCAGCAAGCCCTACATCTTCCCGGCCGTCGCCCCGCCATCCAGCACCAGCGTGTGCCCAGTGATCGACCGGGCGGCAGGCGAGGCGAGGAACACCGCTGCATCCGCGAAATCTTCAGGCGACACGAGATGCCCCGAAGGCATCGCACTCACGATGCGGGCGATCGCTGCGTCCACATCATCTTCCACCTTCGCCAGATGCGTGCGGAGAAAAGCAGTGTCGGTCGAACCCGGCGCGATGGCGTTCACGCGCACGCCGGCCGGGCCGAACTCGAGCGCCAGCGCCTTCACCAACCCCGCGAGCGCGTGCTTGGACGCGTTGTAGACGCTGCGCTTCGCGCGTCCCGTCACACCACTGGTCGAGCTGGTGAAGATCAGGCTCGCGCGCGGACTCTTCACCAAGCTGCGCAAGGCGGACTGCGCGGAGAAGACGCTGCCGGTGACGTTGACGTCCACGATGCGCTTGAGCGCCTGCGGATCGGCCGTGAGGAAATCGCCCGCGAAGCTCACGCCCGCGTTGGCGAGGAAGACGTCGATGGGCGCGCCGAAGAAATCTTCGGCAGCGGCGACGAGCTGCGCGCAGTCTTCGGCGGATGCAACGTCGCAACGGACGCCGATGGCGCGAGGCGCGTCGCTGCGACTTCCGGGCGCCGCGATCTCCAGTGCGACGGCATTGGCGGCGGCGCCATCGATGTCGGAGACCACGACCCGCGCGCCTTCCTTCGCGAAGCGCCGCGCCGCTTCGGCGCCCATGCCGCTGCCCGCGCCCGTGATGACGACTCCCCAGCCTTGCATCGTCATGTCATTGATCGAGCTTGATATTCGCGGCCTTGATGACGCGCGCGAATTCGGCGGTGTCGTCCTTGTTGATCACCGCGAATTGCTCCGGCGTGGCGATGAACGGGATCTGGCCCTGGCTTTGCAGCTTCTCGCGCACATCCGGCATGGCGAGCACCTTGGCGAGGTCGGCGGACACCTTGTGCACGATGTCCTTCGGCGTGTTGGCGGGCGCGAACACGCCCAGCCATGAACGCATGCCGAATCCAGGCAGTCCGGCTTCCTTAAAGGTGGGCACGTTGGGCATCAGCGGCAAGCGCGTCTCGGCCGTGGTCGCGAACGCTTTCAGCTTGCCCGACTGCAGGTGCGGGATCACGGTGATCGGCACCGCGAAGTACAGCTGCACCTGGCCGCTCATCAAGTCGGTGAGCAATGGGCCGCCGCCCTTGTACGGCACGTGCAGCAGCTTGGTGCCCGTCATCATCGAGAACAGTTCGGCGGCCATGTGGTTGGCATTGCCTGCGCCGGCGGAGGCGTAGCTGTACTGGCCCGGCCTGGCCTTCGCATCGGCGATGAATTCCTGCAGCGTCGCGCCCTTCACCGAAGGATTCGCCACGAGCACGAACTCGGCCTTGTACAGCGGCGCGACCGGCACGAAGTCCTTCACGCTGTCGTAGGGCAGGTTGTTGAAGAGGAGCGGGTTGCTCACGTGCGTGCTGGCCGTGAGCAGGAACGTGTAGCCGTCCGGCGCGGCCTTTGCCACTGCGTCGGTGCCGATGATGGTGCTCGCGCCGGGCTTGTTGTCGATCACCACCTGCTGGCCCCACAGGCCCGTGAGCTTCTCGCCGATCATGCGCGCGACCGGGTCCACGCTGCCGCCCGGCGGGTAGGGCACGACGATGCGCACGGGCCGCGCGGGATAGCCGGCTTGCGCGAGCGCGATCGAGGGGGCGGCCATTACGGTCGCAGTCGCGGCGGCCGCGAGCGCCAGGGTGCGGCGGGAAATCTTCATGTGTCTCTTGTCCTTGTGGGGTATCGGGGGCTTCAGCGCTGGTCGCCGTCCAGGCGGACGATCCAGCCTTCGTGCTCGCGGGTCTCCGACGGGAATCGCTGCAGCACCTGCGGGTCGTGGCCGGGGATGACGAGTTCGGGCTTATCCGCCAGGCTGTAGATGCGCTGGTAGCCCTCCATCATGTCGGCCACGTTGTAGACGGCGGGGAAAGGGCGCTTCTGCTCGATGTTCGCGTAGAAATGCGACGCGTCCGAGGCCAGCACCATCCAGCCTTTCTCCGTCCACACGCGCACGACCTGCAGGCCGGCCGTGTGTCCGCCGAGGTGGTGTACGGAGAGGCCCGGGGCGATCTCGTCGTCGCCGTCGTGGAAGGCCACGTTGCCCTTGAACACCTTGTGCACCATGCTCGCGACGTCCTCCGGCTCGAAATGCACGGCGAGCGGGCGGTGGCACATGCAGCGGCCGGTGCAGAACTCCATCTCCTTGTCCTGCACGTGGTAGCGGGCATTGGGAAACATGTCGCGGTTGCCCGCGTGGTCGTAGTGCATGTGCGTGATGATCACGTCCTTCACCGACTCGGTCTTGATCCCGATGGCGGCGAGCCCCTGGTCGATGGGCGTGGCGATCTTGCGGCCGCCGCGCTTGTCGGCGCCGGGCTGGTCGAAGCCGGTGTCCACCAGGAACGTACGGTCCTTGCCGACCACCGCCCAGACGAAGTAGTCGAGCGGCATCGGGGTGTCGTGCGCGTCCCCGCCGATGAAGTTGGCGCTGGAGTTGCGGGCGTGGTGGGCGTACTTGATCGCGTAGACGCGGTAGGGGTCTGCGGTGGGGGTCATGGGGTGGATCCTCGTGGCTGCAGGATGAAAGTGCGTGAAGCAGTGTTGCGTTCAGGCAATATGATACCGCTATCATCGCGGCTTGTCGCCTATGATCTGCCGCATGGCAACTGTGACCGACATCAAGAAGAACCGGGGCGCCGACGCCAAGGGGCGGCCGGGCGGGCAGGGGGCGCGGATGCGCGACGTGGCGCATGCCGCGGGCGTCTCGCTCATGACGGTCTCGCGCGCGCTGCGAGAACCGCAGAAGCTCTCCGAGGAAACCCGCAAGGCCGTGCTGGACGCCGTCCAGAAGATCGGCTACGTGCCCAACAGCATCGCCGCCAACCTCGCGTCGAACCGCTCGACCGTGGTCGGGCAGATCGTTCCCAGCATCCAGAACTCGCTCTACGCCGACACGGTGAAAGGCACGGCGGACGTGCTGCGCACGGCGGGCATGCACCTGCTGATCGCGGACAGCGGCTACTCGATGCAGGAAGAAGAAGCGCTGATCGGCGCCTTCCTGTCGCAGCGCGTGGGCGGCCTCATCCTGCACAACACCGACCACACGCCCAAGGCGCTGCAGATGATCGAGCGCTCGGGTGTGCCCGTGATCGAGACGGGCGACGTGCCGCGCGACCCGATCGACATGGTGGTGAGTTATTCGAATGCCGACGCCGCCAAGGCCATGACCTTGCACCTGGCCTCCAAGGGCTACCAGCGCATCGGCTTCGTGAGCCTCGACACGCGGACCAACCGCCGTGCGCGCGAGCGCCAGCGCGGCTACCTGGCCGGGCTCAAGGCGCTGGGCCGCGCGAAGGATCCGATGCTGATGATGGAAGTGCCGGGCGGCCTCACCTCCGGCTCGCACGCGATGGTGGACCTGATGAACCGCGTGCCGGATGTGGACGCGATCTTCTTCGCCGGCGACGTGCTGGCGATCGGCGCGCTGTTCGAGGCGCAGCGGCGCGGCTGGAAGGTGCCGGGGCGCATCGCCATCGCGGGCTTCGACGACCTGGACATCCTGCAGCACACCGTGCCGCGCCTGACCTGCCTGCGCCTGCCGCGCCTGGAGATCGGCCGCCGCAGCGCCGAGGCCTTGCTGGGGCGGATGCGGGGGGATGACGCCGTGGTCCGGCTGGACCTGGGGTTCGAGGTGATCCAGCGGGAGAGCACTTAGCTCGCGATGGATTGGTTGGGTGGTGGCGGCCGGTGGACACTCTTGGTTGGTGGCGCGACCGGAAGACCCGGAGAACGGCCACCCCGTCCGCCGGCCGCCGCCACCCAAGCAGGAGCGTCGCCTGCCGCGTCGACGCATTTTCAATTCGAGAACCGAACCGCTTGCGCAGCCAGCTTTTACTTGCGATAATGTTACCGCTATCACGCAAGAAGCTTAACCGGGCGTGACCCGGTCTCTCTATGGAACAAACGTCTCCCAGCCTGAAGGGCAAGACCGCGCTGGTCACGGGCTCCGCCGCGGGCATCGGCCATGCGATGGCGCAGGGCCTCGCGCGCGCGGGCTGCAACGTGGTGCTGCACGGCATCGAGGACGCGGAATCGGTCCGCCCCGTGCAAGCGGCGCTCGAACGCGACCACGGCATCGCCGCCGGCTACATCAAGGCGGATCTCTCCGACCCGAAAAACATCGTCGGCATGCTGGACCAGGTCCGCGAACTCCACGGCGGTGTCGACGTGCTCGTCAACAACGCCGTCACGCGGCATTTCTCGCCGATCGACTCCTTTCCCACCGACGCCTGGGACAACGCGATGGCGGTGAACATCAGCGCGGCCTTCCACGCGATCCGCCTGTGCCTGCCGGGCATGCGCGAGCGCGGCTGGGGACGAATCTTCAACATGACCTCGGTGTACGGATTGCGCGCCGTGGCCAACCGCATCGACTACGTGACGACCAAGGCCGCGCTGATGGGTATGACGCGGGCGGTCGCGCTGGAGACGATCAATTCGGGCATCACCTGCAATGCGATCTGTCCGGGCTCGGTGCTCACGCCGAACATCGACGGGCGCGTCCAGGCATTGATGGAAGAGAAGGATCTCGATCGGGACGAGGCGACGCGCCTGTTCCTCGCGGGCAAGCAGCCGATCCTGCGCTTCGTCGAGGCGTCGCACGTCGCGGACCTGCTCGTGTTCCTCTGCGGCCCGGCCGGCCGCGACATCACCGGCGCCATGCTTCCCGTCGAGGGTGGCTGGCTGGCAAGCTGATGGCGGCGCAGGATACGGGTGTCACCGCCACGGTGGCGGAGTTCGCGGCGGGGCTGCGCTGGGAGGATGTGCCCGAGGCAGTCCGCCACGAGGCGAAGCGCTCGCTCGTCAACTTCTTCGGCACGGCCCTCGCGGGCTGCAAGGACCCGGCGCTCACGGCGGCGGCGTCCGTCTTCGCGGATTTCCGCTCGGCCGGCGACTGCACCGTCATCGGCGGCACGCAGTCCACCGATGCATTGCATGCCGCGTCGCTGAATGCGATGGCGGGCAACGTGTTCGATTTCGACGACACGCACATGCCCACGATCATCCACCCCACCGCGCCCGTCGCGCCGGCGCTGTTCGCGCTCGCGCAGATGCGCAAGGTAAGCGGGCAGGACTTGCTCACGGCATTCGCGCTGGGCGTGGAAGTCGAGTGCCGGCTGGGCAATGCCGTCTCGCCTTGGCATTACCAGCGCGGCTGGCACATCACCTCGACCTGCGGCGTGTTCGGCGCGGCGGTGGCGTGCGGGCTCGTTCAGGGTTTCGATGCGCAGCGCATGACGTGGGCGCTGGGCAATGCGTCCGCGCAATCGTCGGGCCTCGTCGAGACGCTGGGCAGCATGGCCAAGAGCATCGGCGTGGGCAACTCGGCGTCGAACGGATTGTTGTCGGCGCTGCTCGCGCAACGCGGCTTCGAAGGCCCGGCCCTGCCGCTCGAAGGTCCGCGCGGTTTCCTGAAGGTGATGGGCGACAAGGCCGACTTCGCGTCGATCACCGAAGGCTTGGGTGAGCAATGGGAAATCGCGAAGAACGCGTACAAGCCTTATCCGTGCGGCGTCGTGCTGAACCCTGTGATCGAGGCGTGCCTGGCCCTTTTCAATGAAGACGGCATGCGTCTCGCGCAGGTCGAGCGCGTCGAACTCACCGGCCATCCGTTGCTGCGCGAGCGCACGGACCGCCCGCATCCGCGCTCGGGCCGCGAAGCGCAGGTGAGCGGCCAGCATGCGATCGGCATGGCGCTCTCGCGCGGCCGCGCGGGGCTGGACGAATTCAGCGATGCGAGCATGGCGGATCCCGCGGCGAGCGCGCTGTCGGGCAAGGTTCGATTCATCGATGACGCGAGCTACGTCGTCGATGCGGCGACCGTCACTCTTCATCTGCGAGACGGCAAGCAGGTGTCGCGGCACGTCGCGGCCGCGCGTGGCAGCCTCGCGGCGCCGCTCTCCGATGCCGACATCGAAGCGAAAACGCGCGAGTTGTGCCGCTGGGGCGCGAGCGGCTGCGATCCCCAAGCCCTCATCGATGCGCTCTGGTCGCTCGACACGCTGGCCGACGCCGGCACGGTGATGCCGCTCGCGGCCGGCCGCGCCTGATCCCTTCTTTCCATCAACACATCCCAAGGAGAACCCACCATGAACAAGGAACTGTTCGAAAAAGGCCTCGCCGTTCGCAAGGCCGTCGTCGGCGAGAGCTACGTCGAGGCATCGCTCAAGGGCGCCGATGATTTCAGCATGCCCATGCAGGAACTCGTCACCGAGTTCTGCTGGGGCGAAGTGTGGACGCGCCCGGGCCTGGACCGCCGCAGCCGCAGCATCCTGAATCTCGGCATGATCGCCGCGCTGAACAAGCCGGAAGAACTCGCGATCCACGTGCGCGGCGCCATCAACAACGGCGTGACCAAGGACGAGATCAAGGAGTGCCTGCTGCAAGTCGCCGTGTACTGCGGCATGCCCGCGGGCCTGTCCAGCTTCAAGGTCGCGCGCGCGGTGTTCAAGGACATGGGCATCTGAGCCCGAAGGAGAGCAGCATGGCAGACAGGAAAATCATCGGCTTCATCGGCGTCGGCGTGATGGGCAACCCCATCGCGAAGCACCTGATCGCCAAGGGTCATGAAGTGATCGTGTTCGACCGCAGCGAAGCGGCCGTCGGCGCGATGGTGGAAGCGGGCGCGAAAGCCGGCACGAGCCTCAAGGACGTGGTGGACCGCGCGCCCATCGTCTTCACGAGCCTGCCCAGCCCTGCGATCTTCGCGCAGGTGCTGGCCGGCGACGGCGGCATCAAGGAAGGCAAGGCCGTGAAGGTGGTGGTGGACCTGTCCACCGTCGGTTCGCGCGCGACGAAGCACGCTGCGGCCGAGTTGCTCGCCAAGGGCATCGACCTGGTCGACGCGCCCGTGAGTGGCGGCGCGGCGGGCGCGAAGGCGGGCACGCTCGCCGTGATGGTAGCGGGTCACGAGCGTGCGGTCTCGCAGGTGAAGGAATTGCTCGAGTCGTTCGGCAAGCTCTTCATGGTCGGCGCGGAGCCGGGCCAGGCACAGTTGCTCAAGTTGCTGAACAACATGCTCAGCTCCACGGCTTTCGCGATCACGTCCGAAGCATTCGTCGCCGGCGTGAAGGGCGGGCTCGATCCGCAGATCATGATGGCCGCGATCAACGCGGGCAGCGGGCGCAGCGGCGCGTCGCAGGACAAGTTCATGAAGCAGGTGATGCCGCGCACGTTCGACTTCGGCTTCCCGATCTCCAGCGTGTGCAAGGACATCGGCCTGGCCGTGGAGGAATGCGAAGCGCTCGGCGTGCCGATGTGGGTGGGCAACACCGTGCGCCAGCTCTGGAATTTCGCGGGCCGCACCGATGGCATGCAACGCGACATGACCGAACTGGTGACTTCCATCGAAGAATGGTCCAAAGGCCAGCAGAAATGAAGCTGACGCGCCTGGGCACGACCGGCCTCAAGGTCTCCCGCATGTGCATGGGCACGATGACCTTCGGAGGACAGACCGACGAGCCCGGCGCGTTCGCCATCCTCGATGCGGCCGTTGAAGCGGGGGTGAATTTCATCGACGTCGCGAACGTCTACCCGATGGGCTCCGACGGCGAGCTTCGCGGCGAGACGGAGCGCATCGTCGGCCGATGGCTGAAGGGCAAGCGCCACAAGTACATCCTCACGACCAAGGGCAGCTCGCCGATGGGCCGGCTGCCGTGGCAGACCGGCAATTCGCGCAAGCACTTGCTCGATGCGATCGACGCATCGCTCAAGCGCCTGGACACCGACTATGTGGACCTGTACCAACTGCACCGCGACGATCCCGACACGACCATCGACGAAACGATGGAGGCGCTGGACACGATCGTGAAGAGCGGACGAGCGCGCTACGTCGGCGTCTCCAACTGGACCGCGTGGCGCATCGCGCGTGCGCTGGGGCGCAGCGAGGCGCTGGGCGTCGCGAAGATCGCGACCGTGCAGCCACGCTACAACCTGCTGTTCCGCCAGTTCGAGCGCGACATCTTCCCGATGTGCCAGGAGAACGGCCTGGGGACGCTTTGCTACAACCCGCTCGCCGGCGGCATGCTGACCGGCAAGCACAAGGATCCCGCATCGCCCGCCGCCACCAGCCGCTTCGCCGAGGGTGGAGCCGGGCGCATGTACAAGGACCGTTATTGGCACGAGCGGGAGTTCGACGCGATCGCCAAGCTCTCCGCGATCGCCGACGAGGCGGGCATTCCGCTGCTTCGCCTTTCGCTTGCATGGGTCATGGCGCAGCCGGGCGTGACGTGCGCGATCCTCGGGGCCAGCCGCGTGGCGCAGATGCCGGACTTGTTCGCCGCGAACGAGGTGACGCTCGATGCGGGGTTGCTCGCCCGGCTCGATGAGGTGACGCGGGAGTTCCGGATGGGCGACGCGTTGCGCTAGCTTCTGTCATGCCGGACTTGATCCGGCATCCAGGCATCACTCCATCTTGATGTTCGCCGTCTTGATGATGTTCGCGTACTTCTTGCGATCCGAAGCGAGCATCGCGGCGAACTGGTCCGGCCCGAGGAAGTACGGGTCCTGGCCTTGCGCCGCGAACTTCTCCTTCACGTCGGGCATCGCGAGGATCTTGCCGATCTCCGCCGCGATCTTGTCGACGATAGGTCGGGGCGTGGCCGCTGCGACGAAGATGCCGTTCCATGAATTCATGTCGAAGCCGGGCAGGCCCGCTTTCGCGAAGCTGGGCACCGAGAGTCCCGGCAGCGGGGCGTCGCCGGTGTAGGCGAGTGCGCGCAATTTGCCCGACTTGATGTGCCCCGCCACCGCGGTCGGGACGGAGAACATCGCCTGCACCTGGCCGCCCAGCAAGTCCGTGATGGCGGGGCCGCCGCCCTTGTAAGGCACGTTGTTCAACTTCACGCCCGCGGTCTGCGCGAAGTACTCGCCCGCGAGGTGGTTGGGATTGCCGTTGCCGGACGTCGCGTAATTGATCGCGCCGGGCTTGGACTTCGCGAGCGCGATGAACTCCTGCAGGTTGTTCGCCGGCACGGAAGGATGCACCACGAGAACGAACTCGCTGCGCACGATCAGCGCGACCGGCTGGAAATCCTTGACGCTGTCGTACGGCAGGTTGGGAATCAGGATCTGGTTGATGACGTGCGTGCTCGCGGTGTAAAGCAGCGTATGGCCGTCCGCCGGCGCCTTGGTGAGCGCCTCCGTGCCGATGATCGTGTTGGCCCCGGGGCGGTTGTCCACGATCACGGATTGGCCCCATGCCTCGTTGAGCTTTTGCGCGAGCAGTCGCGCGATCGGATCGGTGCTGCCGCCTGCCGGGAAGGGCAGCAGGATGCGCATCGGCTTGGAGGGGTAGGCGGCCTGGGCGAATGCGGCGCCGGTGGGAGCGAGGCCGCCGGCCAATAGCGTGGCGGTGGCGATGAGCGCACGGCGGCGCGAGACGGATGTGTGATGCATGAGAGTGGTTTCCGGCTGGGAAAGGAACAGCAGATGAATGGCGCGTGTTAGCGCTAACCATCCACGATAAGCCAAGGGATTCACGCTGTCAAGGCGTCGCGCGTCGAGGCTGCGTCAGTCGCTGAAAAACCTGGGGTGCGCCGTGCGGATCGCCTCGGCTTGCGCGAGCGTGCCGGAGAGGTGCTCGCGCAGCGCGTCCTGCGCGCGCTTGACCGATCCGGCCGCGAGCGCGTCGACGATGGCGGTGTGGTCCGCGATGATGCGCTGCACCTTGCCGCGCGTGGGCACGTGCAGGTTGCGCAGCCGGTCGATATGGCCGCTCATGCTGCGCACGAGCTGGTGCAGCGCCTCCTGCCCGGTGGCCGCGTACATCTCGAAATGGAACGACTGGTCGGCGCGCGAGAAACCGTCGAGGTCCTTCGCCGCGGCGAGCGCGACCTGCTGCGCGAGCCAGCCTCGCAGCTTTCCGATCACTGCCGCGTCGCGCTGCAGCGCGAGCACCCGCATCATTTCCATCTCGAGCGAGCGGCGCAGGAAATGCGCCTGCGTCGCGGAGGCGAGGTCGATCCGGCTCACCTGCGTAGCCGCCTGCGGAAAGATGTCCACCAGCCCCTCGTGCTGCAAGCGCTGCATCGCGTCGCGCACCGGTGTCTGGCTGACGCCGAAACGGGCTGCGATATCCGCGCGCACCAGCGTGCTGCCCGGCGCGAGCTCGAGCGACACGATCATCTCGCGCAAGGACTCGTAGACCTGCGGGGAGACCTGGCGGTACCGGTCGAGGCGGATGGGTTGGAGCATGGATTCGGCGGCGTGGGAGGGCGTTGCGATGAGATTGATGTGCTAATATATCAGTTCCGTCCACCCAGCCGCAGGATTGTCGTGACGCCACCCCGCAGTAAAACCCCCGAAGAGCTCAAAAAGAAATCGCCGGAGGAACTCCGGAGTCATCGCTGGTACGGCGTTCGCGACCTGCGCTCCTTCGGCCATCGCTCGCGCACCGCGCAGATGGGCTACCACCGCAGCGACTACGCGGGCAAGCCGGTGATCGCGATCATCAACACCTGGAGCGACATCAATCCCTGCCACGCGCACTTCAAGCAGCGGGTGGAAGAGGTGAAGCGCGGCATCTGGCAGGCGGGCGGCTTCCCGGTGGAGATGCCGGCGATCTCGCTCTCCGAGCCGTTCCAGAAGCCGACCACCATGCTCTATCGCAACCTGCTTGCGATGGAGTGCGAGGAGTTGCTGCGCTCGTATCCTGCCGACGGCTGCGTGCTCATGGGCGGCTGCGACAAGACCACGCCGGCGCTCGTCATGGGCGCGATCTCGATGGGCCTCCCCACCATCTTCGTGCCCGCCGGCCCCATGCTGCGCGGCGACTACAAGGGCCAGTTCCTCGGCTCGGGATCGGACACGTGGAAGTACTGGGCCGAGCTGCGCGCGGGCAACATCGACGAGCAGGACTGGCAGGACGTGGAAGACGGCATCGCCCGCTCGCCCGGGCATTGCATGACGATGGGCACGGCGAGCACCATGACCAGCGCGACCGAGGTGTTGGGCCTCACGCTGCCCGGCGCGTCGTCGATTCCCGCGCCGGATTCCCGCCACGCGCAGATGGCCACGCTCACGGGCAAACGCATCGTCGACATGGTGTGGGAAGACCTGAAGCCCTCGGACATCCTCACCGCGAAGTCCTTCGACAACGCCGTCACGGCCGTGCTCGCGCTGGGCGGCTCCACCAACGCCATCGTCCACCTGATCGCGATGGCGCGGCGCGCGAATGTCGCGCTGGACTTGTCCCGCTTCGACGCGCTGGCGCGCAAGACGCCGGTGCTCGCGAATTTGCGTCCCGGCGGCAAGTACCTGATGGAGGACTTCTTCTACGCGGGCGGCCTGCGCGGCTTGCTCACGCGCCTGCCCGACTTGCTCGACATGGGGCAGATGACGGTCAACGGACGTACCCTCGGCGAGAACGTGGAAGGCGCGCAGATCTTCAACGAGGACGTAATTCGCGCGCGCGAGAACGCGCTGCTGGAAAGCGGGGGTCTCGCGGTTCTCACGGGCAATCTCGCGCCGCTCGGCGCCGTGATCAAGCCCGCCGCGATGGAGCCGCAATTGCGCAATCACACCGGCCCGGCGGTCGTGTTCAAGGACTACAACGACATGTCGGCACGCATCGATTCGCCGGACCTGCAGGTCACCAAGGACAGCGTGATCGTGCTGCAGAGCGCCGGGCCGCAGGGCGCCCCCGGCATGCCCGAGTGGGGCCAGTTGCCGATCCCGCAGAAGCTGTTGAAGGAGGGCGTGCGCGACATGCTGCGCATCAGCGACGCGCGCATGAGCGGCACGAGCTACGGCGCGTGCGTGCTGCACGTGACGCCCGAATCGCATGTCGGCGGCCCGCTCGCGCTGGTGCGCGATGGCGACCTCATCACGCTGGACGTGGACGCGCGGCGCATCGACATGCAGGTGGACGAGGCCGAGCTCGCGCGACGCCGGGCCGGGTGGAAAGCGCCGCCGGACAAGTTCTCGCGCGGCTACGGGGTGCTGTACCTGAAGCACATCCGGCAGGCCGACACCGGCTGCGACTTCGATTTCCTGGAGCCCGAAAAGACTGCCATCGAGCCCGGCGGCGAGCCGGAAATCCACTGACCCCCGAACTGGAGAGAGACAAATGAAAAGAAGATGCGCCCTCGAGGGCCTGGCCGCCTTCGGCCTTTCCGCTGCTGCTCCGCTGTCCTTCGCGCAGGACGCGCCCTGGCCGGCGAAGCCCGTGAGCTACGTCGTGCCGTTCACGCCTGGCGGCTCGACCGACGTCATCGGTCGCACGCTGTGCGAGAAGCTGCAGGCGTCGCTCGGGCAGCCCTTCGTCGTGGACAACAAGCCGGGCGCGGCCGGCGCCGTGGGCGCGGCCTACGTCGCCAAGGCGAAGGCCGACGGTTACACGCTCTTCGGCGGCACCATCAGCACGCATGCGATCAACGCGAGCCTGTACAAGAACCTGCCTTACGACCCGGTGAAGGATTTCGAGCCGGTGTCGCTGGTCGCGATGCTGCCCAACGTGCTGCTGGTCGATCCGAACCTCGGCGTGAACACGGTGCAGGAGCTCGTCGCGCTGCTGAAGAAGGACCCGAAGAAGCGCAGTTTCGCCTCGTCCGGCGCGGGCACGTCCACGCACCTGGCCGGCGAGTTGTTCGCCGAGCTGATCGGCGTGCCGCTCACGCACATCCCGTACAAGGGCACGCCGCCCGCGATGATCGACGTGTCCTCCGGCACCGTGCCGTTCATGTTCGACCAGATGACGGCCGCGGTGTCGCTGGTGCAGGCCGGCAGGCTGAAGGTGATCGCCGTGACCACCGCCAAACGCATGGCGCTGGCGCCGCAGATTCCCACCATGATGGAGTCGGGCGTGCCGAATTTCGAGATGGCGTCGTGGCAGGCTGTCTACGCGCCCAAGGGCACGCCGAAGCCCGTCGTGCAGAAGCTCAATGCGGAGATCCGCAAGATCCTCGCGATGCCCGACGTGCGGGAAAAACTGCAGACCAACCTGGGCATGGAGATCGTCGCGAGCACGCCCGAAGAGCTGGCCGCGCACATGGCGAAAGAGATTCCGCGCTGGGCCGAGCTGGTGAAGAAATCCGGCGCGACGGCGAACTGAAAGGTCTGAACGTGTCCGACACCGAACTCCAGCCGCAGACCCTCGAACACCTGCGCCGCGTCAGCGTCGCGACGCTGTGCACGCAACTTTTCAAGCGCGGCTTTCGCAACGTGTTCATCCAGGGCATCGGCCGGCTGACCAGGCCGTCGGGCGGCAACCTCGTCGGGCCGGCGTTCACCATGCGCAACATTCCCGCGCGCGAGGACATCGATCAAATCAGCGCGTTCGACAACCCCGAGCATCCGCAGCGCAAGGGCATCGAGAGCGTGCCGCCGGGCCACGTGCTGGTGATCGATTGCCGCGGCGAGACGCGCGTCGCGTCGGGTGGCCAGATATTGACCACGCGCCTGAAAGTGCGTGGCGCGGCCGGGCTCGTGTCCGATGGTCCGGTGCGCGACAGCGGCGCGATCGGCGCGATGGACTTTCCGGTGTACTGCGCGGGCGGCAGCGCGCCGCTGAACCTGATCCACCACCATGCGATCGACCTGAACGTGCCGATCGGCTGCGGCGGCGTGGCGGTGTATCCGGGCGACATCATGGTCGGCGACGACGAGGGTGTCGCGGTGATCCCGCGTCACCTCGCCGATGAAGTCGCGCGCGACGCGTTCGAACAGGAAAAGATGGAGGCGTTCATCCTGGAGCGCATCGAGAACGGCGCGGCGTTGCCCGGCACGTATCCGCCCAACGCGCAGACGCGCGAAGCCTTCGCGGCCTGGCGCAAAGACCGCGACCTCTGAGGCGGACCCGCTCTCGCATTCTTGCGCAGCTCTGCCGTCGTGTGTGCGGTTCCGTACGCAGCGGGCGTGGTTTTTGCTCCATCGCAACACGGGGTGCGCAGGAATGGGCACACTGGTGTTCACGCTTTCCCTATGAAACTTCCACCCCCTTGTTTTAATCTACCGTTCACCTACAGTGGACTCAGATTTTTTCCGACAAGCGTGTCGGCTGAGTGCACGGGGAGCTGCGTTAAAGTGGCTCGGCGATTGAGCGTTTCGTTGATAGCGACAACCGGTCCGTAAAGGAGCTCTCTCATGGATGTGGTCCGCAACTTCCTGGCGCGTTACGAGCAGACACGCGAAGAGGAAATGTCACTCGAGGAGTACCTCGACCTGTGCAAGCGCGACAAGATGGCTTACGCCACCGCGGCCGAGCGCATGCTCGCCGCGATCGGCGAGCCCGAAATGATCGACACGCGGCACGACCAGCGCCTCTCGCGCATCTTCGGCAACAAGATGGTGCGCATCTATCCCGCGTTCAAGGATTTCTACGGCCTCGAGGAGCCGATCGAACAGGTCGTCTCGTGCTTCCGGCACGCGGCGCAGGGGCTCGAGGAAAAGAAGCAGATCCTCTACCTGCTCGGGCCGGTCGGCGGCGGAAAGTCCTCCATCGCGGAGCGGCTGAAGGCCTTGATGGAACAAGTGCCGTTCTATGCGATCAAGGGCTCGCCGGTGAACGAGTCTCCGCTGGGCCTCTTCAACAACGCCGAAGACGCGCCGGTGCTCGAGCAGCAGTACGGCATCGCGCCGCGTTACCTCCAGCGTGTCATGTCGCCGTGGGCCGTGAAGCGCCTGGAAGAGTTCGGCGGCGACATCCGCAAGTTCCGCGTCGTCAAGCGCTTCCCGTCCATCCTGAAGCAATGCGGCATCGCGAAGACCGAGCCGGGCGACGAGAACAACCAGGACATCTCCGCGCTGGTCGGCAAGATCGACATCCGCAAGCTCGAGACGTTCGCGCAGGATGACCCGGACGCTTACAGCTACTCGGGCGGCCTGTGCCTCGCGAACCAGGGCCTGCTCGAATTCGTGGAAATGTTCAAGGCGCCGATCAAGGTGCTGCATCCGCTGCTCACGGCCACGCAGGAAGGAAACTTCAAGGGCACGGAAGGCTTCGGTGCGATCCCGTTCGACGGCATCGTGATGGCGCACAGCAACGAGAGCGAGTGGAAGGCCTTCAAGAACAACAAGAACAACGAGGCTTTCCTCGACCGCATCTACATCGTGAAGGTGCCGTATTGCCTGCGCGTCACCGAAGAGGTGCGCATCTACGACAAGCTGGTGCGCAACTCGTCGCTGAAGGACGCGGTCTGCGCGCCCGGAACGCTGCGGATGATGGCGCAGTTCTCGGTGCTTACGCGCCTGAAGGAGCCGGAGAATTCCAGCATCTTCTCCAAGATGCAGATCTACGACGGCGACAACCTCAAGGACACGGACCCGAAGGCCAAGAGCTACCAGGAATACAAGGATTACGCCGGCGTCGACGAAGGCATGACGGGCATCTCGACGCGCTTCGCGTTCAAGATCATCTCCAAGGTGTTCAACTTCGATTCGACGGAGATCGCCGCGAACCCGGTGCACTTGATGTACGTGCTGGAGCAGCAGATCGAGCGCGAACAATTCCCGCAGGAGATCGAGCAGAAGTACGTCTCCTATATCAAGGAGCACCTGTCGGCGCGCTACGCGGAATTCATCGGCAAGGAAATCCAGACGGCCTACCTCGAGTCCTATTCGGAGTACGGCCAGAACATCTTCGACCGTTACGTGACGTACGCGGACTTCTGGATCCAGGACCAGGAATTCCGCGACACGGATACGGGCGAGATCTTCGACCGCTCCGCGCTCAACGCCGAGCTGGAAAAGATCGAAAAGCCTGCGGGGCTGTCGAACCCGAAGGATTTCCGCAACGAGATCGTGAACTTCGTGCTGCGAGCGCGCGCCAGCAACGCGGGCAAGAACCCGGTTTGGACGAGCTACGAGAAGCTGCGCACCGTGATCGAGAAGAAGATGTTCTCCAACACGGAGGATCTCCTGCCCGTCATCAGCTTCAACGCCAAGGCCAGCGCCGATGAGCAGAAGAAGCACGAGGATTTCGTGAACCGCATGGTGGAGAAGGGCTACACACATCGGCAGGTCCGCCTCTTGTGCGAGTGGTATCTGCGCGTCAGGAAGTCGTCGTAAGGGACGAGCAAAAAAGGAAGCCCTCAGTGACATCCAGACCGCCCGGAGACAAGTCGATGCTCCACCAGGTCATCGACCGGCGCTTGTCGGGCAAGAACAAGTCGGTCGGCAACCGCGAGCGTTTCCTCAGGCGCTACAAGGAGCAGATCAAGGACG
>JAZKIF010000218.1:0-13452 GCA_040385005.1 Pseudomonadota bacterium
TGGGACGAAGACCTGCGCGAGATGAACAACCCGATGCCGCGCTGGTGGATGTGGCTGTTCGTCGCATCGGTCGTCTTCGGCGTGATGTACCTCGCGATCTACCCGGGCCTGGGAAGCTACGAAGGCCAGATCGCGTGGAGCACGCGCGGCGAGCACGCCGACGAGATGGCGAAGGCGGAACGCGAACTCGCACCGCTGTACGCGCAGTTCACCTCCAAGAAAGTCGAGGAGCTCGCGGGCGACGCCAACGCCATGGGCATCGGCGAGCGCCTCTTCATGAACAACTGCGCGCAATGCCACGGCTCGGACGCGCGCGGCAGCAAGGGCTTCCCGAACCTCGCGGATGCCGACTGGCTGCACGGCGGCACACCCGAGAAGATCAAGGAAACCATCACGGGCGGGCGCCACGGACAGATGCCGCCGATGGCCGCGGCCGTCGGGTCGTCGGATGACGTGAAGAACGTCGCGAACTATGTGCTCAGCCTGTCCAACAGCCCGCACGACTCGGTGCGCGCTCAGCTGGGCAAGTCGAAGTTCACGGCGTGCGCCGCGTGCCACGGCAACGACGGCAAGGGCAACCAGGCCCTGGGCGCGCCCAACCTCAGCGACGACGTGTGGCTGCACGGCTGGGGCGAGCAGGCCATCGTCGCGATGATCAACAACGGCAAGGTCAACGACATGCCTGCGCAGCAAGGCAAGCTGACCGAGGCGCAGATCCATGTGCTGTCCGCCTATGTGTGGGGCTTCTCGAACAAGCCGGCGGTGGTCAGGCCGTGACATCGTGAGAACAATCCCGATCATTCCGGTGGCGATCGATACCGACGCCGGCTCGCTCTACGAAGCGCAGAAGAAGATCTATCCGCGCGAGGTGACCGGCCGCTACGCGCGCTGGCGCTGGTTCTTCGTCGCGCTCACGCAGGTCGTGTTCTACGGCATGCCGTGGCTCGAATGGGGCCAGCGCCAGGCCGTCCTGTTCGACCTTGGCGCGCGGCGCTTCTACATCCTCGGCTTCGTTCTGTACCCGCAGGATTTCATCTATCTCACCGGCATCCTGGTGATCAGCGCGCTCTCGCTCTTCCTCTTCACCGCCGTCGCCGGCCGCCTGTGGTGCGGCTTCACGTGCCCGCAGACGGTCTACACGGAAATGTTCCTGTGGATCGAGCGCAAGGTCGAGGGCGACCGCACCGCGCGCATGCGGCTGGACGCCGCACCCTTCACGCTGGAAAAGCTCGTGAAGAAGTGGTTCAAGCACGTGCTGTGGATCGGCCTCGCGATGTGGACGGGTTTCACCTTCGTCGGCTACTTCACGCCTATCCGCGAGCTGGGCATGGAGTTCCTGCAGACGCGCATGGGCTCGTGGGAAGTGTTCTGGGTCTTCTTCTACGGCTTCGCCACGTACGGCAACGCCGGCTTCCTGCGCGAGCAGGTGTGCAAGTACATGTGCCCCTACGCGCGCTTCCAGAGCGCGATGTTCGATCCGGACACGCTCATCGTCAGCTACGACGCGCAGCGCGGCGAGCCGCGCGGATCGCGCTCGCGCAAGGCCGACCTGTCGACGCTCGCGCTCGGCAGCTGCGTCGATTGCACGCTGTGCGTGCAGGTGTGCCCGACAGGAATCGATATTCGCGAAGGCCTGCAATACGAATGCATCGGCTGCGGCGCGTGCGTGGACGTGTGCAACGGCGTGATGGACAAGATGGCGTACCCGCGCGGCCTCATCCGCTTCACGACACAGAACGCGCTGGCCAACGGCTGGGACCAGCGCACGCTCGTGCGCCGCGTGCTGCGCCCGCGCGTGCTGATCTACACCGCCATCCTCGTCGCGCTTTGCGTCGCGGTGCTGTGGAGCCTCGCCGCGCGCACGCCCTTGAAGGTGGACGTGGTGCGCGACCGCGCGGCGCTGTCGCGTATCGTCGCCGGCGGCAAGCTGGAGAACGTGTACCGCCTGCAGGTGATGAACGCCACCGAGCAGCCGCGCCGCTACGTCGTTTCCGCGCGGGGCCTGCCGGGTCTCGCCATCGCTTCGGACGCCGAAGTGGAAGTCGGTGCGGCGGAATCGCGTTGGATCGCGGTGCGGCTGCAGATCCCGTACGGCAGCGCTGCGCCCGGGTCGCATCCAATCCATTTCGACATCGCCGCGGTGGGCAGTGCGGACCACATCAGCGAGAAGTCGGCATTCCTCGTGCCGCGATGAAGGAGACAAGCATGAAGCGCGAATCCAGCGAAGTGAAAGGCCATGCGACGCCGTGGTGGAAACACGGCCATGTATGGCTCGTGATCGCCGGCCCGGCGGTCGTCGTGGTCGCGGGCCTGGTCACTGCATGGATCGCGGTGCGCGATCCCGATCCGGTGCTGGCCGAGGACTACTACCGGCGCGGCGTGCAAGCCGGCAAACCGTCACCGGGGGTCAAGGCTCACATGCCGGCGCTGCAGGGCCGCAACCACGCGGCCACGCCCGCGGCGGAGAAATAGCCATGCTGCGCCGCCACTGGATGCGCATCGTCTGGCCCGCGTTCCTCGCGGCGTGCATGCTGGAGTTGCTGGTGTTCGCCTTGGTGGACCCGGGTGAGCTGCGCTGGATGGAGCAGGGCGCGCTGCCCTCGCGCCAGGGCCTCTACACGCTGGCGTTCTTCGTCTTCTGGGCGATCGCGATGGTCGCGTGCGCATTGACGGTGCTGCTCGGCATGCCCGCCCCGGAAACTTCCGACGAACTTCACGGTTGAAGAGGAGAAACCCATGACAGCTTCCCGCATGCCGCACCGCAACGCCCGCTTTGCTGTCCTGCTGGCCTTATTCGTGGTCCTTGCGGGCTGCGACACGAAGGCTCCGCCGCCCGCGGCTGCCGCGCCGGCCGCGCTCTCCAAGCCCGTCGCCGACAACTACGACCCGTCGAGGATGGACTTCAAGTCGCCGCCCGCCGTGCTGTCGAGCGAGCGGCACACGGGGCCGTTCGCGAGTGGCGCGTCGGTCAACATGGAGGCGGCGCTCAAGCCGCTCGACCCGTCGCCCGTGAAGGAAGTGCGGCTCGACACCACGCACAAGATCATCGAGATCGCGCCCGGTGTGAAGTTCAGCGCCTGGACGTTCGGTGACACGGTCCCGGGGCCGGTGGTGCGCGCGCGGGTCGGGGACCGCATCAAGTTCACGATGACCAACCGGTCCGACGAGCCGGCGCCCGGCGTCAGCGTCACGGCCGCGCCGATGATGCACTCCATGGACTTCCACTCGGCCATGGTCGCGCCGAACGACAAGTACCGCTCGATCGCGCCTGGGCAGACGATCTCCTTCGAGTTCACGCTCAACTACGCGGGCGTCTTCATGTACCACTGCGGCACGCCGATGGTGCTGGAGCACCTCGCCTCGGGCATGTACGGGATGATGATCGTGGAGCCCCGCGCGGGCTATCCCACCAAGGTCGACCGCGAGTACGCGGTGCTGCAGAGCGAGTTCTATACCAAGCCCGATCCGGCGAAGCGCACCGTCGACGGCCAGCCGCTGTACGTCCTCGACGGCGAGCGGGTCCGCGCCAAGGCGCCGACCTACACGCTCTTCAACGGCCGCTACAACGGCATGGTAGAAAAGCCGCTGGAGGCAAAGCCCGGCGAGCGCGTGCGGCTCTTCGTCATGAACGTCGGGCCGTCGAACACGTCCAGCTTCCACGTGGTCGGCACCATCTTCGATCGCGTCTGGGTCGACGGCAACCCGGACAACCAGTTCCGCGGCATGCAGACCGTGCTGCTCGGCTCGTCGCAGGGCGCGATCGTGGAGTTCGTGATCCCGCAGGCCGGCAACTACGTGATGGTCGACCACCATTTCGCCAATGCGTCGCAAGGCGCGATCGGCATCATCAGCGCGGGCGCGGCGCCGGGCGCGGACGCCGAACACCACAACATCCCAGCGACGGCCGCACCGTCGGAGCCGATGGCGCAGTCGGGCAAGCTGGCCTTCGAATCCAAATGCCTTGCATGCCACACGATCGCCGGCGGCGACAAGTCGGGCCCCGACCTCTTCGGCGTCACGAAGCGGCGCGACGCCGCGTGGCTTGCGCGCTGGCTCAAGTCCCCGGAGCAGATGCTGCAAAGCGATGCGCAAGCCAAGGAGATGCTCGAGAAATTCAAGTTGCCCATGCCGAACCAGGGCCTGGGCGACGCGGAGATCAAGCAGTACCTGGCCTACTTCAAGTGGGCCGACCAGAACCTGAAAGCGCACGTACCCACGTCGCAGCTGCAGGGCATACCGCCGACTCCGCAGGCGGCGCCAGCCGGTGCGTCGCTGCCACCGTCCCGGACCGAGTCGGCCATGCCTATGCCGAGCCGCGGCGTTCCCGGCCCGGCGCAGGGCAACCCCGGCGGCATGGCCGGATCGGTGCACAAATGAAACCGCTCGTCGCCTCGTTCGTGATCGCATCCGCGGCGCCGCTGGCCTGGGCATGCGGCGTGTGCGCCGAGGACAAGATGGCCGCCACCTACGACCATGCGATCGTGCAGCGTGCGGCCGCGCGTGGCGAGGCTATGGTGTTTTGCGAGCTTGCCGGGCCGGTGGATGTCGAGCGCATCACCGCGGCGGCCGCGCGGCAGCGGGGCATCGATCGCGCGAGCATCCGGGTGTCAAGCAATCCGCCGGCGTTGTCGTTCGCGCTCGATTCGAAGCAGCTGTCTCCACAAGCGGCCGCAGAAGCGATCCAGAAGGCTTCCGCGCACGGAACGCGCGTCTCCGTTCTGCGCGTGGGGGCGCGATAGGAGGCTCGGAGGTTGTCATGCAGGCTGGGAGATTGTCATGCCGGGCTTGACCCGGCATCCATCCTTGCACTTCGCGGTCCCGGTTGATTGCGACCTCGCCCCCATGGATCCCGGGTCAAGCCCGGGATGACAGCTCTGTTACCGCGCGTGCGGCCGATGACCGCATTCAATGTTGCGTCGGGTCCCGCGCTTCTTGGCGCTCGCGCGCGGACTGGCACGACGCGCAATGGGGCGTCGCGGGCATGACCCTCAGGCGCTCCAGCGCGATCGGGTCGCCGCAGTCGAGGCAAACCCCGTAAACGTGATCCTGCAGGCGACGGCGCGCGGCCAGCACCTGCTCGAGTTCGAGCGCGGCGTTCTCGGCCTGCGCGGCGTCGACCAGGGTCATGGATTCCTGCGAGGCCGCGTCCTTGAAGTCCGTGACTTCGCCTCGGTCGGTGCCATCGGTTCGGGTCGCGGCATCGCGTGCGCCGAGCACGGCGCACAACTCGCGCTCGCGCGTGGAAAGCAGATCGTCGAAGGCCGTGGTCAGGCGCGGGTTGAAGGTAGTCATGGGGTTGCCTCTCTGTAGATGGATTCTGGAAGGGGAGCCGCGCCCCGCGGTTGACAAAAGTCAAGCGGCCGCACGAGCGGACGCGGCACATTGGATGCCTGACACGGATATCCCCCATGACCACTCCCTCCACCGAGCTGCTGCGCCGTTTCGACGTGCCGGGCCCGCGCTACACGTCGTACCCGACGGCCGACCGCTTCGTCGAGGCGCATGGGGCCTCCGACTACACGCGCGCGCTCGCGCTGCGCAAGGCCGGCCCGGGGGCGCAGCCGCAGCCCTTGTCGCTGTACGTCCACCTGCCGTTCTGCGAATCGCTGTGCTACTTCTGCGCGTGCAACAAGATCATCACGCGCCAGCACGGCAAGGCCACGGAGTACCTGCACTACCTCCAGCGCGAAGTGGACCTGCACGTGCTGCAACTGGGCCGCGACCTGCCCGTGACGCAGTTGCACCTGGGCGGCGGAACGCCCACGTTCCTCACCGACGGCGAGCTGCGCGAACTGATGGCGATGCTGCGAAGCAATTTCCGGCTGGAGGAGGGCGGCGAGTATTCGATCGAGGTCGATCCGCGCACCGTCGACGCGGGCCGCCTCGCCGCGCTCGCGGACATGGGCTTCAACCGCATCAGTTTCGGCGTTCAGGATTTCGATGCGACGGTGCAGAAGGCAGTGCATCGCATCCAGCCGGAAGAACTCGTATTCGCGCTGGTGGATGCGGCGCGCAAAGAGAAATTCGAATCGATCAACGTCGACCTGATCTACGGCCTGCCGATGCAAACGCCCGCATCGTTCGCGCGCACGCTGGAGCGCATCGCGCAGTTGCGGCCCGACCGCATCGCGCTCTACGCGTACGCCCATCTGCCCGAACGGTTCAAGCCGCAGCGGCGCATCCTGGCCGCGGACCTGCCGCCCGCGCCGGACAAGCTGGCCATGCTCGCGCAATCGCTCGAAGCGCTGCAAGGCGCGGGCTACGTGGACGTGGGCATGGACCACTTCGCGCTACCCGGCGATGCGCTCGCGGTCGCCAAGCGGCAGGGCCGGCTGCACCGCAACTTCCAGGGCTACAGCACGCAGCCCGATTGCGACCTGATCGGGCTGGGCGTCTCGGCGATCGGGCGCGTCGGCGCGACCTACAGCCAGAACGCGAAGACGCTGGAGGAGTACTACGACGCGCTGGACCAAGGCCGGCTGCCGGTCGCGCGGGGCCTGATGCTGTCCCGCGACGACCTCGCGCGCCGCGCCGTGATCATGGCCATCATGTGCCAGGGGCAGGTCGTCTTCGAATCGATCGAGCTCGCGTGGATGCTGGACTTCCGCAGCTACTTCGCGCCCGAGCTGGAGCAGTTGCGCGAATTCGTGGACATGGGGCTCGTGACCATCGACGACGGTGTCATCGAGGTCAGCGCGGAAGGCTGGCACGTCGTGCGCGCGATCGCCATGGTGTTCGACCGCTACCTGCAAGCCGACCGCAACCGCGCGAAGTTCTCGCGCATCATCTGAGGCCCGCATAGTGTCCGGCACGCTCGCGCTCACCGCCTTGCTGATGGGGCTGGCCGGCGGGCCGCATTGCGCTGCGATGTGCGGCCCCGCGTGTTCGGGCGTCGTGCGCTTCGGTCCGGCGCCGGCCCCGCGCTCGCTCTGGCAATTCCAGGCCGGCCGCCTTATCGGCTACTCGCTCGCCGGCGCGGCCGCCGCGCAGGCGGTGGGCAGCCTCGCGTGGCTGACGACGCAGACATCCGCATTGCGCCCGGTCTGGACGCTGTTTCATCTCGCGGTGCTGTTCTGGGGTGTGACGCTCCTGGTGTTCGCGCGCCAGCCGGCTTTCGCCGGTCCGGCGTCGCGCGCGGTGTGGTCGCGCGTGCGGCCCCTCGCTGCAGCGCGCGGCGGCGTGTTCACAGCCGGCGTGCTGTGGGCTCTGATGCCGTGCGGGCTGCTGTATTCCGCGTTGCTGGTCGCGTCGCTCGGCGGAACGCCTGCGGAAGGGGCGCTCTCGATGGCGCTGTTCGCGGTGGGAAGCGGCGTGTCGCTCGCGGTCGTTCCCAAATTGCTGGACCGCCTGCGGGGCGATGGACACCGACGCGGGCAGGCATGGGCGATGCGCGCCTCGGGTCTGCTGCTCATGACGGCGGCGGGATGGGCGCTGTGGATCGATCTCTCGCACCGCATCGCGGTATGGTGCGGGCTGGCGTGAAGGGCTAGCCCAGCTCCACCGACTCGAGGTAGTAGGGCAGGTGGCATTCCCAGTGCAGCGTGCGCTCGATCCGCTGGCGCAGCGCATCGGCGGCGGCGGGCTCGCCGTGCGTGATGAAGGTCTTCCTCGGGGCCGCCTTGAAGTGGCCCAGCCAGTCGAGAATCTCACCGGCGTCCGCGTGGGCCGAGAGGTCGTCCAGCTGCGCGACCTCGGCGCGGATCGGAATGTCCTGCCCGTGGATGCGCACCGTGCGCGCGCCGCCGATGATCGATGCGCCGCGCGTGCCGCCGGCCTGGAATCCCGCGAAGAGGAGGGTGTTGCGCTCGTCCGGCGCGAACGCCTTCAGGTGGTGGATCACGCGCCCACCCGTCGCCATGCCGCTGGCCGCGATGATCACCATCGGTCCGCGCCTGCCGTTCAGCCGCTCCGACTCTTCGGGCGACTGCACGATGCGGGCGACGCTCGCGACCGCCTCGCACTCGGCGGCGGAAAGCCTCAGATCGTCCTTGTGTTTCCAGTAGACCTCCATCGCATTCGCCGCCATGGGGCTGTTGAGGAACACCGGGATGTCTGGGATGGTGCCGGCCACCTTGAGCTGCCGGATGCAATGGAGGAGGCTCTGCGCCCGGCCCACGGCGAACGCGGGGATCACGACCACGCCGCCGCGCGCCGCCGTGCGCCGGATCACACCGCTGAGTGCGAGCAGGTGGTCGGCCTTCGGGTGCTCGCGGTCGCCATAGGTCGATTCGACGACCAGGTAATCCGCGCCCGGCAATTCGGCGGGCGGCCTCAGCACGGGATCGTTCGGCCGGCCGATGTCCCCCGAGAACAGGAGGGAGCGCGAGCCGTCGTCGAGCGTCACGAAGGTCGAGCCCGCCATGTGGCCCGAGCGCGCGAGCTGCGCTTCGAGCCCGGGCAGGGGCTCCCAGCGCCGGCCCAATGGCTGCGGACGGAACAGCGCGAGGCATTCCTCGGCGTCGGCGCGCGTGTACAGCGGCAAGGCCGGCGCATGCTTCGAGAGCTTGTGGCGGTTCGCGTACCCGGCTTCTTCTTCCTGCAGCCAGCCGCTGTCGGGCAGCAGGATGCGGCACAGGTCGAACGTGCCGCCGCTGCAATACACCGGGCCGCGGAATCCCTTGCGCGCGAGCAGCGGCAGGTAGCCGCTGTGGTCGATGTGCGCATGCGTGAGGATCACGGCGTCGATCTCCGCGGGCCGCACGGGCAGCGGTTCCCAGTTGCGAAGCCGCAAGGGCTTGTAGCCCTGGAACAGGCCGCAATCGACGAGCAGGCGCTGTCCGCGGTGCTCGACGAGGTACTTCGAGCCGGTGACCGTGTCGGTGGCGCCGAGGAACTGGATGCGCATGGGATGCCTGTTCGAGCCTACTTGACCAGCAGCACCGGCACGGAGCAGTCGGCCACGACGCGCTGGGCGACGCTGCCCATGAGCGCGCGCCCCAGCAGGCCATGGCCGTGCGTGCCCATCACGATCAGGTGCGCCTTTTCTTTCTCGGCGGCGCGCAGGATCGAGGCCGCGTTCGGCCCCACGGTCCACGACGACGTGTAGTGCACGCCGTGGCGATCGAGGAACCGGTTGATAGGGTCCAGCACCCTGGCGGCTTCGTCGCGGTGGTAATCGGCGACCGCCTGCGCGCCGACCATCGTCTTCACGCGCGGCGACAGCGGTGTCTGCACATGCAGCACCACGAGTTCGCCGTCGTCGCCGATCAGGTGGTCGTTGGCCATCAGGAACGCGAGTGCCTTTTTCGTGAATTTGCTGCCGTCGGCGGCCAGGAGGATTTTCATTTTTCGTTTCTCCGGTTGAAGTGGGTGGAAGGAATCAGCGCAGGACCAGGGTCGGGATGCTGCCCTGGGCGAGCACCTGCTGCGTCTCGCTGCCCAGCAGGATCCGCTTGATGCCCTTGCGGCCATGCGAGGCCATGGCGATGAGGTCGCATTTCTGTTTCGCCGCGACGCGCACGATGGCGTCGGCGATCGCGCTGGATTGCACCACCAGGCCCTTCACCTTCACGCCGCGCCCGCTGCCGTATTCCTTCGCGTCGTCGACGAGCTCCTGCGCGCGGTCCGACCACTGCTTCTCCAGGCGCGCGACGTCGGCGCGCGAGACGGCGATGCCGCCGTCGAAGTAGCTCATCGGGTAGCGCGGGACGACGTGCATCGCAACGAGTTCGGCGCCGAGCGAGGCCGCGAGCTGGACCGCCGAACGCACGGCCTTCTTCGAGAGTGCCGAGCCGTCGATGGGAACGAGGATCCGCTGGTACATGTTCGTCTCCGGTGGGTTGGATGAAGCGAGGTTAGGCGCGCCGGCCCGGGCAGCGCTTGATCCACATCAACGCGCGGTCATCACGGCCGTGCCGGCGGCTGTGCATCGTCGCTCGCGCTGGCCGCGCGGATGACGAGCACCGGCACCGGGGACAGGCGCACGATCTGCTCGGCGCCGCTGCCCATCAGCACGCGACCGATGCCGCGCCGCCCGTGGCTGCCGACGACGACGAGGTCGGCGTCCCAGAGCTTGGCCGCGGTCGCGACCGATTCGCCCAGCGCGCCGAACTTGTCGTGCACCATGCAGTCCGCCTCGACCCCGGCCGCCTGGGCGATCCGCAGGCCGTCCGCGACGGTCTTCTCGCCGGCGCGCGTCATGGCGGCGATCACCTCGCCGCTGTAGGCGCCGTACATGTCGATGCCGGCGAGATACGAGGACACTTCGACGACATGCAGCAGGCGCAGGCGGGCGTTGAACGCCTGCGCCATTTCGATCGCGGCGGCGAGCGCGCGGTTGGATGTCTCGCTCGCGTCGACCGGGACGAGGATGCGTTTGTACATGGTGCGATTCCTTTTGGGGGTCGACGCCAAGTCTGTGCGCCCGCGCATCGCCGCGTGTTGACGTGGATCAAGCGCCGCGCCGCGTGGCGGTGCAAAGTCGACCCCTGGAGCCATCCACCTGGAGAACCAGTCATGAAAGAGTCCTTCACCCAATTGCTCGTCCACCTGGACGCGACGCCGCAGGCCGCGCACCGCCTGGCCGCCGCGCGCGCGATCGCCGCGTCGCACGGGGCCGCCGTCACCGCGCTGTACGCGGTGACGCCCGCGATGCTGGAGATTCCCTTCGCGGTGGACAGCGGCCCGAACGCCGCGAGCGTGCTGATGGAGGTGGACCGCGACCGCCGCGGGAGCGCGAAGAAGGCCCTCGATCGCGCGAATGCATCCGAAGGTCCCGAGGTTTCGTGGGCCGAGACCAGCGGCTTTCCCCTCGTGTCGGGCTTTTCCGGCCAGGCGCTGTACGCGGACCTGATGGTGCTCGGGCAGCACGACGCGTCCGACCATGCGTTCGACGGCGTCGCCGCCGACTTCGTGGAAAGCGTGCTCGCGCAAAGCGGCAAGCCGGCGCTGGTTCTGCCTCACCACGGGGAGTCGGCGGCGATCGGCGACACCGTGGTCATCGCCTGGAAGCCCACGCGCGAAGCGGCGCGCGCCATCGCGGCCGCGATGCCGCTGCTGCAGCGGGCCCGGCGCGTGCACGTGGTGTCTTGGGGCGACGCGCAAGAAGCCGTCGATGGCGCGCGGCTGACGCTCCAGGGCCACCTCGCCCGGCGCGGCGTCGACGCGCAATTCCACCACGAAGGCGGGCCCGAGCCCGAGCAGGTCGGCGAGCTGCTGCTCTCGCGCGCCTGCGACCTCGGGGCGGACCTGCTCGTGATGGGCTGCTACGGGCACGGCCGCGCGCGCGAGTGGGTGCTGGGCGGCGCATCGCGCACCATCCTGCGGTCCATGACGCTGCCCGTCGTCATGTCGCATTGACTCCATGGCCCCGGCAGCCGTGGACTGGTGGCGGCGCGGCGCCAGGCCCGGTGGTGCGAGGGCGCCCTCGGAATTTTCCTAGGGGCCCTGGGCCGGCGCGCGCCGGCGTTCCGGCGCATTCCGAACTCGCAATCGGAGGACGCCGATGTCGCGCCGACCCGATCGCGGCCAAAGTTGCGTCATGCCAGAGAGCAACGTTCCCATCCGTGTTTTCCTTGCCGACGACTCGGCCCTGATCAGGGCGCGCGTGCGCGTCCTGCTCGAAGCCGCCGGCGCCGCCGTGGTGGGGCAGGCCGAAACGCCCCGGCAGTGCATCGAAGCGATCCTGGCCGTGCGGCCCGACGTCGTCGTGCTCGACGTGCAACTGGAAGGCGGCCCCGGCCTGCAGGTGCTGCGCGCCGTGCGCGAGGCGGCGCCCGGCGTCGCTTTCGTCGTCTTCAGCAACAACAGCGCCGAGGCCTACCGCAAGCGCTACCTGCAGGAGGGGGCGCTTCGCTTCCTCGACAAGGCCATCGACTCCGGTGAGCTTGCCGGGGCCGTCGCGCACGCGGCTCACCACCCAGTCAGCCAGTGAAGAACCCACGACCCCAGGAGGACACCATGTCCACAGCCACCCTCGAAGCACCCGTCAACTTCGTTCGTTCCATCCCCTCTTTCGACGGCGCGGCCGCCGCGGCGGCCGCGCCGCTGAAGACGCACTGCACGACCTGCCACCTGAAGGAGTTGTGCCTGCCGTGCGGCATGACCGGCGAGGACGTGACGCGCCTGGACGGCCTGCACTTCGGGCGCCGCCGCGTGAAGATGGGGCAGCCGCTGTACCGCGAGGGCGACAAGTTCCAGTTCATCTACGCCGTGCGCAGCGGCACGTTCAAGACCAGCCTCACGCTGCAGGACGGCCGCGACCAGGTCACCGGCTTTCACATGGCCGGCGAACTGATGGGCCTCGACGGTGTCGCGCACGGCAGCCACGCGAGCTGCGCCACGGCCCTGGAGGACGCGGAGATCTGCGCGATCCCGTATGCGCACCTCAACGAGCTCTCGGCGGCGAACACGAACATGCACCACCTGGTCAGCCGCCTCATGAGCCGCGAGATCGTGCGCGAGCACAGCCTCATGCTGCTGCTCGGCAGCATGAACGCCGAAGAGCGGCTCGCGGCCTTCCTGCTCAATCTCGCGCAGCGGCTCAAGGCGCGCGGCTATTCGTCCAGCGAATTTCACCTGCGCATGTCGCGCGCCGAGATCGGCAGCTACCTGGGCATGAAACTGGAGACCGTGAGCCGCACGTTCTCGGCGTTCCAGCAGCGCGGCCTGCTGGACGTCGACAAGCGCTTCATCCGCATCACCGATCCCGCCGGCCTCGCGCGGCTGCTCGAGATGCGGATGCAATGAAGCAAGAAGGAGATCACGCCATGTCCCACTCCTGCATCCAGATCCTCCATGAGGAACACTCCGCGGTCCGAGCGATGCTGCGCTCGCTGCTGATGCTCATCGACAGCGGTCCCGGCGACCAGCCCGAACGCTACTTCGACGTCCTGCGCGCCATGCTTTTCTACATCGACGAGTTCCCCGAGAAGCGCCATCACCCGAAGGAGTCGGACCTGCTGTTCCCGCGGCTCGTGCGCGCCGCCCCCGAGCTCATGCCGGTCATCCGCCGGCTCGAGGCCGACCACATGCAGGGCGAGGGCAAGGTGCGCGAACTGCAGCACCTGCTGCTCGCGTGGGAGTTCATCGGCGACTCGCGCCGGCCCGCCTTTGCCGATGCGTTGCGTCGGTACGTGGACTTCTACCTCGCGCACATGCGCACCGAGGAAGTTGAGCTGCTGCCCGCCGCCGCGAATGCGCTGACGAGCGCGGAGTGGCGCGAGCTGGACGTCGCGTTCGAGCGGGACCGCGATCCGCTCGCCGGTGGTCTTCGCGATCCGTCGTATGAGCGCCTCTTCACGCGCATCGTGCTGGCCGCGCCCGCGCCGATCGGGGTGGGTCCGCACCTGGGCGAATCGCACGCGCGCCATGAAGGCCCGGCCGTGTGGCATGAACCGCATGCCTGAATTGCCTAGGGCCTGTTCACACTGTTTTCGTGACTGGGAGGCCGTGTCTTTGCGCATTCGAATGATCCGGGCGGCAAAGCTGCGCGCGGGCGGGCTGCGGCGCGGC
>JAZKIF010000219.1:0-11628 GCA_040385005.1 Pseudomonadota bacterium
GATGGCTGGGGGTGGGTCGGGCGCAGGTGCATTCGCGGTCGTACGAGACATGGCCTGCCAGCAGCAAAGTTGACGACACCATCCCGGCAAGGCCCGATCTGCGCCCGCGCGGTCTCCGGAGAACGACCCACCCCCAGTCAGCGGCCGACCGCCACCCCATTGCGCTTGCAAAGGCAGAGTGAACTCCAGGCCCGATCGGCTCAGCGACCAAGCACAATCTCCCCATGACCGAACCCGAATCCTCCACTGAACAACAAGCCATCCACGAACCCCGCCTCTGGCAAGACAACGGCTGGACTGCCCGCGTGATCAAGAACGAAGACGACGACGGCTGGGCTGTCGCCATGACGCCGGACGGCCAGGTCGAGCCGGCGCTGGTCGGGCCCTGGACCATGGGCCGCGACAAAAAGAACCCCAAGCCGCTGGACACCGCCGCGTTCAACACGCTCGTCAAGACCGCCGCCGAATTCGTGCGCCGGCACGAACAGCAACTGCATGCGACGCTGCACCAGGAAGTCGTCATCACGCATGGCAGCGCTCGCGTGAGCGTGACGCTGGATATCGAACCCGATGAGGACAACCCTTCGGCGATGCTGCGCGCCACGGATGCATCCGGCGAAGTGGTCGGCGAAGCGCGCGTGTCGCCCGGTTTCAAGCTGACGCGCGCTAGCGCGAGCGCGTGGGCCGAGAAGGAATTCAGCCCGCAGGCGGTTCGCTGACGAGCGCGCTCGAAAAGAAGTCCACCGCCCCGAAGTTGCCCGACTTCAGCGCGAGCAGCAGCCCGGGCCGCGCCGCCCACGTCCACGGCACGCCCGGCGCGATGGTCGGGCCGATGCGCAGTTGCCGGATGTCCAGCGCCTTCACCACCGCACCCGAGGTCTCGCCGCCCGCGACCACCAGGCGCCTGACGCCGAGGTCGACGAGGCCGCGCGCCACGCGGGCGAGGCAGTCCTCCACCATCGCCCCCGCGCGCTCGACGCCGAAGCGTTGCTGCGCGGCGCGCACTTCGTCGGGGCTCGACGTGGCGTAGACCAGCACGGGCTCGTCGCCGAGCCGGCTCGCGGCCCACGCGAGCGCTTCGCGCGCCGGATCGAACGAAGGATCGGCGCACCGCATCGCATCGATGTGAAAGGCCGCCCGGCCCGCGGCGCGCCAGTGCGCCACCTGCCCCTGCGTCGCGACGGAGCACGAGCCGGAGATCACCGCCGACGCACCGCCGGGGTTCGGCAGGCGCGCGACCTCGATATTCGTTGGCCCGCCTTCGCCCGGCGTGAGCCCCAATGCCAGGCCCGACGCGCCGGTCACGAGCACGAGGTCTTCGCAGGCCTTCGCGATGGCGCGCAAGTCGTCGTTGGTCAACGCGTCGGTCACCGCGTAGCGCACGCCCTGCTCGCGCAGCGTTGCGAGTCGCTCGCGGATGGCAGGCGCGCCTTGGGTCACCACTGCATGCGGCACGAGCCCGATCAGGTGGCCCTGCTGCAATTGCGGTTGCAGCAGCCGGGGCAGGCTGGAATCCGTCATCGGCGTCAGCGGATGGTCGCGCATGCCCGAGTCGGACAGCAGTTGCTCTCCGACGAACAAGTGGCCCGCATACACGGTGCGGCCGTTCTCCGGAAATGCCGGGCACACCACGGTGAGGCCGGTGTCCAGTTCGCGCATCAACGCGTCCGCGACCGGCCCGATGTTGCCGCGCGGCGTGGAGTCGAACGTCGAGCAGTACTTGAAATAAAAGCGTGTCGCCCCCGCCTCGCGCAACCAGGCCAGCGCGGCCAGCGACTGCGTTATCGCATCGGCCGCGGGCACCGTGCGGGTCTTCAGCGCCACGACCACGGCATCCACATCCGCCGGCGCCGCGCCGTCGGGCACGCCGATCGCCTGCACCGTGCGCAGGCCCGCGCGCACCAGCATGCTGGCCACATCGGTGGCGCCGGTGAAGTCATCCGCGATCACGCCGAAGCGAATAGCCATCTGGTCGATCCTTCCGGCAATCTCAGGCGGCGCTGACGGGAAGCCGCTTGTTGAACAGCGGGCTCACGAAGCTCCACGCCAGCAGCAGCAGCGCCGCCGTCATCAGCGTGCCGACCAGGCCGTTGGCGAAGAAGATGCGCAGCGAACCGTCGGAGAGCAGCATCGACTGGCGAAATGCATCCTCGGTCTTGTCGCCCAGCACCATGGCCAGGATCAGCGGCGCGATCGGGTAGTCGAGTTTCTTGAACGCGTAGCCGACCACGCCGAAACCGAGCGCGAGGTACACGTCGAACATGCGCCCGCCGATGGTGTACGCCCCGATCAGGCAGACCACGACGATCAGCGGGCCGATGATCGCGAAGGGCGCGCGCAGGATGGCCGCGAACAGCGGGATCGTCGCGAGCACGAGCACGATGGCGACGACGTTCGCCATGTACATGGAGGCGATCAACCCCCACACGAAATCGGGCTGCTCGATGAAGAGCATCGGGCCAGGCTGCAGGCCCCAGATCATCAGGCCGCCCATCATCACCGCGGCGGTGGCCGAACCGGGCACGCCCAGCGCGAGCATCGGCAGCAGGGCCGAGACGCCCGCCGAGTGGTCCGCCGCCTCGGGCGCGACGACGCCCTCGGGCTCGCCCTGACCGAAATTCGCGCGGCGCTTCGAGAAGCGCCTGGCGATGCCGTAGGACATGAAGGACGCCGCGGTCGGGCCGCCGGGCGTAATGCCCATCCAGCAGCCGATGATGGTGGAGCGCACGAGGGCCCACGCGTACTGCGGCATTTCCTTCGCCGCGTTCCAGATGGTGCGCCAGCTCATGCGCGCATGCAGGCCCTTGAAGGCCAGGCCCTCTTCGACCGTCACGAGCAACTCGCCGATGCCGAAGAGTCCCACGACCGCAGCGAGGAAAGAGATGCCGCTCACCAGCTGGTCGGAGCCGAAGGCCAGGCGCATTTCTCCCGACACCGTGTCCGTGCCGACGCTGGCGAGCGTGAGGCCCAGCAGCAGCGCGGCGATGGTCTTGAGCGGCTTGCCGCCGCTCATGCCCGCGTAGCTGCAGAACGTGAGCAGGTACACCGCGAAGTATTCGGCGGGGCTGAAGCGCAGCGCGAAGTCGGCGATGGCGTTCGCCACCAGCGTGACCACCATCACGCCCGCCAGCGCGCCGAAGCCCGCGGACAGGAAGGCCACCGCCAGCGCGCGCGCCGCGTCGCCCTTGCGCGCCATCGGGTGGCCGTCGAACGTGGTGGCCACCGACGAGGGCTCGCCGGGGATGTTGAACAGGATCGAGGTGGTGGAGCCGCCGAAGAGCGCGCCCCAGTACATCGACGAGAGCAGGATGATCGCGGCCACCGGCGTCATGGTGAACGTGAGCGGCAGCAGGAGCGTCACGCCGTTGGGCGCGCCCAGGCCCGGCAGCACGCCGACCAGGATGCCGAGCAGCACGCCCGCCACCATCAGCGACACGTGGTAGAGGCTGAATGCGGTCTCGAAGCCGCCGGCCAGGAGCTGGAGTTGGTGAAGCATGTCAGTAGCCGAGCCAGTGCTCGATCGGTCCCTTGGCGAGCGGCACGCCGAACCAGATCTCGAAGGTGAGGAAGAACAGCACCGTGCTCACGACGCCGAGCGCAACGGCGCGGCCCCAGCCCAGCCCGCCGTGGCGCCGCGCCATGTACGCGAGGTACACCGCGCCGGACAGGTAGACGCCCAGGAAGGCCATCGCCACGGCCAGCACGATGGTGGGCAGGAACAGCGACAGGCTGCGGTGCAACTGCTCGCGCGTGGCGAATGAATCGCCCGCGCCCTGGCGCACGGCCTGCACCACGAGCAGCGCGCTCACGACCAGCAGCATCGCGCCCAGGCGCAGCGGCACGTAGCCGGCCTGCGGCCCGGTCGCGGCCCAGCCCGTGTCCAGCTGCAGGCTGCCCGCGATCACCGCGGCGGCGTACACGCCGAGCGCGGCGGCGGTCGCGATCTCCATCGTGCGGCGCGAGAGCATGGGATCAGTCCTTCAGCAGCCAGCCGTCCTGGCTGAACTGGACCTTGTGCGAGGTCTTGTCGTTGGCGATGTAGCGCGCGAGTTCGGCGCCGGTCAGGAACATGTCGCTCTGCAGGCCCTTGGACAGCCACTCCTTGAACTCCGGCTTCTCGCGCACCTGCGCCATCAGGTTGCGCCAGTACGCGGCCTGCTCCGGCGCGATCTCGCCGGCGGCCCACACCGTGCGCGGCATGCGGAACTCCTCGATCGCGATGCCCTGCTCCTTGCAGGTCGGGATGTCGCCCCAGCCCATGTCGGCCGTGACCTTTTCCTTGATCGGCATGCGCTGCTTCGCGAACACGCACAGCGGGCGCACCTTGCCGGCGCGCCAGTGGGAGATGTTCTCCGAAGGGTTGTTGGTGTTGGCCTCGACGTGTCCGCCGGCCAGTTGCACCGCCACCTCGCCGCCCGACTTGAAGGGCACGTAGGTCATGGCGGCGCCGGTGGCCTTCTCGATCTGGCGCGTGAGAATGTGGTCGGTGTCCTTGGATTGCGCGCCGCCCATCTTGAAGCCGCCGTTCTTCGCCTTCGCCGCGGCGATCAGGTCCTTCGCGGTCTTGTACGGGCCGTCGGCGTTGGACCAGAGGATGAATTCGTCGGCCGCCATGATGGCCACCGGCGTGAGGTCGTCGATGCTGTAGCCCACCTTGGTGATCATCGGCATCAGGTACGCGAGGTTGGTGGAGAACACCAGCTTGTGCGGGTCGCCCTTGGCGCCCTTGGCGTAGATCAGGCCCTCGGTGCCCGCGCCGCCGCTCTTGTTGGTGACCACGACGGCCGAGGGCATCAGCTTGTACTTCTGCACCACCGATTGCACGACGCGCGCGAACTGGTCGGTGCCGCCGCCCGGGCCGGCGGTGACGATGAACTCGACCGGTCGCGTGGGCTTCCAGTCGGCGGCCAGTGCGTGGTGCGCGGGCAGCGCGGCGGCGACGAGGCCGATCGCGGCCAGGCGCGAGAAGGAATTGAGGCTTGCGGATTTCTTCATCGTTGTCTCCTGGGGATTTGTGGGGTGTTCAGCGGTGGGCCGCCGTGGGGAAGAACGCGGCGTCCTGGGACTTGCGCAGCGCGAGCAGTTCCGAGCCGGCGTCGATCTCGATGTCGTCGAAGCACACCGGCCGGCCGGCGGCGACGTCGCGCACGAGCTTGCGATTGGCCGCGAGGTAGAACGGCACGGGCACGCCCGCGCCCAGCGGCGCGGCGGCGATCAGTTCGGCGGTGGCGCCATCGATGGTGTGGTGGTGGCCGCCCATTTCAAGCAGCGTGCCGGCGCGCAGATCGCGCGTGGCGCGGGCGACCAGGTCCAGCACCGGCCTGGGTTGCTGCGCGCCGCTGGAGCGGCCGTGGATGACGGCATCCAGCACGCTGGTGGCGGCTTCGAGCCCGAGCAGGTGGCGCGGAATCGGCAGCATCGCGTGGCGGCTGTCCCGGCTCATGATGTGGCCCTTGCCCTGGAGCAGGCTCCACGTCTCCTTGTCGTCGCAACGCACGATGACGAACACGCCGCCGGCCAGGCTCACCTCGTCGGGCGCGCGCAGGCAATGGAACACGTCGAGCGTTCCGGTGTTCGCGAGCAGCCCGCCGCAGGATTCGGGCGCGAACAGCGTGGGCACCTCGGTGATGCGCGCGATGGGCGCGTGAAGCGTCGCGCGGTCGGGCACGAGGCCGGTGGAATTGGCGACGACCAGCAGCTCGCACAGATCGGGCACCGCGCGCTGTGGCAGCGCCGCGCAGGCCTGCGAGCGCGCGCGTGCGAGAGTGCCGGCATCGCCGTCGCCGAGCGTCCACAACGCCTCGAAGCCGGACACCTCGATGCGCCGGCCGTTGCTGTCCATCGTCCCGGCCTGCGCATCGAACACGAAGTCGTACTCGCTCGACTTGCCGGCGGCGACCACCTCCAGCCCGAGCGTGCGCGCCCAGGTGACGAGGCCGATCAGCAGCGCCGGCTGGTCGCCGTCCACGGGCGTCACCACGCGCTGCTGCAACTGCGCACGCCGCGCGAGCTCGGGGCCGATGACGCTGTCGACTTCCTTGGACGCGATCGCGACGTGCAGTCCCGCCTCGATCGCGAGGCGTGCATGACGCGCGCCGGCGTCCGGATGGCCCGTGGCTTCGACCAGCAGGTCCAGCGGCAAGCCGAGCACCACAGCCACGTCGGCGGCGGCGATGTGCTGGCCGCGCTCCCAGGCCGCGCCAGCTTGCGCCGGCGTTTCGCAGACGGCGATGCGGCTCTCGTCCAGGCCGATGGAGCGCAACGCGGCGGCGGCGATGCCGGCCTCGCGGTCGATGGCGATGCGGGCGTTGATGAGCGGGATGCGCAAGGCCTGCGCAAGGAAGCTGCGACCGAAGCCGCCGCTGCCGACCACACAGGTCTCGACCGGACGCGTGGCGCCGGAATACAAGGTCTCGAAATTCATTGCGCGCAGTTTTGCATGCAATCCTAGCCACTTGCGTACGTGATTACCCCAATTAATACGGTTTCAACCAAAGATTGCATGCACATAGAATGACGCCATGCAACTTCACCCCGCTTCGGAAGACCGAGGCACCCGCACTGTCGTGGCGGCCCGGCGCCTGCGCGAGTTGATCGTCTCCGGCGCGCTCGCGCCCGGCCAGCGCATCACCGAGCGCCTGGTGGCGGACCAGCTGGAAGGCATGTCGCGCACGCCGCTGCGCGAGGCCTTCAAGATTCTTGAAGCCGAAGGGCTGGTGAACATCGAGCCGAACCGCGGCGCGGTGGTCACCGCGCTGTCGATCGCGGAAGTCGAGGCAGCCATCGAAGTGCTGATCGGCCTGGAGACGCTCGCCGCCGAGCCGGCCTGCGAACGCATCACCGACGAGGAGCTCGCCGCCATCGAAGCGCTGCACCAGCGCATGGACAGCGCCTACCGCGACGGCGACCTGATGGCGTACTTCAACCTGAATCAGGCCATCCACCAGCACATCGTCGATGCCGCCGGCAACTCGGCGCTGTCGCGCATCTACGCGAGCGAGTGCGCGCGCATCCGCCGCTACCGCTACGCGGGCAACCAGCAGAACGAACGCTGGGGCCACGCCGTGCGCGAACACGAAGGCATCCTGGACGCGCTGCGCCAGCGCGCCGGCGCGATGCTGCGCGAGATCCTGCGGCAGCACCATCGCCGCGGCTGGGCGGTGTCGCGCCGCGTGCTGGAGACCCGCAGCGCGCCGGCCCTCGCGGGCTCCGTGCGCTAGCTTTTTCCGCCGGGCAGGGAAGTCCCGGACACCTGCGCATATAGCCGCGCGACCGACGCATCGTCGTCCCCGCCCATGCCCGCGCCCGAGGTCGCCAGGAACATCTGGAGCGCCGCCGCTGCCAGCGGCACCGGGAAGCGGGCCGAGCGCGCCATGTCCTGCACGATGCCCAGGTCCTTCACGAAGATTTCGACCGAGCTGCGCGGCGTGTAGTCGCCGTCGAGGACGTGCGGCACGCGGTTCTCGAACATCCATGAATTGCCCGCCGAGGCGGTGATCACTTCGTACACCTTGCGGATGTCCAGCCCTTGCCGCGCCGCGAACGTGATCGCCTCCGACGCGGCCGCGATGTGTACGCCCGCGAGCAGCTGGTTGATCATCTTGAACGCGGCGCCCTGCCCGGCTTCGGCACCCAACTCGTACACCTTGCCCGCCATCGCATCCAGCGCGGCACGCGCCTTCGCGAACGCCGCTTCGCTGCCGGAGGCGAGGAAGATGAGCGAGCCTTCGGCCGCGCGAACCGCGCCGCCGCTCATGGGCGCATCGAGGTAGAGGCGGCCGGTGGCCTCCAGGCGCTTCGCGAAGTCGCGCGCGCGGTCCGGGTCCATCGTGGCGGACGAGACGAACACCGCGCCGGGCGGCATCACCTCCGCCGCGCCGCCGGGGCCGAAGAGCACTCGCTCGGTCTGGTCCGCGTTGACGACGACGGATACCACCACCGACGAATCCGCCGCCGCTTCGGCCGGCGACTTCGCGCCGCGCCCACCGGCTTCGACCAGGCGCGCGACGGCGGCGGGGGCGACATCGCATCCCGCAACGTCGAAGCCCGCCTTGATGAGCGACGACGCCATGCCAAGGCCCATCGAGCCGAGGCCGATGACGGCGGCTTTCGCGCGGCTTGTGCCGCCCGAAGATGCGGAGGGTGAAGTGCTCATGTTCATTCCTTGTAAGTGGGAAGCGTGCCGCCCCGCAGCGGATGCAGCAGATGCATCAGGCCGTTGTGGTCGATCTCGTGCATCAACGCAAGCAGCCGGCCCAGATCGCCCTTGGGAAAGCCTTCGCGCGCGAACCAGTTCAGGTAATTGCCGGGCAGGTCCGCGATGCGCGTGCCCTTGTACTTGCCGTAGGGCATCTCCGTTTGCACGAGACGCATGAGTTGATCGGCATCGAGCATGTCCATCCCTGTCAGTCGGGAACGAACCGCGCCTTGAAGCGCTCCGCGTCCGCTTCGAGTTCGAAGGTCACCAATTGGCCGTTCTTGCCGTCCGACAGCCGGTGCGCGGCAAACAAGGACCACTTGCCCTTCGGGTCGTAGCTCGGCGGATCGACCAGGGCGTAGGGATACGGCACGAACACTTCATGTTCGAAGATCTCGCGCACGCGGTTGCGCGGCGAGGGAAAGAGCTTGTAGATATCGGTGGTGATGGCGGGTTCTGGCATGGCCCTCAATGTAAAGCAGTCCGGATGCGGGCAACACCGGTGTGCAGGCGATGCCGCCGGTGCCATACTTTCCTTTCCAACGTTGACACGAGCCGGCGATGAGTCACGCAATTTCGACACTTCGCGCTTTCGCATGCTGCGTCCTGCTTGCAGGCGGCGCTGCCTTCGCGGCCTCGCCCGCGCTCACCGACGACGAAGCGATCGCGGCGCTGCAGAGCGCCTACATGCGCTCGGTCCAGCCCGGCGAGCAAGCCCAGCTCTACCAGGATCTTTTTCCCGTCGTGCTGCAACGCGTGAAGCGCAGCCATGTGACGGAAGTGAACGTTCCCACGCTCGCTGCCGTGGCCATGAAGGCGATCGAATCGGTGCCGTCCGGCACGGGCGAGCCCGGCGAGGTGTTCCGCAAATCCATTCGCGAGGCGTTGCTCCAGCTCGACCCTTACGCGCGCTACATCGACCCGCGCGCCGCAAGCAACGAGCGCGGCGAGTCGAGCGGCAACTTCGCCGGACTGGGACTCGAAGTCGAACCCGGCGAAGGCGTCGTGCGCGTTGTCGCGCCGATGCCCGGCAGTCCGGCCGCGCGCGCGGGCGTCGAGGCGGGAGACCTCATCCTGCGCGTCGACGACCAGCCGTTGTTCGGCGTGCCGCTCGCTGACGCCATCGCGCGCATGCGTGGCCAGCCGGGCACGCCCGTGTCGATCACGATCCAGCGCGCCGGAACGGCGGAAGCGTTCACCTTGTCCGTCGTTCGCGAAACGATCCGCCGGCCGGTGTTGAGCTTGAGCTCGCAAGGCGACGTCCTGGTGATTCGCCTCGCGGGGTTCACCCTGTCGGTCTCCGAGTCACTGGAGCGCGCGATAGCGCAGGTCACTGCCGAGCGGCAGCCAAAAGCCGTCGTGCTCGACATGCGCGGCAATCCGGGCGGCTTGCTGCGCGAAGCCGTGAAGATCGCCGACACCTTCCTCGCGAAAGGCGACATCGTCTCGGTGCATGGCAACACGCCGGGCCGCTACCGCACCTGGCAGGCCGATCCCGCCGAGATGCTCGCGGGCGTGCCGATGGTGGTGCTGATCGATGGCCGCTCCGCGTCCGCCTCCGAACTCGTTGCCGACGCGCTGCGGCAGAACGGCCGCGCGACGGTGATGGGCCAGCGCAGCTTCGGCAAGGGCAGCGTGCAGACGACGTTCCCGCTCGGCGACAACAAAGGCGCGCTCAAACTGACGACGGCGCTTTATCACGGGCCTTCCGGGGAAACTTTGCATCACATCGGTGTCGGACCCGACATCGAACTGATCGCCCCCGTGAAGACGGATGCGACGCGCGCCGCGCCGGTGAACGCGCCGAAGGCGAAAGTCGATCCTGTTCGATGCACCGCGCTCAAGCAGCGCGACCCGGCGCTGTCGTGCGCGGTGGATTTCCTGCTGGCGGGGAGCGTGGAGACGTTCGTGGCGAAGCTGTCCCCGGTCATGCACTGAGTTGCGCTGCGTGTCTTTGGGGACACGCCTTGCGGGGAGGGCTCAGGCCGGCGGGGCACCCTGCGCCCTCCATGTCCTCCGCCGCCCCGCTGGGGCTCCGCGCCCCTTTACTTACGGTCGCAGGATGCCCCACCGGCCTGAGCCTGCAGACTGCGTGGGGGAATGCAGCGTCCGGCGTTTTTGCACTCTCGCACTCAATTGAACCGGAACGTGTAAATCAAATCCACCCCCGCGCGCTCCCCCGCCTGCGCGCGCACGGTGAGCCTGCGCGAGACGTCGTAGAACACGAACAACGTGCCCAGCGCGCCTGACAGGCTGCGCTCGTACGACGCGTAGAAGTTGTCGGCGAAGCGCTTGCCGAGCGTCACCACCGCGCCAGCGCTCGTGTCCCTGCGCACCGACAACTCGTCCAGCCCGACGCGCGAGGCCATGCTTTGCGAGCCGGGCCTGCGGTTGGCGAGCAGCACCAGGGCCGCTTGCTGCACGAGCGCAGCCTCCGCGCCTGTTGCCGGCGCTGCACGGCCGGTCACGAGCCACGCGAGCTTCTCGGCATCGGGCAAGTCCGGCTCCGCGTACAGCCGCACGAAAGGCGCTTGCGCGTTGCCGGTGATGAGCACGCCGACGCGCTGCGTGAGGTTCGGGCGCACCGCGAGGATGTCGAGACCCGGGTTCGCGATGGGTCCGGTGAAGCGCATCACGCCGCGCTCTATGTCGAGGCGCTGACCATACGCACGGTATTCGCCGCCGACGGTGCGGATCGTGCCCGTGAGGCGCGGCTGCGTGATCGATTCCGCCGAGAGCGCAAGCGTGCCGGCCACGCGCGTGCGCAAGCCGCGCCCGCTGACCTGGAAATCCTCGCCCAGGTCGAGGTCCACCGCGACCGCCAGCGGCCGCTTCGAGGCCTGCTCCTGCGCGCCCTCGGCCTTGCGCTCCTTCACCGTGCCTTCGAACTCCGGCGAGTTGCGCACGACCACGTCGTCGCCGAGGCGCGGCGCGGTTTCTTCCGGCAGCACGATGCGCGCCTGGTCCACCTTGAGTTTGCCGCGGATGCTTGTCGCCCCGCCATCCATGCTCGCCTCGAGGCGGCCCGAGACGGTGAGCTCGCGGTCCGAGCGGATGCTGGCGCGCAAGCGGGAGAGTTCCGCCACCGCCCGCAACTGCGGCGCGCCATTCGTCCACGCGACGTCACCACTCGCGGTGAGCGTGCCGCCGGCGCCGCGCTCTCCCGCGCCGCGCAGCGTGAATTCGGTGATGCGCAGCCGGTTGGCTTCCAGCCGCGCGCGCAGGCGACCGTTGTTCAACTCGATGCCGTCGACCACGGAGCGCAGCGCGAGGTCATCGGCGCCGAGCGTGCCCGCGAGTTGCGGCGCGGCGCGCGTGCCGGTGGCGCGGATGTCCGCGTCGAGCGAGCCGCGCAAGCGCCAGCCGGGCGGCGCGAGCAGCGACCACACGCCGATGCGCGGCAGGCGCGCGCGCAGGCTGCCGTCGATGGA
>JAZKIF010000220.1:0-3111 GCA_040385005.1 Pseudomonadota bacterium
TCGTTCTGGCCGGCGCCCGCCACTTCGTGGTGGAACACTTCGACCGGGATGCCCAGCGACTCGAGGATCAGCGAGATTTCGGCGCGCAGGTCCTGCGTGCTGTCGACCGGGGGCACGGGGAAATAGCCACCCTTGACGGTCGGGCGGTGGCCCTTGTTGCCGCCTTCGAGTTTCGTGCCAGTGTTCCACGGCGCTTCGTACTCGTCGATCTTGAAGAACGAGCCGGACATGTCGTTGCCCCAGCGCACGTCGTCGAAGATGAAGAACTCGGGCTCCGGCCCGAAGAACGCCTGGTCGCCCAGGCCCGAGGCCTTGAGGTAAGCCTCGGCGCGGCGCGCGATGGAGCGCGGATCGCGGTCGTAGGCCTTGCCGTCCCCCGGCTCGAGCACGTCGCAAGACAGGAACATCGTCGTCTCTTCGAAGAAGGGGTCGATGTTGGCCGTGTTCGGGTCCGGCATGAGCAGCATGTCGGAGGCTTCGATGCCTTTCCAGCCGGCGATGGACGAGCCGTCGAACGCGTGGCCTTGGCTGAACTTGTCTTCGTCGAAATGCGAAACCGGCACAGTGACGTGTTGTTCTTTTCCGCGGGTGTCGGTGAAACGGAAGTCGACGAACTTGACTTCGTTTTCCTTCACCATCTTCATGACGTCTGCGACGTTCTTGGCTGCCATCGAATTCTCCTGTGGATGGTTGTTGAAAATTGATTGGGGTGGTTACGGGGTCGGGAATGCAGTTTCTGTGCCAAAGCTGGTGCATGACACTGCCCGCAAAGCTCGGCGATTGTCCCCGATCTTTTGCCTGATTCCCGGCTGGAGCCTTGTGCTTTTGGATGAGCATTGCCCCGATTCGGGGCATTTCTATAGACGCACCGCCATGGTGCAGATTAATTAACGCACCAATTCGGGGCCCAGCTTCGCGCCGAAGTCACTCAAGCCGGCCAGCAAGGTCGAGTAGGCGGAATCCACCAGCAACGGATCGCCCTTCACGCCCAGGTCGATGTGGCGCCCATATTGGGGATGGTCGACGCTCGGCAGGCTGAACACCTTCACGCCCGGGTGTTCCCGCTCGATCTTCTCCATGAGCGGCGTGAGGCTGGCCTCCATCGCCCCGAACACGATCACCGACTTCTCGACGTACGCCTTCTCGCGAAAGAGGTGCGTGTAATGCTGGTCCAGCACCCATTCCATCATCGGCCACGCCATCACCGGGAATCCCGGGACGAAGTGCACATGGCCCACGCTGAACCCGGGAATCTTGTTGTACGGGTTCGGGATGATCGTCGCGCCCTTCGGGAACACGCCCATGTTCAGGCGGTGGATGTTGTCCGGCCGGTCGGGCACGTAGGGCACGCCCTGCTCTTTCGCGGTGTCCTGCATGCGCTCGCGGATCAGCAACTCGGCGCGCGGATGCAGCTCGAGCTCCACGCCCAGCGCCTTCCCCGCGCATTGCCGCGTGTGGTCGTCGGGCGTGGCGCCGATGCCGCCGCACGAGAACACGAGGTCGCCCGAATTGAACGCCCGTTTCAGCGTGGCGGTGATTCGCTCGGGCGAGTCGCCCACGTATTCGGCCCACGAAAGCTGCATGCCGCGCGCGGCGAGCAACTCGATGAGCTTGGGCATGTGCTTGTCGGCGCGCTTGCCCGACAGGATCTCGTCGCCGACGATGACGAGGCCGACGGTTTGCGGCTCAGATGTCGATGATGGTGTCGTCATGGTTCGATGCTACCGGTGCGGCGGTTGGTGCGGAGGTTTGTGCGCTTGCCCGGGCGGCTTCCGCGTTGGCCGCGGCCTGCCGCGCGGCTTCCTCCCGAGCCCTCAACTGCTCCAGCGCGGCCAGGCCGTAGTGAGCGAACCAGAGCGACGAGAAGGCGAACACGAGCGTGTAGATCCAGATCGCCAGCGGCATCAGGATCACGAAAGCCGCCGCGAACAGCGCGCCCGATGCCCACAGGATGCTCGGCGCCGCCCCGAGGTAGCCGGTCAGCACGCCGATGCCGAGCATCCATCCACGATGCGCACGAAACAACTCGCGGCGCTCGTCGCGACTTGCGTGGTCTGCAAGCACGTCGAACGCCATCACGCGGTAGGTGAGCCAGCCCCATATCAAGGGCGGCAGGATGAGGATCAGCGGCGGCACCACCCAAAGCGGCACGGAGATGATGAGCGCGATGGCGGCGAGCAGCGTGGAGCCCAGCGACCACAGCACGCTGCCAAGCACCGATGCGCCGTGCTTGCGCTCCAGCGTCGGGAAGCGGCGCTCGGCCACCAGCGCCGAGAGCGCCGGCGTCATGAAGGCAGCGACCATCAGTAGCGACACCAGAACAAGCACGGGCGTGACGGCGAAGATCACGATCAGCGGCGCGGCCACGGTCTTCAGCCCGCCCGCGCCGACGCCCTGCAGCCAGTTCCACACGCCGCGCATCAGGTCGGACGACTCGAGCATGGCGCGCACGCCTTCCACCGCCGGCGCCCAGAAAAAGTACCCCAGTCCCAGCGCGAGCCCGACCATCACGATGAGCGGCAGGAACGACAGCGCGATCACGCGCGGGTGCAGGCAGTAGGCGGCCGCGCGCCAGAAGGAGTCCAGGAGCAGGTTCATGTGCCGGCCATCATGCCTTGCCGACCAGCCGCTTCAAACCCAGCCATTGCTGCGACCAGAAGCCGCGCCCGTAGTCGCGCCCATGCTCCACCTGGTCGCGCACGCCGGTCGCGTCGTACCTCTTCTCGAAATTCGCGGTGCGGAACAACATGTCCCACCACGGCAGGAGCACGCCGAAGTTGTGCCCGCCGAGCGCGGGGCTGCGTCCCTCGACCACCGGCGGCTTCCCGTCGCCGTTCTCGTGCCCGATGCCGATGCTGTGGTGAAGCCGGTGGAAGCGCGGGCTGATCCACAGCCGCTCGCCGACCTGGCCGAACCAGAGCTTGAGGTTCGCGTGCTGTAGGCTCTCGCTCAATTGCGTGATCGCGACGATGGCCACGAACTGGCCCGGCGCCACGCCGATCACCTGCGCCAGCAGCACGAGCAGGCTGTCGCGCAGCAGGTCGTCGAGCAGGTGATTGCGGTTGTCGCTCCACATCGTCATCTGCCGCTGCGAATGGTGCAGCGAATGCA
>JAZKIF010000221.1:0-6028 GCA_040385005.1 Pseudomonadota bacterium
CTACTACCACTACAGCTATTCGGTGGTGCGCGGCTGCGACCGCATCGTGCCGGTTGACGTGTACGTGCCCGGCTGCCCGCCGACGGCCGAGGCGCTGCTGTACGGAATCATCCAGCTGCAGCAGAAGATCCGCCGCACGCAAACCATTGCGCGCGCCTGAGGACCGAGACGAATGACCACCCAACCGTTCGCAGTCAAGCCCGTTGAACTGAAGGAAGTGATCGCGCGAGTGCTTGGCGATCTGGCCAAGCGCATCGACCTGCGGCTGGAAGAAATCACCGTGACCGTATCGGCCGCGAACTATCTCGCCGCCGCGAAGCTCCTGCGCGACCATCCGGAGTGCCGCTTCGAGCAGTTGCAGGACCTGTGCGGCCTGGACTACTCGGACTACCGCGAAGGCGAGTGGGACGGCCTGCGTTTTTGCGTCGCGTCGCATTTGCTATCGATCAGCCTCAACCAGCGCGTGCGCCTGAAGGTGTTCGCGTCCGATGACGAATTGCCCGTCGTTGATTCGCTCAACGGCCTGTGGAATTCCGCGAACTGGTTCGAGCGCGAGGCGTTCGACCTCTACGGCATCGTGTTCGAAGGCCATGACGACCTGCGCCGCATCCTCACCGACTACGGCTTCATCGGCCATCCGTTCCGCAAGGACTTCCCGGTGTCCGGCCACGTCGAGATGCGCTACGACGCCGAGCGCCAGCGCGTGATCTACCAGCCCGTGACGATCGAGCCGCGCGAGATCACGCCACGGATCATCCGCGAAGAGAACTACGGCGGAATTCAATAATGGCCGAGATCAAGAACTACACACTGAATTTCGGCCCGCAGCACCCGGCGGCGCACGGCGTGCTGCGCCTCGTGCTGGAGCTGGACGGCGAGGTGATCCAGCGCGCCGATCCGCACATCGGCCTCCTGCACCGCGCGACGGAAAAGCTCGCCGAGACGCGCACGTACATCCAGTCGCTGCCGTACATGGACCGCCTGGACTACGTGTCGATGATGTGCAACGAGCACGCGTATTGCCTCGCCATCGAGAAGATGATGGGCCTCGACGTGCCCATTCGCGCGCAGTACATCCGCGTGATGTTCTCCGAGATCACGCGCCTCCTGAACCACCTCTTGTGGCTGGGCGCGCACGGGCTCGATTGCGGCGCGATGAACATCCTCATCTACTGCTTCCGCGAGCGCGAGGACCTGTTCGACATGTACGAGGCCGTGTCCGGCGCACGCATGCACGCCGCGTATTTCCGTCCGGGTGGTGTCTACCGGGACCTGCCGGATTCCATGCCGCAGTACAAGGTGAGCAAGGTCAAGAACCAGCGCGCCATCGACCGCCTGAACGACAACCGCCAGGGCACGCTGCTGGATTTCATCGAAGACTTCACGAAGCGCTTCCCGGGTTATGTCGACGAGTACGAGTCGCTCCTCACCGACAACCGCATCTGGAAGCAGCGCACCGTCGGCATCGGCGTCGTCACGCCGGAGCGCGCGCTGAATCTCGGCTTCTCGGGCCCGATGCTGCGCGGCTCGGGCATCGCCTGGGACTTGCGCAAGAAGCAGCCGTACGAGGTGTACGACCAGATGGATTTCGACATCCCCCTGGGCAAGACCGGCGACTGCTACGACCGCTACCTGGTGCGCGTGCACGAGATGCGCGAGGCGAACAAGATCATCCAGCAGTGCGTCACCTGGCTGCGCGCGAATCCGGGGCCTGTCATCACGAGCAACCACAAGGTCGCGCCGCCGGACCGCGAATCGATGAAGAGCAACATGGAGGAGCTGATCCACCACTTCAAGCTCTTCACCGAAGGTTTCCGCGTGCCCGAAGGCGAGGCCTACGCCGCCGTCGAACACCCGAAGGGCGAGTTCGGCATCTACATGGTGAGCGACGGCGCCAACAAGCCTTACCGCCTGAAGATCCGTCCGCCGGGGTTCTCGCACCTCGCCGCGATGGACGAGATGTCCCGCGGCCACATGATCGCCGACGCCGTCGCCGTGATCGGCACGATGGACATCGTGTTCGGAGAGATTGACCGATGATTTCTGACACCATCCGCGCGCGCTTCGACAAGGAAGTCGCGAAGTACCCCGCCGACCAGCGCCAGTCCGCCGTGATGGCGTGCCTGACCATCGTCCAGCGCGAAGCCGGCTTCGTGAGCCGCGAGGCCGAGAACGAAGTAGCCGACTACCTCGGCATGGCGCCGATCGCGGTGCACGAGGTCACGACGTTCTACAATATGTACAACCAGCGGCCGGTGGGCAAGTTCAAGCTGAACGTCTGCACCAACCTGCCGTGCCAGCTGCGCGATGGCGCGAAAGCGCTTCACCACCTCGAACACAAGCTGGGCATCTCGATGGGCGAGACGACGGCCGACGGCATGTTCACGCTGCAGCAAAGCGAATGCCTGGGTGCCTGCGCCGATTCGCCGGTGATGCTGGTGAACGACGTCACCATGTGCAGCTTCATGAGCAACGACAAGCTGGACCAGCTGATCGACGGTCTCAAGGGAGCAAGCGCATGAACGCCAACCAGGTGCTGGAGCAATTCCAGGCGACCGGTGTGCAGACGTGCTTCCACGGCCGCCACATCAACCCGCAGATCTACAAGGACCTGGACGGAACCCGCACATCGTCATCGAAGGCATGATCATCGCGGCCTACGCGATGGGCATCGCGGTCGGCTACAACTACATCCACGGCGAAATCTTCAAGACCTACGACCGTTTCGAGGAAGCGCTGGAAGAGGCGAGGGCGGCCGGCTATCTCGGCAACAACATCCTCGGCTCGACGTTCAGCTTCCAGCTGCATGCATGCCACGGCTTCGGCGCCTACATCTGCGGCGAAGAGACGGCGCTGCTCGAATCGCTGGAAGGCAAGAAGGGCCAGCCGAGATTCAAGCCGCCGTTCCCGGCGAGCTTCGGCCTCTACGGCAAGCCGACCACGATCAACAACACCGAAACCTTCGCGGCCGTTCCCTGGATCATCCGCAACGGCGGCCAGGCGTACCTCGAGTGCGGCAAGCCGAACAACGGCGGCACGAAGATTTTCTCGGTCTCGGGCGACGTCGAATTCCCCGGCAACTACGAGATTCCGCTGGGCACGCCTTTCAGCAAGCTGCTCGAGTTGTGCGGCGGCATGCGCGGCGGCAAGAAGCTGAAGGCGGTGATTCCCGGCGGATCTTCCGCGCCCATCCTGCCGGCCGACATCATGATGAACTGCACGATGGACTACGACTCCATCGCCAAGGCGGGCTCGATGCTCGGTTCGGGCGCCGTGATCGTCATGGACGAAACGCGCGACATGGTCACTTCGCTCAAGCGCCTCTCGTACTTCTACATGCACGAGTCCTGCGGGCAGTGCACGCCTTGCCGTGAAGGCACGGGCTGGCTGTGGCGCATGGTGGACCGCATCGACAACGGCCACGGCAAGGCGAGCGACATGGATCTGCTCAACTCCGTGGCGGACAACATCCAGGGCCGCACGATCTGCGCGCTGGGCGACGCGGCGGCGATGCCGGTGCGCGCCATGATCAAGCACTTCCGCCACGAGTTCGAGGCCAAGATTCAGAAAGCGACTGTCACGTCATGATTGAGATCGAACTCGACGGACAAAAAGTCAGCGTCACCGAGGGCAGCATGATCATGCATGCCGCGGACGCCGCGAACACCTACATCCCGCACTTCTGCTATCACAAGAAGCTCTCCATCGCCGCCAACTGCCGCATGTGCCTGGTGGACGTGGAGAAGGCGCCCAAGCCGATGCCTGCCTGCGCCACGCCCGTGACCAACGGCATGATCGTGCGCACGAAGAGCGACAAGGCCCTGAAGGCGCAGCAGTCGGTGATGGAGTTCCTCCTCATCAACCACCCGCTCGATTGCCCGATCTGCGACCAGGGCGGTGAATGCCAGCTGCAGGATCTCGCCGTCGGCTACGGCGGCTCCGCCTCGCGCTACGAGGAAGAAAAGCGCGTCGTCATGCACAAGGACGTCGGCCCGCTGATCTCCATGGAGGAGATGAGCCGCTGCATCCACTGCACGCGCTGCGTGCGCTTCGGCCAGGAGATCGGCGGCGTGATGGAGCTCGGCATGATCCATCGCGGCGAGCACTCCGAGATCACGACGGTGCTCAACGACACCGTGGACTCCGAAGTGTCCGGCAACATGATCGACCTGTGCCCGGTCGGCGCGCTCACGAGCAAGCCGTTCCGCTACCAGGCCCGCCCGTGGGAGCTCTCGCGCCGCAAGTCCGTGAGCCCGCATGATTCCACCGGCGCGAACCTGATTGTCCAGGTCAAGAACAACAAGGTCATGCGCGTCCTGCCGCTGGAGAACAGCGATGTCAACGAGTGCTGGCTGGCCGACCGCGACCGCTTCTCCTACGAAGCGCTGAACGAAGGCGACCGCCTGACTTCGCCGATGCTCAAGCAAGGCGGCGAGTGGAAGACCGTGGACTGGCAGACCGCGCTGGAATACGTCGCGAACGGGCTCAAGCAGATCAAGGCCGACCACGGCGCGAAGTCGATCGGCGCGCTGGTCAGCCCGCACAGCACGGTGGAGGAGTTGTTCCTGGCCGGCGCGCTGGTGCGCGGGCTCGGCAGCGAGAACATCGACTACCGCCTGCGTAACGCCGAATTCCCGAAAGCGGAAAACGTCCGTTGGCTCGGCACCACGATCGCGTCGCTGTCGAACCTGCAACGCGTCCTGGTCGTCGGCTCCAACCTGCGCAAGGACCACCCGCTGTTCGCGCTGCGCATTCGCGGCGCGGTGCGCAAGGGCGCACAGGTTTCGGTGATCCACGATACGCAGAACGACTGGGCGATGTCCATCGCTTCATCGGTGATCGCGCCGGCTGCCCAATGGGCGCAGACGCTTGCCGATATCGCGACAGCCATCGGCGCGGAGAAAGGCGTTTCCGCCCCCGCGCAAGGCAACGCATCCGACAACGCGAAGGCCATCGCCAAATCGCTGCTCTCCGGCGAACGCAAAGCCATTCTTCTGGGCAACGCCGCGGCGCATCACGCAGGCGCATCGGCCCTGCTGGCCATGGCCAACTGGATCGGCGAGCAGACCGGCGCATCGGTCGGCTATCTCACCGAAGCTGCGAACACCGTCGGCGCGCAACTCGTGAACGCACTGCCCGGCGCTGGCGGGTTGAATGCCGCGCAGATGCTGGGTGGATCGCTCAAAGCCGCCATCCTGCTGAACACCGAACCCGAGTTCGATTCGGCCGCCGGTGCGAAAGCCGCCGCGGGCCTGTCGAAGGCCGCGATGGTCGTCACGCTCAGCCCGTTCAAGGCCAACATGGAATTCAGCGACGTGCTGCTGCCCATCGCGCCCTGGACCGAAACGCCCGGAACCTTCGTCAACGCCGAAGGCCGCGTACAAGGTTTCCATGCCGTCGTGAAGCCGCTGGGCGAAACGCGTCCCGCGTGGAAGGTGCTGCGCGTGCTGGGCAACATGCTCGGCGTGCAGGGCTTCACGTACGAGACGGCGCAGGAAGTGCTCGCGGCCGCGCGTGGCGCGGACGACAACGGCACTGGCCACGTCCAGGGCAATCGCCTCGGCAACGCAACGAGCGCTGCCGCCGATATGAGTGCGCATGAAGGCAAGCCCGCCAGCGCCGCGATCTACCAGCTCGACGGCATCGTGCGCCGCGCGCCGTCGCTGCAGCTCACCGCCGATGCGCGCGCTCTCGCGAAAGAAGGGGCCACCGCATGATCGACCAGATCTACGGCTTCGGAAACGGCCTCATCGCCGCGCCCTGGTGGACGGGCGCCGGCTGGCCCGTCCTCTGGACGCTGATCAAGATCGTCGTCGTCGTCGCGCCGCTGATGGGCGCCGTCGCGTACCTCACGCTGTGGGAGCGCAAGGCGATCGGCTTCACGCAGATCCGCATCGGCCCGAACCGGGTCGGGCCGCTGGGCCTGCTGCAACCGATCGCGGACGCATTCAAGCTGCTCACGAAGGAAATCATCCTTCCGACGGTCGCGAACAAGGGCTTGTTCTACCTCGGCCCGATCATGACGATC
>JAZKIF010000222.1:0-2603 GCA_040385005.1 Pseudomonadota bacterium
TCCACGATCACGAAGTCGTACTGCGCGAGCGCGAGCGCGAGGATGGCGTCGACGTGCTCGGGCTTCACCTCCATGGCATGCGCAACGTCTTCCGGGGCCGCAAGGATGCTGTAGTTGGGCCCGACCCTGACGGAGCTGGCGGCGAGCAGCGAGGCGTCGAGCCGCCCGATGTCCTTGGCCACGACGGCGATGTTGGACGGCGCCGTGCCGTCGTGCAGGAACGAGAGCGCGCCGCCGAACTGCAGGTTCAGGTCGATCAGCAGGACGGAGCGCGTCTCGGCCAGCTGCCAGCCCAGGTTGGTGGCCAGGAACGTGGCGCCGGCGCCTCCCTTGCAAGGTATGAAAGCCAGGAGCTTGCCCTGGCGGTGCGGCGAGGCCTTCGTCATCTTCGCGGCGACGCGGTTCACCGCGGCCTCGATCGCCGCCGGGCCGGCGGGGGAAGGCAGAACTTCGCGCACGCCGGCGCGCATGGAATTGATCAGGAATTCCGGCGAGTGCGTCGAGCACATGAGAATCACCGCGAGCGACGGGTAGTGCCCGGTCACGTATTCGACCTGTGCGAGCTCCGCGACGTCGCAGCACATCCCGTCCACCAGCATCAGGTCCGGGCCCTCGCGTTCCGCGACCTCGCGCATCCGGGTCTTCCCGCCTTCGTAGAGGAGCGCGGCGTGGCCGCGGGCCAGGAGGGCGGCCCCCACTTCGTCGAGATGGGTGCGGTTGGGTGAGATGACGGCGATTTTCATGGAGTGTCTTTCGTCACGGGCAGATGGTCGAGCTGTTGGGGTCCTGTCCCATGATTTCTCGCGGCAGGTAGGTCTTGAAGGTGGGCATGGTCATGGGCGCGAGGGCCGCGAGTCCGGCGATCGGCGAGATCCACCGGTACTGCAAACCCACGATGGTCACGGTGACCCCCGCGCACGTGGCCGGGGTGCAACTCGTGTTGCCCAGTTCGTCCTCCCAGCGGACGTTGATGGTGCTGATCTGCGGCAGGACGTTCTGCATGCGCGCCAGCACGGCCGCCTGGTTGAACGTGTCGTCGCACACCGCCGCATAGCGCGCGCCTGCACGCGTGGCTTCGCCTGCCGCGTTCCAGGTGTAGAGCATCCGGCTGAAATCGGTGACAGCCAGCAGGAAGGTGAGGAAGATGAGAAACACCAGCGCGAACTCGACGGCCGTCGCACCTTGCTGCGCGCTTCTCGCGCGGCTGCGGGAGAGTTTCATAGGTAGCTCCTCATCGTTGCCGAGATGTCGGAGTAGGTCAGCGTCCCGATGGGCATCCCGAAAGCGTTGGCCAGCATGGGCGTAAACGTGTAGCCGCTGATAGTGACCCGCACGGTGTTGATCACCGGGGCGGTGCCGGCGGTCTGCCACGTCGGGTTGGGTACGTGGGAGCCGGTCAGCCCCGGCGCGAGCGCAGTTCCGGTGCCGGAGAGGTTTCCGTACACGGCCAGGTTGCGTGCCTGGGTCATCTTGGTGCCGGGCGTCTGGAGCGACAGGTAGCGGGCGGAGTCGCGCACCGACTTCGTGAGCGTGTTGTACTGCCAGATCGCGCGGCCCAGCTCGACCGCGGTGATCGAGAGCAGCAGCAGGAAAGGCAGGATCAGCGCGAACTCGAGGAGCGCGACGCCCGTCTGCCTGTTCTTGGTTCTCATGGCGGTCTCCTTTCCTTATCTCACCAGGGCCGGGACGAGCGGGCCGGCGGCGCCGCCGGGCATCCCGCTGAAGCTGCAGGGGCTATCGGCCCGGCTTGCGTTGCCGATGTATTCCAGCTGGACGTCCGTCATGGGAATGCTGAGCGGCTGCAGCATCAACATGCACAGGAAGTCGACCACCTTGTTGCTGCCGTCGGTCACGGGCACCGTCACGATGCGGCGGTTCGATCCCCATTGGCCGTGGCTGTTGGAGCCGTTGCCCGAGGCGGCCACGAACTTCATGCTGTTCAGGGTTCGGCTGAGGACGGTTTCGCAGTTGGTCACGCTCGTCGCGCAGGCCGCGTTGTTGCCGCGCTTGGTCGCGAAGTTCTGCGCCGTGCCCGTGGGATCCGCATACGGCGTCCCGTTCCAGGCGTTGCGGATAGTGGGGCTGGCGGGGTTCGGCGGCCAGTTGTGGTCCGTGTAGCCGTAGCCCGAGAAATCCGGGCGCATGTAGCTCGGGTCCGTGGAAAAGTCGGGCGCCTTCTTGTAGATGCCGAACCGGTAGTTCCAGTCTTCGGCGATCGTGGTCTGGGTGCCGGGCGTGCCCAGGATGTCGTTCACTTTCGTGCCGCACTTTCCGTTCATCTCGGCGCGCGTTTCGTCTGCGCTGTTGGACCCGTCGAGGTTCGCCCAGCCGATGTAGCCGCCCGGGATGGAGCCCTGGCTCGTGAGCACGGTGACCCATTCGCCGGGCGTGAAGCCCCAGTTCGGCGCGATGCCGCCCGCCTTGGGTTTGGCGGTGACGGGGATCGGGCAGGTGGTCTGGCCGTGGGCGCGCGTGGCGACGGCGCTGGCCATCACGTTGCGTGTGTTGGGGAAGTTCGTCGTATCGCCGGAGAAGGCGCCCATGGCGCGCGTCAGCCACATCTGGACGCCGGGCTGGACGTGCTGGCACTGGACGTATTGCGC
>JAZKIF010000222.1:2613-3841 GCA_040385005.1 Pseudomonadota bacterium
TCGTCACGAGTTCGCGCTTGGTGCACAAAAATGCGATCGACGACGTGATTCGCGGTCGCGACGTACGAAGGGTCCCTGAATGTGATGTCCGCATTGACCAGCTGGCCCTGGCCGCTCCAGGACGCGGACTGGAAATTCACGCGGTTGAGATTGCCGGCGGTGAGGCCCGCGCTGCGGGCGCGGTCGACGGCGCTGGGCTGCAGGTCCAACTCCTGCGCGGCGGCCAGCGCGCAGCTGTCCATGGCGGTCTGCAATTCGCTTTTCACGATGAACAGGCGGCCGAAGTCCATGGCGAATCCGACAAATCCCAGCAGGAGCAGGAGGAGGAGGGCCACCGTGACGATGACCGCTCCCTGCTGGCTGCGACGTGTGGTGCGGCGCATGATCGTTCTTTCCGTGCCTGCATTCAGACGCAGGCGGCCGTCGTGAGGCAGGTGTCCACACGGGCGATGAAGCTGGAGAAATCGGCGCTGCTGACCCCGCCCAGGGCAATCACCAGGGCGATCGAAACGACGGCGATGATCAGCGCGTATTCGATCACCTGGGCGCCGTCGTCCTCGCCGAGGAGCGAGCGGATCAATCTGGTCATGCGGTTCATTTTTTTGACTCCTTGTGATGGACGCGCAGCCCGACCGGAAGTCGGCCGGGCTTCGCGGTGGATCAAGCGCACGTCGTCGTGGTCAGGCAGTTGTTCACCCGTGCGATGAACGTGGAGAAATTGCCGTTCGTGATGCCGCGCAGGGCGACGACGAGGGCGATGGAGACCACGGCGATGATCAGCGCGTACTCGATCACCTGGGCGCCGTCTTCTTCGATGGCGAAGGAACGGATGGAAGCGAAAAGGTCTTTCATGATGATTTCCTTAAATAGAAAAAGAGAAGTTCACGGATCGTGGTGAGTGGAGTGGTTGTCGCTAGTGCATGCTTGTTTCCTCCCTGTCACTTCCCGGACCCGCCGATCGCGCCGCCAATGTTGATGACGTTCACGACGGGTGGGGGGGCCTTGAATGAATCCTGGTAGCGGCCGTACGCTTCGTACGCGGCGCGTCCGTCCATGCCGGCGGCCGGACCGGGACTGCGTCCGGCGTCCGGATTGATCGTCATGCGCAGGCGTGCGTCGCGCACCGCAGCGCCGAAGCGCGTGTCGTAGTTGGGCGTCGAGGAGGCGGCCGCGCAGCCGGCCAGGAGCACGGGCAGGAGGATGGCGAGAAGTTTGGTCATGGTGTTCT
>JAZKIF010000222.1:3851-9219 GCA_040385005.1 Pseudomonadota bacterium
CTCGGCCTCGACAATCGCCGGATCGAGGATGATCGGCTCGGGCTCGATGACCGAGGCGGTGACCGCGGACGCGCTCGCGGTGGACGTGAGATCCGCGAGACGTTCCTCACGGGCCTGAACCGATGGCGCGGGCGCGGGCACGACGACAGTGACGGTCGGCGCAGGCGCGGCCTCGTTGGCGGCGCCGGCAGGCCGTGCCAGCGACGTGGCGCCTTCCGTGCGGCCCCTGAACATCACGTCGCCGCGGCTGGGCACCACGTGGTTGTCCGTCGGCAGCATCACTGCGGCCATGAGCGGCTTTACCAGGCGAGGCGTGACCACGAACATCAGCTCGGTCTGGTCCGTCTGGAATTCGGTCGAGCGGAACAGCGCGCCCATCACCGGAACGTCGCCCAGGCCGGGAACGCGCTTGAGCGCTTCGGTGACGTTGTTCTTGATCAGGCCGGCGACGACGAAGCTTTGCCCGTCGCCCAGCTGGACGGTCGTGTCGATGCGGCGGGTCGACAGCGACGGCAGGATCGCCGTGACGCCGTTGATGGTGGAAAACGGCGTGCCGGTCTGCGACAGCTCGGACACTTCCGAAACCACCTTCAGGTTGATCCTTCCGTCCAGCACCGTGGGCGTGAACTTGAGGCCGACACCGAACTCCTTTTCCTCGAGGGTGATGGTGGTGCCGCCGCCGCCGAGGGCGTTCGGGCTCTGCGCGACCGGGATGAAGATCTTGCCGCCCGACAGGAAGCTGGCCGACTGGCCGCTGATGGCCATGATGTTGGGCTCGGCGAGCACGCGCACCAGGCCGTCATCCTTCTGTGCGTCGATCGCGATGGCCCCGCGGCCGATGCGCAGCGCCTGCAGCAGGCCGCCGCCGCCGGAGAGGAAGTTCGAGATCATCGAGTAGGTGTTCAGCCCGCTGCTGGCGGTCCGGTTCAGGTTGACGGCCGAGCCGAGCTTGTCGAGCAATGTCTTGCTGACCTCCGCGATCTGCACTTCCAGCATCACCTGCTGCGGCGCCGTGACGCGCATCAGGTTCACGAGCTTCTTGCTGTCGCCGTAGGACGCCGCCACCGTCATGATCTGGTCGAGTTTCACGGCATCGCTGACGGTGCCGGTCAGCACGATGGAGTTCTCCGCGCCGTGAACCTTGACGCCCGATTCCTCGGGCATCAACGCCGCGAGCTGGCCCTGCAGCGCCGCGGGGTCGACGGTGACGATGATGTCCTTCACCACGCAGCGCCCGTCGCTGCCCTGCAGCACCACGTTCATCGAGCCGGTCTTGCGGCCCAGGAAGAACAACTCGTTGGGCCCGAGGAGCGTGATCTCCGTGTCGGCCACGCCGTCGGTCGACGCGCCCGTCGGTCCGGCCTGACCTTGCGGGGCTGCCTGCGTGGGCTGGCCGGGGACCGGCGTCAGGTTGACGGGCCTGCCGGCCCGGCTGCCCGGGCTGCCGCCCACGACGATGCGCGAAGCGGGGGAGTCCAGGCGCACGACGCGCGACTTGCCCAGCGTGAGATAGGTCGGCGGATCGACGGTGACCGAAGTGCAAGGCCTCCCGGACTGGCCGCCCCCGGCGCCAGGGGCTGCGGTGCCGCGGGCCGGTGCAGTCTGCGGCGCCTGGGATGTCTGCGCGATGGCCGACGCGGCTGCGACGACGAGGGCGGCAGCAAACGCCGCCTTGGTTGTGGTGAAGTACATGTGGCTCTTCTCCCTGGGGTGAGTGTTGGTGTTGTTGATCGGGTGCTCGGCGACTCAGAAACATTCGACGGCGCGTGTGCCGCTGCGGATCACTTCCACGCAAGCACCGGGCGCCTTGACGATGACGGGGCGGGGTGCGTAGCGGACGGGCTGTACGGGGGCGGGCGGGCCACTCATGACCTTGGTGGAGACCACCTGTTCGATCTTCAGGCGCAGCAGGTCGTCCTTGGTGACGCCCTCGGTCGCGATCGGCTGCTTGTCGAGCTGGTTGCGCAGCACGAGCGAAAGGGTTCCGACGCTGCGGGCGAGATCCAGCTTCTCGGCCTGGCCCGGTGTGACTTCGAGCGTCACCGCGCTCACGACCCGTGGCTTCGTGTCGTCGCGGCCGGCTTCCTGGGCGACCGCCAGGACGAGGACCTGCTCCAGGACGGTCATGCTGATCGCCTGGGGCTGCTGGCCGCCCGCGCGGTCCTGCTGCGCGTTGATCATCACGTCCACGTAGTTGCCCGGCAGCGCGAACCCGGCGACGCCGACGACGTCGTTGACGCGTACCGTCATCGCCCGCTTGCCCGAGGCGATCACGGCCGACAGGCCGCCCTGCGTCCCGGCCGGCGCGAGCTTGCGGTCGAGGAGTGCGTCACCGCGCATCAGCCCGACCTTGAGCACCCGGTCCTGCACCTGTGTGACGTCATGGAAGGCGCCTTCGGGAACCGAGCTCTGCGGCCACTCGACCACGGTGAGCATCTGCGGGTTGACTTTGCTGCCCAGCTCGATGTCGATGGCGGCCACGACGACTTTCGTCGACGCGAGGTTCGCGCGCTGCGACACCCATCCGGCGGCGTAGACCGCCGCGGCGAGCCCGACGATGATCGCCAGGGCGAAAAATGCGATGGCCTTGAGGTTTCTCATGGAAGGTCTCCTTGTGGGTCAGTTGAGATGGCGGTACACGATCCAGGCGATGGAGCCCGCGCAGATGCCGATCGCATAGGGCAACTTGCCGATGGACGGCATCGACGCGAGAGAGGGGGCGTGACCGGCGGCGATGGTGACCATGCCCACGGTCAAGGTCTCCTGCACGTTGCGAAGCATCTGCAGGCTCTTGCGCCGGTACAGCGCGAAGCCGACGGCCGCGATGCCGCCGGCGATCATCGAGAAAACCAGGGCAGAGAAGATTTCCGGCATGCCCACGAAGGCGCCGACCATCGCCATCAGCTTCACGTCGCCGGCGCCGAGAACGCCGGCCACGCGCAGCGGCAGCAGGGCGATCAGGCCGAGCGCGAGCCCCGCCAGCGCATCGAGGATTCCGGGGTGGGAGTCGGGCCACAACGCAAGCAGCAGGGCCAGGCCCGCGCCGCCGAAAGTGAGCAGGTTGGGGATGCGCATGGTGCGGATGTCGATGCACATTGCCGCTACGAGCAAGGTGGCCAGCATGCCTTCGCGCACGAGGATGGAAACGTCGGTCATGTTCGTTCTTGCGTTTGTTGTTCCGGTCGCCTTGCGAACAATTGCAAGGCGTCGGGAAACTATAGAAATCGCAAGTCCCGCGCGAATGAGCGGGTTGTCCCGATTTGCGTAGTAGCCCCTCCGGGGGGTGCTGGGAGGATTGACCTAGGCGCCTGCTGGACGGCGGCGCGCAGCCGCGCTGCGCGCGAGGGACTTCAGGGAAGAGGTTCGAGCTTCGAGTCGCGCAACTCGACGGCGAGGCCGGTCACGCCGTCGCGATGCTCGACACGAACGATCTGGCCTTCGGCGGTGAACCTCATGTGCGAATTCATGACGGCCATCTCGAAGACGACGCTGGCGCCGAGCGTGTGGTCGCCGCGAATCTCGAGGTACATGCCGGAGACGCTGATGTTGCGCGTGACCGCCCAGGTGCCGTCCTCGAGCCGCAGCGGCAATGCCAGGGACTCGCGTGGCTCGGTGCGTTGTTCGACGGTCATGCCACAAGTCTGTATGGGGCAGCGCGGGGCGTCGCGGGATGTTTGTACCTTTTTCCGTAGGAGCTGCCTCCCGCTGTTTGGACGCATTAGCTACGCGGCAGGAGATTGCGTCACGTTTACTGCTCGACGCTGCGGATATGTTTGGAAACGAATGTATCGAAATGCGACTTTCGAAGACAAGATGCTTGAATTGGAGCCTAGTATGGAAACCAAAGATGGAGCCAGTGCTCGCTCTTGGTAGGAAATCCTGATGTTTCTGGAGTCGCCATGCAAAACTTGTATCCCGCCATTCAGGTCTTCCTCATTGCTCCGCCCATGACCTCCTGGGGGCTCGAGCGATTGCTGGAGACGGCGCATCCGCGGATGCTGTTCTCGGGTTCGTCCGAGGACATCACCGCCGCGATGCCGGAGCTCGAGCGGCTGAAACCCGACGTGGTGATGGCGGTGCTGGACGAGGACACCGACATGGAAGAACTCGCGCTGCTGCCCTCGAAGGGCGCGAACGTTCTGGTCGTGACCACGCTGCACGATGTCGCGGTGCTGGACCAGGTGGTGATGTGCGGCGTGCGCGGCGTGGTCCACACGAGCGATGCGCCGGCGGCGTTGCTCAAGGCGATCGAGAAGGTGCACCAGGGCGAGCTCTGGATCGATCGGCGCGCGACCGGGCGCATCTTCCTGCAGATGGCCAGAAAGAAGGCGGCGCAGGGCATGAGCCCGGAGGATCAGAAGATCGCGACGTTGACGTCACGTGAGCGGCAGACGATCGCGGCGGTGGCGGGGGATGCGAAAGCGCCCGCGAAGGTGATCGCGAGCAGGCTGTGCATCAGCGAACACACGCTGAGGAATCACCTGACTTCTATCTACAGCAAACTGGAGTTGTCGAACCGGCTGGATTTGTACGCCTATGCAACGCGGCACCGGCTGGTGGATTCGATGCAGGGGTTGCGGTAAGGGGGGAACTTGAGATCACAAATTGTGATCTCAAGTTCCGCCTCCAGGATGCATGCTATTTGACGCGTCTCGCGACCCCATCTTTCCTGCGGTCTTCAGACGTCACGAATCCGATAGGTCTCTTTGGCGAAACCGGTGACGTCATGAGTTCACGCAGCGCATCGAAGACTTGTTTGAACTGTGCGCGGGTGTTGCGGCTGAAGGTGTCGTGTTGCATGGCCAATCGCTCGGTGGTGTTCTCAAGCTCTTCGAGCCGCTTGGCCAAATCCCCATGCGTAGCCGCGAAACCGCGAACCTTGACGAAGGTGCGCATGATGTCGATGTTGATTGCTATGGCTCGCGCGCTTCCAAGCACGCTGGACAGCATCGCGACGCCTTGCTCGGTGAATGCATAAGGCGGATAGCGTCGGCCGCCGTGGACTGAACTTGAGGTCACAAACTGTGACCTCAAGTTGGCAAACTCGTCGGCCGATAACTGGAACATGAAGTCTTTGGGAAAGCGCACCAGATTGCGCTTTACCGCCTGTACCAATACCTTCGTCTCCACCCCATAAAGCACGGCGAGGTCCGCGTCGAGCATAGCCCTTTGCTCGCGCAGGCAAAGGATGCGACTCTCGATGTGCGGCTGCAGTGCAGAAGGCGACTTGTTTGGCGCGTCAGACGCGCGAGGTTCGTCCCGCAAGTGATGTTCCCGTTGATTGGCCGGCCCACAGGAACATCGTGGGAGAAAGAGTTGACGAGCCTTACCCCCGGCACTGGCTCCACAGTTAGGGCTGCTTGGTTCC
>JAZKIF010000222.1:9229-26017 GCA_040385005.1 Pseudomonadota bacterium
CCCACCTGACCCGGTTGGCCGCTTCACCATGCGGGGAGGCCCGTCAGCGCCTATTGTAGTGGGCACGACATGCCACTTCGGCGCGCCGGGACACATTTTCCGAGCCCGTAGAATCGCCCGATGTCCTATGTCGTGCTCGCCCGCAAATACCGTCCCCGGACCTTCCGGGAGATGGTGGGCCAGGAGCACGTGGTGCAGGCATTGACCAACGCGCTCACGCGCCAGCGCCTCCACCACGCCTACCTTTTCACCGGCACGCGAGGCGTCGGCAAGACTACCGTCTCGCGCATCCTCGCCAAGTCCCTCAACTGCCAGGGACCCGACGGGCAGGGCGGCATCACGGCCGATCCTTGCGGTGTCTGCGAGGCCTGCGTGGCCATCGACAGCGGCCGCTTCGTCGATTACACCGAGCTGGACGCCGCCTCGAACCGCGGCGTCGACGAGGTGCAGTCGCTCCTCGAACAAGCCGTCTACAAGCCGGTGCAAGGGCGCTTCAAGGTCTTCATGATCGACGAGGTGCACATGCTCACCGGGCACGCGTTCAACGCGATGCTCAAGACGCTCGAAGAGCCGCCGGAATACCTCAAGTTCGTCCTCGCCACCACCGATCCGCAAAAGGTGCCGGTCACGGTTCTGTCGCGCTGCCTGCAGTTCAACTTGCGGCCGATGGCGCCGGAGACGGTGCAGGAGCACCTGGTGAACGTGCTCAAGGCCGAAGGCGTGGAGGCGAGCGCGGGCGCTCTTCGTTTGCTCTCGCGCGCCGCGCGCGGCTCGATGCGCGATGCGCTCTCTCTCACCGACCAGGCGATCGCGTTCGGCGCCGGCTCGCTGGAAGAGTCGGCGGTGCGCACGATGCTGGGCAGCGTCGACACGACGCACGTGTTCCGCCTCATCGACGCGCTCGCGAACGGCGATGGCAAGACCGTGGTCGAGATCTCGGAAAGCCTGCGCCTGCACGGGCTCTCGGCCGGCTCCACGCTCGAAGAGATGGCCGCCGCGTTGCAACGCATGGCCGTGATCCAGGCCGTGCCGTCCGCCGCGGAGGGCGGCGATAGCGAAACGGCCGAGGTCGCGCGCCTCGCCGCGCTCATGCCGCCCGACGAGACGCAACTGCTCTACAGCATGTGCCTGCATGGCCGCACAGAACTTGGCCTCGCACCGGATGAGTACGCCGCGCTGACGATGGTGCTGTTGCGCCTGCTGGCGTTCAAGCCGCGCGGTCACGTTGCATCCGCGCCTTCCGGGCCGGCTGAAAAAAAAACTCTGAATGAAGCGCCGGCGGTAGTCGAGGCGAGCGCGGATGGACCCCGGGTCGAGCCCGGGATGACAAGTGTTCGGGCGCCCGCAGTGCCGGCGGCAAGTCCGGCAGTGGCCAGCGCGCCGCCCGGTCGCGTCTTGCCTGTCGTCGAACCGCCGCCACAGCGCCCGGTCAATCGCGCGCCCAGTGCGCCACTGAACGGCCACGCAACTAGCGAAGTCGTCGGTGTCCCGGTGCGCGTGCAGGCCGAGTCCCGCCGCGATGCAGCCGCCACGCCTTCGCCGATGGTCCTCACCGAAGAGGGCAGTTTCTGGCACGAGACGGTGTCGTCGCTCATCGCGAAAGAAGCCATCACGGCGCTCGTGCGCGAGCTCGCGCTGCAATCGCAACTGGTCGGCCGCGACGAAGCGGACTGGATGCTGCGTGTCGAGCGCGAATCGATCAACCAGCCCGCGGCGCGCGATCGCCTGCAGGCCGCCTTGCACGCATCCGGGCACACGGTGAAGATCACGGTCGAGGTGGGCAGCGTCACGGACAGCCCCGCGCGCCGCAACGCCGCGGCCGCCGAAGCGCGGCTCAAAGCCGCCGAGGAAATCGTGCTGGCCGATCCGTTCGTGCAGGAATTGATGGGGAGAGGAGCGAAAATCATCCCCGGAAACTTCAAGTCGATCCCACCCGCCAAGCCCGGCAACGACCCCACGGCGCGGCGCTAGAGGCGCGGCCCATTCACTTCAAGGAAACACCATGTTCAACAAGGGACAGCTCGCCGGCCTCATGAAGCAGGCGCAAGCCATGCAGGACAACCTCAAGAAGGCGCAGGACGAACTCGCGCACGTCGAGGTGCAGGGCGAATCGGGCGCGGGCCTCGTGAAGGTCACGATGACCTGCAAGCACGACGTGAAGCGCGTCGAGATCGACCCCAGCCTGCTCGCCGACGACAAGGACATGCTGGAAGACCTCGTCGCCGCCGCTTTCAACGCAGCCGTGCGCAAGGCCGAAGAGACATCCCAGGAAAAGATGGGCAAGCTCACGGCCGGCATGCCGGGCCTGCCCGGCGGGATGAAGTTCCCGTTCTGATGGCCGACGGATCGCTCAACGCCCTGATCGAGGCGCTGCGGCGCCTGCCGGGCGTGGGCGTCAAATCCGCCTCACGGATGGCCTTCCACATGCTGCAGCACGACCGCGCCGGCGCGCAGATGCTGGCGCAGGCGTTGTCGCAAGCGGCCACGCAGGTGCGTCATTGCAGCATGTGCAACACCTTCACCGAGAACGACGTCTGCGACACCTGCCGCAGCCCGTCGCGTGACCGCAGCAAGCTTTGCGTGGTGGAGACGCCCGCCGACCAGGCGGCGCTGGAACGCACGGGCGCGTTCAAGGGGTTGTACTTCGTGCTGATGGGCAAGCTGAGCCCGCTGGACGGGATCGGTCCGCGCGACATCGGCCTGGACAAGCTCTTCGCGCGCGCCACGGACGGGTCGGTGCAGGAGGTGATCCTCGCGACCAACTTCACCGCCGAGGGCGAGGCGACCGCGCACGTCATCGGCGAGGCATTGAAGTCGCGCGGCGTTGCCGTGACGCGCCTTGCGCGCGGCGTGCCCGCGGGCAGCGAACTCGAATATGTGGATCTGGGCACCATCGCGCATGCCCTCGTGGACAGGAGATAGAACGTTGACCCCTCATGTCGTGAAATTCACGGTGGCGTACTGGTGCGTGTTCGTCGCGGCGATGTTGCCCTTCGTCTGCGCCTGGCTCGCGAAATCGCAAGGCTTTGGCAAGCCGCGGCGCGAAGGCGGCTTCGACAACCACGAACCACGCGCATGGCTTGCGCGCCAGAAGGACTGGCAGGCGCGCGCGAACGCCGCGCAAGCCAATAGCTTCGAGGCGCTGCCGTTCTTCATCGGCGCCGTGGTGATCGCGCACCAGTTGTCGGCCCACCAGGCCGCGCTGGACATCTTGGCGTTGCTATTCGTTACGCTGCGGGCGATCTACATCGCGATGTACGTCGCGGGCCTGCCGACGGTGCGCTCCGCCATCTGGGCGCTTGCGCTGGTGGTGAACATCGGCATCCTGTTCCTCGGCTGGCGATAGGTTTTTCGCGAAGCCTGCTGACATCCGCGTTACGTGAAAACCCGCACGGGATGTTCCCGATGCGGCGTCGCAGCATCCCCGATAGCCTTGGAGCCAAGCCCACGAAGAGGCGAGAAGAGGTATCCCCGATGAGAGCAAACCAGATCAATCGCAGAACATTCACCGCCGCCGCGCTTGTTGGCGCGGCGTCGATCGCCGCGCCATCGCTGCGCGCGCAAGGCAAACTCGAGAAGACCAGGCTGTCCATCGCCGTGGGCGGCAAGGCCGGTTTCTACTACCTGCCCCTGACGATCTCCGAGCAGCTCGGTTACTTCAAGGCCGAGGGCCTGGACGTCGAGATTTCCGATTTCGCGGGCGGCGCCAAGGCGCTGCAGGCGCTGGTGGGCGGCTCCGCCGACGTGGTGAGCGGTGCTTACGAGCACACCATCAACATGCAGAGCAAGAACCAGTTCATCCAGTCGATCGTCGTGATGGGCCGCGCGCCGGCCATCGCCATCGGCGTGTCGACCAAGACCATGCCCGGCTACAAGGGCCTCGCGGATCTGAAGGGCAAGAAGATCGGCGTTACCGCGCCGGGCTCCTCGACGAACATGGTCGCGAACCTCGTGCTCTCGCGCGCCGGCATGAAGGCCGCGGACGTGAGCTATGTCGGCGTCGGCACGTCGGCGGGCGCGCTCGCCGCGATGCGTTCCGGCCAGATCGACGCGATGAGCAACATCGATCCGGTGATGACCATGCTGGAGCAAAAGGGCGACGTGAAGATCATCACGGACACGCGCACGCTCAAGGGCACGCAGGATGTGTTCGGCGGCCCGATGCCGGCGGCGTGCTTCTACCTGCATTCGGATTTCGTGAAGGCCAACCCGAACACCTGCCAGGCGCTCGCCAACGCGATCGTGCACGGCCTGAAATGGCTGCAGACGGCGGGACCGAGCGACATCATCAAGACCGTGCCCGAGAGTTACCTGCTCGGCGACCGCGCGCTCTACCTCGCGTCCTTCAACAAGGTGCGCGAGGCGATCTCGCTGGACGGCGTGATGAACGACGACGGCTCGCGCACCGCGCTGCGCGCGCTCGCGAGCTTCGATCCCGCCGTCAAGGCGGACAAGATCGAGCTGGGCAAGACCTACACCAACGAGTTCGCGCGCCGCGCCAAGGAACGGTTCAAGGCTTGAGGCGCGGGCACCGAGCATGCCGTCGCCATCGCCTGCGTCCCCCTACGCGCTCGAACTCGATGCCATCACCGTCACCTTCCGTGCCCGCGAGGACGCGGGGCAGGGCTACACCGCTGTAGCGGACACCACGCTGCGCATTCGCGCGGGCGAGTTCGTCTCCGTCGTCGGTCCCACGGGCTGCGGCAAATCCACGTTGTTGAACATCGCGGCGGGCCTGCTCGATGCGTCGTCGGGCGCGGTGCGTGTTTTCGGCGAACCGCTGCAAGGCATCAACCGCCGCGCGGGGTACATGTTCCAGGCCGAGGCGCTGATGCCCTGGCGCAGTTGCATCGCCAACGTGATGGTGGGGCTGCAGTACCGGGGCGTGCCGGACGATGAAGCACGCAAGCAGGCGCAAGCGTGGCTGGAGCGCGTGGGCCTGGGTGATTTCGGCGATCGCTATCCGCACCAGTTGTCGGGCGGAATGCGCAAGCGCACCGCGCTCGCGCAGACCCTCGCGCTCGACCCGGACATCATCCTGATGGACGAGCCCTTCAGTGCGCTGGACGTGCAGACGCGGCAGCTGATGGAGAACGAGGTGCTCGCGCTGTGGGCCGCGAAGAAGAAAGCCGTCTTGTTCATCACGCACGATCTCGACGAAGCGATCGCGATGAGCGACCGCGTCATCGTGCTCTCCGCTGGGCCTGCCACGCATCCCATCGGCGAATTCGAGATCGACCTGCCCAGGCCGCGCGACGTCGCGGAGGTGCGCAACCAGCATCGTTTCGTCGAGCTGCACACCCGGATATGGAACGTGCTGCGCGACGAGGTGCTCAAGGGCTACGCGCAGCAATTGAGGAAGGCGGCATGAGCCTTTTCAAGGGTTTGAGGCCATCCGGGAAAAATCTTCGCGCCTGGCAAGTCGGTGTGCTGCTGCTCATGCTCGGCGTGTGGCAGCTTGCTTCGCTCAACGAGCAGACCGCCTTCTTCATCGGCGATCCGGTGAAGGTCGCGGGGCGTGTGTGGTCGTGGTTCTCGCCGGTCGCGATCGGGGAGAACAGTATCTTTCCCGAGGGCCTGCCGGGCCGCGCGGACATCTATCAGCATCTCGGCGTGACGTTGCTGGAGACGGTGCTGGCGTTTTTCATCGGCACCGCGCTCGGCCTGGTCTTCGGCCTGTGGCTCGCGCTTGCGCCGACGGCCAGCGCAATCCTCGATCCGTATATCAAAGCCGCGAACTCCATGCCGCGCGTGATCCTCGCGCCGATCTTCGCGTTGTGGTTCGGGTTGGGCATCTGGAGCAAGGTGGCGCTGGCCGTCACGCTCGTGTTCTTCATCGTCTTCTTCAACGTGTACCAGGGCGTGAAGGAGGTGAGTCCCGTGATCCTTGCCAATGCGCGCATGCTGGGCGCGAACCAGAAGCAGTTGCTGCGCACCGTGTACCTGCCGAGCGCGACGAGCTGGGTCTTTTCCAGCCTGCACACGTCCGTCGGCTTGGCCTTCGTCGGCGCGGTGGTGGGGGAGTACCTCGGCTCCGCGCGCGGCGTGGGCTACCTGATCCTGCAAGCCGAAGGCACGTTCGACGTGAACACCGTGTTCGCGGGGATCGTTGTGCTGACTGCGTGCGCGCTGGTGCTCGACGGCATCGTCGGGCGGATCGAGACGCGGTTGATGAAGTGGCAGCCGCGGTCGGGGGAGACGGAGAAGCTTTAAGCGGCAGGCACCAGAACCCGGTTCGCGGCCCCCGGCAGCATCCTGAGCGTCGGCCCCGAGAACGCGGTGAAGTTGTTGTCGAACACGCTGCTCACGAACACCCATTCGCCGGTCGCCGAAGAGGGCGTCAAAGTGAGGATGTGATAGCCGCGATGGCTCGTCTCCGCGAACTTCAGATCGGGAATCATCCGCACGAACGAGTCCGCGAGGAACTGCCGGCCGACGTTCGTGTGAGCGATCTCCAGGCCCGTCGACGTGACCGAAGGCGTGCCGAACTCCACGCCGATCGCGTTGCCCGACGCATCCTTCAAATTGCTCGCCCACGCGTTGTGGCTGTCGCCCGAAACCACGACGAGGTTCTTGTCCTTGGCGCGAGCCGACGCGTAAAGCGCCTCGCGCGCGGCGCCGAAGCCGTCCCAGTTCGTGAGCTCGAAGCCGATGCGCGGCTGCGCGACGAGCGCCTTCTGCGTGTCCGTGCGCGAAGCCTCGGGCGTGTCCAGCGCCGCCAGGAATTCGGTGATCGCGCCTTCGGTGAAGTTGTCGTAGACCGAGAGCGGGATGCGCATGCGGCCCATCAGCACCTGGTTGCCCAGCACCTGCCACGTGGCGGTGGAGGCTTGCATCTGCGTGTCGAGCCACGCCGCTTGCGTCGGGCCGAGCAACTGGCGACCCGGTGCATCGGCGGCGCCCGCGAGGAACTGGTCGCGGTTGAGCGGCGCGTCGCGCCCGATCACGCGCGTGTCGAGCATGTGCAGCGAAAGCAGGTTGCCGAAATTGAAGGAGCGGTAGATCACCAGCGGGTCCGTGCCTTCGCGCGTGGGAAGCCACTCGTGGAAGGCCTTCACGGCGGAGCCGCGACGATCCGCGAAGGCGCCTTCGGTGGCAGGGTCATGGCCGCCGGCGCCGTCGCGCCAGGTGTCGTTGACGATCTCGTGGTCGTCCCACACCGCGATGATCGGCGTCGTCGCGCGCAGCGCGCGCAGGTCCGCGTCGGTGTGATAGCGCGCGTAGCGCTGGCGGTATTCGGGGAGCGTCACGCATTCCTGGCGCGGATCGGCTTCGCGGCCGATCAGCGCGGCTGCCGTCTGCTCGACGGTGCTGAGGCCCGATTCGTAGATGTAGTCGCCCAGCATCACGGCCACGTCGATCTCGCCGCGGCCGACGGCGTGCGCATACACATGGAACTGGCCCAGCGAGTACGCCGCGCAAGAGAACACGCCGAGCTTCACTTGCTGCGGGGTGCCCACGGGAAGAGTCTTGGTGCGGCCGGTGGGGGAAGGGAATCCGTTGATCTTGAAGCGATAGAAGTACGTCGTCGCCGGCTGCAGGCCCGTGACGTCGACCTTCACGGTGTAGTCGCGGCCGACGTCGGTGGACGCGGTGCCGGATTTCAGGACGGCGGCGAACGATGCGTCGCTCGCGACTTCCCACTGGACCTGCGTCGGCACGTTCACGTTCGCGCGCGTCCAGATGATGACGCGGTCGGACAGCGGGTCGCCGCTCGCGACGCCGTAGCCGAAGGGTTGCTGGTCCTCGTCGTGTCCGCCGCCGCATGCCGACAGGCCGAGGCCCGAGCCGAGCGCGACCGCCGCGGTGCCCAGCGCGAAGCGCCGGCGTGACGGGTCCGCCACTTCAGGGGCGTTGGAGGTGTTGGTGTTGGCGTCGTTCGATTTCATGCAGGCTCCGGTTAGCTCGGCAGCGAGCATAAACGCAGAGCTTGCGCGCATGCGTAGGCCAACCTCTACAAGTGATCAAAGGTACTCGGGCGTGATCGATTCACGGCTGGTTGCCGCCCTGGATCAATGGTGTTACAAACCTGCATCCACCCTACTGAGCCCACCATGAAGAAACCATCGATTGCCCTCGTGCTTTGTGCAGCCATGGGCTTTGCCGGTGCGCAGGCGCCCGTCGCTCCCGCCGCGACATCGGTCGAAATCGTCAACAGCACCGCCGATGCCGATGCCCGCATCACGCTTCACCCGGATGGCACTGCCGTGGGCGTGGTGTACAACAAGCAGGGCCATGGCAGCAGCCCGGCCGTCGGCACCTGGTGGATGGAAGCATCGGGAACGCGGTGCGTGGATGTGCAATTGCCCGCGTTCCGTATGAATTGGAAGCAGTGCGGCATCAAAGCCTGATCACGCTCCACCCAAACACAAAAAAGAGCCCGGCAGCGCCGGGCTCTTTTTCTTTATGCGCCGTCAGGCTTTAGCTGCGACGGGGATTGTCGGGATGCGCGTCACGATGGTTCGGCACGCCGTCCCCGTCGCGGTCCCAGTCGCGCCCGTTGCGAACGCCGTCGTTGTCGCGGTCGCGGTCGTAGCGGTTCGGGACGCCGTCGCGGTCGCTGTCGCGATACGCCTGGCGCTGGTGGCGTTCCCAGTTGTTGCCGACCAGGTACCACTCGCCGTTGGCTCGCTGCACCCAGCGCGGATTGTTGTAGGCATAGCCCGGCCGCTCGCGCAGCCAGTGGCCTTGCACCCACACGTAGCGGTTGCCCCGCCATTCGTGGTGGCCCTCGGCCCACACATACCCGTGTCGCGGCGCCGGAACGGCTTCCACGACGACCGGCGGCGGGGCCACACGCACAACGGCGTTGTATTGCGCGTTCGCGGCCATTGGCAGCATCGCGGCGATGGAACTGGTGGCCAGGACGGCGCCCATCAAAGTCTTCTTGAACATGGTCGACTCCTTTCTAAGAGCAGTGCGACCAGTCTGGACCGAACCTGTTGTTGGGCACATCGGAGCCGGGCGGCAATCCGCGTCGGACTCGTCCTGCGGGGCAGTTACGCCACGCGCTACGGATGAGCCGGGCGCTTCAGCGCTTCCTTGCCGGCTTGGCGCGCTTCGAAGGCGTGCCTTTCGCAGGCGTCTTGCGCGTCGCGTGTGACGCCGATTTCGAGCTGATCCGCGATGTGGCATGCGCGCCAGTGCGGATCGGCAGGTACACCACGATCTGCTGGCCCGCCTTGAACGCGGCCGTAGCGCTCACGTCGTTCCACTCGGCGACCTGGGCCGGGCTCAGCCGGTAGCGGCGCGCCACGCTGGCCACGGTGTCGCGCTTGCCGGCCTTCACCGTCGTCTTGCGCGTCACCGCCTCGGGCGCGAGGCTGAGCTGGCCGTTCTCCGCGACATGGCTGGTCACGTCGTTCTGCACCTTGGCCGAGCGCGGCACGATGAGCACCGAGCCGGCCTTGATCAGCATGCGCGGCGGAATGGTGTTGACGCTGCGCAGGTCCGCTTCGCTCATGCCGACCCGCTTCGCGGCTTCGGCCACCGACATCGTGGACGGCGTGCTCCATGCCGTCCAGCTCGCGTACTGCCCCGCTGTATACGCATCGAAGTTGCGCTCGAACACTTTGGCGTTGTCCCAGGGCAGCAGGATCTGCGGCGTGCCGGCGGCCAGGATCACCGGCTGCCTCATCGACGGATTGAGCGCCTTGAAGTCCTCGATCGACACGTCCGCCAGACGCGCCGCGAGCACGACATCGATGTCGCGTGTCACGCCGACGCTCTGGAAGTACGGGTGGTTCTCGATCAGCGGCAGGTCGGCGCGGAAGTTGTCCGGGTTCGCGACGATGTTCTTCACCGCCTGCAACTTCGGCACGTACATGCGCGTTTCGCCCGGCATGTTCAGGTCGAGATAGGTGACGCCGACGCCGGCGCGCTGGTTGCTCTTGATCGCGCGGCCCACGCTGCCTTCGCCCCAGTTGTACGCCGCGAGCGCGAGATGCCAGTCGCCGAACATCCCGTAGAGCTTTTGCAGGTAATCGAGCGCCGCGCGAGTGGAGGCGAGCACGTCGCGACGGTCATCGCGGAACACGTTCTGCTTCAGCTCGAAGTACTGCCCGGTCGCGGGCATGAACTGCCACATGCCGGCGGCGCGCGCGCTGGACACGGCCTGCGGATTGAACGCGCTCTCGATGAAGGGCAGCAGCGCGAGTTCGGTCGGCATGCCGCGGCGCTCGAGCTCCTCGACGATGTGGAAGAGGTATTTCCTGGAGCGCTCGGTCATGCGCTGCATGTACTCGGGGCGCGTCGCGTACCACTGCTCCTGCTGGCGCACGAGGTCGCCCTCCAGGTTGGGCATGGCGAAGCCGCGGCGGATGCGGTCCCACAGGTCCGCGGGCGGTTGCATCTGCGCCACGCCGCGCGACGCGGCTTCGCTCGGCGCGATGGGCTGCAACGGGCCGAAGGGAACGTAGGCGGGCGCCGTGGACGTCATGGGCGGCGGGGGCACAGCCGGCGCCGACGCGGAGGCGGCGGGCTTGGCGGCCGTGGCCGCTTTCTCCGTCGTCACCGGGGCGGCGCAGCCTGCCAGCCAGAGCAGGGCCGCGAGCGCCCCGATGTGTATCACCTTCATCTGAATTCGTTCTTCCATTGCCGGATGGCCGCGAAGACCGCGGCTTCATCCTGGGTGGTGGCGGCACCGTGTGCGCGCGCGGCCTGCACAACGCCGGGAAGGCGGGTGCGCAGGAAAGGGTTGATCTCTTTTTCCAACGCCACCGTCGAGGGCAGCGTGGGCAGGTCCTGGCGGCGCAGCGCTTCGCATCGCCCGGTGTAATGGATCAGTTCGGCGTTGCCGGGTTCCACCGCGCGCGCGAATTTCAGGTTACTCAAGGTGTATTCGTGCGTGCAGCACACCCGGGTTTCCCCGGGGAGGGCCGCGAGCTTGTCCAGCGAATCGAGCATCTGCGCGGGCGTTCCTTCGAACAGGCGCCCGCAGCCGCCGGAAAACAGCGTGTCGCCGCAAAAGAGCAGCGGCGCGCCATCCACATCGGCGCAGTAATACGCGATGTGGCCCGACGTATGGCCGGGCACGTCGATCACGGAGAACTTCAGGCCGAGCACCTCGATCTCTTCGCCTTCGGTGAGGCGTTGCAGCGGCTCGGGAATCTTCTCGCGCGCGGGGCCGTAGACCTTCGCGCCGGTGGCGTCGCGCAGCTCGTCGAGTCCGCCGATGTGGTCGGCATGATGGTGCGTGACTAGAATCGCCTGCAGTTGCAGGCCGGCCTGCCGCAGGTACGCGAGCACGGGTTGCGCGTCGCCAGGATCCACGACCAGGGCATTGCGCCCGTCGTGCAGCACCCACAGGTAATTGTCTTGGAAGGCCGGTAGCGGGATTAACTTCATGAGCGACCCGATTATAGGAATGCAGGAATGGCTTGAAACGCCGCCCGGCCGCTACCTGCTCGCCTGGGAGCGGGCGGAGTTCGACCGGGCGGTTTCCGACATTTTCGGCTTCCATGCGCTGCAACTGGGGTTGCCCACGCTGGATACGCTCCAGGCCAACCGAATGCCGCACAAGTGGCTGGCCGTGGGCGCGCTGGACAGCCCACAGGCGAAGTCCCGCGCCTCGCTCGTCACCGATTTCGCGGCGCTGCCGTTCGAATCCGCGAGCCTCGACCTGGTCGTGCTGCCGCATTCGCTGGAGCTCCACGTCGATCCGCACGCGACGCTGCGCGAGGTCGAGCGCGTGCTCGTGCCCGAGGGCCGCGTCGTCATCTGCTGCTTCAACCCCGCCAGCCTGTGGGGCCTGCGCCAGCGGCGCGCGCACCTCTACCGGCGGCTCGGGTTCGGCGAGCTGTTCCTGCCCGACGCGGGCGACTTCATCGGCTACTGGCGACTGCGCGACTGGCTGCGCCTCCTGAGCTTCGAGGTCGAGTCCAGCAATTTCGGCTGCTACCGTCCCGCGCTCGAGAGCGAGAAGTGGCTCGCGCGCTGGGACTGGATGGATCTCGCGGGCGACCGCTGGTGGCCGATCTTCGGCGCCGCATATTTTCTCGTCGCCGTGAAGCGCGTTCGCGGCGTCAAACTCATCGGGCGGGCGTGGAAGTCCACGCCCGCCATTTCCACGGCGCCCGTTCCCATGGTGAACAGCGGGCACCGCACCTATCTAGAAAGAAGAGAACGTTGAACGAAGTCGTGATCTACACCGATGGCGCCTGCAAGGGCAATCCCGGCCCCGGAGGCTGGGGCGCCGTGCTGCGCTCGGGAAGTACTGAGAAAGAACTCTATGGCGGTGAGCTGGGCACCACCAACAACCGCATGGAGCTGATGGCGGTGATCCAGGCGCTCGGCGCGCTCAAGAAACCTTGCGCGGTGGTCCTGAACGTGGACAGCCAGTACGTGCTGAAGGGCATGACCGAGTGGCTGCCGGGCTGGAAGGCCAAGGGCTGGCGCACGGCAGCCAAGCAGCCGGTGAAGAACGTGGACCTCTGGCAGGCGCTCGATGCGCTCGTGAACGGCGCGGGCCATTCCATCAAATGGAGCTGGGTGCGCGGCCACAACGGCGACCCCGGCAACGAGCATGCCGACCAGCTCGCGAACCTCGGCGTCGAGGTGGCTCTCGGACGGCGTTCCGCGCCCGTGTAAAGCGTGGGTAAAACGCGCGCGCACAGGGGCGGTGCGCGGCCACAGCTAGGGGCAACGCGTATAGCGCGTTAGCATGCTTCGGATACATTCGAAGGCGGTCTTCCTCTCCAGAATTACAGCCCGAATCGTTGGGCGAGGCTCCTTCCTTCAATGGCATCCAAAGCAATCTATACAGCGGTCGCCGTGGTCGGCATCGCGGCCGCATCCGGCGCCGCCTGGTGGTACCAGCACAAGGGCTCGTCCCGGCCTGCCGAGGTGTCGCAAGGGGCGCCTGGCGCATCCGGCTCGGCCAGCCCTTCCGGCGCCGCGAGCGGTCCGTCGCGGCCGCCTTCCGTGGAGGTCGCCAAGGTCGAAGTCATGCGGCTCACCGACGAGGCGCAAGCGGTCGGCAGCCTGCGTTCGCGCCAGAGCGTGATGCTGCGGCCCGAGGTCAGCGGGCGCGTGACCCGCCTCAATTTCACGGACGGCCAGCGGGTGCAGCGCGGCCAGGTGCTGGTGCAGCTGGACGACCAGCTGCCGCAGGCGCAGGTGCAGCAGGCGCAGGCCGAGCTTTCCATCGCGCAGGCCAATCACAAGCGCAACCAGGATCTGGTGGGGCAGGGCTTCATCAGCCAGCGCTCGGTCGACGAGAGCGGCGCGAATCTTCAAGTCGCGCAGGCCAAGCTCGAACTCGCGCGCGCCACGGCGGCGCGCCTGAAAATCGTCGCTCCTTTCAACGGTATCGCCGGCATCCGCACCATCAGCGTGGGCGACTACCTGAAGGACGGCGCGGACATCGTCAACATCGAGGACATGGACGCGATCTTCGTGGACTTCCGCCTGCCCGAGCGCTTCCAGACCAAGATCCAGCGCGGCCAGACCGCGCGCGTCGACCTGGACGCCTTGCCCGGCCGCAAGTACGCGGCCGTCGTGCAGGCGATCGATCCGCTGGTGGACGCCAACGGCCGCTCGGTCGGCGTTCGCGGCTGCATCGACAACCGCGCCGCGCAATTGCGCCCCGGCATGTTCGCGCGCATCACGGCGGTCTTCGGTGAGCGCGACAACGCCCGCGTGATTCCCGAGGAGGCGATCGTGCCGCAGGGCGGGCGCCAGTTCGTGATCCGGCTTGTGGATGGTCCCGACCAGGACACCAGGATCGCCCAGCGCGTCGAGGTGAAAGTGGGTATCCGCCGGCCCGGCCGCGTGGAAATCACCGATGGCCTGCAGCCCGGCGATGTGGTCGTGACGGCCGGCCAGCAGCGCATCCAGAAGGACGGCACACCGGTGCGCGTGGTCGACCTGAATCGCGGCTCGGGCCGGGAAGGTGGAGGCGGCTCGGGCCGCGAGGGTGGCGGCAATGCCCGCAGCGCCTCAGCGGCCTCAGCCGCTGCTCCGGCCTCGGCGGCGGCGTCCGCCCAAGCCGTGGCCGTGGCGCCGGGAACGCCTCCGCGCGCCGCGGCTCCAACGCTTTCGGGGCCGAATCCCTGCGTCGTGGCGTCGGCCGAACCGTCGGCACCGGCCCGCCGCGGCGCCGGTCGGCCGAGCCGCTAGCCCGCACCAGGAGCATCCATGCAGTTGCCCGAAATTGCGATTCGCCGGCCGGTCTTCGCGACAGTGCTGTCCCTGCTCGTGCTGCTCGTCGGCGCGGTGAGTTTCACTCGCCTCTCGGTGCGCGAGTACCCGAAGATCGACGAGCCCGTCGTCACGGTGAGCGTCCGTTATCCCGGCGCGTCCGCCGAGGTGATCGAGACGCAGGTGACCAAGCCGCTGGAGGATTCCATCGCGGGCATCGACGCCGTGGATGTCATCACCTCCATCAGCCGCGCCGAGCAAAGCCAGATCTCCGTGCGTTTCCGCCTGGAAAAAGACGCCGACGCCGCCGCGGCCGAGGTGCGCGATCGCACGTCGCGCGTGCGCGGCCGCCTGCCGCAGCAGATCGAGGAGCCGGTGATCGCGAAGGTCGAAGCCGATGCGTTCCCCGTGATCTTCCTTGCGTTCACCAGCGACACGATGACGGCGCTGCAGATCAACGACGTGGTCAACCGCATCGCGAAGTCGCGGCTGCAGACCGTGACGGGCGTGGCGGACGTGCGCATCTTCGGCGAGCGCAAGTACGCCATGCGCGTCTGGCTGGACCCCGACAAGCTCGCCGGCTTTCGGCTCACCACTTCCGACGTCGAAGAAGCGATCGCGCGCAGCAACCTGGAGCTGCCGGCCGGGCGCATCGAGTCGCAGCAGCGCGAGTTCAGCGTCACGTCGCAGACCGACCTGGTGCGGCCCGCGCAGTTCCGCGAGATCGTGATCAAGAACGTCAACGGATTCCCCGTCAAGGTCCGGGACGTCGCGCGGGTGGAGGAGGGCCCGGCCGACGAGCGCAGTTCGGTGCGCCTGAACGGCCGCCCGGCGATCTCGGTGGGCGTGATCCGGCAAGCCACGGCGAACCCGCTCACGCTGTCGCAAGGCGTGCGCGACATGATCCCGAAGCTGCAGCAGGACCTGCCCGCGGACATGACGATCGACATCGCGAACGACAACTCGGTGTTCATCGACCGATCGGTGCGCAACGTGTACCGCACCATCGGCGAGGCGATCCTGCTGGTGGCGCTGGTGATCTTCGTCTTCCTGCGCACGATCCGCGCATCGATCATCCCGATCGTCACGATTCCCGTCAGCCTGATCGGCACCTTCGCGCTGATGGCGCTGTTCGGCTTCTCGATCAACACGCTAACGCTGCTCGCGCTGGTGCTCGCCATCGGCCTGGTGGTGGACGACGCGATCGTGATGCTCGAGAACATCTTCCGGCACATCGAGGAGGGGCTGGACCCGTTCTCCGCGGCGATACGGGGCGCGCGGGAGATCGGCTTCGCCGTGATCACCATGACGCTCACGCTGGTTGCCGTGTACGCGCCGCTCGCCTTCACGCCGGGCCGCACCGGCCGGCTCTTCGTCGAGTTCGCGCTGGCGCTCGCCGGCGCGGTGCTGGTCTCGGGCTTCGTCGCGCTGACGCTCACGCCCATGATGTGCTCCAAGCTCCTGCGCCATAACCCGAATCCCAACTGGTTCGACCGCACGATGGAGCGATGGCTGACGAAGCTGTCCGACGGCTACGGGCGCGCTCTGCGCTGGGTGCTGCTGCGCCGCTGGCAGCCGCGCGGCGGCGGCGCCTCGTGGGTGGGCCACGTGCTGCAGGCGCGCTGGATCGTGGTCGGCGTGATGCTGCTGAGCGCCTTCGCGATCGCCGCGATCTGGCCGACCATGAAACAGGAGCTCTCGCCGCTGGAAGACCGCGGCACCATCCTGGCCACGGTCAATGCCCCCGACGGCTCGACCCTGGAGTACACCAACCGCTACGCGCAGGCGCTGGAGAAGCTGGGCCAGCAGTACCCCGAATTCGACCGCATCTTCGCCAACGTCGGGCAGCCGACGGTCTCGCAGGCCAACGTGGTGTATCGCACCGTCGACTGGGACGAGCGCAAGCGCAGCACGCTGGAGATCGCGCGCGAGATGGGCCCGAAGTTCAATGCGCTGCCGGGTGTCAATGCGTTCCCGGTCACGCCGCCGTCGCTCGGGCAGGGCTTTCGCGACCGGCCGGTGAACTTCGTGATCCAGACGTCCGACAGCTACGAGAACCTGAACCGTGTCACGCGCCAGATCCTGGACGAGATGGCCAAGAACCCCGGCATCGTGTCGCCCGACGTGGACTTGCGCCTGAACAAGCCCGAGCTGCGCATCGAGGTGGACCGCGACAAGGCCGCCGACATGGGCGTCAGCGTGCAGGTGGTGGCCAAGGCCCTGGAAACGATGCTGGGTGGCCGGCAGGTCACGCGCTACAAGCGCGACGCGGAGCAGTACGACGTGATCGTGCAGACCGAGCCGCGCGGGCGCACGACGCCGGAGAACATCGACACGATCAACGTGCGCGGCCGGGGCGAAACGATGATCCCGCTGTCCGCGCTGGTGAAGGTGCGCGAGAGCGTGAGCCCGCGCGAGCTGAACCACTTCGGCCAGCGCCGGTCCGTGTCGATCACGGCGAACCTCTCGCCCGACTATTCGCTGGGCCAGGCGCTCACCTACATGAACGAGACCGCGGCCAAGGTGCTCAAGCCCGGCTACACGACGGACCTGAACGGCACGTCGCGCGAGTTCAAGAACTCGCAAGGGGCCCTCGCGATCGTGTTCGTGCTGGCGCTGCTGTTCATCTTCCTGGTGCTGGCGGCGCAG
>JAZKIF010000223.1:0-1676 GCA_040385005.1 Pseudomonadota bacterium
CTTAGAAGCGGAAGTGCGAGAACGCCTTGTTGGCCTCGGCCATGCGGTGCACTTCATCGCGCTTCTTCATCGCGCCGCCGCGGCCTTCGACGGCCTCGAGCAGCTCGTTCGCGAGACGTTGCGCCATCGACTTCTCGCCGCGCTTGCGCGCCGATTCTTTCAGCCAGCGCATCGCCAGCGCCACACGGCGCACCGGGCGAACTTCCACGGGAACCTGGTAGTTCGCACCGCCGACACGGCGGGACTTCACTTCGACCATCGGCTTGATGTTGTTCAGCGCGACGACGAAGATTTCGAGCGGATCCTTGCCCGACTTCTTTTCGACTTGCTCGAGCGCGCCGTAAATGATGCGCTCGGCAATGGCCTTCTTGCCCGATTCCATGATCACGTTCATGAACTTCGAGAGATCGACCGAACCGTACTTGGGATCGGGGAGGATGTCCCGTTTGGGGACTTCGCGACGACGTGGCATTTCACTCTTCCTTAAGCTTCAGTTGGCGAGGCGCTTTCGCACCCGCCGCGGACGGCACGCTGGGGCCATCCACTTACTCGGCAGGTCCGGGATTGGCCTGCCGCATGGGATCGAAGGCTCTGGAGCCTTCTTTGGGCCTGAAGGCCCTTAGGCCTTCTTCGGGCGCTTCGCGCCGTACTTGGAACGCGACTGCTTGCGGTCTTTCACGCCTTGCAAGTCGAGCGAACCGCGCACGATGTGGTAACGCACACCGGGCAAGTCCTTGACACGACCGCCGCGAACCAGCACGACGCTGTGTTCCTGCAGGTTGTGGCCTTCGCCGCCGATGTAGGAGATGATTTCAAAGCCGTTGGTCAGGCGAACCTTGGCGACTTTGCGCAGCGCAGAGTTCGGCTTTTTCGGCGTCGTGGTGTACACGCGAGTGCACACGCCGCGTCGCTGGGGGCCGCCTTGCAGCGCCGGCGACTTGGACTTCGTGATCTCGGTCTCGCGACCGTGACGCACGAGTTGATTGATGGTAGGCATTGGTAACTTGTTCCCGTTTGAAGTCACTTGGTTTTCGGCGGACTGAGGCAACTGCGGCCCAAATGTTCGCCTGCAACTCTGGGAAAAGCTCACCCGCTGGAATCGTGATCCAGTCGGGTTGGCCCAGCAAAGAGCGCAGCAGTGTCTGCCGAAAAGCCTTCTATTGTATGCCGCTCGGCCAAACCTCGCAAGACCGACCCGTTTGCACAGTGACAATGCGACATGGGCCCCGCTGAAACCGCGCCACCGATCGTCGTTCTCGACACGAATGTCGTGCTCGACTGGCTGGTTTTTCGCAACCCGGAATGCACAGCGCTCGGCGCGGCGATCGTCGCAGGCGACCTGCGCTGGATCGCGACGCAAGCGATGCGCGACGAGATCGCCCACGTGCTGGCCCGCGGCCACCTCGACGCGTGGGAGCCCGATCTCGCGTCTCTCTGGGCGCACTGGGATCGCCACTGCACCGAACTGCCGACGCCCGAACCCGCCGGCCCGCCCGGCCGCCTGCGTTGCAGCGACCCCGACGACCAGAAGTTCATCGACCTGGCGGTCGCCTGCAGCGCCCGCTGGCTGCTGACGCGCGACCGCGCGGTGCTCAAACTCGCCCGCCGCCTAGGCGAGCGTGGCATCGATACACTGCCGCCTGATCGCTGGGCGATGCCGACGCGCGACTGATACG
>JAZKIF010000224.1:0-29111 GCA_040385005.1 Pseudomonadota bacterium
TGCCTTCTGAACGGCGATGCTAGCGACCAGGAGACCCGGAGAACGATCCACCCCGATCGCCGGCCGTGCCACCCAGACAGGCGTGCGCATTGACAAACCGCACGCCAAGGCGTGCAGTCGACGTCACTTCACCACGTTTCCATCCGCATCGATCTTGTAGACCTCGCCGAGCTTCAGCTCGCGAATGCCGGCCTCGACCTTGCTCATGTCCCCGACCACCACCCAGATCACGCGATCCGGCGCGATCGCTCGGCGCGCGAGCGCGTTGGCCTGCTCCGGCGTGACGGCCAGCACTGTCGCCGCCATCGTGTCGAAGTAATCCGCGGGCAACTTGTACTGCAGCATCGTCGAGTAGGCGCCGCTCATCTGGCCCGTCGTCTCGAACGATCCCGCGAGACCCAGCGCTTCCTTGTCCTGCGCGGCCTTCAGTTCCGCGACATCGATGGGCCTGCCGCCCGCGATGCCCCCGTATTCCTTCACCAACTCCTGCAAGGCTTCCTTCGTCTTGTCCGTCTGCACGGGCGAGCGCGAGATGTACGGCTGCGGTCCGATCGCCGTCGTGACTTCGCTCCGCACGCCATACGACCAGTGCTTGTCCTCGCGCAGGTTCATGTTGATGCGCGAGCTGAACGAGCCGCCGAAAATGTTGTTCAACAGCCCGAAGCTCACACGCTCCTTCGCATCGCCGGGCAGCGTCACCTGCGCGCCGTGAATCACGCTTTGCTGCGCGCCCGGCTTGTCCATGAGGTACACGACGGTCTTGGCCGGCTCGGGAACAGGCGCGATGGATTTCTTCGGCACGTCGCCGGCCTTCCAGCCGGCGAACGATTTCTCGAGCAGCGGCACGAGTTCGGCCATGCGCGTGTCGCCCACGACGAGCAGCGTCGCGTTGTTCGGTTTGAACCACGACTGGTGATATCCAGCGAGGTCTGCGGGCGTCACTGGGCCCACGAAAGCCTCCGTGCCGCTGCCGGTGAGCGAGCCCGCATACGCGTGGCCCTTGCCGTACAGCAGCTGCGGGATGACGCGCAACGCCATCGTGGATGGATTCGACTTCTCGCGCTGGATGGCGGCGATGCGGTCCTTGCGGATGCGCTCGACATCGTCGCGCGCATAGGCCGGATGCAGCGCGACGTCGGCGAAGATGTCCACGGCTTGCGGCAGCGTCGCCTTCAATGCATTCATGTTCACGAACGAGCCGTCGAGGTTCGCGCCGGTGGACAGCGTCGCGCCCAGGCCCTCCAGTTCCTCGCCGAGGCGCGTCGCGTTGCGGCGGGCCGTGCCCTCCTCCATCAGGCGCAGCGCGAGGCTCGCGAGGCCCGGCTGCCCGGCATCGGATGCGTATCCCGCATCCACCATCAGCGAAAGATTCACCACCGGCGCCGTATGACTCTCGGCGAGCACGACGCGCAAGCCGTTCGACAACATGGCGGTCTGCGGCTTGGGAAGATTCAGTGCCGAAGGCTTGCCCATCGCCGGCTCGCGGCTGCGATCCGCGCCGCCTGCCGTCGCAACGCCTTCGGCGAAGGGCTTCACTTCCAGCACGTAGTCGCCGTCGGTGAGCCACTCGGCCATCGCGGCCTTCACCGTGGCTGGTGTCGCCGCTTTGACGCGCTGCAGGTAGTCCTTGTAGCAATGCGGATTGCCCGTGTACGTCTGGCACTCGGCGAGCAGATCGCTCTTGCCGCCGAAGCCGCCGACGCGCTCCGTGATGCGCGCGTAACGCGCGAGGATCGTGGTCTTCGCGAGCCTCAATTCATCGTCGGTGGGGCCGGTTCGCAGCAAACCCTTCAGTTCCTCGTCGGCGGCGCGCTCGACGGCGGCGATGTCTCCCCCCGGACGCGCCGTGAGCGTCATGTCGAACTGCCCGGCGATCTCCGCCGTGTCGTTGCTCGCGGTGGCGCTCGTCGCGATCTGGTCCTTGAACACGAGCCGCTTGTACAGGCGCGACGTCTTGCCGCCGCCGAGCACGTGCGCCGCGAGGTCGAGCAGCGGCTCGGTGGCCGAGCGGGACGGCGGCACGTTCCAGATGCGGTAGATGCGCCCTTGCGGCACACGGTCCTCGAGCGATCCGCGGTGCGTGCCGCTGCGCTTGGCGACCCACTCGCGGTGCTTGGCGAGCGGCGGGCCGGGCGGGATGTCGCCGTAATACTTCTCGACCTTTTCCAGCGCGGCCTGCGGCGTGATGTCGCCCGCAAGCACCAGCGTCACGTTGTTCGGGCCGTAGTAGGTCTTGAACCAGGTGCGCACGTCTTCCATGCTCGCCGCGTCCAGGTCTTTCATGGAGCCGATCACCGTCCACGAATATGGATGCCCGGCCGGATACGTGTTCTCCGTGATGACCTGGTAGGCCGGGCCGTAAGGCGAGTTCTCGCGCTGGCGCTTTTCGTTCTGCACCACCCCGCGCTGCAGGTCCAGCTTCTTCGCGTCGAGCACGCCGAGCAGGTGGCCCATGCGGTCGCTCTCGGCGAAGAGTGTGTAGTCGAGCATGCCGACGGGCACGTTCTGGAAATAATTCGTGCGGTCGTTGCTGGTCGTGCCGTTGAGGGACGTCGCGCCCGCGAGGCTCATCGCCGACAGGTAGGTCTTGTTGAAGTTCTCGCTGCCGCTGAACATCAGGTGCTCGAACAGATGCGCGAAGCCCGTCTTGCCCGGCACTTCGTCCTTCGAGCCGACGTGGTACCAGGTGTTCACGGCCACCACCGGCAGCTTGTGGTCCTCGTGCACCAGCAGCGTGAGGCCGTTCTTGAGGACGAACTTCGTGTACGGAATGTCGGGGATGGCGATGTCCGGCGCGGGCTGTGCGTACGCTGCGGGAATCGCGGCGACGGCGAATGCGGTGAGGATGGCGGCGGCAAGGCGTTGCAGGATCTGCTTCATGGCTTGGCTTTCTTTTCTTCGGCGGCGATCCATTCGTCGATCACCTTTTCCAGCACGTCCAGCGGCAGCGCGCCCTGGTCGATGACGGCGTTGTGGAAGCGGCGCACGTCGAACGCATCGCCCAGGCGCGCGCGGCCGCGCTCGCGCAATTCCCTGATTTTCAGCGCGCCGATCATGTAGCCCAGCGCCTGGCCGGGCGTCGAGACGTAGCGATCCACCTCGGATTCGACAAACGCGCGGTCCATGCCGGTGCGATCCACCATGAACTCGACCGCGCGCTGGCTGGACCAGCCCATCGAATGGATGCCCGTGTCCACCACCAGCCGCGCGGCGCGGAAGGCGCGCCACTGCAGGTGGCCGAACAGGCTGTACGGGTCGCCGTCGTACAGGCCGATCTCGCGGCCCAGCGTCTCGGCGTACACCGCCCAGCCTTCGATGAAAGCGACGTAGCCATCGTCGCGCCGGAACGGCGGCAGCGAACGCAACTCGGTGGCGCGCGCGACCTGCAAGTGATGACCAGGCACCGCCTCGTGCGCCGTGAGCGTCGCCATGCGCCATGTCGGCCGGCTTCGGAAGCCCACCGTGTTCGCGACGAAATAACCCCCGCGCGAACCATCCTGTGCCGGGCCGTCGTAGTACTCGGCGGCATCCGGTCCGCGGAACGCGGGCATGGCGCGCACGCCGTAAGGTGCGCGCGGCAGTTCCGCGAAGAGCCGTGGCAGTTCCGCGTCGATGCGCTTGGCGATGTCGCGGTAACCCGCGAGCAACGCAGCTTCGTCGGTGTGGAAGAACTTGCGGTCCGTGTTGAGGTAGCGGATGAACTCGTCGAAGCTTCCCTTGAAGCCGGTTGCGCGCATCACGGTTTCCATCTCGGCCCGGATCGCGTCGAGTTCGCGAACACCGATCGCGTGGATTTCGGCGGCCGAAAGCTTCGTGGTGGTGCGATGACGCACGAGCATCTCGTACACCTTGGCGCCGTCGGGATAGCTGCTCATCGCACCGCTGCGCGGCGCGCGCGGCAGGTACTCGTCGACGATGAACGCGCGCAACTTGCGCATCGCCGGCACCACGTTCTTCTCGATGGCTGCGCGGCCCTCGGCCTGCAGCGAGGTGCGCTGCTGCTGCGGAATGTCCTGCGGCAGCTTGCGGAACGGCGCGAAATACGGACCGGCCTCCACATCCGCCGGAAGCAGCACGTCGATCTGCTTCACCACCCGCTCCAGCACGGCCTGCGACGACACCCAGCCCAGCGACACGCCGCGCCGCAGCCAGGCGATCTGCTGATCCATCACGCGCGGATACGCGGCCATGCGCGACAGCACCTGTTGCGCCTGCAAAGGCGTGCGCACCGGCACGAACTGCATCAGGTCCGCGAATTCGCTCTGGATACCGCCCAGCGCACCGAGCCCGAGCGAGCGGTAGCCGGTGAACGCGTGATCTTCCAGTTCGCGTTCGCGCGCGCCGATGAAGAGATCGAGCGAGATGCGGTCGGTGGGAGCCAGTTGCTCGCGACGGATCGCACGAGCTTGCGCGAGCCATTGCCTGCCTTGTGCGAACGCCGCCTCGTCCGCTTCGAACGACGCATCGGACAGCCGGTCGTTGTAGCGCAGGTCGCCACGGTACGTGCTGCCTTCAGGGTAGCGCCGCGAGATGTCTTCCCACTGGCGTTCGAACAACGCATTGAGCGCGGCCGTCTCGCGCGGGTCCGCCTGCTGCGCATGCGCGCCCGCGACCAGCAGCCAGCCCAGGCACGCGAGCGCGAGCCTGCGCCGCATCACTGCGTATACCCGCGCGGAATCGCGGCGAGCAATTGCCGGGTGTAGGGATGCTGCGGATTGGCGTAGATGTCCTCGGACGATCCGCGCTCCACGATCTCCCCGTGGTTCATCACGAGGATGTTGTCCGCCATGTACTTCACCACCGCCAGGTCGTGACTGATGAAGAGGTAGGTGAGGCCGAACTCTTCCTGCAAATCCAGCAGCAAGTTGAGCACCGTCGCCTGCACGCTCACGTCGAGCGCGCTCACGCTCTCGTCGCACACGATGATCTCCGGCTGCATCGTGAGGCAGCGCGCGATCGCGATGCGCTGGCGCTGGCCGCCGGAGAACTCATGCGGGTACTTGCCGAAGGCCTGCGCGGGCAGGCCGACGCGGTCCAGCCAGCTGAGCGCCAGGCGCGCGCGCTCGTCCTCGCTCGCGCCGATGCCGTGGATGCGCATCGGCTCCATCAGGATCTGGCCGACCGTGAAGCGCGGATTCAGGCTCGCGTACGGGTTCTGGAAAATGATCTGGATGCGCTTTCGCCACGTACGCAGTTGCGAAGGCGACAGCGATGCGAGGTCCGTGCCCTCGAACATGATGCGGCCCTCCGTGGGCTGCGTGAGGTGCGTGAGCATCATGCCTACCGTCGTCTTGCCTGAACCCGATTCGCCCACCAGGCCGAGCGTGCGGCCCTTGTGCATCGCGAAATCCGCCTGCTTCACCGCGTCGATCGAGTGGCGCTTGAAGAGCCCGTCCTTCAGCTTGTAGGTCTTGCGCAAGCCCTGCACCTGGATGAAGGCCTCGCCGACTTCCGGACGCGCCTCGCGCTGCGCGTTGCTCACGGCGCGGTTGTTCATGATGTCGTCGATCACCGGCAGGCGGCGCGGACGCGAATCGAGGTTCGGACGGCAGGCGATCAGCGCCTTCGTGTACGCGTCCTGCGGCGCGTTGAAGATCTGGCTCGTCGGCCCCGCCTCGCGCACTTCGCCTTGCCGCATCACGATCACCTGGCTCGCGATCTCGCCGACGAGGCCGAGGTCGTGGCTGATGAACAGCACGCTCATGTGCTGGCGCTCCTGCAGGCGCGCTAGCAGGTCGACGATCTGCCGCTGCACCGTCACGTCGAGCGCCGTGGTCGGCTCGTCGGCGATAAGAAGCTTCGGTTCGCACGCGATCGCCATCGCGATCATCACGCGCTGCTGCTGCCCGCCGGAGAGCTCGTGCGGATACGCGTTCAGGCGCGAGCGCGGTTCCGGGATGCCGACTTCGTTCAGCAATTCGAGCGTGCGATCCAGCGCGGCGCGCGCACCGAGCGGGGTGTGGACTCGAAGGACTTCGGCGATCTGCTCGCCGACGGTCAGCACCGGGTTCAGCGAGCTCATCGGCTCCTGGAACACGACGGAGATGTCGTTGCCGCGCAGTTGCCGCATCTCTTCCTGCGACGCCTTCAACAGGTCGCGGCCCTCGTACAGCACGCGGCTTTGCGGGTCGACCACCGCGTTGGGCGGCAGCAGGCGCACGATGCTCATCGCGCTCACGCTCTTGCCGCTGCCGGACTCGCCCACCAGGGCGACGGTGGTGTTGGAGGGGATGTCGAAACTCACGCCGCGAACGGCGGGGAAAGTTTCGTTGCCCATGTGGAATCCGACGCGGAGATCCCGCACTTCAATCAAGGAACTCATGTCTGCCACCTATCGGAGTTTCGGATCCATCGCATCGCGCAATGCATCCGTGAGGAGCGCGAAGGCGGTGACGAAGGTGGCCATGAAGGCCGTGGCCGCGACGAGCTGCCACCATTTGCCGAGCACCAGTTCGGTCTGGGCTTCGGCGAGCATCGTGCCCCAGCTGACCATGTCGATCGGCACGCCGAGGCCGAGGAAAGACAGGATCACTTCGGCCTTGATGAAGCTCACGACGTGCAGGCTCAATTGCACGAGCACAACGTGGCTGATGTTGGGCAAAATGTGCCCGAACATGCGCGCCATGTGGCTTGCGCCGATGGCTTCGGCAGCGCGAACATATTCGCGGCTGCGGTGCTTGATGTACTCGGCGCGCACCAGCCGGTAGATGCTGGTCCAGCCGACCACGCCCAGGATGATCACGACCGGCGCGATCCCGCCGTCGAACACCTTGGCGAGCGGTCCGGACTTGAACACCGCCGCCAGCGCGAAGATCAGCAGGATGTACGGCACCGACGTGAACACGTTGTAGATCCACTCGAGGAAATCGTCCACCTTGCCGCCGAAGTAACCGGCGAGCGCGCCGAGCAATGTGCCGATCAGCGTGGCGACGAAAGCGGCGCAGATACCCACCAGGATGGAAACCTGCGCGCCCTTGATCGCCTTGGCGAGCACGTCGCGGCCGATTCGGTCGCCGCCGAACGGCAGCGTGGATTGCTTCTCATGCACCACGGTCTTCACTTCCGCCGCACGCTTCGCCCACTCCGCGTAGCGCGGCGCGAGCGGGTCGATGTCGGAGATGTCGACGTTCGGCACGACAGCCTTCTTCTCTTCGGCGATCTCGGCTGGATCGGCGCCCATGATGGTCGGCTGCGCGAACGGCACACCGACTTCCTTCTGCCAGCCGGACGCGACCAGCCCGAGCTGCGCCAGCACCACGAGGAGGATGAAGAGGCCCGCGACGACGAGCGAGACCATGCCGACGCGGTCGCGCTTCAGGCGCGTCCACGCCTGCGACCAGACGCCCGGAGAGCGCGGGATCTGCGCGAGGACGGTGGTGTCCGGCGATTCGGGAAGGGGCACGCCCGCGGGCGTTGCGGGATTCGCGATGGCGTTCATTTGAGGACCACCCGCGGATCGACGAATTTGTACAGCACGTCGGTGATGAGGTTGATGGCCATGGTGAGGACGGCGAGGTAGATGGTGACCGCCTGGATCACCGGGTAGTCGCTGCGGCCCACCGCGAGGTAGACCTCGCGGCCGAGGCCGGGCACGGAGAAGAACACTTCGATGAGGAACGAGCCGATGAAGATGCCGGGCAGCTGCGTCGCGACGTTCGTGAGGATCGGGATCATCGCGTTGCGCAGCACGTGCTTGAAGAGGATTGTCTTCTCGGGCACGCCCTTGGCGCGCGCGGTGCGCACGTAGTCATGGCCGATCTCGTCGAGGAAGAAGCTGCGGTAAAGGCGCGTGTTCGGCGCGAGGCTCACGAGCACCGCGAGCAGCACCGGCAGCGGCGCGTAGACCGCGAGGTTGGTGAGCGTGCTCGCGCTCCAGCCCTGCACCGGGAACCAGCCCAGGCGGAAGGCAAAGATGTACTGGCCGATGATGATGTAGACCAGGAAGCTGATCGACAGCGCGATGGTGGAGATCGTCATCACCGCGCGATCGGTGAGGCTGCCGCGCACATAGGCGACGGCCATGCCGCACACGATGGCCAGCCCCACTTCGAGCAGCATGATGGGGATCATGATGGTGAGCGTGGCCGGCAGCCGTGTCTCGAAGATGTGGTTGACCGATTCCTTGGTGGCCCAGCTCTGGCCCCAATCCAGTGTCACCACTTGCTTCACGAAGATCCACAGCTGGTCGGTGACGGGCCGGTCAAGTCCCAGTTGCTTGCGGATGGATTCGATCTGCGCCGCGGACGCCTGCAGGCCGCCCATGATTTCCGCCGGGTCGCCCCCGAAATACTTGAAGAGGAAGAAGATGAGGAGGATGACACCCGCGAGGGTGGGGATCATCTGAAGGATCCGCCGGATGAGATATGAAAGCATTCTTTTGCGGTGCGGGGTGAGACACCGATCTGACTTAGGGGAAACCGCTCGTGGCGGTATGCATGGGCGCGCATTATGCTTGCGGCCTATCCAAACCGTATAGGTATTTCCAAGCATGACCCCCCGCAACTGGGCATCGGCCATCAGCCTGTGTCTCGCGGCACTCGGCACAGCCCACCCGGCGAACGCCCAGACCCCGCCCCCCGAAAAAGTATTCCGTTACGCGTTCCAGGTGGCCGAGACCGGGTTCGACCCGGCGCAGATCAGCGATCTGTATTCGGCCATGGCCTGCGCGAACATGTTCGACGCGCCTTACAAATACGACTATCTCGCGCGTCCCGCGAAGGTCAGGCCCAACCTGGCCGAGGCGATGCCCGAGATTTCGCCGGACTTTCGCAGTTACACCTTTCGCCTGCGCAAAGGTATCTATTTCGCGGACGACCCGGCCTTCAAGGGGCAAAAGCGCGAAGTGACCGCGGCCGACTTCGTCTACAGCTTCAAGCGCTTCTTCGATCCGGTGAACAAGAGCCCGAACTTCAGCAGTCTGGTGGAGGAAGGCGTCATCGGGCTGGATGCGCTGCGCAAGAAGGCGGAAGCATCCGGCAAATTCGACTACGACACCGAGGTGGAGGGACTGCGGGCGCTCGACCGCTACACGGTGCAGATCAAGCTCGCCGAGCCGCGCCCGCGCTTCACCAACCTTCTCGCCGATCCGACCAGTACCGCATTCATCGCGCGCGAAGTCGTGGAGTTCTACGGCGACAAGATCATGGAGCATCCGGTGGGCACCGGTGCCTTCATGCTCAAGGCATGGCGCCGTTCCTCGGAGATGGTATTCGTGCGCAACCCGAACTACCGCGAGGAGATCTTCGACAGCGTGCCCGCCGCCGGCGACAAGCAGGGCGAGGAGATCGCCGCGCGCCTGAAAGGCAAGCGCCTGCCGCTGGTGGACAAGGTGATCGTCTCGGTGATCGACGAGCCGCAGCCGCGCTGGCTCGCGTTCCTGAACAACGAGCACGATTACATGGAGCGGCTGCCGCAGAACTTCGCGACGCAGGCGATCCCGAACAACAAGCTCGCGCCGAACCTTGCCAAGCGCGGCATCCAGATGGCGCAGGTGCCGCTCACGGACCTGACGATGTTCTATTTCCGCATGGACGACCCCATCGTCGGCGGCTACACGCCCGACAAGGTGGCACTGCGCCGCGCGGTGTCGCTTGCATTGGACAACGCGGAAGAAGTCCGCCTGCCGCGACGCGGGCAGGCCATCATCGCGCAGAGCTTCATGCTGCCCAACACGTCGAGCTATGACCCGAACTTCCACACGGAGCTGGGCACGTTCGACCGGGCGCGCGCCGTGGCCCTGCTCGACATGTTCGGCTACGTCGACAAGAACGGCGACGGCTGGCGCGACATGCCCGACGGCAGCCCGCTCGTGCTGTACCTCGACACGTTGAGCCGCGCGGACTATCGCGAACTCGACGAGGTCATGAAGAAGAACCTGGACGCCGTGGGCGTGAAGATGGTGCTGCGCATCGGCCAGTGGCCCGAACAGCTCAAGTCCTCCCGCGCGGGCAAACTGCAGATGTGGGGCTTCGGCGTCTCCGGCACTTCGCCCAACAGCGGTGGCCTTCTCGAATACATGTACAGCAAGTCGATCGGCCAGCAGAACCATTCGCGCTTCTCGAACGCGAAGTTCGACGAGCTGTACCAGAAGCAGTTGCTCATGCCGGACGGCCCCGAGCGTGACCTGGTACTGAAGGAAGCCAATCGCATCCTCGCCGCGTACATGCCTTACAAGCCGCGTGTACACCGCATCGGCACCGACTTGTGGCAGCCCTGGCTCTTCGGCTACAAGCGTCACCCGTTCGCCCGCGAGTTCTGGCGCTATATCGACATCGATACTTCCAAGCTTCCCAAAAAATGATGAACTTCTACACCGCCCGCCGCGCCTGCGCCATCGCTTTCGCACTCACCAACGCGGCCGCCGCCTTCGCGGCCGTCGTTCCTGCCGGCGTGCAACTGCACCCCACCCAGACGCTGATCCGCAACAACGGCTCCGAGCCCGAATCGCTCGACCCGGCCATCGCCGAAACCGTGGGCGCGAACAACATCACCCGCGACCTCTTCGAAGGCCTCACCGCCAACGATGGGGACGGCAAGATCGTCCCCGGCGTCGCCGAAAGCTGGAAGCAGACCAACGCGACCACCTGGGTGTTCAAGCTGCGCCAGAACGCGAAGTGGTCCAACGGCGATCCGGTGACGGCGCAGGATTGCGTCTACGGCATCCGCCGCTTCATCGACCCGAAGACCGCCTCCAAATATGCCGCGACCTACGGCGTCTTCCTGTTGAACGGCAAGGAAGCCGCGATGGGCAAGAAGCCCACGAGCGAGATCGGCGTGAAAGCGCTGGACAAGTTCACGGTGGAGATCAAGACCGCGTTCCCGGTCTCGTTCCTGCCGCAGCTCGTCTCCAACAACAACCTCGGCCCGCTGCACCAGGCCTCCGTCGAGAAGCTCGGCCGCGAGTGGACCAAGCCCGGCAACATGGTGAGCAACGGCGCGTTCGTGCTGAAGGAATGGCTGGTGAACAGCCGCGTCGTCATCGAGAAGAACCCGCACTACTGGGACAAGGACCACGTGCAGCTCACGCGCGTCACCTACCTCGGCGTGGAAGACGGCAACGCCGACGTGAAGCTGTTCGAGTCCGGCCAGAACGAGATGGTCTACCAGCTGCCGCCCGGCACCTACGAGGACGCGAAGAAGAAATTCCCGAAGGACGTGCGCAACGCGCCGATGCTGGGCTTGCGCTTCTACACGCTGCAGACCAAGAACGCCGCGATGAAGGACGTGCGCGTGCGCAAGGCGCTCTCGATGGTGATCGACCGCGAGATCCTCGCCACCAAGATCACCGCCGACGGGCAGGCGCCCGCGTACGGCCTGATCGTGAAGGGCATGGAAGGCGCGGACATGACCGACTACGACTGGGCGAAATGGCCCATGGACAAGAAGGTCGCCGAAGCGAAGAAGCTGCTGGCCGAAGCGGGCGTGAAGCCCGGCACCAAATACGTCTTCACGTACAACACGAGCGAATACCACAAGAAGATGGCGATCTTCGCGCAGTCGGAATGGAAGAAGAAGCTGGGCGTCGATATCGAACTCGAAGCGATGGAATTCAAGGTGCTGGTGAAAAAGCGCCATGACGGCAGCTTCGAGATCGCGCGGGACGGCTTCATCGCCGACTACAACGACGCGACCAACTTCCTCGCGCTGGTGCGCTGCGATTCGGACCAGAACAACAACCAGAACTGCAACCGCAAGGCCGAGGAGCTGATCAACCAGGCCGAACAGAACGACGACGCGGGCAAGCGCAAGGGGCTCCTCACGCAGGCAACGAAGATGATCATGGAGGATTACCCCATCATCCCGCTCGTCCAGTACTCGCTGCCCCGGCTGGTAAAATCCTATGTCGGCGGGTATTCGCTGTTGAACGCACAAGACCGCTTTCGCAGCAAGGACCTGTACATCGTCAAACACTGAACGCGGGGCGATCCCCCGCGTTCTCATGGCGCCGGCGCACACACTGCGCCGGCGTTTTTGCGAGAGCCCTGCCCATGTGGTCGTACACATTGCGTCGCCTTCTGGCGACGATTCCCACGCTGCTGGCCGTCATCACGGCCTGCTACTTCCTCGTCCACGCCGCGCCAGGCGGACCCTTCGACAGCGACAAGCAGGTCTCCGAAGCGGTGCTGGCCAATCTCAACGCCAAGTACCACCTGGACCTGCCGCCCTGGCAGCAGTACCTCTTTTATCTCAACAACCTCATCCACGGCGACCTGGGCGCGTCCTTTCGCTATGCGGACTGGTCGGTGAACGACCTGGTCGCCGCGGCGCTGCCGGTGTCGCTCACCATCGGCGGGCTGTCGCTCGTGATCTCGTTCTTCGTGGGCATTGCGCTGGGCGCGGCTGCGGCTTTGCGCCAGAACAGCGCCGCCGACTATGGCGTGATGCTGGTCGGCAACCTGGGCAGCGTGTTCCCCTCGTTCGTGATCGGGCCGGTGCTGGTGCTCGTCTTCGCGTTGTGGCTGCGCTGGCTTCCCGCCGGCGGCTGGGACGACTTCGCGCCGCAATTCATGATCATGCCGATCGCCCTGCTCACGTTCATCAACGTCGCGACGATCGCGCGGGTGATGCGCGGCAGCCTGATCGAGGTGATGCACAGCAACTTCATCCGCACGGCTCGCGCGAAAGGATTGCCCACGCGCATCGTCGTGCTGCGGCATGCGCTCAAGCCCGCGTTGCTGCCGGTGATCTCGGTACTGAGTCCGCTGGCGATTTCGTCGATCACCGCGGCGCTGGTCACAGAAACGGTGTTCTCGATTCCGGGTCTCGGCAAGCTGATCGTGAACGGCGCGGGCAATCGCGACTACACGCTGGTGCTCGGGCTCGTCGTTCTCATTACCGTCATCGCCGTAATGCTCAATCTCCTGGTCGATCTCGCCTATGCCGCGCTCGACCCGAAAATCCGCTACTGAACAAGGCGCGTCATGTCCTTCCTCACGCGCCGAAAAACCATCATCGACCAGCTGGCCGAAGTCCCGGTCGCCATGCCGGGCCGAAGCCCCTGGGCCGATGCGCGCACGCGCTTCATCCGCAACAAGGCCGCCGTCGCCAGCCTTGTCGTACTGCTCCTCATCGGCTTCGTCTGCGTCTTCGGGCCGATGGTGCTGCCGCACGAATTCGACTCCACCGACTGGGACGCGATGAAGCTGCCGCCTACCTGGCAGAACATGCACTGGTGGGGCACCGACGAGTCCGGGCGTGACCTGCTCGTGCGCTGCCTGATAGGAGGGCGCATCTCGCTGATGGTGGGCGTGCTCGCGACGATCTGTTCGTGCGCGGTGGGCATCGCCTGGGGCGCCACCGCGGGATTCCTGGGCGGCAAGATCGACGGCTTCATGATGCGCTTCGTCGACATGATGTACGCCATCCCCTACCTCCTGATCGCGATCCTGCTGGTGACGATCCTGGGCCGCGAGTTCTACCTCGTCGTGCTCGCGATCACGGCGTTCTCGTGGATGGATATGGCGCGCGTGGTGCGCGGACAGACGCTCTCGCTGCGCTCGATGGAATTCGTCGAAGCCGCGCGAGCGATCGGCGTGCCCACGCGCCGCATCATCTTCAACCACATCGTGCCCAACCTGCTCGGCGTGGTGGTGATCTACACCACCGTGACGGTGCCGTCGGTGATCCTCACGGAATCCGTGCTGTCCTTCCTCGGCCTGGGCATCCAGGAGCCGATGACGAGCTGGGGCGTGCTGATCGAGGACGGCACCAAGGTGATGGAAGTCGCGCCGTGGATGCTTCTCTTCCCCGCCGCGATGCTTTCGATCACGCTGTACTGCTTCAACTTCATCGGCGACGGATTACGCGATGCGCTCGATCCCAAGGAGCGCTAGATCATGACGAACAAGTTGCTCGAGGTCGACGACCTCAACGTGAAATTCAAGACGCCCGAAGGCGACGTCACGGCCGTGAACGGGCTGGGCTTCGCGCTGGAGCGCGGCCAGACTTTCGGTATCGTGGGCGAGAGCGGCTCCGGCAAGAGCCAGAGCATGCTCGCGCTCATGGGCCTGCTCGCCTCGAACGGCCGCGCGAGCGGACGCGCGCTGTTCAACGGCGAAGACCTGCTGACCATGCCGCCGCGCGACCTGAACCGCATCCGCGGCAACCGTGTCGCGATGATCTTCCAGGACCCGATGACGTCGCTCAACCCCTACCTCACGGTGGAGCGGCAGATGACCGAGGTGCTGGAGCTGCACAAGGGCCTCACGCGCAAGAGCGCGCTCACGCTCGCGATCGAGACGCTGGAACAGGTGCGCATTCCCGATGCAGCGCGCCGAATCCGCATGTACCCGCACGAGTTCTCCGGCGGCATGCGCCAGCGCATCATGATCGCGATGGCGCTGCTGTGCCAGCCCGACCTGCTGATCGCGGACGAGCCCACCACCGCACTCGATGTGACGGTGCAGGCGCAGACGATGGCGCTGCTGCGCGAGCTGCAACGCGACTTCGGCACGGCGATCATCCTCATCACGCACGACCTCGGCGTGGTCGCGGGGCTGTGCGACCACGTGATGGTGCTGTATGGCGGCCGGATCATGGAGCAAGGCAGCGCCGAGAGCATCTTCTACCGGCCGACGCATCCCTACACGCTGGGCCTGCTCGGCGCGGTGCCGAAGATCGATCATGAAGGCGAACGGTTGGTGGCGATTCCGGGCGTGCCGCCGAACATGGCCAGGTTGCCGGCGGGGTGCCCGTTCAGCGAGCGGTGCAGCTTCGTGATGGAGCGCTGCGTGACGCAGCGTCCGCCGCTCGTCGCGGCTGCGAATGATCCGATGGTGCTGCGGGCGTGTCACCGGGACGTGGAGTTGGTGATGAACGAAGCGCAGAAGGTGCTGGCATGAGTGACACCCAGGAACCCCTGCTGTCGGTGCGCGATCTTCACGTGCACTTCAATGTGCGCGGCGAAGGGATCTTCCCGAAGAAACGAACGCTCAAGGCCGTCAACGGCGTGAGCTTCGATCTCTATCCTGGCGAGACGCTGGGCATCGTTGGTGAATCGGGCTGCGGCAAATCGACGCTCGCTCGCGCGCTGCTGAACCTGATCCCGGCTAGCGCGGGCAAGGTCGTCTGGCTGGGCCGCGACATGTCGGGCGCCAACGCGGCAGACTGGCAGAAAGTGCGGCGCAACGTGCAGATGGTCTTCCAGGACCCGCTCGCGTCGCTGAACCCGCGCATGAACATCGCGCAGATCATCGGCGAGCCGCTGCGCACGCACCGGCCCGATCTCTCGTCCGCCGAAGTGCTGGCGCGCGTGAAGGCGATGCTCGTAAAGGTCGGGATGAACGAGGGGCAGCTCTATCGCTATCCGCACGAGTTCTCCGGCGGGCAGTGCCAGCGCATCGGCATCGCGCGCGCACTGATCCTCGAGCCGAAACTGATCGTCTGCGACGAGCCGGTCTCTGCGCTGGACGTATCGATCCAGGCGCAGATCATCAACCTGCTCAAGGACCTGCAAAAGGAGATGCAGCTCGCGCTGGTCTTCATCGCGCACGACCTCGCGGTGGTGAAGCACGTGAGCCAGCGCATCCTCGTCATGTATCTCGGCAAGGTGATGGAGCTTGCGCACAAGCACGAGCTCTATGCGGACCCGAAGCATCCCTACACACGCGCCCTGCTCTCCGCCGTGCCGCTGGCTGATCCGAAACTGGAGCGCGGCAAGGTGATCCAGATGCTGACCGGCGACCTGCCCTCGCCGATCGATCCGCCGACGGGCTGCGTGTTCCGCACGCGCTGCCCGCATGCGTTCGATCGCTGCACGGCTGAAGTGCCGCCGCTTGTGCACATCAATAGTGAGAGCGAGGCGGCTTGCCTGCTCTACCCCTGACGAGACATGAAATGCTCGGACTAGACGACGCGGTTGACGTCGCTGGATGATTTGAATTGGATCGGTTCTGGAGTCAAGGCAAGTGTTCTATTGAAAGGAACGACGACTCTGGGGGACTTTCGCTTCCAGTAATAGCGAATTCTGTTGTCGAATATCTGAGAATAAATCTTCTCCCATGAGATCCCGTTGACATAGCACGATGCGATAGATTCGTCGCAAACAGGCTCCGACAACGGTTGCATCCGAAAGTCCATCGACAATCGAAAGCGATTCCCACGATTGGCCCTCGCGCGGTGCACCGTGAGCGCGTCAAATAGCAGAACGTCACCGGGTTCGTACGAGGGGCGAATCCAGTGGAAGCCATCGGTTGGACTAGGTCCGACGAGGGCGACGCGTGGGTACAAAGGCCCATGATGAGTACCCGCTGCAAACTCCAGGGCCCCGTCGTCATTCCCGCAGGAAGTCAGGGCAAGCCAAGCAGTGGTCGTTCTACGTGATCCCTGGATATGAAGGTAGTCCTGATGAGGTGCCGTGATGTCCTTGGCAAGGGTCGCGCGCGATGGGGCACCGATGCGAGGATAGATGATCGGATGCAGAAATGCCGACTCACCGAAGAAGTCATCAAAAAACAAGCGTATTTCCGCAGCATGAGGCGCTTCCTGAATGCTCCGCTGAATACAGAATTCGTTGATGATCAAACGCTGCACATCATCCAGCGGAAATTCACCAGATCGTGGAAGTGGGTTATCGGTTGGCCCCGGTGACCATCCATGCTGGACGATGATGGCGCCCAGATCGCTTGCGATTGCTTTCGCAACCTCGACTGGCAACAGGCGCCTCACGACGCAACCTCCATATTCGCTCAATATCCTCCTTGCAGCGTGCGGACTACGTGAATCGCATTCGTAGACCATGTTCATAGTCATTCCTGCGTTTTCGGTGCCAGTAAATTGCCATGACGGCGCGCGTAGTAGCCCCTTGCCTCATCTACCTTGAGAGAAACAAGAGTCCTCCAATCCGGGATTAGCGAGGACAGTGCGACAACGATCACAAACCCAATGGAGCCCATCACGTACCACGCCGCAGCCCCGAATTGCGAAAATACGATAGCCGCGATCGCATTTCCAAATTGCGCTGCCAATGAATTGATGAGCACGTGACTCGCGGCGAATCTGCCCAGATATTCCTTGGGGATTGCCACCCTCCGCTGCGCCCTGCCGCAATATATTCGGATCCCCAAACTATAGTTGGCGATAAGTACACAAAGGCAAGTCGCGAGGGGGTTCGACAGACTCACGGAGACTGCGCATCCCAGCATCGCAGCAGCGCACGTATATCCACCCAACTGTGCAGACCGCCACGCGCCCAAATGATCCACCATTTTCTCCGCAGTGAGGTTCGCCGCCACAAGCCCAACACCACATGAGGCTTGCAACCACCCCAGCCAAGCATTGCTCCACGCGAGCATTTTGACTGTAAGCGCCAGATTCATCGAAAACGCCGGGACAATGACCAGTAGTTCGATCCCCGTCTGGAAGGCCAGCCAACGCTCCGTGCGCAGCTTCCAGCGCATCAGGAGTCCCTCGAAGGCTTCTTTGCCCCAAGCCCGAAGCCTTCCTTTGACTTCGGCTGTGTCAGGCTTCCGGACGGCTTCAGACATCACCATCGAATACAGGATTACGATGTGAATCATCCACACGACCAGCCAAGCGCTGACGACGGCGAGGAAACCGACGCTTGGACCGGCAACCACCATCCACGCACCGGCGACGCTAGGCCCAACCAGCCGGCCCGATACCGCAATCGCCTGCTCTACTCCGAGATACCGAGGCAACTTTTCGTCGGGTACCATGGATTGCACAATGGTGGCTTGAGCCGGCATCATGAGTGCGCCGATAGCGCCAGACGCCGCATAGAAAACCGCCCACAACACCAAAGACGAATAGCCGCTCCAGACACAGGCACATGCGAAGAGCAAGTTTGCGAGATAGAGTCCTTCCCCGATGATCAGGACATGCGCGCTTCCATAGCGATCCGTTGCAGTACCAAGCAGCGGCACCAAGATCATCTGCACTACGCCGGACACGACCAGCAACGACGCGTACGCCGCAGGTGACAGGCGGTCAAGAAGAATTAACGGCAGAAAGACCGGGAGTGCAGATAGGATCGCGCCACTGATCCCGTAGCTTGTCAAATAAATCCTGACCGATTTCATTGCGAACCCAGATTCTTGTCAAAGGGCGCGTATTTCCCCGTCCCCAATCCCAGTGACAGCAAAGGGTACTCTTGTGAGTCTTCACCCAGACCGAGCATAGATCTCATGTTGAAGTCGAAGAACATACCCGTCAGCCATGTGCGCAGGCCCACTGCTGTTGCCATCAGTTGAAAGGTCTGAGATAGATGGCCGGCATCCAATAGCGCCACTCGATAAGTTCTTGAATGAGCGTATTTCCAAGCCAACTTATCGAAACGGCACGTGAGAATCAATCCCGCGCTCAAATCGTCTGAGAACATCTGGCCCGCGTTCATTTTGCCAAACGAAAAATCATCGGGGAGCGGCGCGATTTTTCCCAGCTTGTCCGCGTCGCTCCAATAGTGATAAATCCCAGGAGCGAGACCCTCAACGTTGCGAGCAATGAGATAGGCTTCGCAACTTTGCAGAGAGCCAGCGGAAGGCGATGAACGCCTGCGCGTCGGAGTTGCCATGCCGTGCGCTCGGTACAACGCATGATCATGGTCACGATATCGGAATGTCTCGCTCAGCACCTCGAGAACAGACGCCAGAGATATTGACTCACCGCTAAACGAACGGTTCGTTTTCCGATTCTCCAATAGATTAAGAAGAACCTCGTGGACACGGGGATGAGATGCTTTGGGGGCTTCAATGGGTTCGCCGCGTCGATAGCTGAACGCATCGTTAGGCATGTCGTCCGCGATCGAAGTGCAATACTCAACGTAGCGCTTGGCTTCTTCGACGGGATCTACATCGAACCCAGCAAGAGATTCAGCCGATGTCCCGATGTGGAACATTTGCGACAGCAAGTCCCATCCCCATTTCCGTTCTTCAATCTCAGTCACCAAGAGCCTGGCCTCGGTGAGATCAGCCAGTTTGCTTTCGTCGGCGTCCTTGCCCGAATTGACCATTGCAGCCAGGTGTTCAAGACTCAATTCGTATTGCTCATGATTCCTGTAGTTCCAGGCAACCAACCGACCGTCCTGAATGACGAAGAAGACGTCAGGATGGATTTTCATTCAATGCTCCTCCCTGTATGAATTAGGAATAGGCATCGATAGATGCCTATTTTTTGTCATCTAGCTCAGGCCGCGGTGACCATCACCATGTGATACGTATCGAACTTGCAACTGAGGAAGGTGCCCGTTTCCCAGCGCTCCAATTTCACTTTCTTCATACCTGCTCCTTGCTATGTTTGAGAAAGGCCGCGCCTTCCCCCTGGCCGCAAATGCGACACAGTCTTCCTGCTGCATTGGCGGTCAGCGCTCAGTGAGGGCTGCCTCAATCAATGCCGCGCAATTGGTTAATTGGGAGTACTTTATCATATTAAATGATCACTTATACTCATTTCAGATATGATATTTAGGACCTAAATATCATATCTAGAAAAAAGCTGAAAGGCATAAATGAAGCGTTGGCTGACCGCAATACTCCTCACTTCACTGACATGCATGTCAGCGCGAGCCGTCGACGTCTCTCACGACATACAAGCCCTTCACGCACTTTTCGAGCTGGACTGGGAAGCGAGTGCCCGACGCTATCCCGAGGTAAGCACCAGGCGCGGTGATCTACGATTCAATAGCAGCCTCACGGACGAGTCTCAGGAGGCGGTGGAAGCATTCGACGCATTCGAGCGCAAATGTTTGACTCGCGCCCGGGCGATTGCACCCGAGCATCTTTCCGCGCCCGATCGGCTGTCGCTGGCTCTCTTCATCGCTGCGCTCGAGCGCGAGATCGAGGAGCAGGCCTTCACGGGTTACCGCAGCCTTCTGCTTGGCACCCAAGGCGGTGCACAGAGTGACTTTGCAGACCTGCTGCGAACCGTCCCCATGGAAAACGCGCAGCAGGTCAATCAATTGCTCATGCGCATCTCACTTTATCCGCGACTCATGGATCAACGAATCCAGAAAATGCGACGCGGCGCCGCCCTTGGCTGGATACCCGCCCGCCCAATACTCGATCGCGTGCTTCTACAGATCGATGCTCAGTTGCCGGAGAACTTGGAGTCGGGACCATTCTTTGCACCATTCATGCGCATGGCAGCAACGATCCCGCGCGAAGAGCAAGAGCAGTTTCGACGGAAAGCCGGCGAGGCCATCCTTCGGCATGTGATTCCTGCGATGCGCCAATTGCGCATATTTGTGGTCGAAGAGTATTTGCCGCGCTCTCCGCCGAGCGGCGCTTTGAGCAGATATCCGGACGGCGGACAGGTGTACGACATGTTAGTGCGTCGACGCGCGACGACGATGTTGTCTCCCCGAGAAATCCACGCCATTGGAAATCGGGAGCTCGAGCGCCTGCGCAGGGAGATGGAGGATGCCATGCATCAGGCGCACTTCGCAGGCGGGTTCCCTGAGTTCATTGAACATCTCAAAGCTGATCCAAAGTTTTATTACACGACACCAGAGGCAATGCTGGCGGCGTACCGCGACATCGCGAAGCGAATCGACGCGGAGCTACCCCGTCTATTCGCGGAACTCCCGCGCGCGCCCTATGGGGTGCGCGCAATGCCGGCATTCCGCGGCGCGCACGCCGCGGAATACTACGAGGCGCCTTCGCAAGATGGCGATCGCGCCGGTTACTTCAACGCTAACGTCGTGAGCTGGATGACAAAGCCAACCTGGTCTATGCCAACACTCACCGCGCATGAAGCTGCTCCCGGACATCACGTGCAGGTAGCACGCGCGTTAGAGTTGCGCGACTTGCCGGCCTTTCGTCGCCAACTCGGACACGTGGCATTCACGGAGGGTTGGGCGGTGTATGCCGAAACCCTGGGGCGGGAAATTGGTCTGTACGACGATCCATACAGTCTCTTTGGCCACTTGCAATATCAAGCATTTCGTGCCGCGCGCTTGGTTGTTGATACGGGCCTCCATTCACTGGGTTGGACCCGCCAACAAGCCATCGAATTCATGACTGAACGAACGGGCATGGATGCGGCCTTCGTTGAACAGGAAATCGATCGCTATCTGTCATGGCCCGGCCAAGCTCTGGGCTACATGCTTGGTGAGTTGAAGATTCGTGAGCTACGTGACCGAGCCAGTGCTCGATTGGGTCCCCGTTTCGATTTGCGCCGCTTCCACAATGCGGTGATCGACAACGGCGCGCTGCCGCTCGATGTGTTGGACAGGGTCATCGACTCATGGATTGAATCGCAGCACTAGTGCCTCACCGGCCGAATCAGGCCACTTCGGACAATCGCGCATATGTTAGAGGCGTGGTTCCGAGTACGATCAACTTTGCTGTGTTGGACTGCGCTGGACGCATTTCAGACGCTGAACAATCTGAAACGCCGCCGCTGCGGCGAGCGGCCCACCCAGACTACCTGCTGACTCAATGCATGAAAACCGACGATTCTGGCGGATTCGACGGTCCGACCGGCGGATCATCTGACTACGCGCGCACGGCGTCCGCGCCGCTTTGGCTGCACTTGATGCAACACCTCACGCTGCCGCCCGGCGACCTGCTGCGCGACAAGCTCTACCGGCGCCTGTGGATTTCCATCCTCACGAGCTCCTTCGGCAGCCAGATCACGATGCTCGCGATCCCGCTCACGGCCGCCGTGCTGCTGCACGCCACGCCGCAGCAGATGGGCCTGCTCACCTCGGTGGAGCTCGCGCCGTTCATTCTCTTCTCGCTGCCCTCGGGCGTGTGGCTGGACCGCGTGAAGAAACTGCCGGTGTATGTCGCGGGCGAACTCACCATCGCGCTCGTGCTCGCGAGCGTGCCCGCCGCGTGGGCGCTCGGCGTGCTGAACATGTACTACCTGTACGGCGTGGCGTTCGTCATCGGTTGCGTCGCCGTGGTCGCGGGAACCGCGGCGCAGATCGTCCTCACGCAGATCGTCCCGCGCTCACGCCTCGTGGAGGCACACGCCAAGAACGCGCTCGCGAGTTCCACCGCCGAAGTCGCCGGCCCCGGCGCGGCGGGCGCGTTGATCCGCCTCGTCGGGGCGCCGGTGGCTTTGCTCGCGGACGCAGTGCTGCTGCTCACCAGCGTCGCGATCCTGCGCGGGCTGAAGATCCACGAAGAGCCGGGCAAGAAAGTGCCGGGCCAGTTCTGGGCCGCGCTCAAGGAAGGCCTGGACTTCGTGCGGCACACGCGCCTGCTGATCTCGATGGCGGCTCTCGTGGGCTTCTGGCAGATGTGCCATCACTCCGCGATGGTCGTGCAGATCCTCTTCGCCACGCGCGAGCTCGGGCTGGACGAGAAGCAGGTAGGCCTGTGCTATGTCGGATTGGGCGTCGGCACGGTGGCGGCGGGCGCGTTCGGCAACCGCATCTCGCGGCGCATCGGCGTCGGCCCTTGCCTGCTCTGGGGTTTCGCGATCTGCGGCATCGGCTGGTTGCAGCTCGCGTTCATGCCCGCCAACGCGTTGGGCATCTTCTCGTTCGTGTTGATGCTGGTGTGCTTCGGCCTGGGCGCGGTGCTGATCTTCATCAACTTCCTGGCCTTGCGGCAGGCCGTGACGCCCGAGCCGCTCCTCGGGCGCATGACCAGCACCATGCGCTGGCTGATCCTCATCCCGGGCGTTCCCGGGGCCTTGCTGGGCGGCTGGCTGGGCGAGCACCTCGGCCTGCGCTGGGCGCTCGCGTTCGGCGGCTTCAGCGCCATCGCGCTGGCGTTGATCGGCTGGCGCTTCACGCGGCTGCCGGCGCAGCGGGAATTGCCGGCGTTGCCGGGCGCTTGAGCGCTTTCACGAAGCCGGCTTCGCCGCGTCTTCAACCAGCATCGACGCAGTCGCCTCCGCATCCGCCGCCGAAGGCGCAGGCAGCTGGGCCTGCTCGTAGTCCAACATTTCCATCAGGTGGTGCATCACCTCGTCGCCGATCTCGTTCGCGCGCCACAGGCGGATCAGCTCGCGTCGCTCCGCCCCGATCGCGGCATGCCGCAGCCGGTTCAACAACTCGGTGCGAGGCGCCTGCTCGCCCGGGTCCGACGTCTCGCTCGCGATGCGCGCCGCGATCTCCGCCTTGAGCAAATCCGCCCAGCCCGGGGGCGCGCCTTCCGCTTCGAGCGCCGCGTCGACCGCGGACAACGCCGCCGCGCTCATCGCCGCGCGCACGCGGCGACGCTCCTCGTGCCCGCGCAACCGCGAGCCCACGCGCAGCTTGCGCACGATCGGCGTGAGCGTGAGGCCCTGCCCGATCAGCGTGGCGACGATGACCACGAAGGTCACGAAGATGATCAGGTCGCGGTACGGGAACGGCGAGCCGTCGGCCATCGTCAAGGGCAGCGCGAGCGCAGCAGCGAGCGACACGATGCCGCGCATGCCGCACCAGCTGATGATGAAAAGCTCGTTGCGGTTCGGCCCCGCCTTTCCGCCTTGCAAGCGGCCCGCGAGCCCGGGCTTCGCATCGTCGCGCAAGCCGCCCGCGAAACTTCGCGGCAGGTAGGCCACGGGGTACACCCACGCGAAGCGCACTGCCACCGCGACGAGCGTGACGGACATCGCGATCGCGGCCAGCAGCGCCGAAGGAAACTGCCCGAGGTTCTGCACCACGCCGTGCAGTTGGAGGCCGATGAGGATGAACACCAGGCTGTTGAGCAGGAACACGAGCACGTTCCACACCGATCGCGCCATGATGCGCATCTCGGCGGAGACGATCTCCGGCGCGTAACGGCCCCGCACCAGGCCCGCGGCCACGACGGCGAGCACGCCGGAGGTGTGCAGCGCCTCCGCCGCGAGGTACGCGGAATACGGGATGGTGAGGACCGTCAGCACCTCGATGAACGGGTCGCCCAATCGGCGGTGCACGGCGATGTACACGAAGGCCAGCGCGACGCCGACCGCGATGCCGCCCACCGACACCAGCGCGAACTGCGCCGTCGCATCGACCAGCGAGAACGCGCCGGTGAGCACGGCCGCGACGGCGAACTTGTACAGCACGAGACCCGACGCATCGTTGACCAGGCTCTCGCCCTCGAGGATCGTGACGATGCGCCTGGGCAAATTCAGGCGAGATAGAATCGTGGTGGCGGCGACGGCGTCCGGCGGCGACACGATGGCGCCCAGCACGAACGCGGCGGCCCAGGGCACGTCGGGCACGAGGAGCTTGAGGACGGCGCCCACGGCCAGCGTCGTCACCGCGACGAGGCCGATCGCGAGCAGCCCGATCGGGCGGATGCTGGCCTTGAAATCCGTCCACGACGTGAGGAGCGCCGCCTGGTACAGGATCGGCGGCAGCACGGCCACGAGGATGAGTTGCGGATCGAACGCGTACTGCGGCAGGTTGGGGATCATCCCGAGCACGGCGCCGCCGGCGACGAGTGCTATCGGGTAGGGGAATTTGAAGTGCCGGGCGACCCAGCCGAGCGCGACAGCGCTGAGGAGCAGCAGGAGAAGAAGCTGGAGTAATGCCATGAGCGTGACTGCGATTATCGCGACCGTTCAAAAAAAAACCCACCGCGAAAGCGGCGGGTTTTTTACTTGCCTGACCGGGGGATCAGAACTGGTGCTTCACGCCGACGCGGAAGTAGCGGCCGATCGCGCCCGAGTAGTCGAGCGGGTTGTAGCCGATCGCACCGTAGGTGATCGGGTCCATCGGCGGCTTCTTGTCGAAGACGTTCTGGATCGAGCCGAAGATCTCGGTGTTGGGACGGAACTTCCACGCGCCCGAAATGTCGAGCGTCGTGAACGAGCCGATCTTGCAACCGCCGGGAGCGTCAGCGCCGCTCGCGAAGGTGATCGCGCACGTCGTGTCCGACTTCTCGAACTTGTTGTCGAAGCTGCCGCGGTAGTTCACGTTCGCGCCCATGCGCCAAGCGCCCATGTCCCACGTCGCGCTGACGCTGACGCGGTCCTTGGGCGTGCCCATGCAGTTGGTGATGTTGCAATCGCCGTGGGTGCCCGCGTAGTCATGCGTCACGCCCAGGGAATCGATCACGCGCTGCGTGAACAGGTGCGACCAGGTCGCGCTCGTCGTGAGGCGACCGTTGCCGCCGCCCAGGTCCCAGCGGTGCTTGGCTTCGAGGTCGACGCCGCGCGTCAGGGACTCGGCCGAGTTCTGGAACACGACGAAACCGGTCAGGATCGCGCCCGGGTCGCCGGCGAACTGGCTGGTCGCCGGGTCACGCGTGTAGCGGCCCGCGTCGATGGCGGCTTGCGGATCTTCGATCACGGGCAGGCCCGTGCGCTTGATCTGCCACAGGTCGGCCGTCAGGCTGGATTTGGGCGTGATGTCCCAGACCGCGCCCAGCGTCGTGCTGCGCGACTTCTCCGGCTCGAGCGCGGGGTTGCCGCGCTGCACGAACGTCGGGGCGATGCCGAGGCAGTCCGAAGCAGCGACGCCGGCCGCGCAACGCACGTGGTCGTCGATGGTCGCACCGCCGAAGGCAGCGATCGAGTTCAGGCTGTTTTCCGTGGAGGACGGAGCGCGGAAGCCGTAGGCGTACGTGCCGCGGAAGGCCAGGTTGTCCAGGGCCTTGAACTTCGCGCCGACCTTCGGCGTGACGGCGTTGCCGGCATCCGAGTAGTGGTCATAGCGGATCGCGGCGTTCAGCTCCAGGCGCTTCGTGACGGGCAGCAGCACTTCGGTGTAAGCCGCGTAGATGTTGCGCTCGCCGGAGTAGCCGGTCAGGGACAGGCCGATGTAGTTGCCCAGGCCCGCGTACAGCGGCAGCTCGTTGGCTTCATGGCGGGCTTCGAAGCCGATGGCCAGGCCGATCGGGCCGCCGTCCAGCTTGCCGATCTCACGCGACACCTTGGCGTCGAAGCCGTACTGGCGCGAGAAGCCCGAACGCGACTGGTCCTGCAGCAGCGCGCCGTACATGGCCGCGCTGTTCAGGCCCGCGTTCTCGCCGATGCGCCACACGGTGCCCGGGGGCAGCGCGGCGTAGGCAGCGCTCGCAGCGGTGGCCGCGGCGACGTTGGCGGCCGTGGGGTTCAGCAGCGCGTTGGAGACGCGCCAGTTGATCCGCTTTTCGGCCGTGTCGGTCTGCTGGCTTTCCGAGTAGGTGACGGCGGTGTCGAAGTCCCACGCGTTCCATGTGCCCTTCACGCCTGCGACCATGCGGGTCGAATGCGCCGACGAAGCCGTCGTGTTCGGCCCGATCTCGAGGCCCGGGTTGTACACGAGGCGTGCCGCCGCGTTGTACGGATTGTCCGGATGGGTCGCGCCCAACTGGGTGGCGGACAGGTTCGACACCACGTCGCCGTTCGGGAAGAAGATCGTGCCGCTGGGGACCAGCGAGGTGTTGTCGACGCGCGAGCGGGTCTGGTAGTAGCCCAGCTCGACGAAGCCTTCCATGTTGGCGTTGATCTGCTTGGTGAAGCGGCCGAAGAAGCTGCCGGTCTCCATCTCGGGCTGGATCTGGCCCAGCTGGCGCCACATGTCGTTGGAGCAGCTGCCCGCCGGGTCGTTGTTCGTCAGGTTGCGGTTGGCGATACAGTAGGCCTGCGCACCGGGGAAGGTGCGGGCAAAACCGACGCCGCCGGCGTCGCCGCGGCTGTAGTAATTCAGCGTGGCGGGGTTGCGGACGTTGCCGATGATCGACTGGCTGGCACTGTTGTTGGTACGGACACCGGCGGCATTCACGGGGATGTAGCCGTTGCCGCCGAAGCGCGCGATGTTGTTGTTCGAACCGTTCGGATCGAAGCCCAGGCCGGCAAGTGCCGCGACGCCCACCGAGCTGCCGGAGCGGTCACGGTAGTAGATCGGGTCCTTCTTGCCGAATTCCGCGTTCAACAGGACGTTGTAGCCGTCCTTGTCGATGTCGCCGAAGCCGTGGGTGATCGCGACGCGCGGCTCGTTGCCGTCGCTCTTTTGCGAAACACCGTAGGTCAGCTTGGCCACGGTGCCGACGTAGTTCTTCTTCAGGATGATGTTCACCACGCCGGCGACGGCGTCCGAACCGTAGATCGACGAAGCGCCGTCCTTCACGACTTCAACCCGCTCCACCGCTTCCAGCGGGATCTGGTTCAAGTCGGTGAATGCGCGCTGTGCGTCGTCGGCCAGCACCGCGGGAGCGATACGGCGGCCGTTGACCAGCACCAGGGTCGCATTCGCGCCCAGGCCGCGCAGCGAGATGCCGGAGGCCGTGCCGCCGGCGAAGCCGCGGCCATAGGTGAACGGGACGGAGCCTTGGCCGTCAGACGTGAGGGTCTGGAGGTATTCGCCGACGGTGCCCTTGCCCGATTGGTCGATTTCCTGCTTGGTGATGACCTGGACCGGCGATGCGGTCTCGGTGTCGGTTCGACGGATGTTCGATCCCGTGACCTCGACGCGTTGCAATGAAGATGCCGATTGCGCAAGGGTTTCCTGCGCAACCAACATCGACGCGGTGCCGCAGAACGCCGTGATGAGGGCGCGTGCGACAACCGTTTTTCTAAACCTCTGTGTACCGGTTTTCATGAGTTCTCCAGACTTGTTCCTGCGTAAAAGAGTTTGGGCTTCCTGCCCTCCCCCGAATTCGGATGCCGGAACCGGGAACATGACTCCCCTGACCCCGACGATCCAGCAGAGGTTTTTACACAACTGACACAGCGGCGTCATTCGGTCATTACCCGGGTTTACTCATTCTGTTGCCCAAAAACATCGAAGGGGGCTTTCGCCCCCTTCTGTTCACTCGATCTTGAATACGAATTCCTGCGTGGCGAGGATGTCGCCTCCTCCCGATATGCAGCGGTATTGCAACATCGCATTTCGCACCGACGCGTGGAACACGCGGGGGCCGGAGAGGATGGTCACTTCCTTCACGGCGCCGTCACGGATGACGGCCTGCGCCTTCACGACGCCTTCGGTGCCGTCCTTGATGGCCGCGCGCGGCATCTCGGGACGAACCTGCGTCGGGCAGGCGACGCCCATGTCCTGCCGGCCCACGGGCGCGGGAGGCGCAGCGGGAGGCGGAGGCGGTGCGATCACCGCCGGTGTGGGCGGCGGCGTCTGCACGGAGGTGATCGCCGGCGCCGTGGTGGGCGGCGGGGTCACTTCCGGCGGCGGGATGAAAGGCGGCGGCGGCGCCTCGACCTTCGGCTGCTTGGGCTCCGGAGGCTTGATCTCCTTCGGTGGCGGGGGCGGCGGCGGCGGGATGATGACTTCCTGGATCACGGCCGCTTCGAGCGGCTTCTTGATGATCTCGAGGCCCTTGCGCGCCGTGCCCGTGACGAGCGCCCACAGCACGATGGCGTGGACCAGGACGACGATGCCCCAGCCGATCATCTTGCGTTTGGGGTCCGCGGCGTTGTAGCCGCGCCTATGCATGGAGGTCGCGCTCATTGGACGAACTGCTCATGGCCGATGACGGCCATCTTGGAGAGCCCCTTGCGTTTGGACGAGGACAGCACGTTCGCGAACACGGCGTAGCGGCAGCTCTTGTTGGGGCGGATATGCACTTCGGGCTGCGGCGTCATCGCCGCGATGGCGTTCATCTTCTCCTCCAGTTCCGCCGCCGACACCGGCAGGCCTTGCCAGTACACGGTGCTGTTCTCGTCGATGTCGATCTGCACCTTCTCGGGCTTGATCGAATCGCTGGGCGGCTGGCCCACGGGCATCTCGAGATTGACCGCGTGCAGCTGGATGGGGATGGTGATGATCAGCATCACGAGGAGCACCAGCATCACGTCGATGAGCGGCGTGGTGTTGATGTCCATCATGACGTCGGGATCGCCTTTGCCGAAGCGCCTGGATGGGAGTCCCATTTGCGTCTTCCTTTAATTGATTCGCCGCGGAGGCGTTCAGCCGCCCAGGGGCGGGGGTTCGGTGATGAAGGCGACCTTGGTGATGCCCGCGCGCTGGCACGCCAGCAGCACCTTGCCCACGCCTTCGTACGGCGAGGCGAGGTCGCCGCGGATCTGCACTTCGGGCTGCGGGGTCATGCGCGAGACGGTCTTCAGCTTCGCGACCAGCGGGTCGACACCGGTGAGCTTCTGGTCGTACCAGTAGATGCCGCCGCGGTTGTCCACCGAGATGATGACGTTCTCGGGCTTGGTCTCGCGAATCTCGACACGCTCTTTGGGAAGCGTGACGGGAATCGATGTGGTGACGACCGGGATGGTGATCAAAAAGATGATCAGCAGCACCAGCATCACGTCCACCAGGGGCGTTGTATTGATCG
>JAZKIF010000225.1:0-2408 GCA_040385005.1 Pseudomonadota bacterium
GTTCTACTGCGCCAACATGACGGTGGAAATGGACGACACGGACAAGCTCAAGGCCCTGTTCGAGGACGCCCAGAAACACTTCAACCTCACGTTCGAGCCGCCCGACGTGAATCGCGGCGTGTACCGCTTCGAGCCGGTGTCCGACAAGGTCGTGCGCTATGGATTGGGCGCCGTGAAAGGCACCGGCCAGCAGGCGATCGATGCGATCGTCGCGGCGCGCACGGAAGGCGGGTTGTTCACGAGCCTGTACGACTTCTGCGTGCGCGTGGACCGCGCGCGCATCAACAAGCGCACCGTCGAGGCATTGATCAAGGCAGGCGCCTTCGATTCGCTGCAGCTCAATCGCGCATCGCTGCTGGCATCGGTGGACCGCGCTTTCGACTTCGCGAGCGCCACGGTCGCGAACGCGAACCAGGGTGGCCTGTTCGACATGGGCGATTCACACGCGGCCAGCACGCAGGAGCCGCCACTGGTGGAGGCGATGCCTTGGGGCGTGAAGGAGCGGCTCACGCACGAGAAGGCCGCGATCGGCTTCTATCTCTCCGGGCACATGTTCGACGAGACGGCGGCGGAAGTGCGGCGTTTCGTCAAGCGCCAGATCGAGGAATTGATCGACAGCCGCGAGCCGCAATTGCTCGCCGGTATCGTGGGCGATTTCCGCGTGATCAACGGCCAGCGCGGCAAGCTCGCGATCTTCAAGCTGGACGACAAGTCCGGCGTGATCGAGGCGACGGCAGACGAGGCGGTGATCAACACCTATCGGAATTTGCTCAAGGACGATGAGTTGATCATCGTGATGGCGCGGCTGCAGCCGGATCGCTTTACCGGCGGGTTCCGCCTCAGCATCCAGCAGGTGTGGGACCTGGCGACAGCGCGTTGCCGCTTCGGAAAATTTCTGCGCGTGCGCGTGGATCGCACGAACGGTGCGCGGCCGCCGAGCGTCGATCAGTTGTTCAAGGAGTTTCCGCCGCGGCACGAGAGAAGTGAACAAGGGGAACTGGAGCGCGGGCTCGGCGTGCGCTTCTCGCTCGTCTTTCCCGAATTCGTCGCGGAAGACAAGGTCCGGCTGGAGGACCGCAAGTTCTTCCCCAGCGACGCCGCGCTCGCGAGCTGGATGGCGCAGGCGGACAAGGGCCAGGCGCAGATCGTCTACGACTGAGGGCTCAGCCCTTCGGCTTGAACTCGATGATGATCGGCGTCGGCACGCGGCCGTCGACGTCGCGCGGCAGCACTTCGGTCTTCACCAGCGCGCGCACCACGGCGTCGTCCCAGGACTTCACGCCGCTGCTCTTCACGATTTTGCTGCTCACGATCGTCCCGTCGGGTGCAAGGCGCACTTCCACTTCAGCGGAGGGATTTCCGGCGATGTCGTCCGTGAAGACGATATTGGGCTTCACGCGTGCGCGAACGCGGCCCGCGTAGCTGTCGGAGGGGCCGGATGAACGCAGCGCCGTGCCGGTGGAGGTCGGCCCGCCCGTCGCACCGGCGAGGCCTTGCATCCGCTTGATCTGGTCGTCGCGCAGGGCCTGGCGGCGCTTGTCGTCGTCCTGCTGCTGCTTGCGCGTCTTCGCGGCCTTGACGTCTTCTTCGCGGCGCTTGCGCTCCTCGGCTTCGCGCTTCTCCGCGAGCTGCTCGCGCTTTTGTTGTTCCAGCTTCTTGCGCGCCTCGACCTTCTTCTGGCGCTCGAGTTCTTCCTCGCGCTGGCGCACGAGTTCCTGCCGCTTCTTCTCGCGCTCAAGCGCGATGTCCGGCGCCTTGGGCGTGACGACGGGCGGCGGCGGCGGCGTCTCGACACGCTTTTGCGGCTCGGGGGGCGGAGGAGGTGGTGGCGGCGGTGGGGTGTCCACCAGTTTGGGCGCAGCTTGCTGCGGCACGCTGGACCAGAGTTCGGCTTCGGCGGAGAGGTTCTCGGTCTCGCGGTTCCAGTTGATGCCCCACGTCAGGGCCACCATCAGCAGCAGGTGCGCGATGACGGCGAGCACGAAGGCGCGCGTCACGCCGGGTTCGTGGGGCGGCGCGAATTCGATCCGGTCGCTGCTCGCGGGCATGCTATTTCGCCAGTTGGACGGACAGCCCCACGCGCTGCACGCCCGCGCGCTGCAAGGCGTCCATCACTTTCACCACGCTTTCGTACTTCACGTTGCGGTCCGCGCTGATCACCACCGCGCTGCTGCCGGCGGGCTTGCCGGACTGCGCTTGCACGATGGTGGGCGCCACCGCGTCGAGCGTCAGGCGTGTCGTCTTGTCGGCGATCTTCACGTCCAGCGCCTCGTCCTTGCCGATCACCACCTGGATGATCTGGTCGGGCTGGCGCGAGCCTTTGCCCACGGTGGGCAGGTCGATCATGCTCGGCGTGATCAGCGGCGCGGTGACCATGAAGATGATCAGCAGCACCAGCATCACGTCGA
>JAZKIF010000226.1:0-1960 GCA_040385005.1 Pseudomonadota bacterium
GCGAGTTCAAGGGCCGCAACGTGCTGCTGGTGGACGACTCCATCGTGCGCGGCACCACCAGCCGCGAGATCGTGCAGATGGCGCGCGACGCCGGCGCGAAGAAGGTGTACCTCGCCAGCGCCGCGCCGCCGGTGCGTTATCCGAACGTGTACGGCATCGACATGCCGACCTCCAGCGAGCTCGTGGCGCATGGCCGCACGATCGAGGAAGTGCGCGAGATCATCGGCTGCGATGCGCTGATCTACCAGGATGTCGAAGGCATGAAGCGCGCGATCGGGTCGCTCAACCCGGATCTGGATGGATTCGACGCGTCGTGCTTCGACGGCGTGTACGTCACTGGCGACATCAACGCCAGCGACATCGAGAGGATCAACGAGGCGCGCATCGGCCAGGAAGACCCGCTGGAAGAAGACACGTCGCGGCTTGCGCTGCCCAACGCGCAGGACGCCTGAACACAATCTCCCCCATGACAGTCCGCACCCGCTTCGCCCCGTCCCCGACGGGCTTCATCCATCTCGGCAACATCCGCTCGGCGCTCTATCCGTGGGCGTTCGCGCGTTCGCAAAAAGATGGCGTCTTCATCCTGCGCATCGAAGACACCGACGTGGACCGTTCCTCGCAGGCGGCGGTGGACGTGATCATCCAGGGCATGGAGTGGCTCGGCCTCGACCATGACGAAGGCCCGTACTACCAGATGCAGCGCATGGACCGCTACAAGGAAGTGCTGGGGCAGCTGAAGGCAGCCGGCGAGGTCTATCCCTGCTACATGAGCGTGGAAGAGCTGGACAAGCTGCGCGAGCGGCAGATGGCCAACAAGGAAAAGCCGCGCTACGACGGCACCTGGCGCCCCGAGCCCGGCAAGACCTTGCCGCCGGTCCCCGAGGGCGTACAGCCGGTGCTGCGTTTCAAGAACCCGATCGGCGGCGTCGTCGCGTGGGACGACAAGGTGAAGGGCCGCATCGAGATCAGCAACGACGAGCTCGACGATCTCGTCATCGCGCGACCGGACGGCACGCCCACGTACAACTTCTGCGTGGTGGTGGACGACATCGACATGCGGATCACGCACGTCATCCGCGGCGACGACCACGTGAACAACACGCCGCGCCAGATCAACATCTTCCGCGCGCTCGGCAAGGAGCCGCCGGTGTACGGCCACCTCCCCACGGTGCTGAACGAGCAGGGCGAGAAGATGAGCAAGCGCAACGGCGCGAAGGCCGTCACGCAATACCGCGACGAAGGCTACCTGCCCGATGCGATGGTGAATTACCTCGCGCGCCTGGGCTGGAGCCACGGCGACGACGAGATCTTCAGCCGCGAACAATTCCTCGAGTGGTTCAACCTGGATCACCTGGGACGCAGCGCCGCGCAGTTCGACGAAGCCAAGCTGCGCTGGGTCAACGCTCAGCACATGAAGGCGATGGACGACCGCGAACTCGCTACGCTGGTGGCCGCGCAACTGGACAAGCGCGGCATGGAAGCGGACCGGCGCCTGCCCGGCATCTGCGCGGTTTTCAAGGACAGGTGCGACACGACGGTCGCCCTGGCCGACTGGGCCGCGAAGTTCTACGGACCGGTCAAGCGCGATCCCGAAGAGGTGGCGAAGCACGTCACCGAAGGCGTGCGGCCCGCGATCAGCATGCTCTCGAAGAGCCTGGAAGGCGGAGAGTGGGAGAAGGCCGCGATCGCCGAGGCGATCAAGGACGTACTGCGCGCAACGGGCCTCAAGATGCCGCAACTGGCGATGCCGGTGCGTGTGCTCTTGATGGGGACGGCACAGACGCCGTCGCTGGATGCGGTCATCGCCTTGTGCGATCGCAAGACGGTGCTGGAGCGCCTGGCGGCGGCGTGAGAATTTTTCGGGCTATAATTCAAGGCTCGGAAATTGACGGGCTATCCGCAGGGGCGGGTCCGGAAATGAATGGAGAAATTGGGGGTATAGCTCAGCTGGGAGAGCGCT
>JAZKIF010000227.1:0-4050 GCA_040385005.1 Pseudomonadota bacterium
CCGATGAGGCCGGTGGCTGGGGTGGGTCGGGCGCAGGTGCATTCGCGGCCGTACGAAACATGGCGCACCAACGGCGGTGTTCGCGGCACAGCATCACGCCGGTCCGGCCGCTGGACCGCGCGGTCTCCGGAGAACGACCCACCCCAGTCGCCGGCCGACCGCTACCCAGGTGGAATGCAATAGGTCCCCAACAACGCGTCTAGATAGCGAAGATATCGGACCCATCACGCCCACTGTGGAATGATCCCCCCATGCCCCAAGTCCCCCAGACCCTCTTCAACACGCTTCCCCTCCCGCCCGCCACGCTGGAGAACCTCACCCGCCTCGGCTACCACGAGATGACGCCGATCCAGGCGGCCAGCCTGCCTTCCGCATTGCTGGGCAAGGACCTGATCGCGCAGGCCAAGACCGGCAGCGGCAAGACGGCCGCGTTCGCGCTCGCGCTGCTGGCGAACCTCAACGCGCGGCGCTTCGCCGTGCAGTCGCTGGTGCTGTGCCCCACGCGCGAACTCGCGGACCAGGTCACGACCGAGATCCGGCGACTCGCCCGAGCGGAGGACAACATCAAGGTGGTGACGCTTACTGGAGGCGTGCCGTTGCGCGGCCAATCCGCCAGCCTCGAGCACGGCGCGCACATCGTGGTCGGCACGCCCGGCCGCGTGCTCGACCACCTCGACCGCGCCAACCTGAATCTCGAAGCGCTCAACACGCTCGTGCTCGACGAGGCCGACCGCATGCTCGACATGGGCTTCGCCGACGACATCGCCAAATTGGTGAAGCAGTGCCCGGCGCAGCGGCAGACGATGCTCTTCTCCGCGACGTACCCCGAAGGCATCGCGAAACTCGCCGCGCAGTTCCTGCGCAATCCCGTCACGGTGAAGGTCGACGCGGAACATGCCGGCGGGCAGATCGAGCAGCGCTGGTACGAAGTGCGCGAGCCGGATCGCCTGCCCACGGTCGCACGGCTGCTGGACCATTTCCGACCTGCCAGCGCGCTCGCGTTCTGCAACACGCGCGCGCGTTGCCGCGAGCTCGTCGAGTTGCTGCAGGCGCAGGGCTACAGCGCGCTGGCGCTGCACGGCGACCTGGAGCAGCGCGATCGCGACCAGGTGCTGGTACGCTTCGCGAACGGGAGCTGCACCGTGCTGGTGGCGACCGACGTCGCATCGCGCGGCCTGGACGTCGCGGGGCTCGCCGCCGTCATCAACGTGGAAGTCACGCCCGATCCCGAAGTACACGTGCACCGCATCGGCCGCACCGGACGCGCCGGGCAGACCGGCCTGGCGCTGAACCTCGCGAGCCTCGACGAGATGGGCGCCGTGGGGCGGATCGACCAGATGCAGGGCAAGGCGTCGGCGTGGAACGAGCTGGCCGAACTCACGCCGGCCGCCGGCGGGCGCTTGTTGCCGGCGATGGCGACCATCCACATCCAGGCCGGCCGCAAGGAAAAGATTCGCCCCGGCGATGTGCTGGGCGCGTTGACGGCCGACTTCGGCTACACGCGCGAGCAGATCGGCAAGATCGACATCAACGAATTCGCTACCTATGTGGCCGTCGCGCGGGAGATCGGCCGCGAGGCCGTGGTGAAGTTGAACGAAGGCCGCATCAAGGGCCGCAGCGTCAAGGCGCGATTGCTGGCGAACTGAGCGCACGAGCGGAGAGCGCCACCTGCGCGTCGGCCGCGGCGAAGCCCAGGATCTGGTCGTTGATGCGGTCGATGTCGCGCAAGGCCAGGTCGATCTTTTCGTAGTGGACCAGCAGGTCCGACGTGCTGCCCCCCTTTAGCTTGGAACCCAGCAGTTCCGCGTGGCAGCCGGCCGTGATGAGCGGCTGGCGCAGGTCGTGGGCGAGCGAATGGGCCATCGACTGCAGCCGGTCCGAGTAGCGATGGAGTTCCGCGGTTCGCCTTTGCACGCGGCCTTCGAGTTTCGCGTTCGCGCGATTCACCTTCCGGGCCATCAGCGCATTGCGGCGCACCTCGGCGCGAATCGTGACGGCGAGCCAGATGAGCGCGAGCAAGGAGAAGCCGAACGTCACCAGCAGCGAGACCAGCATCCTGACCGGATCCATCGCGTGCCCGGTCGCGAACTGCGCGATGGAGCGATAGGCGAATCCCGCGGAAATCACCACGATGCCGATCGCGAGCGAAGCGATGAAGACGGGGCGGCCTCGCGCGTCCATCGCGGGTCCTTCGCGGCGGACGGTCTTGCGCGCCACCTTGCGCCACAGCGCGAAGGCCATCAGCAGGAAAGCCGTGGCCGTCCAGAGGGACACCGGAGGCGCCCACAGCTTGCCGGTCGAATCGACGGCGCCCCACAGGTGTCCCGACACGCAGATGAGTCCGAAAGCCGCGATCTGCAGCGCGCACGCCTTGACCCAGCCCCGTGCACGGCGAACATGTGCCAGCGCGAGCCCCGATCCCAGCACCACCAACGACCAGGCGGTGAAGGGCGCCATGCGTCCGGGGCTCTGGTTGAACGCATGCGAAGAGTCGCGGACGGCGAACTCGTCCAGGCCGATGTTCGATCCCGAGAGGAACTGGATCAGCGTCAGCGCGCCGATCAGGGCCGTCATGCCGCCGAGCACGACACTGCACTTGCGGTGGCGGGAAATCTTGGCGAGTGAGCCGGCGGCGAGCAGGAACGCGATCGCGACGTTCGCCTTCATTCCGCCGGCGGGCGTGGTGGCGTCCGGCCCCGCGATGTCCAGCAGCCAGCGTGCGAGCACCAGCACCGAGATGGCGACGACCGCCGCCGCGGCCATGTCGGCCCAGAGCCGGTGACCCGAAGGTCGTGATGTGCTGTCGACGAGAACGAAAGGCGTGGGCAACTGCAGAGGCATCCCTTCGACTTTAGTCGCCAGGAGTTTCAGGGGTTAGGGAAATTTCCTAACCCAACAGCATCCATTCGCCCCGTTCTGTTCTACGCCCGCCCGGGACGCCGCACCGCGCGGACCTTGCCCGCCCCGCCGCCGCCGCAATAGAAAAGATCCGCCCCGTCGGATTCGAGGCCGCTGATGCCGGCGCCTTGCGGCATCTCCAGCCGCTGCAACACCGCGCCGTTCGCGGGATCGATGCGGCGCAGCTCGCTCTCGTCGCCTTCCCAGGTGCCGTGCCACAGCTCGCCGTCCACCCAAGTGACGCCGGTGACGAAGCGGTTGGACTCGATGGTGCGGCGGATGGCGCCCGTCGCCGGATCGATCTGGTGGATCTTGCGGTCGCGGTACTGGCCGACCCACAGGCTGCCTTCGGCCCAGGTGAGGCCGGAGTCGCTGCCGCTGCCGGGTGCGGGGATCGACGCCACGACCTTGCCTGTCGCGGGCTCGATCTTGTCGATACGCGTCTCGGCGATCTGGTAGAGGTGCGTTCCGTCGAACGCGGTGCCCGCGTCGCAGGCGATGTCCAGCGTGCGCGTGGTCTCGCCGCTCGCGGGATCGAAGGCCACCAGCTTCGCGCCGGTCGCGGCCCAGACCTGCTTGCCGTCGTGCGTGACGCCGTTGACTTTCGCAAGGCCCTGGAAAGGGCCGTACTCGCGCACGATCTCGGCGGGCCGCGCGGTGGCTTGGGGTTTGTCGGTTCGGGTCCTGGTGGTCATCTCGGCTCCTGTTGAAGCAACTCTAATCAACCGGCAGCGAAGCGGGGAGTAACAAGATCGTCGTGAAACCAGCGAGCGGCGGCGCGAGCCAGCGCTGCGCGCGCGCCCGGCCAATGGAGCGGACGCGTCCCTGCGCCTCCAGCTCGGCCAGCGCCCGCTGCACGGTTCGCTGGCTGTCGCCCAGCGCCAGCGCGAGCGCCGAGGTCGACCACGCCGCGCCGTCGGAGAGCAGCGCCACGACGGAGGCCGTGTCGCCGGTGATCGGCGGCGCCAGCACCACGACATCGCGCTTTTCGTGCGGCTGCAGGATGAAACCGCGCGGCGAGGCCTCGATGCGCGCCAGCGCCTTCACGAGTGCGCGCAATCGGCCGATCTCCACCCGCAGCCGCGCGCGATGCGTTTCGTCGGGGCGCTTCGTGCGAAACACGGAAGCGATGAGGGATTCGCGGTCGACGTC
>JAZKIF010000228.1:0-14469 GCA_040385005.1 Pseudomonadota bacterium
GCTGGAATCAAAATCCAGTGCCTTTACCAACTTGGCGACTCCCCTACACGGGTCGAAGGCTGAAAATCAGCCGCCAACCGATATACCGTCGCTGGATGCCCATCCCGCCAGAGGATGAGCCACCAAATTGCCGCATTCCCGAAACTGCCAGCCATCGGCCAGCCATTTCTCCGGCGCCGCTTCCAGGGTCTGACCCGGTGCGAGGGGCGCGAAAACCGCGCTGCCCGAACCGGTCATCCGCCCGTTGAGCCCAAGCGATCCCAGCCAATCGAGGGCTTGGGTGACACCGGGGCACAGCTCCTTGGCGACGCCTTGCAAATCGTTTCGACCAAAGGCCAACGGGTTTGCAGCAAAGCCTGAAATTATAGCAGGCTCGCTGTCACGGGTCAGCCGTGCATGGCTGAAGATTGCGGCCGTGGGCAGCCCTTCGGGCGGCTTGACCACGGCGAAGCGGCTGCGCGGCACGTCGACGGGCGTGAGCTTCTCCCCGATGCCCTCGACCCAGGCGTTGCGGCCGCCCAGGAAGAAGGGCACATCGGCTCCCAGCGAAACGCCGATCGCCGCCAGCGCGGAGAGGGGCAAATCCAGGTCCCACAAGCGGTTGAGCGCGAGCAGGCAAGTGGCCGCATCCGACGACCCGCCTCCCATCCCGGCTTGCTCGGGGATGCGCTTTTCGATGGAGATATGCGCCCCCAGAGTGCTTCCGGAAGCGAGTTGCAGGGCGCGGGCGGCGCGAAGCACCAGGTCGTCCTCCGGCAGCGGCTTGGTCAGGTCCTCGCGGGAGAGCTCGCCGCCGGGCCGCGATTCGAAGTGAAGCGTGTCGCGCCAGTCGATGAGCATGAACACCGACTGCAGCAAGTGCATCCCGTCGGGCCGGCGCCCCGTCACGTGAAGGAAGAGGTTGAGCTTGGCCGGCGCCGGGACGTCGTAGATCGCCTTCATCGCTCCAGCGCTATTCGCAAGTCCGCTTCGGGTTGCGGCTGCGTGCGGCGCGCCTGCAGCCGGCCTTGCGGCAACTGGGACAGGTCGGCTTGCCAGCCCGGCACCGGGGTGTTCGTTCCCCGCAGCCAATCGAACAAGGCGGCCACCGGAATCGACGATCCGGTCGCGCTGGCCACGAGCGCATCGACCGATTCGAACTGCCGCGGCTGCCCGCCGTTGCGCAGCACCGCCCGGCCCGGCGCCCAGTCGAGGACCGCGAGCGTGCCCCCCAGCGGATTGGTCAGCGTCAACTCGCCCGTCGCCGCATTCCCCTTGAGCTCAAAACCCGCGGCAAAGGACTGGCTCTGGTTGCCTTCGACCTGCAACGCCAGCCGTCCGCTCCAGGGACCCGAGTCGGCGGAAACCGGTCGTTCGGTGCGCGGCGGGCTGGCGCAACCCGCCAGCATGATTGCCAGCCCGACAGCAAAACCAACGAGCCGACGGCGGCCGAAGACGGCGCTCATGGCTTCACCCGAAGGCGCTTCAAGGTTTCGAGCAAGGTCTCGTTTTCGTTGTTCAGCAACAGGCCTTCTTTCCAGATCGCGCTCGCGCGGTCGCGCTGGCCGAGGCTCCACAGGACTTCGCCAAGGTGCGCCGCGATATCGGCGTCCGGCCTGGCCTTGTAGGCGACGTCCAGGATGCGCAGCGCCTCCGTCTTGTTGCCCATGCGGAATTCGACCCATGCCAGGCTGTCGCTGATGAACGGGTCGTCCGGCGCGAACGTCAATGCTTTCTGGATAAGCGCCTTGGCTTCCGGCAGGCGCGTGTTGCGCTCGGCGAAGGAGTAGCCCAGTGCGTTGTAGGCCGTGTGGTACTCCGGCTTGGCCGCGATCACTTGGCGCAGCAGCCGCTCCATCTCGGGGAGGTTGCCCATCTTCTCGGCGAGCATGGCCTGGTCGTATACGAGGTCCGCGTCGAAAGGCTGCTTCGCCGTGGCCTGCGATAGCACGTCGTAAGCCGCCTTGTATTGCTTGTTGTCGCGCAGCAGCTGGACTTCGGCCGTCATCTTCATGCGCACGTCGTCCGGGTTGCGCTCGGGCAGGGACCGCAACAGCTTGCGTGCTTCCTCCATCTTTCCCTGTCGCGCGAGGATGGACGCGCGGCGGTTCTGGGCGGCGACGAGGGCTTCAGGATTCTCGATCCGGTCCAGCCAGGCGCTCGCCATCGCGAAGTCCTTGCGCTTTTCGGCGATCCGCGAGAGCGACACGTACGCCTGTGCCAGCCCGCGCGCGCGTTCTTCTCCACTGCGCTGGGCGTTCGCGAGTTCGATATAGCGCTTGAGCGATGTTTCAGCCTGCGCATCGTGGTTGTCCTGCAGTTGCAGCGTGCCCTGCACCAGCCAGGCTTCCGGATAGTCCGGCTTTTCGGCGGTGACCACGGTCAGCTGCTGCGATGCCTCGGCATAGCGTTGTGCATCCAGGAGCGCGCGGGCATAGCCCATGCGCAATTCCGCGAGTGGCTTGCCTTCCATGTAGCGGCGCACGACGGCCTCGGCCTGCGGAAGCTTCGGGTCCATCAAATCGAGCGCCAACAGCGCCGGGGCTTCCGCGCTCGCATTCACCGCCTGCCCACGTCGCGCGGCATCGGCGGCGCCGGTGGTGTCGCTTGCGGCGAGACGCAGGCGACCCACCGCCGACCACGCTTGCGCACCGGTCGCGGGCTGGTTCAGATAGTTTGCGAGCGCCTGCTCCACCACCGTGGCGGCGAGCTTCTTGTCGCTCACGCGCGAGTAGCTGCGCGGAATCACGGAGAACACCGCGTCGCGATCTTTGTCGCTCGCCATGGACAACTCGGTCCTGAGCGGATCGACGCTGTCCGCGACGCGGTTGAGTGCGATCAGGATCTGCAGCACGAAGCGGTTTGCCTCGCGCGACTCGGGCTGCGCGATCTTCCAGTCGCGCGCGGCCTGCAGGGCGGCATCGCCGGAGCGCGACTGGAAAGCGATTTCCACCGCCCGCTGATACAGCGCGGCATCGTTCGTCTTGCGTGCCGCATCGAGCACCAGCGCGTACCCGGAGTCCGGTTCGGCGCCGCGCGCGTTGATCTCGCCCAGCAGCAACTGGTAGAACAGCTCCGCGTCCAGCGGCGTATTGATGGCGGGCGCGTCGTCGTCGTCGTCGGGCTTCTGGGGGGCCTGCGCGAAGGCGAAGGACGCGCTTGCGAGCAGGACGAGGGCGCCGGCCGCCAGGGGAAATCGCTTCATCGAATCATAATAATCCAACCCCCCTGACCTGCGCCCCACGGCGGCTATGCCGCATCCACCATGCCTGAACTCCCGGAAGTCGAAGTCACGCGCCTCAGTTTCGCCGACCGCATCGCGGGCGCGACGATCCTGGCCGTTCGCATGGGAAAGCCGTTGCGCTGGCCGTTGGGCATCGACAGCCAGGCATTGGTGGGGCGCACCGTCCTGGGCGTCCGGCGGCGGGGCAAATACCTCCTGCTCGATCTCGACGAAGGTCTCCTCCTGTTACATCTGGGCATGTCGGGCAGCCTGAATTTCGCGGCGACGCAGCCCGAACCCGGCGCGCACACGCATTTCGACATGGACACGACCCGCGGGGTCTTGCGCCTGAACGACCCGCGCCGCTTCGGGGCTGTGGTTCACGTGACGTCCGAAACGTCGCCCGAGGCCCGCAAGCTGTTGGGGAAGTTGGGCGTCGAGCCGCTCGGCGAGGCATTCGATGCAGCCGAATTCCACGCGGGATTGCGCAAGCGCAACGCTCCCGTGAAGCAGGTCCTGCTCGCCGGGGAAGTCGTGGTGGGCGTGGGAAACATCTATGCCTCCGAGGCGTTGTTCCTCGCCGGCATACGGCCGACGACGCGCGCTTCGCGCATCAGCCGGCCCCGCGCGAACAAACTGCATGCGGCGGTGCGCGACGTGCTCGCTCGCGCCGTGGCCAAGGGTGGCAGCACGTTGCGCGACTTTTCCAATGCGCAGGGCGAGGGCGGCTACTTCCAGCTCGAGGCGATGGTGTATGACCGCGAAGGCTTGCCGTGCCGCGTTTGCGCAACGCCGGTCAAGGCGATCCGGCAGGGCCAGCGCTCCACTTTTTTCTGTCCGTATTGCCAGAAACCGTGAGGGCGGCTCGCGGGGCGTGATGCTATATTCATAGGCACTCCCGAGGACCCTGGTGGGCACTTCCTTCAACGAACAATTCGATCAGCATGGCCATTGGCGCCGCGAATTCGCGCTGCGCCTGAAGCTGCTGTCCGAATGGCTGAAGGACCACGAGCTGCTCGACTCCGCGGTCGAAGAGCGCCTGCGGCGCCTGGAGACGCAGATGCGCTCCGACAAGGTCATGGTCGCCTTCGTCGCCGAGTTCTCGCGCGGCAAGTCCGAGCTCATCAATGCGATCTTCTTCGCCGGCTACAAGCGCCGCATCATGCCCGCGAGCGCCGGCCGCACGACGATGTGCCCGACCGAATTGGGTTACGACAGCGACGTGCCTCCGTGCCTGCGCCTCCTGCCGATCGAGACGCGCCTGCAGCCGCAGGCGCTGATGGAATGGCGCGCCGTCCCCGAGAAGTGGACGCGCGTGGACCTGGACGTGAACGATCCCGCGCAACTCGCGAAGGCCTTCGAGAAGGTTGCAGAAGTGCGCCACGTCTCCAAGGAAGAAGCCAAGGCGATGGGCTTCTGGCACGACGACGCGCCGACCGAAAACCCGATGGTCAACGCCAAAGGCGAGGTCGAAATCCCGCGCTGGCGCCACGCCCTCATCAACATCGCGCATCCCTTGTTGAAACAGGGCCTGGTCATCCTCGACACGCCAGGATTGAACGCGATCGGCGCCGAGCCCGAGCTGACGGTGAACCTCATCCCGCAGGCGCATGCGGTGGTGTTCATCCTCGCGGCGGACACCGGCGTCACCAAGTCGGATCTGTCCATCTGGCGCGAGCACCTCATCACCGAAACGGAAAACATCGATTCGCGCCTGGTGGTGCTGAACAAAATCGACACGATGTGGGACTCGCTCTCTACGCCGGTCCAGGTGCAGGCGCAAATCGAGCGGCAGCGCGCGACCTCCGCCGAAATCCTCGGATTGCCGAAGGAGCAGGTGATCCCCGTGTCCGCGCAAAAGGGCCTGGTCGCCAAAGTGAACGACGACGCGGAGCTGCTGCAAGCCAGCCAGTTGCCGGTGCTGGAGCGCGCGCTCAGCCAGGGCGTGATGGGCCAGCGCCAGAAGATCCTGCGGGCCGCGGTTTCCGGCAGCATCGGCGATCTGCGCGTGGAAGCGGGCCGGGCCATCCACATCCGCCGACGCGATCTCGCCGAACAGATGCAGGAGCTCAAGGGCCTGCGCGGCAAGAACACCTCGGTCATCAAGCACATGCGCTCGCGCATCGAGCAGGAGCAGGGCGAATTCGACGTGAGCGGCGCGCGCATCCACGCCGTGCGCTCGGTGCACCTGAAGCTGCTGCGGGAGGTATTCAACCTTCTGGGCACCGCCACGCTCAAGACCGAGATGGCGGAGCTGACCACCGCGCTGCGCCAGCCCGGCATCAAGCTCGGCGTGCGGAAAGCATACGGATCGACCTTCGACCGGCTGCGTGCCGGCTTGAAGAAGTCGCAGGCCACCAGCGCGGAGATCCAGACCATGCTGACCGGCACCTTCCGCCAGCTGAACGCCGAATACGGCTTCTCGCTGCAAGCTCCGCGCGAGCCGGACCTGGAGCGCTACATCCGCGACCTCGATCTGGTCGAGCGCAGCCACAACCAGTACCTGGGCCTCGGCAACGCTTTCCGTCTCGCGCAGCCTGAGTTCGCGGACCGCCTCGTGCGCGCGCTCGCGACGCGCCTGCGCGTCGTGTACGAATCGGCGCTGGGTGAAGTCGAGTTGTGGAACAAGTCCGCCGCCGCGCAACTCGATGCGCAACTGCGCGAGCGCCGCCGCAACTTCAGCCGGCGCATCGAGGCGATCGAGCGCATCCAGCAAGCCGCGACGGGGCTGGATGACCGCATCGTCGAGATCGAGAACCACGAAAAGAATCTCGACCAGCTCGATGCGAAGCTCACCGAGCTCACCAGCCATCTCATCGACATCCCGGAAGGCGCGGCCCCGGCCGAGCCCGCGCTGCAACCCGCATGAGTTCGCCTCCGGCCGGATTCGCCGGCCGCGTCATCGACTGGCAGCAAACCCACGGGCGCAACGCCCTGCCATGGCAAGGCACGCGCGACCCGTACCGCGTCTGGCTCTCGGAGGTGATGCTGCAGCAGACGCAGGTCTCCACCGTCCTCGACTACTACGCCCGCTTCCTGGAGCGGTTTCCCGATGTGCGCGCGCTTGCAGCCGCTGGCGAGGACGAAGTGTTCGGCTTGTGGAGCGGCCTGGGCTACTACAGCCGCGCGCGCAACATGCATCGCTGCGCGAAGGACGTGGTGGCGTTGCATGGAGGGGAGTTTCCGCGCAGCGCGGAGCATCTGCAGACGCTGGCTGGGATCGGACGCTCCACCGCGGCGGCGATCGCATCATTTTGCTTTGGTGAGCGCGTCGCGATCCTCGATGGCAACGTCAAGCGCGTGCTGACGCGCGTGCTCGCGTTCGACGGCGACCTTGCGAGTTCGGCGAGCGAGCGAGCGCTGTGGGAGCAGGCGCAATCGCTGCTGCCTACGCGCGCATTGAAAGATGCAATGCCGCGCTACACGCAGGGCCTGATGGATCTGGGCGCGACGATCTGCACGACGCGCAAACCTTCATGCCTGCTGTGCCCCGTGCGAGAGCTCTGCGCCGCGCGTGCCGCCGGGACGCAGGAAAACTATCCGGTGAAAACGCGAAAGCTGAAGCGCACGTCCCAGGCGCTGTGGCTGTTGCGCGCACGATCGGGAGAGGGTGGTGTGTGGCTGGAGAAGCGGCCTGCAACCGGCATCTGGGCTGGGCTGTATTGCCTGCCGGTATTCGAGAGCCGCGATGCGTTGCAGGCGGCGTTGCCCGCGAAGTTGCGCACGCGGCTGCAAGATCGAGAGCCTTTCCTGCACGTTCTCACGCACAAGGATCTGCATCTGCATCCGGTGGAAATTGAAGTGCCGCCATCGGCTGTGCCGCAAGCAACCGGGGCCTGGTTCGCGAATGCGGATTGGCAGCAGCTCGGCTTGCCCGCGCCCATCCGCAAGCTGCTGCAGCAATAGCGAATACGCCTAGCGCGCGTCCAGTTCGCGATGCCGCCGCAGCGTCGTCCACCGCGCGCCGAACGCCGCCGCGAGTTGCTCCACGAGGTACACCGAGCGGTGCTGCCCGCCGGTGCAACCAATCGCCACAGTCACATAGCTGCGATGGTCGCGCGCCAGCGGCTCCAGCCACTCGTTGAGGAAAGCCTCGATCTGCGAATGCATGCGTTCGACGTCCGCATGCGCGCGCAAAAATTCGGCGACGGGCTGGTCCTTCCCCGTGAGATCGCGCAGCGTCGGCTCGTAGTGCGGATTGGGCAGCATGCGCACATCGAACACATAGTCCGCATCCACGGGAACGCCGCGCTTGAACGCGAACGATTCGAACACCAGCGTGAGCTGGCTCGCCGGCGCGGACAGCAGCGCCTTCACGTAGGCCTGCAACTGCGACGGGCGGATGACGCTGGTGTCGATCACATGCGCATGCTCGCGCAAATCCGCGAGCAACTCGCGCTCCAGCTCGATCGCATCGACCAGCGCGTGCTGCTGGTCCTGCACCGTGTTGCTCGAAAGCGGGTGCCGCCGCCGCGTCTCGGAAAAGCGGCGCACCAGCGTATCCGTCGTCGAATCGAGAAAGAGCGAACGCAGCATCACGCCCTGCTTGCGCAGCTCACGCAGCTGCGCGGGAACCAGCGGCAGCGACGAGTGGCTGCGCACATCCATCGCGATGGCCACTCGCTCCGCGCTCGCTTGCTGCTCCAGCGCGACGAAGGAGCCCAGCAATTCGGGCGGCAAGTTGTCCACGCAGTAGTAGCCCGCATCCTCCAGCGCGCGCAGAGCCACCGACTTGCCGGAGCCCGACATGCCGGTGATGAGGATGATCTCGAGGGTCATCGCGCTACTTCACCCGCGACTTGACGCCGCCGAGCATTTCCTTGGCGTGCGCGAGGGTCGTGCCGGAGAGATGTTCGCCGCCGAGCATGCGTGCCACTTCGGCCACGCGCTGCTCGCCATGCACCGCGGCCACGGTGCTGGACGGTCCCGATTTGTCCGATTGCTTGGCGACGACCAGGTGATGGTCCGCGCACGCCGCCACTTGCGGCAGGTGCGTGACGGCGAGCACCTGACGGTCACGCCCAAGCTGCTTCATCAGCCGGCCAACGGTCTCGGCCACCGCGCCGCCGACGCCCGAATCGACCTCGTCGAAGATCAAGGTCTGCGCCGTTCCCAGTCGGCTCGTCGTCACGGCGATCGCCAGCGCGATGCGGGACAGCTCACCGCCCGATGCAACTTTGCCAACCGGCCGCGGCGTGCTGCCCGCATGCCCCGCGACAAGGAAAGAAACTTCTTCCAGCCCACCTTGCGTCGGTTGCGCCGCTTTCTCCAGCGCAACTTCGAATCGGCCGCCTTGCATTCCCAACCCCTGCATCGCGACCGTCACGGCCTTCGCCAACTGGGGCGCTGCCTTGGCGCGCGCCTTCGACAACGCGCGCGCTTCCGTCATGAACGCATCCGCTTCCTTCTTCTCGGCGGCTTCCAGCGCGGCAAGATCAGCGGCCGCGTCGAGCTGCGCAAGTTCCTGTTTCCAGGATGCGAGCAGCGCCGGCAACTCCGCGGGCGTGCGTTTGTAGCGCCGCGAGAGGGACATCCATAACGACATGCGTTCGTCGAGTTCGGCCAGGCGCGCGGGATCGAGCTCCGTCTTGCGCAGATACGCGTTCAGGGAGTGCGCCGCGTCCTCGGCCTGCGCCAGACTGGACGCGAGCACCGTTGCGAGTTCGCGGAAAGCGGGCTCCACATGCTCCTGCGCCTGCAGCATCGCCTGCGCTTGCGACAGGCCGCGCACGGCGCCGCCTTCATCGCCTTCCAACGCTTCGAGTGCGCTTTGCGCGGCTTCCAGCAACGACTGGGCGTTGGCAAGTCGCGTGTGATTCCCGTTGAGTTCGTCCCACTCGTGGTCGCCGGGCGCGAGCTTCTCGACTTCGCCGATCTGCCAGGCGAGCCGCTCGCGCTCGCGTTGCAGCGAATCCTGCGCCCCGCGCGCGTCGGCGAGGGTCTTTTGCGCGGTGCGCCAGCGCTGCCACAGTTGCGAGAGCGCCTGCGTCGTCACGCCGGCGTACCCGTCGAGCAGTGCCCGTACTGCTTCGGGCCGCGTGAGGCTCTGCCAAGCGTGCTGCCCGTGGATGTCGACCAACTGGTCCGCGAGTTCGCGCAGCTGCGTCGCGGTGGCCGGCGTGCCGTTGATCCACGCGCGGCTCTTGCCTTGCGCGTCGATGCTGCGGCGCAGGAGCAGGGACTCCTCGGATTCGAGCCCCGCCGCTTCCAGCCAGGGCCTGAGCGACTCGGGCAGATCGAACTCCGCGGTGATGTCCGCGCGCGTCGCGCCTTCGCGCACCACGCCGCTGTCCGCACGCGAACCGAGCGCGAGCTGCAGCGCATCGACCAGGATGGACTTGCCCGCGCCGGTCTCGCCGGTGAGCACGCCGAAGCCCTCGTCCAGCTCCAGGTCCAGCTCGCGCACGATCACGAAATCGCGTAGCGCAATTCTCTTCAAGCTCATCGCCCTAGTTCCCCTCGTTCCAGTGAAGCTTCTTGCGCAGCGTGTCGAAATAACTCCAGCCGCGCGGGTGCAGGAACCGCACGCGATGCGCCGAGCGCTTCACCGAGATCCGGTCGCCGAGCAGCAGGGACGCGAGCGACTGCATGTCGAAATTAGCGCTCGCGTCGCGCCCGGACACCAGCGTGATCGTCACTTCCGACGCATCGGGCAGCACGATCGGCCGGTTGGACAGCGTGTGCGGCGCGATCGGCACCAGCACCCATCCGGGCGTCGATGGATGCAGGAGCGGTCCGCCCGCCGAAAGCGCATACGCCGTCGAGCCCGTGGGCGTGGCGATGATCACCCCGTCCGCGCGCTGGTTGGCGACGAAATGCCCGTCGACTTCGACGCGCAGTTCCACCATGCCGGACGTGGCGCCGCGATTGACGACGACATCGTTCATCGCCATCGCGTGGAAGACGCAGTGGCCGTCCCGCATGACGCCGGCTTCGATGATGCTGCGGTGATCCTCGTCGTAGTCGCCGCCCAGCATCGGCGTCAGCGCGGCTTTGTACTGATCCAGCGGAATGTCGGTGATGAAGCCCAGGCGGCCCTGGTTGATGCCGATCAGCGGCACGCCGTGCTTCGCCAATTGGCGCCCGATCCCGAGCATGGTCCCGTCCCCGCCGACGACGATGGCCAAGTCGCATTGCGCGCCGATGGCGGGCACGTCGAGCATGGTGTAACCGGTGATCCCGACCGTGGAGGCGGTCTCGCGCTCGAAAGCGACCTCGCAGCCCATCGAGCCGAGGAAATGCGCGATGTCCTCCAGGCCGGCGCGCGTGGACCCCGCGGCCGCGGCGGAAACCGCGGTGTGGTACTTCCCGATCAGCGCCACCTGGCGGAACATGGATTTCATCGGCAAATTACATCACTAAATACCCTTCGCATCGCCTTCTCCAACACTGCGCGCCCCATGCCGTCGCTAAAATCACTCAACATGCTCGATGACCGCGCCAAGTTGTTACTCAAAGCCCTGGTCGAGCGATATATCGCCGAGGGGCAGCCCGTGGGCTCGCGCACGCTCTCGCGCGCTTCCGGCCTCGATCTCTCGCCCGCCACCATCCGTAACGTGATGTCGGACCTGGAGGAGCTGGGCCTCATCGCCAGCCCCCACACCTCGGCCGGCCGAATCCCGACGGCGCGCGGCTACCGCCTCTTCGTGGACACGATGCTCACCGCGCAGCGCGAGCAGTTCGCCACGCCGAGCCTGCCGGCGGACCAGCCGCAGAAGGTGATCGCCAACGCCGCCCACCTGCTGTCGAACCTCTCGCAGTTCGTCGGCGTGGTGATGGCGCCCAAGCGCACGTCGGTGTTCCGCCACATCGAGTTCCTGCGCCTGTCGGAGAAGCGCTACCTGGTCATCATCGTCTCGCCCGATGGCGATGTGCAGAATCGGGTCGTCTTCACCGAGAGCGACTACACGCAGACGCAACTCATCGAGGCCGCGAACTTCCTCAACGCCAACTACGCCGGCATGGCGATCGAGCAGGTGCAAGAGCGCCTCAAGACTGAAGTCGAGCAGTTGCAAGGCGAGATCGCCTCGCTGATGCAGACGGCCGTGCAGGCGAGCAGCGAAGCGATGAGCCAGCAGGACGAGGTGGTGATCTCCGGCGAGCGCAACCTGCTCGCCGTGAGCGACTTCTCCAGCGACATGGGCCACCTGCGCCGCGCCTTCGAGCTCTTCGAGCAGAAGACGCAGCTGATGCGCCTGCTTGACATCTCCAGCCAGGCCGCCGGCGTGCGCATCTTCATCGGCGGCGAAAGCCAGGTCGTGCCGTTCGAGGAGCTGTCCGTCGTGAGCGCGCCGTACAAGGTCGACGGAAAGATCGTGGGCACGCTGGGCGTGATCGGCCCGACGCGCATGCCGTACGACCGGATGATCCAGATCGTGGACATCACGTCCAAGCTCGTGAGCAACGCGCTCAGCCACCACAAGTCGTGAGGTTGTCATGCCGGGCTTGACCCGGCATCCATATTCGCGCCTCGCGGTCCGTCCACATTCGCGAAACTGTCCCGATTTTCGGAACAGTATGTGCCGTAGGTGCGCGTTTATCTTTGCGGTGAGAGCTAATACAGTTCATTCATGGCCCGCGCCGCGGGTGCAACACCCAAGGAAACAGTCATGAACACGAACAACTCACTCTTCCACCGCGTGATCGCGACCGACGCCGGCTGGGGCGCGCTGGCCCTGCGCATCCCGGTGGGCATCATCTTCGCCGCGCACGGTTCGCAAAAGCTGTTCGGCTGGTTCGGTGGCTACGGCCTCGCGGGCACCGGGCAGTGGATGGATTCGATCGGCTTGTCGCCCGGCGTGCTGATGGCGTTGCTGGCCGGCAGCGCCGAGTTCATCGGGGGCCTTGCGCTCATTGCCGGCTTGCTGGTGCGCCCCGCGGCGGCATCGCTCGCGTTCGCGATGGTCGTTGCCATCTTCTCCGTGCACATCGGCAAGGGCTTCTTTGTCGAGAAGAGCGGCTACGAGTACGCGCTGGCTCTGCTGGCGGTTGCCGTCGCGCTGGTGTTCTCGGGTGGCGGACGCGGCTCCGTGGATCGCTCGCTGAGCGGGCGTTTCGCCTGAAGACGGAGTAGCGTAGATGCCGGCCCCTGCTTCCGGGGGCAAGGAGTTCGTCATGTCCAGTCATCGCGTGGGCTACTTCGTCGGCAGCCTTTCCTCCACCTCCATCAATCGCCGGCTCGCCAAGGCCCTGGTGCGGCTCGCGCCCAAAGGCATGGAGATGGTGGAAATCCCCATCAAGGACCTGCCGCTCTACAGCCAGGATTACGACGCCGACTACCCGCCAGTAGCGCGCGCCTTCAAGAAGTCCATCGCCGAGGTGGACGCGCTCCTGTTCGTCACGCCCGAATACAACCGCTCGATTCCCGGCGGCCTGAAGAACGCGATCGACTGGGCCAGCCGGCCCTGGGGCCAGAACGCATTCGCCCGCAAGCCATCGGGCGTCATCGGCACCTCACCGGGCGCCATCGGCACGGCCGTGGCCCAGCAAAGCCTTCGCGGCGTGCTGTGCTTCTGCAATTCCCCGCTGATGAACACGGTCGAGGCCTACATCCATTTCAAGGAGGGGCTGATCACTCCGGACGGGGAGGTGAGCGATCCCGGCACTGCGGAATTCCTTCGGAATTACATGACGGAGTTTCAGTCGTTCGTCACGCGGGTGCTTGCGGTGCTGCCGCGGGATAGCTGAGGGGCGGTTGGTGGAGTTTCACCGGCCTAGGTCGAGAGCCGGCCAACATGGCGAGTCAGGTACCATCGGCACGGTATGGGGCGTTAGCTCAGTTGGTTAGAGCAGAGGACTCATCGAATGGTGACCCGGTCTCGAAAGAGATCGTGGAAAAACCGGGTGAACTCAAGGAAACCGTCAGTCGCGAGACCCGGCAATCTTGAGCCAAGCCCACCGAAGGCGGGCCCATGGGGTCAGTAGGTGGGAAGGTGCAGAGACTAGGACGTGAGGAGCCAATCCGATAAGCGTCCCACGAGCGCCCGGCACCCTAACGAGCAGCGACGAGCTGCGGCGAGGGTGATGAGATAGTCCAGGGAGCAGGGAAACCTGCGCCAACCTGAATCCTTTGGTCGTTGGTTCAAGTCCAACACGCCCTACCACTACTCGGGAACGACGAATTGACAAGGCCCCGCATTCTGATTACCGACGTGGACAACACGTTGCTAGATTGGCAAGAGCTCTGGTATCAAACCTTCTCGGCCATGATCGAACGGGTGCTCTCGATCAGCGGCGTCGATGCAGAACTGCTCTATGCTGAGTGCAGCACCATTCATCAAAGATTCGGCACAAGTGAGTATTCGCAACTGCTGGAGGAGTTGCCATGTCTGCAGGCGCTGTACGGCAAGGACGTACTCATCAAAATGTATCCCGCAGTCGAGGCCTTTCGAGAGGCTCGGCGGCGCGTGTTGCAACTTTATCCAACCGTGGAAGAAACGCTTAAGAAGCTAAAGGCGCGGGGTGTGGTCGTCGCCGCCTATACGGAATCAAAGGCGTTCTATACGAGCTATCGATTCAGAAAACTAGGCCTCGACGGCATCATCGAGTATCTCTACTCACCTGAAGACCATGCTATGTCGGAGGAGGCGCTTAACCGACGTCTCTACGACTCCGCCAGCTACAACCTAAAACACACCGTGCAGCGTTTTACGCCCCAGGGTGAGCTCAAGCCAAACCCCCACATTCTTTTGCAGATCATCTCGGACCTCGGCGCATCACCGGACGAAGTGGTCTACGTAGGCGACAACATCTTGAAGGATGTTGGGATGGCGCAGGAGGCCGGGGTTGCCGATGTTCACGCGTTGTATGGCGCAAGTCAGCACAAACCGGAGTACGAGCTGCTGCGCAAGGTCACCCATTGGACGCCCGAAATGGTCGAGCGAGAGCGCAACGTACTGATGCGGGGAGGCATAGCGCCAAGCCATGTGCTGGACAAGACCTTCTCGCAGCTCCTCCCGATTTTCGAGGTGCACTAATGAGCGATGCCAATGAGAGTTCGCCGGTCGCTGAGGCCCCGCCCTTGGCTGCGGGGCAGATCGAAATTTGGAAAAAGATTGTTGACGTGCAACAGCACTTCAATGACCTCGAACTCCGCATCCGCAATTTCGCATTGATCGTCACGGGCGCGTTTCTCGGCCTCGGTGGCTATGCCATCAAAGATGGCGGAATGATAGGTGCTTGGGGTTGGCAAGTTTCCTTGGCCGGCCTCGTTGTATTTGCGGCGGTATTCCCGCTACTTGCCTTCTACTTCATGGACCGCTTTTGGT
>JAZKIF010000228.1:14479-24330 GCA_040385005.1 Pseudomonadota bacterium
ACCACCGCCTTCTAGATGGAGCCGTATCGGCCGGTATTGAAGCAGAGGGCGAGCTTAAAGCGCTAGGCTACAAAGTCGACCTCGGCTCACAAATTTCGGCGAAGAGTCCGTTGACGCTGTTCGGCTGGAAAGTTCGGTCGAAACAGAAGATGGACATCTTCTATCTCATGCTGCTGATTCCGCTGCTGATTGTCGCGATCTGCCTTGCCTTCGCTATCCGACCTCAGCCTGCAGCGGCAAGCCAAGCTACGCTGGCCAACAGCGCAGCATGCTCGGCGCAAGTTCCCGCCTCGTCGGTTGTGCCTGCCGGGTTGAAAGCCTCCGCAGCAAGTCAGCAGGCCTCAGCGGCGGTTCGGGCTGCATCAGGTACACAGGTGGCACGGCGCGCCGTGGCGCAACCACCTAAAGCGCCTGCTTCGGTTGCGCAAGTACCTTCGCGTCAAGGCGATACACCTAAACGCAAGTCCAACTGCCCCGCTGACGCGACGTAGCCCGTCATTCGTCGCGTTCATTTTCGATTCTTGAACCGCTTTTCGAACAAGTACTTCGACATCTCTTCGATCGAGTTGGAGCCCGTCGTATCGGCTGTTCCCAGTGCTTCTGGTGTGACCTTCGGTTCGGGAAACAAGCCGTTGACTGCCCACTCGACACAACCGAGGCTCTTCGCAGCCTCGCCAAGTTCGTCAAACTGACCGTCGACCATGCAGCGGTACATGTGGTTAGTCAGTCCCGCGCACAAATCGGCAATTTGGAGTTGCGGATGGTCCTGAGAGTTTGCTTGCGTGAGGGTCCTCGCGCGAAGTGGAAATTCGATCGTCCGCCGATCTCTACCAATGCTACGAATCTGATCGCCCGCTACGGCCATCATCGCTTCAAAGTCCGCTTGGGACGCCAACACAGGTTTTGATCTGTCATGCATCACGTCAAACTCCATCTTCCTGCGTGAGCCCCAAGCCACGAGATGCTGGAAGAGCGCAGGTATAGCCGGGTCCAGTGATGTGGAGTTGATTTCGTCTGTGAACCACGACTTGAAATAGCGCTCTTCTGTTAGCAAGTCCAGCTGCGCTTTGAATTTTTCGTTCTTGGAGCCCGCACGAAGCCGGCGTCCGATGGCGTAGAACTTCTTGGCATCCTCGTCGGACCTGCCGCGGACCAGAGCGACGAACGCCTGCAGAAAGCTATCGGTCAATTCGGTTCCACAAAACACGGGCAGGCAATAGAAGAGTAGATTAGCCATGGCGATGTTGCCGCCTCGCTCATAAAGATCACCTCCCACCTCATGAACTAGAGTCTCCTCGATTAGGTCAACAAGCTTGGCCATAACCATGAAGCGCTTGTGGTAGACATCGGTGACGATGCGGTCCTCCTTCAGCGTGGGATCAGAGAGAAACCTAATGAGTCCTCGCACGCCTTCTGCGCTTCGCTTGATGCGGGAAAACTTGGGTTCGGCGCCCTGATTTGACCGGACGTAGCCTAGGAGGTGCTCGGCTTCACCCGCTGTAAAGTCATTCGAGGCCAACACAAACAGTGGCTGTTCGGGGTCGAGAAGGTTTGCGCCCGAGTTCCCCGCCTCATCGCAAAAGATGGTGAATGACATAGCGCGATTGAGTGGCCCGTGTGGCGAGCGGAGCTAGACCTTATGCTGCAGGTAATGCAACTCCAAGCCAAACGTCTTGCGAAGGAAGGCCAAGTAGGCCGAAGCGTGCTTGGTCAGGCCACTGCGACCGACGATGATCAATCGATCGCATCGATCAGTGCCACCGTGCCAGTACGCATATTCCAGCAGCTGAGGTATCGCCTGGCGAATACACGCCTTGACTGACTTTGCGGTCTTGATTTCGTAGAACCAACAAAACGACGCAGTCTTAACCACAACATCAATTGACGTCCCGGCGTTTCCCGTTGGTTGCTCTGTGCGAACGTGGGCGCCGCCGTGCTGCTTGACAAGTTCGGAATAGAGTGAGTCCTGCATTGCGTTATGAAGCAACAGGGCCTTGCCCGCGACACTGCGTGGCGACACCGGAACACTGCCCTTTTTTTTCGGCGTGTGGCCAGGAACAAACTTGAAGGCGCCGGGAGCTGTGTCCGCGTCTTCGGAGTCCGTACCGGCGAAGAAGCCATCTTCGTCTATGACGACCGCTGGGGGACTACTGACTCCTTTCGTGAGCCACTTCCTAAAGAAGTCCGCGGACACTGCAAGTGCGCGATGGAAGTCATTGGCGACAAGCTCGTCCACCACTTGAGACTTGCCGTCCCACCGCGCCTCTTTCAGCTTCAGTTCGAACAGTTCAAGCGCCAGCTTGTTGAGACCTTCAATCCCAAACATGCGAGTGAAATCGAACCTAACATGCGATGCCTTGTGCTCGATACTGTAGCCGAGCTGCTCAATTACATGAGCGAAATTCGTGAATGCCTTTCCATCCAATACCTCCCCACGTTTGACGGTGCCGGTGGCACTATCACCAGAGGCGCCGGCTTGGAGCGCCTCAATAAGGCTGTGGTGGGAAAAGACAATTGCCAACAGGACCAGCGCGTCAATCTGCTGGTCGCCCAGCTTTCGCACTTCGTTCCAGAGCTTGGGTACTGGGACGTCCTTGCGAAGCAAGCGCGCGGACATATTTACCCGCGCCTGCGCTCCGTCAACTTTTATTCCTTTTGCCTTACCCCAGACATGATTCAGTACTTCGTCCTTGTGATACATGCGAAGCAGAGTCGCAACCTTGTGCGCTCCGTGCTTCGTCAGTGACACCTTCAACTTCAAGACGTCCGTCATCTCCGCCTCTTACTGCATTTACTGCTCTGGCGGAAGATCGTAGCATCACGAGACTAAAGTTGGATAGCGACTTTCAGAGGTGACTATTTCACAAGAAGCAGGCACTCTTCGACCTCTCTATGACGATCGAATTGGCGTCCGAGTGTCATGTGCTGATGATTCGTCAACAGCATATCAAGCTTCCTATCTGGGAAAATCTGTCGCGCAAGTTCGCCGACTTCTTCGAGAGAGATCATCCCAGTGTTGCTATAGCTCAAAACTAGTCTTGAATCTGACCTTTGTACACCGGCAAACAGGTCAACAAATGCCTGCTTAACCTGGGACTGAATACAGAAGGGAGACTGGTGCCTATCCTCTCTGTAACGCCCTTTGACGTACTCCCCGGCCTTGACCTGAATGGGAGGATAGTCATATTTAACCAGCGTCTCTATGGCGTGATAGAAGCGGCTGTAGTGCACGAAACAGTACGGAGGGTCAGCGTACACGGTACCGCCTTGAAACTGGGCAAGACAATCCTTGAAGTCCAATGTGGTCACCGTGTGGCTGTGGCTTACAGGGTCCGGCGCAAGGTCGCGTGTGGCCGAATCATATTTGCGTAAGAAATAGTCTTCGATACGCCTTCGCCGGTAGATGAGAATGTCGGCCATGCTCGAAAGCGTCTTTGCGTCACGGTACTGGGCGTAGTGTCCCGTGCCCTGCCCGACGTAAGCCATGGCGTGCATCAGCGATGACAGAATCAGCTCGTAGCAGGGCTGCTGGTTGTACTCCTCGGAAATTTCACGTAGCGCATCGATCCACAAGCACTGATTGGCCGACCACCAAGTACCGGAGTAATACTTGACGAACAGGTGCCATTCGCGGACGAAACGGCGCTTGAGAATTTCCTGCTGAGCCCGCTCAATTTCGTTGAACTTCTTCAGCGAACTTACCGAGTCATAGCTAACAGCTAGACCCAATTGCTTCGCGTTCTTCTGGACGATTTCTCCCGCTCGCTGTACCAAGTCAGCACCGCTAGGCATGCCCTCGTACTTGCGGGCGTTGAGGTACGTCCCAGCCAGTACTGAGGAGTAAGCTTGTATGTCGTTTGAGTGGAAAGAAACTTGCCGACCGATGGCCCCGGCCAGCGAGCCGCTGCCCGCAAAAAGATCGCAGACCATTCCTCCGTCATATACCTCGTTCAAGCCGTCGAGGACAAAGTCCATGATTTTGGATTTGGACCCCATGTACTTGATGAACTGGGGATACGGCTGCTGCACCAATGCAGCTTGCGGGGTAGTGGCGGGCACCTGATGCTCACACGAATCAATTAGGTCCATACACTCTAGCTTAGACCATCTTGAAGGTCCCGACTGCCTACTGACAGTCGCGAGAGATTTGCGCCTAGTGGGCCGAAACCTCTGAGGCTGTCCTGTACCTCGGCGAACAACTCAAAGATCGTGAGACCTAGGGCGTTGGCGAGCACCTCAAGCGCGTTCAAGGTGGGTTGACCTGGCCACGTTCGAGCCGACTCAAATACGTCTGATAAAACCCGCGCTGCTCCCCGAATTCAACTTGGGTGAGTCCAGCTTCCAGCCGCAACTTGCGATTGCAGTGGCCAAAGCGTTGCGCGAGTGTCTCCTTCTTTACCGGGAAATGTCGCTCGCAAACCTCTATTCAAGCCTCGCTTCATCGCAGGTCCAGCGGCCATGCGTCCCAATAGTCACGCGGCGGGTCCGCACGCCAACTCGGCCCTGGGCGATGTAGCTCCTTGAGCCCGAAGCTGTTACCCGCAGGCCAAACCCGCGCAGTTCGTCGTCCCGGTAGAACGTCTGTCCCGACGCGGTAGTTGCACGGATTCGACCCTAGACCTCACCAGCTTCATGAGTGCCTCGCTTTTTCCATGTAGCGGGCATGTAGGCACAGTACGTCGAGTCACGCAACGACATACAAGCTACGTCGGGCGCTAAGTCATTGATCCGTAAAAGAAAATCGGGCTGGATAGAACTCCGTCAAGCTACGGAGGGCCACCCGTAAAAGGACTCATAATCTTTTGGTTGTTGGTTAAAGTCCAACACGGCCTACCGATCGGGTAGACGATGTTTAGCTATAAATTCCATAGCTCATATCGGATCTCGCCATGCAGTCACACCCGAAATACCAGGGAAGCTTCTTCCGCACGATCAGCGAATCCCGGATCCTGGACCACATCGTCATGCTGGGTCACGCGCACGATGTGCGCGGCGGGCGGGAGTCGCAGGCGCGGCTGACGGCGAGCCGGGCGCTCGAGCGCGCCACGCTTCGCGGACTGGCCTTCGAGCGCAGCGCCTCCGGGGACCGCCTCTTCGACCCGCCTGAAGCGTTGAACCACCTCATTCGGGCGTCTGTAACCGGTGTGGACGATTACTGGGAGACGCATTCCGCCGCGACCAGCAGGCAGATGGTGCGCGACTTCCACGGGACGGGCCCCGGCGATCCGGTCCCCTCGATCGCCGACTTGCAGCCTCGGCGCTTCCGCGTTCGGATAGAGCGCGACTTCGATCTCACGCATTTCGAGCCAGGATCGCAAGTGCGCCTGCGGTTGCCGGCCCCGCTGTCCGCTGCCGGGCTGACAGGACTGGAAATGCGCGCCAGCACGCTGGAGGATGCGCGTATCTCCAGCCTGCCGGGCAGCTTCGGCTATCAGTTCAGCGCGGGCTCCGAGCGAAGGGTGACACTCGCCCTCGACGCTTCGTTCGAAGCATCACCGAGCGGCGCCGGGGGCGAATCGCTGACGCCCAGCGAATTCGACCTGTACACCCGCGCGGCCGAAGGCTTCGTCCAGGTGGACGCTTCCACCCGGGAACTCGCCGCGTCCACCCCTCCCGATCCGCAAGAGGCGGTCGGGCATATGTTCGACCTGGTGGCGAAAGCCGTCCGCTTCGGCCTCGTGCAGTATGGCGACTTCGACAAGGCCACCCCCTCTTCCAGGATGCTGCGCGACGGCTGGGCCGATTGCCACCAGGCAACCGCGCTTTTCTGCGCGCTGTGCCGTGCGCGTGGAATCCCTGCCCGGCTGATCTGCGGCTATTTCCTCTACAGCGCGCGAAGCACGCAGCACTTCTGGGCTGAAGTCTGGGTCGAGGGGCGCGGCTGGCTACCCTATGATTTCTTCGAGGTCTCCTTGAGCGGAGGCGGACGCGAGCCCGCCTGGCGCGGCATTTTCCGGGGCGTGCTCGACTACCGCGTGAAACTCCAGGTGTTTCCCACCCTGTTCACCGGCACGGGGTCCATTTCCTTTCCGCGCTGGTGGCACATGGCGAGCCGCATCATTCCCTCGGGGATCGAGGCAACCTACGAAGATGCGCGCACGGGCGCATTGATCTTTCGCGAACGGTTCCTGGTCCGCCAGGACTAGGATAGGGCGCATGACCGCCTTCACCATCTTCTTCTGCGGCACCGGCTCCAACAGCTTCGACTTCGCCCACACCAACTACGTGGCGGGCGAGCTCATCTCCACCCTCGCGCGCAACCATCCGGGTCATGAGTTCGTCGACTGGATGATCGTCGATGGCCCGGGCAGCGGCAACATGCAGGAAGCCGAGAAGTGGGTGCCTGCGGGCAACTACTCGTGGCTGCGCGGAACGCTGCAGGGCAAGGGCTGGGAAGAAAACATCAAGCACGCGGTGGCGGTGGTCGCGGGCACCAAGCAGGTGGACCGCAAGGAACACACGCGCAGCGAAGTGAACAAGCTGCGATCCATGGGCGTCGGCGTGCAGGAAGCGCCCGGGCGGCTGTGGGGCACGCGCAAGGTCAACATGCCTTTGCACGTGAGGATCTCGCCTCAGGCACTGCAGGAGCGCAAGGTGCAGATGCTGCGCAAGAACAAGCCGATCACCTGCGTCAACGTCATCGGCTGGAGCCGCGGCGCCGTCACCTGCCACATGTTCGCCAACGCATTGGCCGAGACCGAGGGCTGGCAGGACATGCCGGTGAACGTCTTCGCCTGCGATCCCGTGCCCGGCGAGGGCCAGTTCACCGCGCACCGCATCCGGCTGGGCGCGAACGTCGCCGAATACGTGGCGGTGCTGGCCGCCGACGAGCGCTCGCGCGGGTTCACGCCCATCTTGCCGTCGCTCGCGCCGCGCACGCGCGCATTCGTCACGACGATGCCGGGCCGGCACGCAACGCTCGTGGGCAACGCACACACCGATGGCGGCAGCGGCGGCGTGAACACCCTGAGTGGTCCGGGGCTGGTGACGCGCGACCTCGCCGAAAAGTATCTCGGGCGCTGGGGCACGCGGCTCGCCAAGCCGCTGCAGCTGTCCGACGTCGCCGTCCTGCAGCGCTACGACGAGATGCTCGGGCAGGCCGGCCAGTACCGCGCGATGCACGACATGTCGTACACAGCCTTCACCCAAAAGGGCGCGCGCTCCGTGGGGCAGGGCGACGGGACGTTCTCCAACTTCAGCGGCGCCGATGTCCTGCGCGAGGACCGCAGGTTCGTGAACGCGCACCATCGCGCGGTATTCGCGGCGCGCTATCCGGTGCTCTACCAGCGGCTCTTCGAAGGCGTGCACGCCGGCACGGCCGTGCTGGAGATGCACAAGTTCAATGTGAAGACGATGTACCCGCACCTGTACCGCCGCCTGTTCGGCGGGGCTTGACCGGCGACATCGCTCGACAGCAGTCGTCTCGCGAGATCGGGAGCTTACAAGGACATTCATCCTACCGGCGTTGGTAGGGCCCTCCCATGCACGGCCGGCCCTCGCACGCTCCAATAAGTCTCACGCGGCCCGTTGCCGCATCAAGAGGCTTCCATGTACATCTCCGCCTACGAGACGAAACCCGCCACTGCCGAGCGGCAGGGCGAGAGCAGTCTTCTCGACGTGTTCGACGTGCTCGGCGACAGCAAGTGGCTGATCGCGGGGATCACCTGCGTCGGGCTGGCCGCCGCGTTCCTTTACGTCGCGGCCGTCCCGCCGACGTATGAAGCGTCGAACCTCATCCAGGTGGAGGAGGGCAGGGCGCCCGGCACCACCGCCGCCAGCGCGTATACGGATGCCGCGCATCTCTTCGAGACCCGCTCGCCCGCGATTGCCGAGATCAGCATCCTGCGCTCGGCTTCGGTGCTCGGCGATGTCGTCGACCGTCTCGGCCTCGACCTCACCGTGCGCCCGAAGTACCTGCCGGTGATCGGCGAGTGGCTTGCGCGCAAAGCGACTGCTCCATCGCAGCCCGGCATTCCCGGCATCCCCGCCGCGGCCGGATATGTCTACGGCAACGAGTCGCTGCAAGTGGACAAGTTCGTCGTGCCGCGCGCCGGCGAAGGCCGGCCGTTCTCCGTGGTCCTGACGGCGACGGGCTACGACCTGCGCGACCCCGATGGCCATGCCGTGCTCAGCGGCAAGGCGGGCAAGCTGGAGGATTTCGCCGTGCCCGCGGGAAAGGGCCAGATCCTCGTCGCAAGCGCCGTGGGCCGGCCCGGCGCGCAGTTCCAGGTCGAGCGCCAGTCGCGCGGCGCCGCCATCGAGCGGCTGCAACGCCGCCTGAAGATCGAGGAGCAGGGCAAGCAGTCGGGCATGCTGCGCATGCGCCTGGCGGGCAGCAACCCCGACACGATCGCGAACACGCTCAACGAGATCGGCAACACCTACATCCGCCAGAACCTGGAGCGCAAGACCGCCGATGCGGAGAAGGCCCTCACGTTCGTGGAAAGCATGCTGCCGAACCTGCGCATGCAGATCACGCAGGCCGAAGCGAAACTCTCGCGCTTTCGCAGCCAGAACGGGGGCGCGGAAATCACGGCCCGGGGCAAGCTTGCGCTGGACCAGTCGGTGCGGCTGGAGACGACGCTCAACGACCTGCAGTCCAAGCGCCGCGAACTCGAGGCCAGTTCCATCGGCTCGGGTCATCCGAGGATGAGCGCGCTCGACGCGCAGATCTCCGCAGTCAACGCGGAACTCGGGGGCGTCAATCGCCGCATCCGGGTGCTGCCGCCCAAGGAGCAGGAGACGCTCGGAATGTCGCGCGAGTTGAAAGTGAAGTCCGACCTGTACGTGAACCTGCTCAATAGCGCGCAGCAGATCCAGCTCGCGCGGGACGGCAAGGTCGGCAACCTGCGCCTGGTGGATGCGGCGCAGCCGCCGCAAGAGGCCGTCGGCCCCATGCCGATGGCGCTGCTCGTGGCCGGCACGACCGGCGGGATGGTGCTCGGCGTGCTGTTCGCGCTGCTGCGCAAGAGTCTTCGCCGCGGCGTGCAGGACCCGGAATGGATCGAAGGCCACTCGGCGTTGAGCGTGCTCACCACAATACCCTTCAGCAAGGCGCAAAAGCGTCTCACCAACACCAGCGTTCGCAAGCAACGCGGCAACCGGGTCCTCGCGGTTCGTGCGCCGCAGGACCCCGCGGTGGAGAGCCTGCGCAGCATGCGCACGGCACTGCAGCGCAAGATGCCCGGCGCCCGCTCCAACATCGTGGTGATCACCGGCCCCACCCACGGCATCGGCAAATCGTTCACCAGCACCAACCTCGCCGCCGTGCTGGGCGCGACCGGCCGGCGGGTGTTGCTGATCGATGCGGACATGCGCAAGGGCCGCTTGAACGAAGCCTTCGTCGTGGCGCCCGGCCCGGGGTTGAGCGACATCCTCATGGGCAAGTGCCGTCTCGGAAACGCCGTGCACCGCAGCGTGACCCCGAATGTCGATTTCGTCGCCGCGGGCAGCCCCGCCGCGTCGCCGGCCGACCTGCTCACCACCCGCGTCGCCGAGCTCCTGCTGGCCGAAGCATCGAGCGCTTACGACTACGTCGTCGTCGACACGCCACCGGTGCTCGCTGCCGCGGACGCCGCGATCCTCGGACAGTGCGCGGGCGCCGTGTTCCTCATCGCCCGCGCGCAAGTCACGAGCCTGCGCGAGCTGGACGAAGCGGAAAAGCGCCTTTCGCAAAGAGGCATCGCGGTCGATGGCGTGATCTACACCGGGGTGGACATCTCCAAGCGCCGCAACGACATCTACACCTACGGCGGCTACGAATACCAGATGACGCACTGATCGCCCGGGAAAGCATGCCATGTCGTCCTCGCCCGGCCTCGCAGCGGCCCTGGCCTTCCTCGCCAGCCTTT
>JAZKIF010000228.1:24340-27018 GCA_040385005.1 Pseudomonadota bacterium
CGTGGCCACCAGCGGCTGGCACGGAAAGCTCAGCTTCGACAGCGCGCAAGGCGTGCAGAAATTCCACACCACCGCGACGCCACGCATCGGCGGCCTGGCGATCCTTGCCGGCCTGGCGGCCGCTTATGCGCTCGCCCCGCAGTCGGCGGCCGCGCTCCTCGGGCTCATGCTCATCTCGGCCGCGCCGGCGTTCATTGCGGGGTTCGTCGAAGACCTGACCAAGCGCGTCGGTGTGCTGGACCGGTTGCTGGCGACCGTGTCCAGCGGCGCACTCGGCTGGTTGTTCACCGGCGCGGTGCTGCAGCACACGGGCGTCGTGGCGCTGGACATGCTGCTCGCGTTCACGCCGTTCGCGGTGCTCTTCACCGCGTTCAGCGTGGGCGGCATGGCCAATGCGGTGAACATCATCGATGGCTTCAACGGCCTCGCGGGCGGCGTCGTCATCATCATGCTGACCGCATTGGGCCTGGTCGCCGCGCAAGTGGGCGACACCGACCTCGCGTGCATCTGCCTTCTCATCGCCGCGTCGGTGCTGGGTTTCGTCGCCGTGAACTGGCCCTCGGGCAAGATCTTTCTCGGCGATGGCGGCGCGTACCTGCTGGGTTTCCTCGTCGGCTGGGCGGCGGTGATGCTGGTCGTGCGCAACCCGCAGGTCTCGCCGTGGAGCGCGCTTCTCGCGTGCGCATACCCGGTGCTGGAAGTGGCCTTCTCGTTCTATCGGAAGAGCCGCCGCGCGGGATCCAGCCCTGGTCAACCTGACGGGGTGCATCTGCACATGCTCGTGTACCGCCGCCTGGTGAAGGCGCGGCTCGCGAAATGGCCGACCCCCCTGCGCAACTCGATGACCAGTCCCTTCGCGTGGTTCTACGCGGGAACGATCGCGAGCTGGGCGGCGCTGTTTCCGCAGAACACCGCGGTGCTGATCGCGGGGTTCGTCTTCGCGGCGCTCTGGTATTGGCGCGTCTACGTGCGCCTCGCCAGGTTCCGCTGGTGGCCCGTGCCGGCAGCGCTGCGCCGGCAGGTCGTGCCGCAATACGCGGTGGCGTTCACTCCCCTTGGCCCCGGCTTCCTGCCCCTTGCCGGACCGTCGCAGCCCGCTCCCGCGAAGCGCAGGCCGGCGCCTTCGCCTGTGCGGGAGCACGTTTCCGCGACCGCGAAGCTGATGTACATCCTGCTCGGCGCGAGCTCCTGCTTCACGCTCGTCGAGCCGGCGCCGTTCGAGCTGCTCGCGTTGTTCCTGATGTTCTCGCACGCGGTCATGAATACGCGGGAGCCGTGGTGGCGACTCGCGGGTCCGCTGACGGCTTCCATCCTGGTGATGCTGGGCCTGTTCATGGCGCTGCAGTTCGTGCCGATCGCGCTGCAGGCCCGCAGTCCGGGCAGCTCGGCGTTCTATGCCGCCGTGACGACGATGCTGATCATGATCGCCCTGCACCTGGGCGCACTGCACGGGCGCGGGGATGCGAGGTTTTCCAGCTTCGTCGCGGGCTATGCCGGGGCCGCGCTCGTGAGCGCCGGACTCGCCGTCCTCACGGTGTACCCGGACATCGCGCTGGCGGCGGACTTCCTGCAACTGGAAAGCCGGCCCAAGATCTTCTTCAAGGATCCCAACGTGCTCGGGCCGTACCTCGTGCCGGCGACGCTGGTCTTTCTGGAAGCCGCGGGACGCCGACGCGGCGTCAAGACCCTGCTGTTCATTTTGTGCGCGGTGATCTGCGCGGCGGGTGTCATCGCATGCGCCTCGCGCGCCGCGTGGGCCAACCTCGCCATCGTGCTGGCGCTGTACGGGACCTTCTCCGGCGGCCGGCAAAAGTGGATGCTCGTGTGCATGGCGCTGGTCGCGGCCGTCGCGGCGATACCGGCCGCGGGCCTGCTGGGCGACAGCGCGTCGGACGCGCTCGAGTTCTACGCCTATCGCAGCCAGTTCCAGGACTACGACAACGACCGCTTCGCCGTGACGCAAGAAGCAATCGAGCTCGGCTTGCGCTACCCCGCCGGTGTCGGACCGGGCGAGGCCCCGGGCTATCTGGAGATGGGGATGGATCCGCACAACACGTTCGTGCGCATCTGGGCCGAGAACGGACCCGTCGCGCTGGTTCTGTTCTCCGTGTTCCTGCTGCTGCTGGCGGCGCACGCCCTCCAGGAATGCATGGGCGGGCGCAGGTTGAATGCGGCTTTCATCTGCGCCTTCGCGTCGCTCGCGGGTGCACTGCTCAATGCCGGCGTCGTCGACACGCTCCACTGGCGCCACTTCTGGATCATCCTGGCGGTCTGCGTGTTCTCGTTCAATCGGCGTCCGAAACCCATCGGGCCGCGCCGCGCGCTGGTACACGCATGAAAGCCGCCGTGCGATCCGCGCACTGGGAATTCTCGGAGGTCGCGCTCAGCCAGGCCATCTTCGCGGCGATGCAGGTGTACATCCCCTGGCTCGCGGCGTCGAAGGCACCGCTCGCGGACCTCGCGATGCTCTCGCTCGCGCAGTCCATCGTGTGGCCCCTGACGATGATCGCGCAGCTTCAGTTGCGCACCATCTACGTGGTCCAGGGCGAACGCTCGCTGCTTCCGCTGTTCGTGCAGCTGCGGCTGGGCAGCTGTGTATTCCTCGTGGCGTCCGCGGCCTTCGTCACGGGCATGCTGGGCGCCGGCTCCCTCCTGCTCACCCTGGCTGTCGCGCTGGC
>JAZKIF010000228.1:27028-29329 GCA_040385005.1 Pseudomonadota bacterium
CATGGCGGACATCGCCCACGGCGAACTCCAGCGCGCGTTGGAGGTGAGCCGGGCTTCGCGATCGCAGACCTGGCGGTGCGCGATCTTCATCGGCGTCTACACCGTCGGGTTGGTGTCTTCGGGGCAGCTCCTCGCCTCGCTGGCCGCCGCCTGCGTTGCCATGGCCGCCTGGGTGCTCGCGATCGACATGCGGCCGCGCAAGTTCTGGCTCGACCTGTTCAAGCATGGCGTTCGCATGGAGCACATGGGCCCGACGCTCAGGGCCGGTCTGAGCCTGTCCACGGCAGTCGCGCTCGCTTCGCTCTCGCTGATGGTCGGACGCTGGGCCGCCATGCGCGCCGGCGACCTGGAGACGCTCGCGGCATCGGCGCTGGCCGGCACCATGGCCAGCCTCGTGGCCGTCATCATCGGCGCGACGCACCAGTTCTCGCTCACGCAGGCGCGGTCGCAACTGGCGCAGGGCGGCACGGCGGCGCTCGGTGCCTGGTCCCGCGCCGTGACGTGGCGGCTGCACATGGCGTTCGCGGCCCTCGTGCTCGCCTGGCTCGCCACCGCGATCGCCGTCCATGACTTCGCGCCGGCGCTGACCGCGCATCACATTCGCACCGGCCTCCAGGACACCGTCCTCGTGCTCGCGGGCTGCTTCCTCGCCGGAGGATGGTTGAGCGTGCTGTGCTTCGCCGACACGTTGCTGCTGTACCTGATGGGACGCAACAGCGCCATCCTGCTCGTCGCCGTCGTGCAGGTTGTCACGGCCGGCACGGCGAGTCTCCTGCTCTACCCGTTGATGGGGTGGAGCGCCATCGGCGTCGCCGAACTCCTTCGCGGGCTCGCGTTCATCGCGGCCATGAAGTACGTCGTGCGCCGGCTCTACCGGTGAGGAGGCCCGCATGCGTGTCGTCCTGGTCATCACCAAGGGAGAACTGGGCGGGGCGCAGACGCACGTCGCCGAACTCTGCCGCGCGCTTCGCGATCGTTGCCAATTCCTGGTGCTGATCGGCGGCGGCGAGCACTCGCCGCTCGGCGATGCGCTGGCCTCGCTGGACATCCGCGTCGAATGCATCCGCGCCCTGAGCAATGCGGTCTCCGCTTCGTCGCTGCTCGCGAGCGTGCGCCACATCGCCGAGCGCGCGAGATTCTGGCGCGCCGACCTGATCCACGTCCACAGCGCGGTGGCGGCGGTGGTCGGCCGCATCGCGGGAAGGCTCGCGGCGATCCCCGTCGTCTACACGGTGCACGGATTCGCATTCAAGCCGCAAGTGCCGGCGCTCAGGCGGCTGTGCGCTTTCACGGGGGAACGTCTGCTCGCGCCTTTCAGCTCGCACGTCATCTGCGTCTCGTCGGCGGAACGCGAGCTCGCGCTGAAGCTGGGGATGCAAGGCGGCCAGGTCAGCGTGATCTCCAACGGCGTTTCCGACAGTGCGATACGGGCGCACCCGGCGCGCACGCCGGCGACCCTGGTCATGGTCGCCCGCATGGCGCCACCGAAGCGGCACGACTTGCTGTTGCACGCGCTGCAGGTTATCCAGTCGCGCGGCGGCGAGCCGCCGCGCACGCTGCTCGCCGGGGGTGGCCCGCTCCTGGCGAAATGGCGCCAAGCCGCCGGGAATCTCGGGCTGGACTGCGTGGACTTCCGCGGGGACATCGCCGATGTCGACGCAACACTGGCGCGCTGCCAGGTGTTCGTCCTGCTCTCCGACCACGAGGGCCAGCCGATCTCGGTGATCGAGGCGATGCGCGCGGGCCTGCCGGTCGTCGCGAGTGATCTTCCCGGCATCCGCGCGCAAGTCACCCACGGCGTGGAGGGACTCCTCACCCGCAACGATCCCGCCGCCATCGCCGATGTCGTCGAGCGGCTGGTTGCGGATCCGATGTTGCGCGCGCGGCTCGGTGCGGCGGCGAGGCAGAGGTTCGAGCGCGAGTTCAGCGCCGCCGGCATGGCGGAGCAGGTCGCTCGGGTTTATGGGCTGTCCATGCGGAAGTTGGGCTAGGTGGGGTGGCGGTCGGCCGCTGGCTGGGTGTGGGTCGTTCTCCGGAGGCCGCGCGGGCGCAGATCGGGGCTCGCATTGGCCGTGTCGTCAACATAGCTGCTGGCCGGCCATGTCTCGTACGACCGCGAATGCACCTGCGCCCGACCCACCCCCAGCCATCGACCTCGGTGCAACGCACGGGCGATCACCGGGAACTGCCCTGCTGTTCGCCGGTCCAGATCTCCGACGAGCCACGCAGTACTCGCGGCGCGCACAAACGCAACGATGAGGCCGGTGGCTGGGGTGGGTCGGGCGCAGGTGCATTCGCGGC
>JAZKIF010000229.1:0-6445 GCA_040385005.1 Pseudomonadota bacterium
CTGCCGGGCCGCTACAAGGGCCAGGACCTGAACATCGTGAGCGTGTTCGAGGCCGTGGGCCAGAACGCCGCGGGCAACCTGAGCGACGAAGACCTGCGCGAGATCGAGATGCGCGCGATCCCCGGCACGGGTTCGTGCGGCGGCATGTACACCGCGAACACGATGTCGTCGGCCTTCGAGGCGCTGGGCATCTCCCTGCCCTACTCGTCCACCATGGCGAACCCGCACGACGAGAAGGCGAACTCCGCGAAGGAGTCGGCGAAGGTGCTGATCGAGGCCATCAAGAGAGACATCAAGCCGCGTGACATCGTGACGAAGAAGGCGATCGAGAACGCCGTCGCCGTCATCATGGCCACCGGTGGCTCGACCAACGCGGTGCTGCACTTCCTCGCGATCGCGCACACGGCGGGTGTCGAGTGGACCATCGACGACTTCGAGCGCATCCGCCAGAAGACGCCCGTCATCTGCGACCTGAAGCCCAGCGGCAAGTACCTGGCCGTCGATCTGCACAAAGCCGGCGGCATTCCGCAAGTGATGAAGGTCCTGCTGAAGGCCGGGCTGCTACACGGCGATTGCATGACGATCACCGGCGAGACCATCGCCGAAGTGCTGAAGGATGTGCCCGACGAGCCGCGCGCGGACCAGGACGTGATCCGTCCGATCTCCAAGCCGATGTACGAGCAGGGCCACCTCGCGATCCTCAAGGGCAACCTGTCGCCCGAAGGCGCGGTCGCGAAGATCACCGGCCTGAAGAACCCCGTCATCACCGGCCCGGCGCGCGTGTTCGACGACGAGCAATCGGCGCTGAAGGCGATCCTCGACGGGAAGATCAAGGCCGGCGACGTGATGGTGCTGCGCTACCTCGGTCCCAAGGGCGGCCCGGGCATGCCTGAGATGCTGGCGCCGACCGGTGCGCTGATCGGTGCGGGTTTGGGCGAGAGCGTCGGCCTCATCACCGACGGACGCTTCTCGGGCGGCACCTGGGGCATGGTGGTGGGCCACGTCGCGCCGGAAGCGGCGGCCGGCGGCACGATCGCTTTCGTGAACGAGGGCGACTCGATCACCATCGATGCGCTCCAGCTGAAGCTCGAGCTGAACGTGCCGGAGGCGGAGATTGCCAAGCGCCGAGCTGGCTGGACGGCGCCGGCGCCGCGCTACACGCGTGGGGTGCAGGCGAAGTTCGCGTTCAACGCGGCGAGCGCGAGCAAGGGCGCCGTGCTGGACAACTACTGAGGATTACTTGCGTTTCTTCGTCGGGATGCCGAGCCGTTCGCGGCTCTTGTCGATGCGGTCCTGCTTGCGCGCGTTTTCCTTCTCGACGGCCTTCTTCTTGGTGTAACCGGACCAGTCGGCCCACGTCCACCACGCGACGGCGAGGGCGAACGGCGAGAGCACGACCCACCAGTCCCAGACGGCGACGGGGCCGATCTCGAGGTACTTCAGTGCGAGGAGCAGGATGCCGAGGCCGAGGAAAAGCATGAGGGTCTCCGTAACGTTTTCGCCGTGCCGCAAGGGTCAACCGCGGTCACTACAATGGCGTTGAAGACTGTAACCCAACCGCAAGAGGACTCCTCCATGAAACGTGCCCTGTTCGCCCTGATCGCCGCGGCCGCCTGCGTGCCCGCAATGGCCGACCTGGCGCTGGCGACCTCCAAGAACTGCATGGCCTGCCATGCCGTCGACAAGAAACTCGTCGGCCCCGCCTACAAGGAAGTGGCCGCCAAGTACGCGGGCCAGAAAGACGCCGCCGACAAGCTCGCCGCGAAGATCCAGAAAGGTGGCTCCGGTGTGTGGGGGCCCGTGCCGATGCCGGCGAATCCGCAGGTGAACGAAGCGGAAGCCAAAAAGCTCGCGGCCTGGGTGTTGACGCTGAAGTAAGCCGCGACGCCCCACGAGAAAAAGCCCGCACCATGCGGGCTTTTTCAATGGCATAGCGTCAGAGCTTCTCGGCCAATTGCTCGAGGATGGCCGGATTCTCCAGCGTGGACGTATCCTGCGTGATCGCCTCGCCCTTCGCGATGGACCGCAGCAGCCTGCGCATGATCTTGCCGCTGCGCGTCTTGGGCAAGTTGTCGCCGAAGCGGATGTCCTTCGGCTTCGCGATCGGACCGATCTCCTTCGCCACCCAGTTGCGCAACTCGTTCGCGATCTGCTTGGCCTCTTCGCCGACCGGGCGCGAGCGCTTGAGCACCACGAACGCGCACACGGCCTCGCCGGTCACGTCGTCGGGGCGGCCCACCACGGCGGCTTCCGCGACCAGGTCGGTCTTCGAGACGAGAGCCGACTCGATCTCCATCGTGCCGAGCCGGTGGCCCGACACGTTCAGCACGTCATCGATGCGGCCCGTGATGCGGAAATATCCGTTGTCCTTGTTGCGCACCGCGCCGTCGCCGGCCAGGTACAGCTTGCCGCCCATCTCGTCGGGGAAATAACTCTTCCTGAACCGCTCCGGGTCGCCCCAGATGGTGCGGATCATCGAGGGCCAGGGGCGCTTGATGACCAGCATGCCGCCCGCCCCGTTGGGAATGTCATGGCCCGCCTCGTCCACGATCGCGGCCATGATGCCCGGCAAGGGCAAGGTGCAGGAACCCGGCACCGTCGGCGTCGCGCCCGGCAGCGGCGTGATGACGTGGCCGCCGGTCTCGGTCTGCCAGAACGTGTCGACGATCGGGCAGCGCTCGCCGCCCACGTTCTTGTGGTACCACATCCAGGCTTCCGGGTTGATGGGCTCGCCCACCGTGCCGAGGATGCGCAGGCTGGTGAGGTCGTAGCGCTTCGGATGGATCTTCTCGTCGCCTTCGGCCGCCTTGATCAGCGAGCGGATCGCCGTCGGCGCGGTGTAGAACACCGTCACCTTGTGCTTCTGGATCATCTCCCAGAAGCGGCCCGCGTTCGGGAATGTCGGGATGCCCTCGAAGATCACCTGCGTGGCGCCGGCCGCGAGCGGTCCATACGCGACGTAGGTGTGGCCCGTGATCCAGCCGATGTCCGCGGTGCACCAGAACACATCCGACGGTTTGATGTCGAACGTCCAGTCCATGGTGAGCTTCGCCCACAGCAGGTAGCCGCCGGTGGAGTGCTGCACGCCCTTGGGCTTGCCGGTCGAACCGGACGTGTAGAGGATGAAGAGCGGATGCTCGGCGTTCACCGGTTCGGGCTTGCATTCGGTCGACTGGCCTTGCAGCACCTCGGTGAACGTCTTGTCCCGGCCCGCGACCATGTTGCAGGCAGTGGGCGTGCGCATGTACACCAGCACGCTCTTGAGCGTGGTGCAGCCGCCCATCGCGATGCCTTCATCGACGATCGCTTTCAGCGGCAGTTCCTTGCCGCCACGCATCTGGAAATTGGCGGTGATCACGGCGACCGCGCCAGCGTCGATGATGCGTTCGTTGAGCGCCTTCGCCGAGAAGCCGCCGAACACCACGCTGTGCGTCGCGCCGATGCGCGCGCACGCCTGCATCGCGATCACGCCTTCCACCGTCATCGGCATGTAGATGATGACGCGATCGCCCTTGCCGATGCCTTGCGCCTTCAGCGCGTTGGCGAACTGGCTCACGCGGCCGAGGAGCTCCTTGTACGTGATGCGCGCGACGCTGCCGTCGTCGGCTTCGAAGATGATCGCGTCGCGGTTCTCCACCGGCGTGCCGATGTGCTTGTCCAGGCAGTTGGCCGATGCGTTGAGCTCACCATCCTCGAACCATTTGTAGAACGGCGCATTCGATTCGTCGAGCGTCTTCGTGAAGGGCTTGTTCCACACGACGTTCTCGCGCGCGAGGCGCGCCCAGAAGCCTTCGAAATCTTTTTCCGCCTCGTTGCACAGCGCGTCATAGGCAGCCATGCCGGAGATGCGTGCGCCCTTCACCGCGGCCTCCGGCGGGTTGAACACCCGGTTCTCGACCAGGACCGATTCGATGTTGTTGCTCATGGTGACTGTCTCCGCGATGAGTTGATTTGGGCGTAATGTCAGGGTTACCACTTACATTGCACTGACGCGCCCGGCGCGTCCGCCAATTTACCCCCAACGGGCAGCCCGCGCCGGAAACCTACAATCGCGCACTGGCGTTTTCTCCCACTCCCACTCCCTGATGCAAGACCCCCTCATTCCCAAAGTCGCTTCCCCGCTTCGCCCCCTGCCCGGCCTCATCTTCGCGAGCCGCTGGCTGCAGCTGCCGCTGTACCTCGGGCTGATCGCGGCCCAGGCGGTGTACGTCTTCCACTTCTGGGTCGAGCTGGTTCACCTGCTGGAAGCCGCGTTCGGCAGCCAGGACGCATTGGCGAAACTGATCACCAGCATCGGCTACAAGCAGACGGTGCCGATCACCACGCTGAACGAGACGGTGATCATGCTGGTGGTGCTGGCGCTCATCGACGTCGTGATGATCTCCAACCTGCTGATCATGGTGATCGTCGGCGGCTACGAGACGTTCGTGAGCCGCATGAACCTCGAGGGCCATCCCGACCAGCCCGAGTGGCTGAGCCACGTGAACGCCTCGGTGCTGAAGGTGAAGCTGGCAACCGCGATCATCGGCATCTCGTCGATCCACCTGCTCAAGACCTTCATCAACGCGGACAACTACACGGACCGCGTGCTGATCGCGCAGACCGCGATCCACATCACCTTCCTGCTGTCCGCCATCGCGATCGCGTACACCGACAAGATCATGTCGGGCATCGCCGAGCGCAAGCACTGAGATCGATGATGCAGCAGCCCGCTTCCGCCGAGACGCAAGGCCTGCCGCGCACCATCGCCGAACAGCTCAAGCAGCTGATCTACGCCGGCGAATTCCGTGCCGGCGACCGGCTGAACGAAGCCGCCTTGGCGACTCGAATGGGCACGAGCCGCGGGCCGATCCGCGAGGCGATCCGCATCCTCGCGGGCAGCGGCCTCGTCACGGCCGTGATGAACCGCGGCGTCTTCGTGCGGCAGCTCTCGATGCGCGAGATGCTGGAGATCTACGACCTGCGCGCCGTCGTGTTCGGCTTCGCCGCCGAGCGCGCGGCGGAGCACGTCACCGAGGCCGACTGCGCGAAGTTCGACGCGCTGCTGGATGGCATGGACAACGCCAGCCAGGCCGCCGACAGCGGGCTCTACTACGACCTCAACCTGCAGTTCCACGAGCTGATCCTGCAGCTGGCCAACAGCCGACGCGCGCACCAGCTGTACGACGGCTACGTGAAGGAGCTGCACCTCTTTCGCAGGCAGAACTTCAACACGCCGGGGAACATGCGCAGGTCCAACGTGGAGCACCGCAAGATCTACGAGGCCATCGCCAAGGGCGCGAACGCGAAGGCGAGGCAGGTGGCGGAGGAGCACATCAAGGCTGGGCGGCAGCGGCTGCTGGCTTCGGCGGAAAGCTAGGGCGCTGCAATCGTTCGGTCCTTTTGGACGCAGAATTCGCAGAAGTTACGCAGAAGACGCAGAAGGAATTTAAAGGGAGAAACCAAAAAGAATTCAGGATTTTTCTTGTCTTCTTTCTGCGTAATCTCTGCGAATTCTGCGTCCAAAGGAATCTGGGCGCGCGCAGGCTGTCAACTCCTGGCCGCAGCCATCCGAGCCGCGATCCGCAGCGCCTGCTCCAGCGCCCCGGGATCCGCCTTGCCCTGGCCCACGATGTCGTAAGCGGTGCCGTGCGCCGGGGTCGTGAACACCGTCTTAAGGCCCGCGGTCACCGTGACGCCCTTGTTGAAGCCCAGAAGCTTCGTCGCGATCTGGCCCTGGTCGTGGTACATCATCACGACGCCGTCGTACTCGCCTTTCAGCGCCTTCAGGAAAATCACGTCGGACGAAATCGGCCCCGTGCAGTTCACGCCTTGCGACTGCAACTGCTCCACCGTCGGGCGAATGATCGTGATCTCCTCGTCACCGAACAGGCCGCCCTCGCCGCTGTGCGGGTTCAGCGCCGCGACGCCGATGCGCGGCGCGGCGATGCCGTTCGCCTTGAGCGTCGTATCCGCCAGGCGCACGGCGGCCGTGATGCGATCCGGCGAGATCATGTTCACCGCCTGGCGCAGCGCGACGTGCGAAGTGACACGAAACGTCGCGAACTCCTTGATGACGTTCATCTCGCCGAAGAACCCGTCGTGGTCCGTCAGCGCCGCGAACATCTGGTGCTCGTCCGGATATTTCCAGCCGCCGCGATGCAGCGCGGCCTTGTTGAGCGGCGCGAAGCAGATGCCTTGCAGCTCGCCGCCGAGCGCGAGGTCGATCATGTGCTTGAGCGTCTCGCCGGTGAGGCGGCCCGACTCGGGCGAGATCTCGCCGCGCCGGATCGTCCCCGGGTCGATGTTGCCCAGGTCCACGATGGGCAACTCCGGGCGCGACCAGTCGATCTCCGCGACGCTTTCGTAGACGCAGCGCGGAAGGCTCACGCCCGCGTCGGCGCAACCGAGCGCCAACACGCGCGCGTCACCGATCACCGCGATGCGCGCGGCGCCCTTCAGCGCG
>JAZKIF010000229.1:6455-16845 GCA_040385005.1 Pseudomonadota bacterium
GCGCGCCGGATGCGAGCAGCTTCGCGCTGATTTCGGGGCCGATGCCGGTGACGTCACCGAGCATCAGACCGAGGATAGGCAGCTCGTTCATGGCGCGGCACGCGTCAGGGCGGACATCAGCGTGGCGATCGAGGGCAGCGTCTCCAGCTCGCGCACCATCGCCACCACGGACTCGGCCTGCTGCGTCGGGAACTTCGCGTAAGCCGCGTTCTCGCGGAATTTGTCCGCGACTTCGTCGTAGCTCATCGGCTCCGCCGGGCTGCCCTTGCCGAAGTCCGCACGACCGGAAATCTTGCGGCCGTCGGCCAGCTCGATGTCGATGATTGTCGTCATCTTGTGATAGCCGGCGGCCTCGGCGTCCTTGTCGACGACGAAGTCGACCTTCTCGATCATCGCCTTCACGTCGGGGCGCAGCACGACCTCGTCGGTGAATTCGCCCAGGCCCGCGCGGCCTTCGATGAGCAGGATGGCCATGCAGAATTCCATCGAGAACTTCGCCTGCAGCTCGTTCGTCGGTCGGTGGTGGATCAGCGCATTGGGCATGTTGTGGTTGGTGCCGACGCGCACGCGCACGACGTCCTTCGCCTTGATGTCGTTCGCGCGGATCAGGCGGAGCATCTCGGTCATGCCGGGGTGCGTGAGCGAGCCGGACGGGTGCGGCTTGATCGACACGCCCGGATTCGCGATGGTCCACGGCTTGCCCAGCACGCCGTCGATCGCCTTCGGGTCGTAGCCCCCGCCGGCCGCGCTGAAGAAGCCGCGCGGCGCTTCGAGGATCTTGTCCGTCGCCGTCCATCCGTACATCGCGAATTGCGCGGCGGCCACGCCGCTTTCCGACGAACGCCCCGCGTGGAACGGCTTGGTCATCGTGCCGAAGTTTTCGCGCAGGCCCGCAGACTGGCTGCCCGCGATCGACAGCGCGCGACACGTCTGCTCCACGTCGAGGCCGAGCAGCTTGGAGGCCGCCGCGGCCGCGGCGAACGTGCCGCAAGTCGCGGTGGCGTGAAAGCCCGTCTGGTAGTGGCGCGGATTGATCGCTTCCGCGATCTTGCATTCGACTTCGACGCCCAGGTGATACGCGAGCATCGCTGCGGCGCCGCCGGCGCCCGTGAGTTCAGCCACCGCCAGAGCGGCCGGCAATGCGGGCGCGGTCGGGTGCGTGAGCAGGCCGTAGACACGGTCGGTCGCGACGGCGAGTTGCGTGTCGTCGTAATCGTCCGCGTGGATGCCCACGCCGTTCGCGAAGGCCGCGAAGCGCGGCGCGACCTTGAGATGCGAGCCGATCACGGTCGCCGGCCCCGCGCCCAGGTTCAGGTCCGCGAAGTGCCGCTTGACCATCCCGCCCAGGTTCGTGGCGCCGCCGGAGAGCGCGAGGCCCAAGCCGTCGAGGATGGACTTCTTGCCGAGCAAGACGACGTCCTGCGGCAAATCCTTCAGCTGCGCCCCGCAGATGAACTCGGCGACGTAGCGGGTGAGATTGGCGCCGGGCTGCTGCGATTCGGTCGATGACATGTGCGTGGTTCCTTGGGTTGTATGTGTTGGAGGCTATGGATTCGAGAGATTCGGAAGGCAGCTCAGCGCGCCAGCGCGCGGCAATGTTCGGGCGGGAAATGCAGCCACACCGCATCGCCCGACTGGAACGCGACATCCACGGGCGCCACGGCCCGCACGGTGTCGCCGTTCGCGAGCGCGATGAGGTAGTCGCGGTGCGAGCCGAGGTAAACCTGCCGCGTCACGGTGCCGCCGATGGAGTTCGCCTGGCCCGCGCCCGGCGCGCTGGATGAAAGGCGCACGTCGTGGTGCCGAACCGAGACGGCGGTGTCGCCGTCCTGCGCGTACTCGCCCGCGCCGCAGCGCAGCACCAGGCCGCCCGCGCAAATGACCGCGTCCTTGCCGTCCCAGCGGCCGCGGAAAATGTTGGTGCCGCCAATGAAGCGCGCGACGAATTCGGTGCGCGGGCGCTCGTAGATTTCCTCGGGCGAGGCGGCTTGCTCGATCGCGCCCTGGTTCATGACGACGATCAGGTCCGCTGTCGTCATCGCCTCGGCCTGGTCGTGCGTCACGTATACGGTGGTGTAACGGTACTTGTCGTGCAGGCGGCGGATCTCGAAGCGCATCTCCTCGCGCAAGTTAGCGTCGAGGTTGGAGAGCGGCTCGTCCAGCAGCAACGTCTCCGGCTCGATCACCAGCGCGCGCGCGAGCGAGACGCGCTGTTGCTGCCCGCCGGACAGCTCGCCCGGGTAGCGCTGTGCGAGTTGCTCGAGATGCGTCGCGGCGAGGATCGTGTCGGTGCGCCGCCCGATCTCGTCCTTCGCGAGCTTGCGCAGCCGCAGGCCGTACGCGACGTTCTCGTACACCGTCATGTGCGGCCAGAGGGCGTAGCTCTGGAAAATCATCGACATGTTGCGGCGTTCCGGCGCTTCGCTCGCGCCGGGCGAGGAGATGCGCCGCCCGCCCACGCTGATCTCGCCGCCGTCCGGCTGCGCGAAACCGGCGATGAGGCGCAGCGTCGTCGTCTTGCCGCAGCCCGAGGGGCCGAGCAGGCAAACGAGTTGCCCCTTGCCGATGGACAGCGACACGTCGTTCACCACCGGCACGCCCGCGTAGCGCTTGGTCAGCCCGGTCAGTTCCACAAAACCCATGCGATTCGCTCCTCGATTCGTTGTTGTTGTCGTTGTCGATGCGGTCATCGCAGGCCGACCATCCGGTGTCCGCCCAGCACGGGCAGCCGGTTGGCAATGAAGACCACGACGAAGGAGATGGCGAGCAGCATGATGCCCAGCACCGAGATCGCGCCGAGGTCGCCGCTCTCGTTCAGGTCATAGATGATCACGGACACCAGCTTGGTGTTGGCCGTGGTCAACAGGATCGTGGCGGAGAGTTCGCGGATGGTGCCGATGAAGACGAAGCACCAGGTCGCGATCACGCTCGTGCGCAGCAGCGGCGCGGTGATGCGCCGCAGCGTGTCGAGACGGCTGGCGCCGAGGATGCGGCTCGCCTCCTCCAGCTCCGGGTGGATGCCGTGGAACGCCGCCGACATCTGCTGGTAGCCGGCCGGCATCTCGATGGTGAGGAAAGCGATGAGCAGGATCCACAGCGTGCCGTACAACATCAGTTGCGGATGCGAGTACGTGAGGAACACGCCCACGCCGAGCACGATGCCCGGGATGGCGACCGGCGCCGTGGCAAGCATGCCGAGGAACTTCGCCCCGCGCGAGGAGTTGCGCGACACGATGTAGGCCGTGATGAGCGCGATCGCGGTGCCGATGGTGGCCGTGAGGAACCCCAGCAGGAACGTGTTGCGCATTGCGAGCTTCGTCGCCGAGAACTCGAAGAACACGAAGTTGAAGTTGTACAGCGTCATGTTGGCCCACGTCAGCGGGTCCGAGACCTTGCGCGTGAGCGCGGTCTTGAGCAACGCGGCATACGGCAGCAGCACGGTGAGCGACAGCACGATCACCGCGAACCCAATCGCGAGCGGCATCCATTTGCCCAGCGGCGACAGGCGCGCCTCACCGTTCTTGCCGCCCTGCACCGTGTAGCCCTTGCGCCCCAGGATCCAGGACTTGCCCTGCAGCAGCAGCACCGTGATCACCAGCAGCGGCAGAGCCGCCGCGGCCGCGAGGCCCGGCTTCGGCGGGAACTGGAACAGGCTCCAGATCTTGGTCGTGATCACGTGGAAGCCCGCCGGCAGCGCCAGGATAGCGGGCGATCCGAACATCGTGAGGGCCTGCAGGATCGCGATCAGCGAGCCGGCCAGCATGGCAGGCAGCACGAGCGGGATGGTGATGCGGCGCAGCGTCGTGGCGGCGCTGCCGCCGAGGATCGACGATGCATCCTCGAGATCGGACGGCACCTTGTCCAGGCCATTCGCGACCAGCGTGAAGACGTACGGGAACGTGTAGCAGGCGATCGCGAACACGAGGCCGGGGAAGGTGTAGATATCCACCAGGTGCGTGTCGCTTTCGGTGCCCGCGAGAAATCGGTACAGCACGTTGATCAGGCCGCTGTTCGGAGCGGCGAGGATTTCCCACGCGATCGCGCCGAGGAACGGCGGCGTGACGAACGATGCCGTCACCAGCGCCCGCACGACGCGTCGCCCGGGCAAGTCGGTGCGCGACACGAGCCACGCGAGCGGCGTCGCGATCGCGCAGGACAACACGCCCACGCCCAACGCCATGGCGATGGCCACGAGGAAGGGCTTGCGCATGGTCGCGTCGTTGACGAGGCTCGCGAAGTTCGCGAGCGTGAACGCGCCGTTCTTGTCGACCAGGCTGTAGTAGAGCAGCCACCCGAGCGGCAGCACCACCAGCGCCGCGAGCACCAGCACGAGCAGGATGAACGCGGGCCGGAAGAGATCGATTCGAAAGCTGGGGGCGGTGACTGGTGCGGGGATCGCTTCGGCCATCGACTCAGGTTCCGAAATATTCTTCGTACTTCTTCTTGATCGTCTCGACCTGGCTTTCCAGCGCGGCCGCATCGGGGTTCAGCAGCTTGATCTGCGAGAGCGGCACGCGGCCGGCCTTCTCCTTCACTTCCTTGTGGAACGAGCGCAGGCCGCCGACGTCGCTGTTGGCCTGCTGCGCTTCGCGCGTGAACATGAAGTGATAGAACAGCTTGCCGGCGTTGGGATTCGGCGCGTTCTTGAGCAGGGCCGCGTTGCCGACGACCAGAGAGCTGCCTTCGGTCGCATACACCGGCTCGATCGGCTCGCCCGCTTCCTTGAGCAGGAACACGTTGTATTCGTTGCCGTCGGCCATCACCGCGCGCTCGCCCAGCGCGAGTTTCTTGGGCGGCTCGGTGGAGGACTGCACCTGCAACACCTTCTGCTTGCCGAGCTTCTCGAAGTAGCTCCAGCCCAGCGCCTGCGACAGCGCCTGCGTGTCCGTCATGATCGTGCCGCTGTAGCCGGGGTGCGCCTTGACCATCTTGCCCGACCACTTCGGGTTGAGCAGGTCCGCGTGGCTCTTGGGCGCGTCGACCTTGTTCACGAGCTTGGTGTTGTAGGCGATCACCGAGAGGTGCGCGCGGTATACGGCGAACTGTCCATCGGGATCGCGCTCTTCCTTCGGCCAGTACTTCGCGACGTCGCTCGGCACCGCTGCCTGCAGCCAGCCGTTCTTCTTGAAGTGGATGAAGTGCACCGCGTCCGACGTCTCGATCACGTCGACCGCGTAGATCTTGCTGCCGTACTCCTGGTTGATGCGCTGGAAGAGGCGCTCGGCCCCTGCCCGCTCAACCTGCACCTTGATGCCCGGGTACTTGGCCTCGAACGCACTCGCGAGTTTCTCGGCGACCTTCACGTCGGTGGCGGAGTACCAGACGACCTTGCCCTCCTTGGTGGCGGCGGCCACGAGTTGTGGCGTCGCGTCGTAAGGAGCCGGCGCCTGGGCGGCGGCGGTCAATGGAATCAGCGCGGCTGCGGCCATCGCCGCGATGGCGAATCTTCTCTGCATGGCTTGTCTCCTGGTGCGTTCTTCGGGATCAACGCATTCTGGGAGCGGGCCGTCAAAGTGTCAACAATTCATGGCATAGAGTAAACACCCAATACTTAAGGAAACGGCGGCGTCCGTCTTATTACTTCCTTCCGACCATGTCCTCGGCTTTGACCCACTGGTCGAACTGTTCGCCGGTGACGTGGCCCGACGCAATTGCCGCATCGCGCAGGCTCGTCCCTTCCTTGTGCGCTTTCTTCGCGATCTGCGCGGCCTTGTCGTAGCCGATGTGCGGGTTGAGCGCGGTGACCAGCATCAGCGAGCGGTCGACCAGCTCCGCGATGCGATCGCGGTTCGCGGTGATGCCGAGGGCGCAGTGATCGTTGAAGCTGCGCATGCCGTCGGCCAGCAGCCGCACGCTCTGCATGAAGTTGTGCGAGATCATCGGGCGAAAGACGTTCAGTTCGAAGTTGCCGGACGCGCCGCCGAAGTTGATGGCGACGTCGTTGCCGAACACCTGGCAGCACAGCATCGTCACCGCTTCGCTCTGCGTCGGGTTGACCTTGCCCGGCATGATCGACGAGCCCGGCTCGTTCTCCGGAATCGACAGCTCGCCGATGCCGCTGCGCGGACCGCTCGCGAGCCAGCGGACATCGTTCGCGATCTTCATCATGCTCGCTGCGAGCGTCTTCAGCGCGCCATGCGCGTTCACCAGCGCATCGGCCGCGGCCATCACCTCGAACTTGTTCGGCGCGGTGACAAAAGGCAGGGCCGTCAGGCGCGCGAGTTCCGCCGCCACCTTCTCCGCATAGCCTTCCGGTGCGTTGAGGCCGGTGCCGACAGCCGTGCCGCCGAGCGCCAGTTCGCACAGGTGCGGCAGCGCCGCGTGAAGATGCCGGTCCGCCTGCTCGAGCTGCGCGGCGTAGCCGGAGAACTCCTGCCCGAGCGTGAGCGGCGTCGCATCCTGCAGGTGCGTGCGGCCGATCTTGACGATGTCCCTGAACTCGGCGGCCTTCGCCGCGAGCGTGGCCTTCAGCTTCATCAACGAAGGCTGCAGCTTGTTGCGGATGCCCTCGACGGCCGCGATGTGCATCGCCGTCGGGAACACGTCGTTGGACGACTGGCTCTTGTTCACGTCGTCGTTCGGGTGGACCAGGCGCCCTTCCCCGCGCTCGCCGCCGAGCAGCTCGCTCGCGCGATTCGCCAGCACTTCGTTCACGTTCATGTTGGTCTGCGTGCCCGAGCCGGTCTGCCAGACGACAAGGGGAAACTCCTCGTCGTGCTCACCACGCAGCACTTCGTCCGCGGCCGCGATGATGGCCGAGGCCTTGTTGTCGTCCATCAGGCCCATGAGGTGATTGACGACGGCCGACGAGCGCTTGATCTGCACCAGCGCGCGGATGATCTCGCGCGGCTGGCGTTCGCCGGAGATGTCGAAGTTCTGCAGCGAGCGCTGCGTCTGCGCGCCCCACAGGCGTGCGTTGGGGACTTCGATCGGGCCGAAGGTGTCTTTCTCGGTGCGGGTGTTCATTGATGAGTTTCCGGATTTGTTCGACGGTGAGCGATGGCGGCAAGTGTGACACCTTGCCCTGCGCGAGCGTTGGCTCAAGTCAACGCGGAGTGCCCCGGCTCCGATACTCCGCGATCGCCGTTTCCAGGTCACGGAATTCTTCGCACGGCAGCAGGCAGATCGAGCGCAGCGCGGCCAGGTGCCGCTCGGCTGCGGGCTGGTCCCCGACCATCAGGTAGGCCTCGCCGATGTACTCATGCGCGCCGCGGTGCGTCGGGTTGATCTCCAGGGCGCGCCGGTAGTGCTGGAAAGCCTTGTCGAACTGCTTCAGTTTGCGGTGAGCGAACCCCAACTCGTTGTGCACATCCGCGTTGTCCGGGAAACGCTTCAGCGCTTGCTGCAACCGCTCGACGGCGCTGCCCGCATCGCCGGCCTTGAGCGCGGCGCGCGCCGCTGCGTAGTCGGGATCGGCGAGCAATGCCTGGTCATCACCATCGTCGCTCGGTGCCGCGCGCAACCCCCACACGGCAGCGAACAGTCCCAGCGCGAAGAGGCCGCGCCGCAACATACCGATTACCGGGCGGCCAGGTAGGTTTTCGCGCGCGCGATCTCGGGCAGCGGCGTGTCGGCGTCTCGCGTGAGTTCGACCACCTTGGCATGGAGCAGCCGCGCCTTGTCGCGGTCGCCCACCGCCTCGGCTGCCGCGGCGGCTCCGGCATAGCTGCGCAGCCGATTGGGCTCGCGCACCTGCGACAGCTCGAACTCCTTCAAGGCCGCGGCGGGTTGCTTGACCTCCAGCAACATCTCCCCGAGCAGCTCGCGCGCGGGAACGACGCGCCCGGGTGTGACGATATGCTTTTCGTTGCGATCTTCGAGGTCGGCCGCGGCGCGCATGAGTCGCAGCGCGTCGTCGTCCTGCCCGCGCGAACGGGCGATCCATGCCGCGGTGGCCAGGCGCTGTATCTCGACTTCCGTGGCCCAGTAGTTGTTCTTCGCCTCGACCAGCGACTTGTGCTGCGTTTCCAGGCGCAGCGCTTCCTGCTCGGCCGCCGCGGTATCGCCCATGCGCGCCGCGCCCAGCGCCCGGCTGAACGTCGTGATCGCCTCGCAAAACGGGTACTGCGTATTTTGTTGCGGCAGCCGTGCGGCCGCGCGCCAGTCGCCGCGCTCCAGCGCCATCCGGGCAGGAATGGCGGCTGCGGCATAAGGCCCGACGAAGGCCACCGGGTTGACCTTCACCTCGCGGTTGAACTCGTCCAGGACCTGGCGCGCCGCCTGGTCCCGCCCCAGCTGCAACTGCGCATACACCATGTAATCGGCGGCGTGATAGGCCTCGTTGCCGTTGCCGTCCTTCTTCGCGACGTCCGCGGAGCGACGGTTGGTCGACACGGAATCCTGCCACGCGCCCACGCGGGTGAATATGTGCGAGGGCATGTGCAGCGCATGCGCCGCATCGGGGGCCAGGGTTGCATACAGCCGGGCTGCCGGCAGGCCTTTCACGGCGATCGGCGGCGCGTCGTAGCTGTGGATCAGGTAGTGCGCGACGCCGGGGTGATCGGGATATTTCTGGAACTGCTTTTCGAGCACCCCGGCGGCCTTCAGGTAGGACGCGTAGGTCTGGTCGGCTTGCGACTGCGTGCCTGCCATGTACAGCGCCGCGAAGATCTGCGCCTCGTCGTCGTCGGGGTATCGCGCGGCCAATGCCTCGAAGGCTTTGGAACGCGCCGCCTGCCGGACGCGCTCGGGCTTGTTCGCGAAGTCATCGTAGTAGACGGCCACGGCTTCGATGTAGTCACGCTCGCGCTGCGTCTTCGCGCCGGCGCGACGCCCTTGATCGATCGCTGCCTGTGCGAGCGCGGCGCCCTGGGGAGTTGCCCCTTGCCCGGCCAGCGGGTTGCTCATCAACAAGGCCGCAATGCCGAAAGCCGCCACGCCGCAGGCGGGGTCGTCCGCGATGACATGGCGAAATGCCTTGTCGCCCGCGTCGAACCAGAACGAATGAAGCATCGCGACGGCGCGCTGCAATTCCTTTTGCACCTTCGGGTCGCAGGAGTTGGCGAAATTGACTTTTCCGATGTGACCCTGGCCTTCATCGACCTCGTGGGCCGCGGAAGAACCAATCAGCGCGTACGAGAGGGCGGCTGCTGCCGCCAAGAGGTGAAGTCGCATGTCGCAGACCCTCCTTGGGTTTTGGCGCCTGGATCGGATTCAGCCCTCGCGCCGGTGGGCGCTGCGATTTTGCGCCTCCCTGGACGCCAACGCAAAGTGGGCGAGACAATGAAGAGCTGAATGAGCACGGCCGATGCGCGACGGCTGGCGTCGGCACCGTTTGAGATAATCATGGATCAGCAGCTCCACCCTCCCGACCCCATGCCGACGACCATCAAAGCAGCCGACCTCATCGAATCGATCTCCGCCGCGCTGCAGTACATCAGCTACTACCACCCCGCCGACTTCATCGCCCACCTCGCCCGCGCCTACGAGCGCGAGCAGTCGGCGCCGGCCAAGGATGCGATCGCGCAGATCCTCACCAACAGCAAGATGAGCGCGACGGGGCATCGCCCGATCTGCCAGGACACCGGCATCGTCAACGTGTTCATCAAAGTCGGCATGGACGTGCGCTTCGAAGGCTTCTCCGGCGGCCTCGAAGACGCGATCAACGAAGGCGTGCGCCAGGGCTACAACCACCCGGACAACATGCTGCGCGCGTCCATCGTCGCGGACCCGCAGTTCGACCGCAAGAACACGAAGGACAACACGCCCGCGGTGATCTTCACGCAGCTCGTTGCGGGCAACACGGTGGACATCACCGTCGCGGCCAAGGGCGGCGGTAGCGAGAACAAGAGCAAGCTGGTCATGCTCAACCCCAGCGATTCCATCGTCGACTGGGTGCTCAAGACCGTGCCCACCATGGGCGCGGGCTGGTGCCCGCCGGGCATGCTGGGCATCGGCATCGGCGGCACGGCCGAGAAGGCGATGCTGCTGGCCAAGGAATCGCTCATGGACGACATCGACATGTACGAGCTGCAGGCGCGCGGCCCGAAGAACAAGACCGAAGAGATGCGCCTGGAGCTGTACGAGAAAGTGAATGCGCTGGGCATCGGCGCGCAGGGCCTGGGCGGCCTCACCACCGTGCTGGACATCAAGATCAAGATGTACCCGACGCACGCGGCCGGCAAGCCCGTCGCGATGATCCCCAATTGCGCCGCCACGCGCCACGCGCACTTCGTACTCGATGGTTCCGGCCCGGTGTATCTCGATCCGCCGAGCCTGGATCTCTGGCCCGACGTGCAGTGGACGCCCGACTACAAGAAGAGCCGCAAGGTCAACCTCGACACGCTCACGCGCGAGGAAGTCGCGAGCTGGAAGGCCGGCGACACGCTGCTGCTGAACGGCAAGATGCTCACCGGCCGCGACGCCGCGCACAAGCGCATCCAGGACATGC
>JAZKIF010000230.1:0-29944 GCA_040385005.1 Pseudomonadota bacterium
CTACACGCCCAGCGGCAAGTCGATCCAGGCCAAGGGCATCGTGCCCGACGTGATGGTCGACGAGTCCGAAGAAGGCAGCATCTTCGCCGCCCTGCGCACGCGTGAGGCCGATCTCGAGAAGCACCTCGGCAGTGGCCAGGGCGCCGAGGTCAAGGACGCCGCGCGCGAGAAGGCCCGCGAGGAAGCACGCAAGAAGGCCGAGGAAGAAGCGAAGAAGCCGGTCGCCGACCGCAAGGTGCCCGAGTTCGGCAGCGACAAGGACTTCCAGCTCGTGCAGGCGCTGAATCAGCTGAAGGGCCGCCCGGTCCTGATCAGCAAGACTCAGGTTGTCGAGAACAAGACCGAGAAGACCAACTGATCTTCCCTGGTCGATCCGAAAAAGCCGGCGCTTCGCCGGCTTTTTTCTTGTCCCCCACAATCGCCAAATGACGGACGAGCAGCTTCTGCGCTATTCGCGACACATCCTTCTCGAGGAGATCGGCGTGGAGGGGCAGGAGTGCCTGATGGCGGGCCACGCCCTCGTCATCGGCGCGGGTGGGCTGGGTTCGCCCGTCGCGCTGTACCTTGGCAGCGCGGGCGTCGGGCGAATCACGCTGGTCGATCACGATGTGGTGGACGTGACCAATTTGCAGCGACAGGTCGCGCACAACATGGCTCGCGTCGGCCATGCAAAGGTCGATTCGGCGCGCGAGGCGATCGCGGCGATCAATCCGGAACCGCGTGTCGATGCCATCGCCGCGCGAGCCGACGAGACACTGCTGGATGAACTCGTGCCGCTGGCCAATGTTGTCATCGACTGCTGCGACAACTTCAAGACGCGCCATACGATCAATGCCGCGTGCGTGAAGCATGGCAAACCGTTGGTGTCCGGCGCGGCGATCCGTTTCGACGGGCAGCTCTCGGTGTACGACACGCGCGATGCGCAGTCGCCCTGCTATGCCTGCGTCTTCCCGCCGGACGATGATTTCGAGGAAACACGTTGCGCGACGCTCGGCGTGTTCGCGCCGATGGTGGGCATCATCGGCGCGATGCAGGCCGCGGAGGCGCTCAAGTTGTTGAGCGGTGCGGGGGAGTCGATGGCGGGCAGGATGCAGATGCTCGATGGCCGGCGCATGGAGTGGTCCGAGATGCGTGTGCCGCGCAATGCGTCGTGCCCGGTTTGTACAAACCGGCTGTCATCCCGGGCTTGACCCGGGATCCATGCGGGCGCGCCTGGATGCCGGGTCGGAGCCCGGCATGACAACATTTCTCAGACTTGCGCGAGTGCCTGCAATTGCGCAACCAACGCCTCCGAAAGATCGAGTCCACCCGACTGCGCCTTCGCTTCGAGCGCCCTTCTTCGTTCGCCCGCGAGCCGCACGCCCTCGTCCACGAGCATTTCGGCAACCAGCGCTTCCATCCGATCGAAGTACACGTCGCTTCCCGCCAACGCACCCGGATCGATCAACAGGAACGCCTGCCCGATCCGCGGCGCGTTGCCTTCATCGACGAAGAACGACGATGCCTCGAAGCCAAAGTTCGCGCCGGTGAGCGCGACCACCAGCACTTCGACGATCAACGCGAGCATCGAGCCCTTGGTGCTGCTCGCCGCGCCAATCGGCAACATCGATCCTTCCATGCCGGCACGCGGATCGGTCGTCGGCTGCCCTTGCGCATCGAGCGCCCAGCCAAGCGGGATCGAGCGCCCTTCTTTCGCCGCGACCATGAGCTTGCCGCGAGCGACTTCGGAGAGCGACAGGTCGATCATCAAGGGCTGCGCGCCCCGCCGGGGAAACGCCGCCGCGACCGGGTTGGTGCCGAACACCGGATGACGACCGCCGGCAGCCGGCATGGCGGCCGGCGAGTTCGCGAAGCCCAACCCGACGAGCCCGGCGGCCGCGGCAGGCCGCAAGTGATCGACGACGACACCCGCATGATGGCTGGCAGTGACGCCCGCAAAGCACACGCCAAATTCCTTCGCGATCGTCATGCCTTCGCTCACCGCGAGATCGCAGGCAGGAAATGCCAGCCCCTGCTTCGCATCGACGAGAAGCGCCGCGCCCTTTCGCTTCGCAACCGTCGCCACCGCCGCGCCATCGGCCCGGCCGTTGCGCAAGTGCGCGGCGTACTGCGCGACACGCGACAGTCCATGCGATGCGATGCCTTGCGCCTCGGCGAGCACAAGCGCTTTCGCCGTGCTGTGAGCCATCGCTTCGTTCGCACCCGCGCGCTGCAACGCGCGCTCCGCGAGCGCCGTCGCTTCGGCCAACGTCATCCGCATGCTCATTCAACCAACCCGCTCATGCCGATTCGTACAACCGCGTGAGCACGAACTCGCGATGCCCGAGCGCCTCTGCCGCCGTCAGCCGTCCATTCGCCGTGCGCAGCATGCACTCGAGCAATTGGTCGCCCGCCTGGTCGAGGTTGATCTCGCGCTGCAGCAGGCCCGACGTGTCGACGTCGATGTGCTCGCTCATCAACCGCACGGTGCGCGGGTTCGCGCAGATCTTGATCACCGGCAGGATCGGGTTGCCGATCACGTTGCCCTGCCCCGTCGGGAAGAAGTGCACCGCGTAGCCGGAAGCCGCGCACAGCGTCACCATCTCAGCGGCCGCGCTCGACGAATCCATGAACCACAGGCCCGGATGCGACGGGATTTCCGCCTTGTCGATCACGCCGTCCACCGTGCATTTGCGGCCGATCTTCTGGATGTTGCCCAGCGCCTTTTCCTCGATCGTCGTCAGGCCGCCGGCGATGTTGCCCTTGGTGGGCTGCGAATCCGAGAGGTCGCTCGTCTTGTGGCGGTCGATCACTTCCTGGTAGCGGTTGAACATGAACATGAACTTCTCGCGCACCGCGTCGTTCGCGCAGCGCGCGGCCACGATGTGCTCGCCGCCGGTGAGCTCCGTGGTCTCGCCGAAACACAGGTAGCTGCCGAGCGGGTGCAGCTTGTCGAATGCGTTGCCCACCGTCGGGTTCGCACCGCAGCCGGAGGTCGTGTCCGATTCGCCGCACTTCGTCGACACCCACAACTCGGCGATCCCGCAGCGCTCGCGCTGCTTCTCGCTCGCCCACTGCACGTACTCGCGCGCGGCCTTGCTCGCACGCATGATCGTCTCGTGGTCGCCATGGCCCTCGATGCCGAAGCCCGTCACGGGCTTGCCGGTCGCGGCGATGCCGTCGACCACCGTCTTCGTCCAGCCGTCCTCGATGCCGATGACGACCACAGCCGCGACGTTCGGGTTGCAGCCCGTGCCGATCAGCGTTCGAAAGTGAAGCTCGAGGTCCGCGCCGAATTGCAGGCGGCCATACGGGTGCGGGATCGCGAGCGCGCCCTTGATGTTGTGCGCGACCGCTTCGGCCGCGGCGTTGGACAAATCGTCCAGCGGCAGGATGATGACGTGGTTGCGCACGCCCACGCGTCCGTTCTCGCGGCGGTAACCGAGGAACGTCGTATCGCTGTGAATGACTGGTTTCATGGCTTGCCTCACCACCGCTTGGTCTTGATGTTGTGCACGTGCGCGTGCTGGCCGGCCTGGATGGGCGCGACGATCTTGCCCATGTCGATGCCGTACTTGATGGCCGCATCGCCGACCGCGAGGTCCTTCAGGGCGATCTTGTGGCCGATCGGAATGTCCTGCCGCGCGGTGAGCGAGACCGTGCGGTCGTCGTCCATCACCCAGCCGGTCAATTCGGCGCCGGCCTTCACGCCCTCGACCACGACCACGGCGACGTTGTCGCCCGGGTCGTGCAACACGAAATGAATCACGATTCGTCTCCGGATAAGAGTCAGGCGGCCAGTGTTGACGCCGGCGATTGCAGTGTCAATCAACTCATATGAATGACTCAACCTTCCCGGCTACACTGGGGCCATGAGTCTTTCGACTGCCTCCCACGGCCTGCGCCCGCTCGCCGCGATTGCGTCGGGTCCGTTGTACCGCGAAGCCAAACGCGAGCTGCAGCGCGTCGTGGAGAGCGGGCGTTACGCCCCAGGCGACACGCTGCCCAACGAGACGGAAATCTCGCGCGCGCTGGGCGTGAGCATCGGCACCTTGCGCAAGGCCGTCGATGAGCTGGTGCATGAGCATGTGCTCGTGCGCAGGCAGGGCAAGGGCACCTTCGTCGCGCTGCACAACGACGACCGCTTCATCTTCCAGTTCTTCCACGTGGAGCCGCGCGAGGAATTTCCGGTGGCCGACGAGTTGCGCGAGCGCGAGTATCCGCAGGTGGAGTGCGTGGGCTTCCTGCGCGCGCGCGCCGACGAGACGCAGGCCGCGGCGCTGCGCATCAAGCCCGGCGATGCGGTCGTGCGCATCGACAACCGTCTTTCGCTCGGCGGGCGCGCGGTCGTACACGACCAGTTGGTCATCGCTTCGCAAACGTTCAAGGGCCTGACCGAGAAGCGATTCCTGGAGCGTCCGAGCACGATCTACAACCTGTACCAGACAGACCACGGCATCTCGGTGCTGCGCGCCCGCGAACGCGCGCGAGCCACTGCCGCCGGCCGCGAAACGGCGCGCATCCTCGGCGTGCCGCTGGGCTCACCCGTGCTCGAAGTGCATCGCGTGGCTTTGACGTTTGGCGACAAGCCGGTGGAATACCGCATCTCCACGGTCAACACCGCAAACCACGATTACGTGAGCCTGCTGGCCAAGCGTTAGCGGCAAAGAGGCTCAGCGGCCTTCTGGGTTCGCAGCTGCGGCGTTGGCCGGGGCGCCGCCAAGCAACGCGCCCAGCTTGCTGCGACCCTTGCTCTTTTCCTGTTGCGGCTGCGACATCGCGGTGATGCGAGCGGCGGCGTACGGCGACGCGGCTTCGCGCAGGGCCGGTCCGCAGTTGGCGTCCTTGCCCGGTCCGGTCTCGACGGTGGCGGCGAGGCCCAGCAGCGGGTTGATCGCGGCCAGCGCCAGCACCATGCCGCCCCGCGCGGCGAGCGCGCTCTTCTCGGGGCCGAGCTTTGGCTTTACGAACGAGCCCGCCACCTTCAGCGGCGAACGCAGCGAGAGGATGCTCATGTCCTTCGGATACGGCCGCAGCGTGAGATCGAGCGCCTCGTTCGCCAGGCTCACCTGCCCATCGCCGTAGACCACCGTATCGGCCGTATCGAGCACCAGCGCCTGGCTCTGCATCACGCCATTGCGCACGTCGAACGCAGCGGCCGCGCAGCGCAGCTTCACGTTCTCGTCGCCCTTCAGGTAGAACTTGATGATCTCGCCGCCGTCGATGCCCGCGAATTCGAGCAGCAGGTTGCTGATCTCGCCGCTCCCCATCAGCATCGCGACCTTGCCACCGGACGTTCCGAACATCTGCGCGACGGAATCGCCACGCCCTTTCAAATCGATATCGCCGTGGATCTTCCCGAAACTCGCCTTCGTGAGTTTGAGCCCACCGAACAGCTTGTTCAGCTCCAGCTCACGCGCCACGAGGTGTATCTCCGCGACCGCCGGCGCGCTGTTGCCGTCGATGCGCACCTTGCCGGTGAAGCTTCCGCCGGCCGCGCCGATGTCGAGCGAGTCGAGCTGCAGCACGCCGCCATTCATGCGTACGTGCACGCTCATGCGCTCGAGCGGCAGGTGCCGCACGTTGGTCACCTTGACGGCCTGGTATTTCACGTCGGCGTCCATCCGCTTCAGGCGCGGGCCGTCGATCTTCGCGGTGGGCAGCACCTTGTCGTCACGCGCCGCGGTCTTCACCGGCGCGGCGCGCGCACCTTTCACCTCGGGCAATGCCGCCGCGCTGCGCCGCGACTCGGGCAAGCCGACGAGCGGCGCGAGATCGTCGAAGTCGAGCGACTTCGAGCGGATCGCGCCCGTGAGCATCGGCACCTCGTGGCTGCGGTCGAAAGACAACTCGCCGGCGAGGTCCGAGTTGCCCAACTTTCCGTTGATGTTCTGCGCGTGCCAGACATCGCCTTGCTTGCTCACGTCGCCGCGCAGCGCGAAGCGCGGCGTGGAGGGAAGGACGATGCCGAAGAACTTGTACAGGTCGGCGAGATCGTGCCCCTTGATGTTGACGTCGATCTTCGCGCCTTCGAGCGTCGCGAGGCTCGCGACCGCACCGCTCGCGCGAACGGTGGTGTTGCCCGCGGCGGCCGAGATGTCGACCGGGAACGGATTCTTCAGCGGCTCGCTCAGATACAGCGCGTTGCCCGTGCGGCCCTGCGCGGTGAAGCGCTCTTTCTGCCACGTGCCGGCGGACTTGAACGACAGCGGCATGTCAGCCGAAGCGGCGGCGCCCGCCGCTCCTTGCTGGATCGCGAATTCGGTCTGGATATCCGCCCCATGTCCGCTCGCTACAAAGTGCATGCTGCCTTCGTCGACCACGAGCGCGCCTATTTGCGGGAAGTTGTGCGGATCGCCGCTGTCCTTGCCGAGCGCCCAGCTGCGCCGTCCGTCCGGCTCGATCTGCAGGCCCAGCTGCGGGTGCCGCAGTTGGACCAAGGGCAGCTCGATGCGCCGGCGCAAGAGGGGCCACAACCTGAGCTGGATCTCCGCACTGTCGGCCGTGACGAGTTGCGGATCGCGAGCCCACTCCGGGTTCGCGAACTGGATGCCGTCCGCGAGGATGCGCGTCGTGCGTCCCAGCTTCACGTCGAGCTTGCGCGTGATCTCGAAATGCCGCCCGGTCTTCTCGCTGACGTAGCGGTTCAGCGGACCGCGCAACACATCCCAGGGAAAGAAGACCGCCAACAAAACCAGCAGGACAAGCACGATCGCGAAAGCGGCCGCGATTTTCATCCAGAGCGGGCGCCGATGAGGAGAAGGTTCGTCCGGGGTGGATGCGTTGGCGGTGGTGGACGTGTTCATGCCCCGCCGAGTTTGCGCGTTCGCCGCCGCTCGGCGGTCAGTGCCCGGCCCCAGATGGCGTCGGCGCATGCCTACTCGCGCAGCTGTAGGAAACCTCCTACGCGGGAATGGCGGACCCGCTGGCAAAATGCACCGGCCGGCGAATCACATGCAATTCACATGCATGAGCCGCGCAGCGTCGCATGAGTTGAACGATCAGTGCGACGTCTACACTGAATGCCGTGGAACTGCGCACCTACATCGTCGAAGACAACGCCACCATCCGCGAGAACCTCATCGGAACGCTGGAAGAGCTGGCATCCGTCGAAGCCCTCGGCTGGGCCGAAACCGAGGCGGAAGCCACGACGTGGATGACCGCGCACGATGGCCGCTGGGACCTCGCGATCATCGACCTCTTTTTGAAGCAGGGCAGCGGCCTGGGCGTGCTCGAAGCATGCCGCGGTCGCGATCCCGGCCAGAAGGTCGTCGTGCTCAGCAACTACGCCACCGAGGACATGCGAAAGCGCTGCCTCCAGCTCGGGGCGGACGCCGTGTTCGACAAATCCAATGAAATCGACGCGCTCGTCGACTATTGCGTGGGGCTGCGCGAAGCGCCGCGCCCGCAGGCCTGAGCGCTCGCGCGCGGGCCTTGCGTGTCAATCGATTGGATTCAATCGATCAACTTGTTCTTCAGCGCGTAGTACGTCAGGTCGCTGTTCGACGCCAGGCTCATTTTCTCCATCAGGCGCGTGCGGTACGTGCTGACGGTCTTCACGCTCAGGGACAACGCCTTGGCGATGTCGCCCGCGGTCTCGCCCTTGGCGAGCTTGAGGAACACCTGGAATTCGCGCTCCGACAGCTGCTCGTGCGGGGCGCCGCCTTCCTTGCGATTGAGCTGCTGCGCGAGCAGTTCGGCGACGGCCGGCGAGATGTAGCGGCGCCCCAGCGCGATCGTGCGGATCGCGTTGACGATCTCCATCGGCTCGCATTCCTTATTGAGGTAGCCGCTCGCGCCCTGGCGAATCAGGTTCATCGCGTAATGCTCTTCGGGGTAGCCGGAGAGGATCAGGATGCCGACGTCCGGCGCTTTCGCGCGGATCATGCCCAGTGCGTCGATGCCGCTTTGCCCCGGCATGGACAGGTCCATCACCAGAACATCGAGTTCGGTCGTGCGCACCAGGTCGATGGCTTCGCGGCCGCTCGCCGCCTCGCCGACCACACGCAAGTCCACTTGTTCGGAAAAGAACTGCTTCAATCCGGACCGGACGATGGCGTGGTCATCCACAATGCCGACTTTGATCATGTCTGTACTCTTTCGGGGTCCTGTTGTTGACCCATTGTGCCCAACTTTCGGCTGAAATGGCCTAACCTTCAGCTTCGACTATGCCGGATTCTATGCACAACAGAAGTGATTTGGGATGATATTCATGCGTTCGTTCTCATTGCCGAAGATGGCGATCAGCCTCGTGCTCGCGATCCTCGCGGCCCTGATCCTGATCGGCATCAATGAAACCGGCTTCATCCAGTCCAGCGACGCGCTCGACGATATCGCCGACGCGTCGCGCACCCGCGCGTCGCTCAATCGTGTCCTGCAGCACGTTCTGGACGCCGAGACGGGTTCGCGCGGCTTCCTGCTCACGGGCGATCCGCGGTACCTCGAGCCTTACGAGACGGCGGTGAACCAGCTCAGCGAGCAACTCGACGCCTTGCGCCTCGTGTACAAGCCCAACGCCGACGAACTGGCCACCCTCGCGCAGCTCAGCCGCAACGTCCAGCGCAAGCTGGCCGAGATGGACCTGTCGGTTCGCATGCGAAAGCAGGGCAACGAGGATGCCTGGAAGTTCGTGCTGATGACCGATGTGGGCAAGGAGCACATGGACGCGATCCGCACGGAAGCGACCAAGCTCATCACCATCGCCTCCCGCCGTATGGAAGTGAGCCAGCTCCAGGTGCGCCGGTCGCTCCTGCTGTCGCGCCTCGGCATCGGAGCCGTGACGCTCGCGGGCCTTCTTGCCTTCTACCTGTACCTGCGGCAGACCACGGCGTTGAAGTCGGCCGGCGAGCGGCAACAGGAAATCCTGCAGCAGGAACGGGATTTGCTGGAGCGCCAGGTGCGCGAGCGCACAGCCACCCTTGCCGAGCTCGCGACCCACCTGCAGAACGTGCGGGAGGAAGAGCGCGGGCACCTCGCGCGCGAGTTGCACGACGAACTCGGCGCCCTGCTCACGGCCGCGAAACTCGATGTCGCGCGGCTGAAGTCGCGTTTGAACCAGCAGTCGCCCGAAGTCGGGCAACGCCTGCAGCACCTGACCGAATCGTTGAACAGCGGCATCGCGCTCAAGCGCCGCATCATCGAGGACCTGCGGCCGTCGTCGCTCTCCAATCTCGGGCTCACGGCGTCGCTGGAAATCCTGGCGCGCGAATTCTCCGAGCGATCGGGCGTGGAGATCACCACCGGCCTGGAGCCCGTGGAGCTCGACGAATCGAAGCAGCTCACGGTGTACCGCCTGGTGCAGGAATCGCTCACGAACGTCGGCAAGTACGCGGAAGCCGCGCAGGTCGAAATCAGCGTGCGCAACTACGGCAACCACGTGGAAGTCGACATCCACGATGACGGCAACGGCTTCGACGCGGCCAACATCCGCGCGTCGACACACGGGCTCGCGGGCATGAAGCATCGCGTGGAAGCGGCCGGCGGCCGACTCACCGTCTCCTCGGAGCCGGGCAAGGGAACGCGCATTTCGGCCGTGCTGCCAAAGAGCCCGGCGCCTGCCTGAGTTCCCGCCCGGGGACTTCCAAAATCCGCCGATTGCACGTAGTCGGCCTCCTACACCGCCTCATCCCGCCCACCGACAAGCAGTCAGGTGCGCCGCTGATCACCTGCGCGGCCGTGCCGGGCCTAACCTTGCCACAGGCGTTCGCGGTTGCGCAAACGTTCCACCCACATCAATCGGGCGCGTCCCGCCAGGAGTATTTCGATGCTGCACTACGCCATTGTTTTCCTCGTGATCGCGCTGATCGCGGCGCTGTTTGGCTTCGGCGGCATTGCCGCCGGCGCGGTGTCGATCGCGAAGATCCTGTTCTTCGTGTTCATCGTCATGGCCATCGTCGCCTTCGTCGTGAGCCTGGGTCGCAAGAACTAGCGGCCCGCGCTTCTCCATTTCACCCCCGACCCAAAAGAGGAATCCCCCGATGACCACCACGACCAACAACCGAAATCTTCGTGCCGCCGCGACCGGCTATGCCGACGACGCCATGGACACGGGCCGCCAGTTCGCCAATCAGGCGATCGAGCGCGCCGGCGAAAAAGCACGCGACCTGCGCGAAGGCATGAAGGAATTCGCGAGCCGCGGCGTCGGCAGCATGAGTGACGCGACCGCCGCCGCGCAGCGGCAACTCGGCCAGTACGCGCAAGCGACCCGTGGCTATGTCAGCGACCAGCCGGTGAAGTCCGCGCTGATCGCCGTGGCCGTGGGTGCCGCCGTCGCCGCGCTCGTGCTGGCGCTGCGCCGCAACAACCGCTCCGACTACTGATCCGCAGCCGAAGCGAAGCGCCATGGCGATCCTGCATCCGATTTTCTCTGTCCTCGTCCACAAGCCCGAGCTCGTGTTCGATCACGTCGCGGGATACGCGGCGCTCGTGCAGGAAGAAGCCTCGTCCGTTGGAGGCGAAGTTGCCAAGCGCGTGATCGCCTGGGCCGTCGCCGGCGTGGGTGCGATCGTGTTCCTCGTGCTCGCGGGCGTCTCGGCGATGCTCGGCGTGATGCAGGACGAGTTCCACTGGATCCTCCTCGTCGTGCCGGCGATCCCGCTGGTACTGGCGTTGCTGGCCTGGAACGTGGCGCGCAAGCGCCTGCCTTCGCAGGCGTTCGCCGAACTGAAGGCGCAACTCGATTCGGACGCGCAGACGCTGCGCACCCTCGGGGCGCAGTCATGAGCGACGCGGCAGATCGCCTGGCGCGAAGCCGCCTCGCCATCCTGCAGCAGATCGAACGGCGGGAAAAGCGCGGCAGCGGCCGCGACTCCCGCCGTGAGGGCGAGCGCGCGGAAACGCGTGCGCGCGCCCAGGCGGCCGGCGATGCCGGCCAAGATGACTACGACGATCGCGATAGCAGCGGCGGCTGGTTCGGCAACGCACGCAATGCCTTGCGGATCTGGTGGCGCCACCACCCGGCCCACATGGGGCTGGAACTCGCGACGCCGATGTTGTCCGCCTATGCGCGCAAGAAGCCGGTGCAGTTTCTGGGCATCGCCGCCGCGGTCGGCGCGGTGGTTGTCGTGGCAAAACCCTGGCGACTGATTTCGGCAACGGGCCTGGTGATGGCCCTGCTCAAGTCGTCGCAAATTTCCAGTCTGGTGATGTCGGCGATGGCCGGCGCCGATTTCGGCCAGGACCGCCCGCCGTACGAAGACGACGAAAGATGAACGCAACCCGGGCCGCTTGGTGTGCCGGCCGGGGAAGCATTTTGGCAAGAAGCAGCACCGGGAAATAACCCATCAACTGAAGGAGAAAGTCATGAAATACGCCCGAGCCCTCGCATTCGCCCTGGTAGCAGGTGCAACCATCGTCACCAGCGGCTGCGCCGTGATCCGCGGCCAGGAAACCGCCGGCGCCTACGTGGACGACGCAACCATCACCACGGCGGTGAAAGCCAAGTTCGTCGAAGACAAGAGCGTCGACGCCGGCGCGATCAAGGTCGAGACGCTGAACGGCACCGTGGCGCTGTCCGGCTTCGCGAAGTCGAACACCGAGAAGGCGCAAGCCGAGTACATCGCACGCAACACCAAGGGTGTCCGCGAAGTGCGGAACAACCTCGCCGTTCGCCCGTAAATAGGTCCCCCCCGAAGCGCCTTCGGCGCCTCCCCCCGAGGGGGCGCCACCAGCGGCCCGGCAAAGCCGGTTCCGCGGTGGCCCCGAAGGGGAGGCGTTGTGGGCGTTTTTCTTTTGCTCTTTTCCACATGAGAACCTTTCGCTGCGATAACTGCGGGCATCCCCTGTTCTTCGAGAACGTGCAATGCCTGAAGTGCGGCAGCGCTCTCGCATTCCTGCCTGACCGCCTCGCACTGTGCGCGGTCGAGCCGGTGCCGGACGATACCCAGGGGCTGATCCGCCGCAAGCCCGCGAAGCGGCGCAGGAGCGACACGCGCACTTACCGCCCGTGCAGCAATCACGTCCAGCACCAGGCATGCAACTTCGCCGTGCCATCGCAGGACCCGAATCCTCTTTGTGTCTCGTGCCGGCAGACGCGCATCCTGCCGGACCTGACCGTGGGCGAGAACCACACGCGGTGGTATCGCATCGAGTCGGCGAAGCGCCGGCTCTTCTATACATTGGCCAAGATGCGCCTCGCGTCGGTGGAGCCACCGAACGGCGAGCGCGATGGACCGGTCTTTGAATTCCTTGCCGACCAGCCGGGGCAACAGATCCTCACCGGTCATTGCGCGGGACTGATCACGCTGAACGTCGCCGAGGCCGACGACACCGAACGCGTGCGCCGGCGCCTCGCGTTGCACGAGCCGTATCGCACGCTGCTCGGCCACCTGCGCCACGAATCGGGGCATTACTACTGGGACCGCCTCGTCGCGGGCACGCAGCGCCTCGATGCCTTCCGCGAGATGTTCGGCGACGAGCGCGCCGACTACTCGCAGGCCCTGAACAACTACTATGCCGCCGGCGGCGCGTCCGCCGACTGGCAGCAGGAATACGTGAGCGCCTATGCCACGTCCCATCCGTGGGAGGACTGGGCGGAGACGTGGGCGCATTACCTGCACATGGTCGACCTGATGGAGACCGCGTCGTCGTACAGCACGCGCGTGGTGGTGCCGGGCACCGATGCCGAAGACGCCGAGGAAGTGGCCAACCCGTTCGATGATGACGCGGCCGACTTCGACCAGCTCGTCGAGCAATGGGTCCCGCTCACGTTGCTGGTGAACAGCCTGAACCGCAGCCTGGGGCAGGACGACGCGTATCCGTTCGCGCTCACGGCCGGGGCGTTGCGAAAGCTGAAATTCGTCCATGACGCGATCCATGAGCCGGTGCAGCCGCTGGCGGTGGATGACCAGGCTTCGTGCCAGGCGAACGACACGACCGTCGTCGCGACCTGACTTCGGCATCCATCGCATGGTTGCCCGGCATGACAGTCAGGCGAAGTCGCGCTCCATGTCCCGCAAGATCCGGTCCAGCCGCGTGGAGAGCTGCTCCGTCGTGAGCTGTTCCCGAAACCGCTCCACCATCAACGGCAGGCTCATGGGACTCGGATGCCGCAATTCCGCATGGGCGACCTCTCTTCGCAGCAGACGCTCCAGCGTCGCGCGCAATCTTGAAATTTCCAACTCCTGGCTCAACACCTCGCGTTGCGCCTGGTCGAGCAGGAGGTTCTCCTTGTCGTACTTGCGAAAGACTTCGAAGAACAAACCGCTGGACGCCTGTAATTGCTTCGCGCTCTTGTGCTGCCCCGGATAGCCGGAGAACACCAGCCCCGCCACGCGCGCGATCTCGCGGAAACGCCTCTGCGCGAGCTCCGTGGAATTGAGCGATTCCAGCACGTCGTGCAGCAGCTCGCTCGTGGAAAACACACGCTGGTCGAGGACCGGCGCCAGGTCGAACGCATCCGCCGCGACCAGCTCGAATCCGTAGTCGTTCACCGACATGCTGAACGTGTTCGGCTGCTCCCGCGCCAATCGCCAGGCGAGCAGGCTGGCGAGACCCAGGTGCACATGCCGCCCCGCAAAGGGATAGACATACAGATGATGCCCTTCGCGCGAGCGGAAAGTCTCGACCAGCAGCGTGTCCGGCGTGGGGATTTTCGACAGGCGCGCTTGGGTGAGCAGCATCGGCCGCGCGGCCTCGAGCTCGGGCTCCAGGAAGTCGCCGTGCGCGGCGCGCTGCATTATCTCCAGCACCGCATCGCCCAGCTCGGCCGAAAGAGCCATCTTGCTGCCCTGCCATGTCGGCACCGTGCCCTTGCGGCGCGTCGCCTTCTTCACATAAGCGGCCATGTCCTGCACGCGGATGAACTCCAGCAGCCGGCCCGCGAAGAAGAAGCAGTCCCCCTTGCGCAAGCGCGCGATGAAGCCCTCCTCGATCGTGCCGATGTTCGCGCCGCTCATGTACTTCACCTGCATCGCGGCGTCGCTGACGATGGTGCCGATGCCCAGCTTGTGGCGCCGCGCGATCGCGCGGTCCGGCACGCGCCACACGCCGGCCTCGTCCTGCGCGATGCGGTGATAGTCCGGATACGCAGTGAGGCTCTCGCCGCCCTGCGCGCAGAACGTCAGCGCCCAGTCGAATTCCTCGCGGGTCAGCATCCGATAGGACCATGCGGTTCGGACTTCCTCGTAGAGCTCCTGCGTCACGAAGCCGCCGCCCAGTGCAATCGTGACGAGGTGCTGTACCAGCACGTCCAGCGGCTTGTCCGGCGCATCGCGGTTCTCGACCTTGCCAGCTTGCGCGGCCTGCCGCGCGGCGGCGGCTTCGATGATCTCCATCGTATTCGTCGGCACGAGCGTGAGCCGGCTGACGCGGCCGGGCGCATGGCCGCTGCGCCCGGCGCGCTGCATCATCCGCGCGACGCCCTTGGCCGAGCCGATCTGCAGCACGCGTTCGACCGGCAGGAAGTCGACGCCGAGATCCAGCGAAGACGTCGCGACGACGGCCCTCAGCGTGCCGCCCTTCAATCCCTCCTCCACCCACTCTCGCGTGGCTTTGTCGATGGAACCATGATGCAGCGCGATCTCGCCCGCCCATTCCGGCTTCGCGTCCAGCAGAAGCTGGTACCAGATCTCCGCCTGCGAGCGCACATTGGTGAAGACCAAAGTCGTGCCCGATTTCGCGATCTCGTCGACGACTGGTTGCTGCATCTGAGCGCCCAGATGGCCGGCCCACGAGTACTTGCCGGGGTCGGTGGGGATGAGCGTGTCGATCACCAGGTTCTTGTCGATGCGCCCGCGCACGAGCACCGGATCGGGAGCGCCCGCTTGTGCGCCGGGCCGGCACAACACGTCCATCGCTTCGCCGAGGTTGCCGAGCGTCGCGGACAAGCCCCACGCCACGAGCGCGGGATTGAAGCGCCAGAGGCGCGCGATGCCGAGCTGCGTCTGCACGCCGCGCTTGCTGCCGATCAGCTCGTGCCATTCGTCGACGATCACGTATTCGACCGATTGCAATTCCTCGCGCGCATGTTCACGCGTGAGCATGAGGCTCAGCGATTCGGGGGTGGTGACGAGCACGGTGGGAAATCGCCTGTCCTGCCGCGCACGCTCGGCGCTCGGCGTGTCTCCCGTGCGCTGGCCGATGGTCCAGTGCGGCGCGAGGTCTCGCAGCGGTTCGGCGAGCGCCTTCGTCGTGTCGGATGCGAGGGCGCGCATCGGCGTGAGCCAGATCGCCCGCAGCGGCTCGGCGGTGCTCTTCGGCGGGTGCTTGCGCAGCAACTCCTGCAACATGCCCAGCCACACGGCGTAGGTCTTGCCCGAGCCGGTCGTGGCATGCAGCATGCCGCTGCGGCCTTGCGCGATGGCTTGCCAGGCTTCGAGCTGGAACGCAAACGGCTGCCAGCCGCGCCTTGCGAGCCAATCGTGCGCGGGACCTGGGGAATCGGGCATGGGGCGATGGAAATTCCGGACCCACGATTGTCGGGGTTTACAGTGGCGGGCATGCATCCCAACATCATCTTCATCGTCGCCGACGACCTCGGCTTCGCGGACCTTGGCTGCTACGGCGGGCGCGATGCGAAGTTTGGTCCGGTGTCACCCGTGCTCGATTCGCTAGCGGCGAATGGCCTGAAATTCACGCAAGGCTATTCGAACTCGCCCGTGTGTTCGCCGACACGCTTCGCGCTGATGACGGCGCGCTACCAGTACCGCCTGCGCGGCGCGGCCGAGGAGCCCATCAACAGCAAAAGCCGCGGCAGCACTACGCTCGGTTTGCCGCCGGAACATCCAACCTTGCCTTCACTGTTGAACGCGAGCGGCTACCGCACCGCGCTCATCGGCAAGTGGCACATGGGATATCCGCCGGCGTTCGGGCCGCTGCGGTCGGGCTACGACGAATTCTTCGGGCCGATGTCGGGCGGGGTCGACTATTTCACGCACTGCGCATTCGGCGGCGCGCACGACCTCTATGAGGGCGACGGCGAAAAGCACGAGGCGGGTTACCTCACCGACCTGCTCTCCCGGCGCGCGGTGGACTTCGTCAACCGGTCGGCGAGCGGGGGCTCGCCGTTCTTCCTCAGCCTGCACTACACCGCGCCACATTGGCCGTGGGAGACACGCGACGACGAAGCAGTCGCGGCCGAAGTGAAGGCCAACCTCTTCCACCTGCACGGCGGGAACATCCATGCCTACCAGAAGATGATCCACCACATGGACGAAGGCATCGGCTGGGTGATGGACGCCTTGCGCGCCAACGGCATCGCGGACAACACGCTGGTGGTCTTCACCAGCGACAACGGCGGCGAGCGCTTCTCCGACAACTGGCCGCTGGTCGGCGGCAAGATGGATTTGACCGAAGGCGGCATCCGCGTCCCGTGGATCGCGCATTGGCCGGATGAGATTGCCGCGGGCGGCGTGAGCGGCCAGCACTGCATGACGATGGACTGGTCGGCGACCATGCTCGATGCCGCCGGCGTTGCCGCGGATCCGGCGTACCCGCTGGACGGCGTGTCGCTGCTGCCGGTGCTGCGCGATGCGAGCCATGCCTTCGAGCGCCCACTGCATTGGCGCATGAAGCATCGTGGCCAGCGCGCGCTGCGGGACGGCGACTGGAAATACCTGCGGGTCGACGGCATCGATTACCTCTTCAACATCGCCTCCGACGAGCGCGAGCGGGCGAACCACGCCGCGCGCGAACCGCAACGTCTCGCCGCGATGCGCGCGGGGTGGGAGCGATGGAACCAGACCATGCCCGCGATCCCCGAGGATGCGACGGTGAGCCTGGGGTATTCGGCGCAGGACATGCCGCAGCGATAGGCCGGACCTTGGGCATACTCTCCCCCCATGTCCAGCAGTTCCCGGTGGCTCCCCTTCCTTCGCTGGCCGCGTCCCACCACCGCCCTCCTGCGCGGTGAGATCGCCGCCAGCCTGACGGTCGCGGTGGTCATGGTCCCGCAATCCGTGGCCTACGCGGGCCTTGCCGGAATGCCGCTGGTTGCAGGCCTTTACGCAACGTTCCTGCCCGCCCTGGTCGCTGTGTTGTTCAGCGCATCCACGCGCCTTTCCGTCGGCCCTTCGGCACTCACCAGCGTGCTGGTCGGCGCGTCCCTCGCGGGGCTCGCGCAACCCGCCAGTCCCGAATGGGTGGCGCTCGCCGCGTGGCTCGCGCTGCTCGCGGGCGGCGTGCAATTGGGCCTGGGGGCGCTGCGCGCAGCGTGGGTGCTCAACCTCGTGAGCTCGCCGGTGCTCGCGGGTTTCAGCCAGGCGGCTGCGCTGCTGATCATCGTCTCGCAGCTTCCCGCGCTCATCGGCCTGGACGGCAGCCTGTCGTCCTTGTGGCAATCTCCACGCATCGATCCGATCGCCCTCGCGTTCGGGGTCGGCGGCGTGGCCGCGTTCGTCCTGGGCAAGCGGTTCTTGCCGCGCGTTCCCATGGTGCTGATCGCCATCGCGCTCGCGGGCGCCGTCGCCTATGCCACGGGTTACTCCTCGCGTGGGGCCGTGGTGGGCGAGTTGCCGGCGGGCCTTCCTTCGCTCTATCTGCCGGGCTGGCCCGGATGGGAGAAGCTGGGCGCGATCATCGTGCCGGCCCTCGTGATCGCGCTGGTCAGCTCGCTCGAGATGGCCGCGAGCGCGAAGATCGAAAGCCAGCACGACGGCAAGCGCTGGGACGCCGGGCAGGACCTCATCGGGCAGGGCATGGGCAAGCTCGCGGCAGCGTTCTCCGGCAGCTTTCCGACCAGCACTTCGTTCTCGCGGTCCGCCATCACGCTGTATTCCGGCGCGAAGACGGGCTGGGCCACCGTCGCATCGACCGCAATCGTGCTGGTAGTGCTCCTCTTTCTCACACCGGCGCTGTTCCACGTGCCGCGCTCGGTGCTGGCCGCGGTCGTCGTCGTCGCGGTGGCCGGTCTCTTCAAGCCGCACACCTTGCTGCGCCTGTGGCGGATCGATCGGGTCGAAGCGGTCACGGCGCTAGTGACATTCGCCGTCACCGTGATCACCGCGCCGAAGATCTATTGGGGCGTGCTCGCGGGCGTGGTGATGGGTCTAGCGCACTTTCTCTACCTGCGGCTGCACCCGCGCATCATCGAGGTCGGGCTGCACCCGGATGGCAGCCTGCGCGACCGCCATCTGTGGAAACTGCCGCCGCTCGCGCCGCAGCTCTATGCGTTGCGCATGGACGACGAACTGGACTTCGCGTCGGCCACCGCGTTCGAGCGCGCGATCGTGGAACACCTGGCCGCGCATCCGCATGTGAAGCACGTGGCGCTGTTCGCGCAACCGATCAACCGTGTCGATGCCACTGGCGTGGAAGTGTTCGTGCAATTGCGCAAGATGCTGCAGGACCGCGGCATCCGCCTGCACATCAGCGGCATCAAGCTGCCGGTGGACCGCGTGCTGCGCAAATCCGGCGCGCTGGACGAGAGCCCGCTGCTCTCGATGTACCGTACCGACGCGGATGCGCTGCAGGCTTTCCGCTACTTCGAGGAAAAATCGGCCCAGGGATCGTAAGTCCCGAGGTACCAGAGGCGGCCTTCCGGGTCGCGGCAGGAGAAGCCGCGTCCACCATAGTCCTCATCGTGAATGTCCATCACGATCTGGCCGCCGTCCGCCTTGACCTTCGCGTACACCGCGTCCGCATCGGGCACCACGACATACGAGCACTGCGTCTCGAAACCGCCGACCTCGTCAGGCTGGCGGATATGTTTGCCGAACTCGGACTGGTTGTCCGCCGAACCGAGCATCAGCATGCCGCCGCCCAGCACGAGTTGCGCGTGCTGCACGCATCGCTTGTCGTCGGTGAGCACCACCAACTGCTTCTCGAACCCGAAGTTGCGGCACAGCCAGTCGATGGCGGCGAGGGCGTCGCGGTAACGCAAGGTCGGGATCACGGAAGAGGGCATGGCGAATCTCCTTGGGCAACGCGCAAGGTTACGCGATTCCAGCGCTGACGATCCAGCCTTCGAGCGGGTCCAGCGTCTCGGGCAAGCCGTACCGCGGCGCGCCCTGCTGCTGTGCCCATGCGGCCTGCAACAGACACAGCACCGCGTCGAGGCTGTCGCCGCTCGCGTCTTCCACAAGGGCGTCGCGCTGCGCGTGGCTGAGCTTCAAGCGCACGCCCAGTCGCGTGCCGCCGATTTCGAGCGACGTGACGAGGTCCTTGCGCGCGATCAAGCGATCCGGTGTCTGCTTCGCCTTCTCGTCGCTCTTGTAGCTGCGCCGGCCGATCAGTTCGCGCGCGAGCAGGCCGGGATAGGCTTCGAGCGCGATGCGGCGTGAGTCTCCTGCGTGCAGTCCCGGGATGTGCACGCCCGCCTCGAGCAGCAGCGGCAGCGCGGCGTGCAGCATGTAGGCGACCGGTGGATTCACCCACTTCATCGAAGGGCTCGAGCCCGCGAGCTTGTCGAATGCGCGATGCGCGAATTTTCCGCCGACGGGGCGCGCATCGCAGAACGCCGCAAAGGTTTCGCGAATCTCGGCACGCGAGAGGCCGGCGTAATGCGCGATGCACTCGCGCCATTGCAATGGCCACTGCAGCTGTTCCACCAGTTCGCGCGGCAGGCCGAACGGGAAGTCGAAGCCGCCGAGCCAGTCGCCCGGCTGCGCGAGCCACGCGCCGAAGGCGGCGAGCGATTCGATCTTCTCGAGCCGCGACAACACGACCCGGCCCGACGCGAGCGAGCCCCAGGCGAGCACGATCGGCTTTCGGCGTGTAGGTGTGCTCGAGAAATCGCAGCCGACGAGTGTTGGCACGGACATGGTCATCACCCCAGCGCGAGCGCCATCACACCCGCCGCGATGAACGCCGCGCCGAGCAATCGCAACGCGCGCTCGCCCTCGCCGAGCAGTTGCCCGCCGATCAGCGCCGCGAACAGCATCGACACTTCCCGCGCGGGGGCGACGTGCGACAGCGGCGCGACCTGCATCGCGTACAGCACGAGGACATACGAGACCGGGCTGATGATGCCGACATAGAGCGCGTATTTCCATTGGCTGCGCCACATGGCGGCCACTTGCGGGCGATCACGGAAAAGCACGGGCGCAAGCACCACGAGCCGCAGCAGTCCACCCACGTAGTCGACGAGGATCGGCGACATCAAAAGAAACTTGACCGCATAGCCATCGACCAGCGTGTAGCTCGCGATGAACGCGCCGCTCAGCACGCCGTACAGCATGCCCTTGCGCACGCGCAGGCGGCGCAGCGGATCGTTCGTCGCGCGCCACAAGCCTGGCCCACCCGCGATGAGGAACACGCCGACCACCACGCCGAAGATGCCGAACGCACCGAGCGCGGACAACTGCTCGCCCAACAGAAGGATGGCGGCCATCGACGAGAGCAGCGGCCCCGAGCCACGCGCCAGCGGATAGACCACCGTGAGATCGGCCTTGCGGTAGCCGCGCAGCAGGACGATGTAGTACAGCGTGTGCAGCACCGCGCTCGCGCACAGCAGCAGCCACTCGGTCATGCCCCACGCGGGAACCTGTTGCACGCCGAGCCAGATGCCCAGCGGCGCCCAGAACACGATCATCACGATGCTCGTGAACACGGCGAAGCGCGAATCACCGCCCGCCTTCTTGGCGGCGATGTTCCAGCTGGCGTGGATCAGGCCGGCGAGGATGACGAGGGCAAGCGCGCTGGCCGGCACGCCGGACTCAGCCGGTCGCCCGCGTGGTCATACGCGTCCGCATATCGCGGCTGTGGCCATCAAGTCTTCGAGGAGCGCGAGAGAAACTTTGCCCGACACCGAATACGGATCGAGTTCGGGCTTCTCGGAATACTTCAGCAAGATCGCGTGGTTGAGCTTGGAGAGATTGACCTGCCCCATGCTCCAGCCGCCGAAGCGCCGCTCGAAGATTTCCTCGAAATGCAGCAGCGCGACATCCTTGTGGCGCGCATCGCGCTGGATGTGGCCGAACAGGTCGCTCACCTGCAAGCGTCCGCCCTCGATGGCCTGCAGGAAGATTCCGCCGCCGTAGCAGAGGATGCCCGTGATGCCGTTCTCGGGGTTGTGCTGCCGCGCCTGCCCGAGGATGGATTCGATCGCTTCCGGGCTGGTGTCGACCGCCCGGCTTGCGTACAAGAGTCGTACCAACATGATCAGAGCTTTCCTGGAATAAGCGCGAGGAATTCACGACGCAGAGCCGAGTCCTTGAGGAACGCGCCGCGCATCACCGAGTTGATCATCTTCGCGTCCATGTCCTTCACCCCGCGCCAGGCCATGCAGAAATGCGAAGCCTCCATCACGATGGCGAGGCCGTCCGGCTGGGTCTTCTCCATGATGAGGTCGGCGAGCTGCACGACGGCCTCTTCCTGGATCTGCGGGCGGCCCATGACCCATTCGGCCAGGCGCGCGTACTTGGACAGGCCGATCACGTTGGTGTGCTCGTTGGGCATGACGCCGATCCACACCTTCCCGATGACCGGGCAGAAGTGATGGCTACATGCGCTGCGCACGGTGATCGGGCCGACGATCATCAGCTCGTTGAGGTGCTCGGCGTTCGGGAACTCGGTGATGGCGGGCTGCTTCACATAGCGGCCCTTGAACACCTCGTTCAAATACATCTTGGCGACGCGGCGCGCGGTGTCGCTCGTGTTGTGGTCGTTGCTGGTGTCGATCACCATGCTGTCGAGCACGCCTTGCATCTTGACCTCGACCTCGTCGAGGAGCTTCTCGAGTTCGCCGGGCTCGATGAACGCGGCGATGTTGTCGTTGGAATGGAAGCGCTTGCGCGCGGCCTGGATGCGCTCGCGGATCTTCACCGAAACGGGCGTTCCGGCATCGTCGGCGCCCCCGGCGTTGATGGCGTCTTGGCTTTTCATCAGCATCGTGAAATGGTAACACCGACGCATTCACTTCACAGCAGCGCTTCGAGGTCCTGCAGCGTGTTCGCCTCGTGCAGCGGCTTGTCGTTGCGGATCCGCAGCATCCGCGGGAATCGCACCGCGATGCCGCTCTTGTGCCGCGGGCTGCGGTTGATGCCCTCGAAGCCCAGCTCGAACACCAGCGAGGGCCGCACGCTGCGCACCGGACCGAACTTCTCCAGGGTGCTCTTGCGGATGATCGCGTCGACCTTCTTGAACTCTTCGTCGGTGAGGCCGGAATACGCCTTGGCGAAGGCGACGAGCTGCAGCGCATCCGGTTGCGCGGGCTCGCGCTTTGCGATGGCTTCAACCACGGCTTCGGCCTCTTCCCTGCTTTCCGGCTGGCGATTCCACACGGCGAAGGTGTAGTCGGTGTAGACCGATGCGCGACGACCATGGCCGGCCTGCGCGTAGATGAGCACGCAGTCGATCGTCATCGGGTCGATCTTCCATTTCCACCACAGGCCTTCGGCCTTGGTTCGGCCGGTGCCGTAGGCCGCGTCGAGGCGCTTGAGCATCAAGCCCTCGACGCCGAGTTCACGCGACCTTTCGCGGCGCTGGGCCAGCTCGAGCCAGGAGCCGGCGGTTTCGATCGGGGAAAGTTTGAACGGCGTGCCTTGCAACAGCGATTCGAGGCGTGACCTGCGTTCGCGCTGCGTCAACTCACGCACATCCTTGTGGTCGTGCTCCAGCAGGTCGTAGGCCATGAAAGTCACCGGCGCGTCGGTGAGCACTTTCTTCGTGAGCGTCTTGCGGCCGATGCGTTGCTGCAATAGCGAGAAAGGCGCCGGTCCGTCGCCTGCTTCATCATCTTTCCACACCATGATCTCGCCATCGAGCACCGTGCCGTCCGGCAGCGGCTGCGCGAGCGCGACGATCTCCGGGAAGCGTTCGGTCACCAGTTCCTCGCCGCGCGACCACACCCACACCTTGCCGCCCCGCTTCACGATCTGGCCGCGGATGCCGTCGTACTTCCACTCGACTTGCCAATCGGCGACCGGACCAAGGCGCGAAGCGAAGACCTCGGGCGGTGCATCGAGCTGGTGGGCGAGGAAGAACGGATAAGGCTGCCCTTCGTCGAGCTGCACCTGCACGCCTTCTTCGTGCTGCACGATCAGCGCCTGGAAGCGCTCGACCGACGGCATCGACTTGCCGTCGGTGTAGCCCATCATGCGTTGCGCCACCCGCTTCGCATCGACGCCCGAATGCGCGGCGAGCGCGCGCTGGACCAGCAGCTTGCTGACACCGACGCGAAATCCTCCGCCGACCAGCTTGGTCAGAAGGAACCGGCCCTGCGCATCGAGTTCGCGCCAATACGAGGTGACGCGTTCCGCGATCTCCGCTTCGCCCGCGCCGCGCAATGGAAGCAGCCGCTGCTCGATCCATTCAGCGAGACCGACATCGGTGGGGTCCGAGTCCCGGGGCAGGACCAGTGCGATGGTCTCCGCGAGATCGCCGACCGATTGGTAACACTCGTCGAACAGCCAGGGCTCGATACCGGCAAGGGCGCAAGCCAGCGTCGCGAGGTGAGACGTGGGCACCACCTGCCGCGGTTTGCCGCCGGAGAGGAAGTACACGGCCCAAGCCGCATCGTGCGCGGGCGCCTGCGCGAAGTAACGCTGCAGCGCGTCGACCTTCGCATTGGTGGATGTCGTGGCATCCAGTTCGGCGAAGAGTTCAGCGAAGCGCTTCATGCGCCTTCTTTCGGCTGCTCGATGCCAGGCGCCGGTGTCTCCGGTGCGGCGTCGCCCTCCACCGCATCGCCGCCGTACTCCGTCTCGAACGCTTCGGCCTGCAGGCCCTGTTCGGTCAGGTAGCGAACCATCACCGGCACGCTGCCGTGCGTCACGATCACTCGTTGCGCGCCCGTCGCGCCGATCGCGCTCATGAGGCCAGGCCAATCCGCATGATCCGACAGCACGAAGCCGCGGTCCCATCCGCCGCGCCGGCGGTTCCCGCGCACCTGCATCCAGCCGCTGGCGAACGCGGTGTTCGCATCGCCGAACCTGCGCATCCAGGTGCTAGCGGCGGCGCTCGGCGGGCACACGACCAGCGCGCGCTTGAGATCGGCGCGGTCCTTCACCTCCGTCACCAATTGAGTGGCCGGCAAATCCACGCCCGACGCGCGGTAGGCGCGGTTCAACGGTTCGACGGCCCCGTGCACGATGATCGGGCCGATCGACGGATCAACGCCGGAGAGCAGGCGCTGCGCCTTGCCGAAGCTGTAGCAGCCGATCACGCTCGCGCGGCCGGCGAGCACGTTGCGCGACCACCAGGCGTTGATGTCCGCGAAGAGTTCTTCGTCCGGGCACCAGCGGTAGATCGGCAGGCCGAACGTCGATTCGGTGATGAAGACATCGCAGCGCACCGGCTCGAACGGCGCGCACGTCCTGTCGGGCGCGACCTTGTAGTCGCCGCTCGCCACCCACACCTGCCCGCCGTGTTCGAGCCTCACCTGTGCGGAGCCAAGCACGTGGCCCGCGGGATGCAGCGACACCGTCACGCCGTTATGCACGACACGCTCGCCATACGGGAGGGTCTGCAGGTTGATCTCGCCGAGGCGCGTTCGCAGGACGCCTTCGGCTTGCGCCGCCGCGAGATAGTGTCCGTGTCCCACGCGAGCGTGATCGGCGTGTGCGTGCGTGATGATGGCCCGCCCCACCGGCCGCCACGGGTCGATGTAGAAATCGCCCGGCGGGCAATAAAGGCCTTCGGGCCGGTGGACCACGAGATCCCGCGAGGAACGGTCGGCACTGCCTGGCATCGCGGCTCAGAGGTAATTCTTGCCTTGCACGGCAAGCGCGACGCGCATCAGCACCAGCGCGAGGTTTTCCTTCAGGCGCTGGACCAGTGGGCGGTGCTCGAACTGGGCGGGGTCCATGGCCGTGCCCTCCTTCTGGATCGCGGTGAGCAGCCTGCCGCGCAAATGCGCGGCGAAAGCGCCGTCGTCCACCGCGATGTTCGCCTCGCGCGCCAGCAGCAGGCTGAGCGGATCGAGGTTGGAGGAGCCGACCGTCGCCCAATGGCCGTCGATCACGGCCACCTTGGCGTGAAGGAAGCTCGGCGAATATTCGTGGATCTCGACGCCGGCGCGAAGCAGCGCGCCGTAGATCGGCCGGGCCGCGTAGTACTGCATGAAGTATTCATAGCGGCCTTGCAGGAGCAGCTTCACTTTCACGCCGCGCTTCGCCGCCAGCACCAGCGCGTTGCGCAGCTTGATCCCCGGCACGAAGTACGCATTGGCGATGATGATCTCGTCCTTCGCCTGCCCGATGGCGCGGCGGTACGCGCGCTCGATGCGCATGCGGTTGCGAAGGTTGTCGCGCAGGAGCAGCGCCGCGCGGGAATGTGCAAGCGGTCTGCCCACGTCTTCGGCAGGCTGCGCTGCTTCGATGCGCCGCCCGCCCGACGCGCGCCAGGACACGAGGGCGCCCTTCAATCGCGCGCGCCGCGCCTGCCCCATTGCCTCGATGCGTTGCCACTGCCGCGCCATCGTGTCCGCCACTTCGGCCACCAGCGGCCCTTTCACGCGGACCGCGAAGTCGAATCGCGGCGCTTCGAGACGGCCGTACGTGGGGTCGTGAAAATCGTCGAGGATGTTGATGCCGCCGCAGAACGCCGTCTCTCCGTCGACGAGGCACAGCTTGCGGTGCAGGCGCCGCCAGTTGCCCAGGCGCAGCAGGCCCAGCGCGCTCACCGGCGAATACACGCGCCATTCCACGCCGGCTTGCAGGAAGCGCTCCTCCCACAGCGGCTCGATGGGCTCGCTGCCGAACCCGTCGACGACCACCTTCACCGCCACGCCCCGGCGCGCCGCGCGCTCCAGCGCGTAGGCGACTTCGGCGCCCTCCCCGGTGAAATCGAAGATGTAGGTTTCCAGCCGCACTTCGCGCCGCGCGGCGTCCATCGCCTCGATGAGCGCGGGAAAGAACTCGACGCTGCCCTGCAGCAGACGCACATCGTGGCCGGCTCGCAAGTTGGGAGTTGCCTGCGACATCGTTCGCGCGCCTACAGCTTGAACTCGGCGATCAGCGGCAAGTGGTCCGACATGCGCCACCAGATGCGGCCGCGCGGAATCTGCACGCCAATCGGTTTCAAGCCCCGCGCGTATACGAAGTCCAGCTGGGTCAGCGGAACCAGCGAGGGATACGTGTTCTGGCGCACGCCGACGAAGTCCTTCAGGCCCAGCGCGTTCATCGCCGGCCGCAGCTTCGCGCCCCAGTCGTTGAAATCGCCGGCGACGACCAGCGCATCGCGCTTCGGAATCTCCCGCTGGATGTAGCTGCCGAGCTTCTCGATCTGTCGCAGCCGGCTGGCCGCGATCAGGCCCAGGTGCAGCACGATCACATGGATGGGCTTCTTGCCGCACAACACATGCACGTGCAGCAGGCCGCGCTGCTCGAAGCGGTGGTCCGACATGTCCTCATGGCCGTGCGACACCACCGGCCAGCGCGACAGTAGCGCGTTGCCGTGTTCCCCGTGCTTGGTGGTGGCGTTGGTCTGGTAGACGGCCTGGTAGCCCTCCGGCGCGAGAAACTCCGCTTGCGGAAGCTGCGGCCACCGCTTGAAATACTTCTCCTCCTGGCGATGGAGCTTGCGCACTTCCTGCAGGCACACGATGTCCGCGTCGAGTTGTTCGACGGCATGCCCGATGTTGTGGATTTCCAGTCGGCGCGCCGGCCCCATGCCTTGCACGCCCTTGTGGATGTTGTACGTCGCGATGCGAAATATCTGCGATGCACTCATCAAGCAAATTGTGGCAGCAAGAGGACCGCTTCGGCGTTGGATGGCGAAAAGCATTCATCGGCCGCCTCGCGCCAAGGTAACCACCGGTAGCCCGTGTGCTCGCGGGGGTTGAGGGTGACGGGCGTGCCATCGGGGACGCACAGGCCGAAGACGTGTTCCGTGTTGCGCGTCACGCCGGGTGCGTAGCGATGCTGCCAGCGCGGGTAGATGTCGTAGACGTTCTCGATGCCCCAGTCGGTGAGACGGCCGATGTCGGTATGGATGCCGGTCTCCTCGAAGACCTCACGGATTGCCGTGGCGGTGAACGATTCTTCTTCGGTGTCCTTGGAGCCGGTGACCGATTGCCAGTAATTCGGCGCGTCGGCCCGATTGATGAGCAGGACTTCACGTGTGGGCGTGTGGATCACGACCAGGACGGATTGGGGGATCTTGAAGGGGCGAGTCACTACAGACTCCGTGCTGCAACCAGAGGGCCGATGATAAAGTCGCCCAGCTCCTGGACGACATCCTCCAGTGCCGGCCCCTCCAACCGATTCCTGGTAAGAAAAGCCTTCCACTGCGCAGCCTTTTCGCGATCGAGCGAAAACGCGGGAGTCAATCCTGTAGGCAAACCGACCGGCACCGCTGTGTTCCGTCGCGCGAAAGTTGCGGCGATTGCTTCGCCCAAGCGTGCACTTTCCATCGCGCCTTCACACGCGAGCGCATGCAGATCGAAGTAATCTTTCAACCGGCTGTTGCGCATGCCCAGCGAGACAATCGCGTGCAACTTCTCGGCCACCACGGTCTCGCGCGGATAGGCCCGCAGGCGCGGCTGCGGGAGATCGAGCAGGCTCGGGTACTGCAGCCACTGCGCGGCTGGCGTCACCGCATCGCCAATCCCTATATCCACCTGGATGCGCAGGCGCGCGGCTCCCAATCGCGCGGTGAGTGTTGCCCTGCGGCCACCGTAAGTATCTTCCGCGCGAATCGCGTCGATGACGATCGACTCGGCATCGAAGATGACCGCATCGGGTTCGACCTCGATCTCGCATACATCGCGCATGATGCGCGCGAGCTCGTCGTCGGCGAAGTCGCCGAAGCCCAACAGGTCGGCATCGCGCGTGGGGCGCAATGTTTCGCCCAGCCAGGCGATGAGGAGCAACGCTCCCTTCAGGACGAATCGCTCGGCATGGGCCGAACGTGAGAGTCGGTACAGGAAGCGCTCTATCCCGTAACGTGTGAGCACAAGATTTGGATCGACGTTGATTTCCTTGGCATGCCGCGCCAGCCGGACTTGCACCGAATGCGCCAAGCCGTCGCGCGCCGCGTTCATGCGACCAGACCCTCGAGGTATGGCCGCATGACCCGTTGAACCCGGCAGATGGCTGCGTAACACTCGAGCGCTTCCATCGTGAACCGTCTGCGACGCCAGGCCTCCCGCAGTGCCTCCAGCGCGACATCGAGGCCGATCTTGTTGCGGTACTTGAAGCAGTCCGCCAAGGTCTTGGGAATGTTATAGACACGCACCTTGCGGCCCTCAACCACGTGGACTTCACACCCCGCCGAAAGTGCCTCGCCCGTGAAGCGAACCACATGCAGCGGCGGGTATCTCAACGCGGGTTGACGCGCGCGCCGATCGATGGCGATCCAGACTTCGGATGGCAGTTGCGTCCCTATCCCATGGAATTGAAGCGCGGAAAGCAGGCAGACGACGCCGCGCGGTGCGGCAGCCGCGGCAACCGCGAGAGCGTGGTGCTCGCCAGTCGGCTGCTCGGCCAGGCGATAGAGTCCTCGCGCCGCCCGTTCGAGTTCACCCGCCTCCACCAGTCGGCTGAGCACTTGGGTGTGAATTCCCCTGGCAGCCAAGTCGGTGGTGGTGACGCCTTGCGGGCGGCTGGCGAGCTTTAGTGTTCTTTCACGTCCCGTGGTGGCGGTCATGTGGCAAATGGTAGACAGTTATTTATATCTGTCAACGGTTTGCCACAGTTGGAGCCGGGCCTACCAGGATCGGTGCTCTTCGCCGGGGATTCCGAGACGCTCGACAAGTTCGTTCTGCATGTCGAACCATTCCTTGTAGCGCTCGTAGATCTCCTTGGCACGACCAGACCTGCCGGAAACGAGTTCAGCGACGCGATCACGCCGGGGCTCGGGTTGCCCTGAGGCTTGGGGACGGTTTCGGGCATGTGCTTTCTCGCCACTGATCGTATCGAATCCCGCGCCGGAAGAGAAACGCACCAAACGTCGGGGATTGCGCGCAAGTCCCGACGTTTCGTACTCGCGGCTTCAGGCCGGCGCCGTATTCCGCAACCGGATATGCAGCTCCCGCAGCTGCTTCTCATCCACCGGCCCCGGCGCCTGCGTGAGCAGATCCTGCGCGCGCTGGGTCTTCGGGAAGGCGATCACATCGCGCAGGCTTTCCGCGCCGGTCATCAGCATCACGAAGCGGTCCAGGCCGATGGCGATGCCGCCGTGCGGGGGCGCGCCGTATTGCAGGGCGTCCAGCAGGAAACCGAACTTCAGCTGCGCTTCTTCCGCGTCGATCTTCAGCGCGCGGAACACCTTGCTCTGCACGTCCTCGCGGTGGATACGCACCGAGCCGCCGCCGAGTTCGATGCCGTTCAGCACGGCGTCGTAGGCTTTCGCGACAGCCTTGCCCGGATCGGTTTCCAGCAGGTCCTCGTGACCGTCCTTGGGCGAGGTGAACGGATGGTGCACCGCGTTCCAGCGCTGGCCGTCTTCGTCGAATTCGAACATCGGGAAGTCGACCACCCACAGCGGCTTCCATGCACCTTCGATGAGCCCTTGCGACTTGCCGAATTCGCTGTGGCCGACCTTCACGCGCAACGCGCCGATCGCGTCGTTCACGACCTTCGCCTTGTCGGCGCCGAAGAAGATGATGTCGCCGTCCGCCGCGCCGGTGCGCTTGACGATCTCGGCGACGGCCGCGTCGTGCAGGTTCTTCACGATGGGTGACTGCAAACCTTCGCGCCCCTTCGCGACTTCATTGACCTTGATCCAGGCCAGGCCCTTGGCGCCGTAGATCTTCACGAACTCGCCATACGCGTCGATCTCGCTGCGAGTGATGGCCGCACCGCCCCGCACGCGCAAGCCCACCACGCGGCCGTCCTCGGCATTCGCGGGGGCGGAGAACACCTTGAAGTCCACGTCCTTCATCACGTCGGTGAGTTCGGTGAATTCGAGCTTCACGCGCAGGTCCGGCTTGTCCGAGCCGTACAGGCGCATCGCTTCGGTGTGCGTCATCACGGGGAAGGCGCCGATGTCGATGCCCATCACGTTCTGGAAGGTGCTGCGGATCATGCCCTCGAACATCTCGCGGATTTCCTCCTCGGTGAGGAACGACGTCTCCACGTCGATCTGCGTGAATTCGGGCTGGCGGTCGGCGCGCAGGTCCTCGTCGCGGAAGCACTTGGTGATCTGG
>JAZKIF010000231.1:0-13235 GCA_040385005.1 Pseudomonadota bacterium
CTTTCGTCACGAGCTCGCTGTGAAGCTTGGCCACGCCGTTGATGCTGTGCGAGCCGACTGTCGCGAGGTTGGCCATGCGCACTTGGCGCACGGGCCCTTCTTCGATGATCGACATGCGTGTCATGCGGTCGACGTCGCCGGGCCACGCCTGTGCCAACGCGAGCGCCAGCGCGAACAGCACCGGGCGGCGCGCAAGCGGCTGCCAGTCGCCCGCGATGCCCAGCCCGCGTCGGCATGCATCGACGACCAGGGCATCCGAGCCCATCAGCGTGGCGACGTCATCGAGCCGCAGCGCCTGTTCGCCATCCGCGAGAAGACGCCGCGCCGCGGGATGATCGAGGACGGCGCGTGCCTCCTCGACTTCGGCTTGCAGCGCCGGTATGCGCGCACGGTGGGCCGCATCGTGCGCGCTTGCGAGTGCGGAGCGCGCGTCATCGATGCGCAACGAGCGCAGCGCGAGTTCCGCAGTGGCGAGTTCGGCGACAGCGGCGAGCGCAGGCGGCAGCGCGTGTGCGTCCAGCGTTGCGAGCGCGGCGGCTGCATCGCCGAGCCGCCCGATCAGCAGGAGCTTGCGCGCTTCCACGAGCCGCGCCTGCATCGCATTCGCGCGATCGCCGTGCGCCTCGAGCGTGGCCGCCGCGGCGGACAGCACGCGCGGCGAGCCCGCGAGGTCCCGCATCGCCAGCGCCACTTCGGCTTCCGCGACGACGCAGCGTGCCCGCGCCAGCGCTTCGTGCGAGCCGAACCCGCGCGCCGCGCGCCTCAGCAGTTCACGCGCGCGCGCAAGCTCGCCGAGCTGCGCCATCGCGATGCCGCGCAGCGCGAGCGCCGGCGGGTCGTCGCGTAACGCCACCCGCTTCAACGCGCCGAGCGCGTCGCCGGCGGCCAGCGCGCGGGCGGAAGCCGAAATCAGGGAATCCATGGCGAGAGGCTACACGGGCGATGTCACGGAACCGAAGGCTCGCGCGTCTTCACTCCCTTTACCCAGGACAGGACAAGTCACCATGCACATCGGCAAATCCTACCGGCTCGCCGACTTCCTCCTGTGGACGCGCCGGAAGGCCTACGTCCTGCTGGCGCTGTCCGTGATCCCCGTGGCGGCGCACCAGCTGGCGGGTTGGCACTGGCTGGCCGTGCCCTGGGTGGTCGTGGCTCTCCTTGGCACGGCCACCTCGTTCATCGTCGGATTCAAGAACGCGCAGACCTACGGCCGCACGCTGGAGGCTCAGCAGGTCTGGACCGCGATCGCCGCCATCAGCAGGTACTGGGCAATGCTGTGCCGAAACTTTCCGGTGTCCGCCGACGCCGGCGCCATGCTGGTCCAGCGGCACCTGGCGTGGCTCACGGCGGTGCGTTACCAGGCGCGCGGCAGGCGGGTCTGGGAGACCGCCTCCAGCGGCTCCAATCACGAATACCGCGACAAGCGCTTCATCGTCCCGGAACACGAGACACCACTCTCGCAGGAACTTGCGAGGTACCTGTCGGGCGAGGAGCTGGCGCGGGTCAGCCGGGCGCGCGGCAAGGCGACGCTGCTCATGCACCTGCAAAGCGATGCGCTGCGCGCGATGGCCGGCCGGCAGGAGCTTGCCGGTCCCCATCACATCGAAATGCAGAAGACTCTCAAGGACTTGCTGGACCAGCAGGCCCGTGTCGAGCGCATCAAGAACTTTCCCTATCCGCGTCAGTACGCCATCGTCAACACGCTGTTCGTCTGGAGCTTCGCGGCGCTGCTGCCGTTCGGCCTGGCGCCCGAATTCCACCGGCTCGCGGGAACGACGCAAGGCTTGCTCGCCATCGGCCTGCCGTGGCTGGCCGCGCCGTTCAGCCTGCTCATTTCCTGGATGTACGTCTCGCTGGACCAAGTGGGCGAAAGCACGGAGAACCCGTTCGAAGGCGGCGCGAACGACGTGCCGATCACGCAGGTCTGCCGCCTGCTGGAGATCGAGATGCGCCAGGTGGACGACGACTCGGGCGACTTGCACCTGCCGCTGCCGAGCGGCGACATCATCCTGTAGCGAATCCACGCCCGAGCAGCGCGTCCCACTCCGGACCGCAAGGCGCTTCCACGCGCAGCCCCCCCGGAATCTCTACGCTCGCCGCGTGCAGCCACAGCCTCTGCATTCCGAGCCACTGCGCGACGGCGCGATTGTGCACGGTCTTTCCGTGCGTGGTGTCGCCCACCAGTGGATGCGCGATGTGCTTGAAATGCCGGCGGATCTGGTGGCGGCGTCCCGTGAGGGGTGTGACTTCGACCAGTGCGTAGCGGCTGGTCGGGTGCAGGCCGTCGGCGCTGAAGGGCCAGTCGAAGCAGGTCAATCGCAGGTAGCGGGTGACAGCGGAAATACGCGCCTGACCGGCCGACGGCAACTCGGGATCGCGCGCGAGGGCGTAGTCGATCTCTCCCGATTCGGCCGGCCAGCCGCGCACCAGCGCCACATAGCGCTTGGCCACGCCGCCGCTTTCGAACGCGGCGCCCCATCGCCTGGCCGCTTGCGCATTCCTCGCGAAGATCAGAACGCCGGTTGTAGCCTTGTCCAGGCGGTGCAGCGGAAAGAGCCGCTCGCCCATCTGGTGCTGCAGGGTTCGCAGCGCGGTGCGTTCCTCATGGGCGTCCAGCGCGCTGGGGTGGACCAGCAGGCCCGCAGGCTTGTCGATGGCGACGAGGTCGGGATCGAGGTGGAGGATGCGCAGGGACCGAGGCGCTTCGCTGGAGTCGATAGTGCGCATCCCACGCAGCTTACAAGGGACGCTTCCGGACGGAATGAGCAAAATCTTGCTCACTAACCGGGTTACTGAGCAAGATAGTGCTCAAGTGAAGATGGCTTGACGCGATTCAGGCGACCTCATGTTCAATGGAATTCCGCCGCCTCCACCGCCGGCACCGCCAGCTCGCGCCCGACCATGGCTCTGGCATACAGGTAGTTGACCCTGCTGCTCTCGCTCAAACCATCCAGGTCGACCCGGCCCGCATCGTCGCAGGGAAAGGCATAGCCGCGCCCGCTCTGGTACAGGGACCGGAAGCAGAGCAGGAAACCGGCTGATCTGGACTGCTGAATCATCTGGAATCTCCTCGCATTGCTGCGTGCTGATCCAACGCTTGGGCAGGCCTCAAGGAAGACGCGCCAATGCAAATGCTTCGTGAAGTTGTGCAAGCGTCCGCGTCGCGCGTAGGATCGGATTCATGAATCCTTCCCCGCCCGCGCTGGAAAATTTCCTGCGCGCCATCCCCAAGGCCGAACTGCATTGCCACTTGTTCGGCACCGTGCGCCGGCAGACTTTCGCCGACCTGAACCGCGCTGCCGGCGGCCCGTTGCCCGACGAAGACGTGACGGCCTTCTACACGCGCGGCGACAAGCCCGTGGGCGTGTTGCGCGTCCTGCGCGCGCTGGACTCGATGCTCGTTCGCACGCCCGACGATCTGTATCGGATCACGATCGAGTACCTGCAGGACGCCGCCGCGCACAACGTGCGCCACAGCGAGTTCTCGTGGAACCCCACCGGCACGGCGCACGTCTCGAAGATTCCCTATGCCCGCGCCCAGGACGCGATCGTGCGTGCCATCCGCGACGCGCAGTCGCAATTCGGAATCACGGGGCGGCTCATCGGCGCGATCGATCGCGAAGCAACTCCCGAAGCGGCCGTGGAGATGGTGGAGTGGATGCTCGCGCACCGCTGCGACGAGGCGATCGGCATCGGCATCGACTACCGCGAAGTCGACCGGCCGCCCGAGATGTTCCAGCAGGCGTATGCGCTGGCGCGGCGTGGTGGATTGAAGACCACCGCGCACGCCGGCGAGTTCGGCATGCCCTGGACCAACGTGCGCACGGCGCTCGACGTGTTGCACGTCGACCGGATCGACCACGGCTACACGGTCGTCGACGAGCCGGACTTCGCGGCGCAATGCGTGGAGAGCGGCGTCGTCTTCACCGTGGTGCCCACCAATTCGTACTACTTGCGCACCCTCGCGCCCGATCGCTGGGCGCTGGACCACCCGATCCGCCGCATGCACGCGCTCGGCCTGCGCATCCACCCGAACACCGACGACCCGACCCTGCACCACGTGACGCCGACGCAGGCCTGGTTGATGATGGCGCGGGACTTCGGCTTTGGCCTCGACGACCTTCGCGGCTTCATGCAAAACGGCATCGCCGGCGCGTGGGTCGACGAGGCACAGCGCGCCCGCTGGCACACCGAGTGGTGCGCGCAGTTCGATGCATTGCGCGCGCAACTGCTTCCCGATTCACTTTCCACGGCGAACTGACATGAACAACATCAAATCCCTCCTCGTCGCCTGGACGTGCGTGCTGCTGCCGGCTCTTGCCTCGGCGCAAGCGCAGTGGCCCTCGGCCAAACCCATCACGCTGATCGTCCCTTACACGGCGGGCGGCAGCGTCGATTTCAACGCGCGGCTCGTCGCGCAGCGCCTGTCGGAGCGGCTGAAGCAATCCGTCGTGATCGACAACGTCGCCGGCGCGGGCGGCGCCGTCGGTCTCGGCAAGGCCGCGGCCGCGGCGCCGGACGGCTACACGCTGGTCGCCGGCACCGACAGCGCGATGGCGATCGCCAAATTGTTGAACCCTGCCGCCTACCGGTTCGACCCGCTGCAGGCCCTCGCGCCGGTGGGCATGCTGAACACGGCGCCGATGGTCCTCGTGTCGGGGCCGAAGCTGCCGGTGAAGACCTATGCGGAGTTCGTCGCGCAGGCGAAAGCGAAGCCGGGCCATCTCACCTACGCGACGTCCGGCATCGGCACCGTGCTGCAACTCGCGATGGAACTGCTGAAAGAGCGCAGCGGCATCTTCGTGACGCACGTGCCGTACCGCGGCGGCGCGCAGATCGCCACCGACGTGATCGGCGGCCAGGTCGACGTCGCGGTGCTGGTGAGCACCAGCGCGATTCCGCAGATCAATGCCGGCAAGCTGCATGCGCTGGGCGTCACGGGCCCCACGCGCCTGGATGCGTTGCCGCAGGTGCCGACCTTTGGCGAGATGCCGGGCCTGAAGGGTTATTCGATGGTCAGCTGGACGGGCATCTTCGCGCCCGCCGGCACGCCGCCCGCGGTCGTGAGCCGCCTCAACGAGGAATTGAACGCGGTGTTGAAGGAGCCCTCGATCGGCGGCAAGCTGCGCGAGCAGGGCGCCGTGCCGGGCTCCGGCAGCGCCGAGGAACTCGGCCGATTCGTGCGCGCGGAATCGGAGCGCTACGCGAAGATCGTGCGCGCCGCGAACATCAAGGAGTAGCTTTCCGGAAGCGCGCGATGGCGAGGTCGTCCTCGCGGTGGATCGCGAGCGTCAGTCGTTGGCCGATGCGCAAACCCTTGCCGTCGGGCGCGTCGTCGATGTTGGTGATCATCCGCGGGCCTTCGTCGAGCTGCACGACGGCGACGTTGTACGGCGTGAGGCCGTCGAAGGCATCGCTCGGCGGCGTGTGGAAGACGACCCAGCTCACGAGCGTCGCGCCGCCGGCCGCGGTCTGCCACGTCCACTGTTGTCCGAGGCAATTCGGGCAGTCGGCGCGCGGCGGCAGCCATCGGTGGCCGCACGCGCAGGACTGGTAGGTGAGGCGGCCCTCGGTCAGTGCATTCCAGTACGGCGCACTGACGGGCGTGATGTCGGGCCGGGGCAGGGCGGAAGTCATTGTCCGAGGATCAAGGTGGCGTGGGTGTGCATGGTGCCGCCCTGGTTGCTGACCAGGCAATTGCGCGCACCGGCGACTTGCAGGTTGGCGGTGCCGCGCATCTGGCGCACGCCTTCGAGCACCAATTGCAGGCCCGGCATGCCGGTCTCCGACAGCAGTCCGCCGCTGGTGTTGAGCGGCAGGCGCCCGCCGTGTCTGATCTGCCCATCGCGCACGAAATCCATCGCGCCGCCGGGTGGAAAGAAGCCGTAATCCTCCAGCGTCATCAGCACGGTGATGGTGAAGCAGTCGTAGATCTGCGCGACGTCGATGTCGCGCGGCGCGAGCCCGGCCATCTCGAAGGCTTTTTGCGCGGAGGTTTTCGCGCCGGTGGTGGTGAGATCGGGCCGCAGGTGGACGTCCCACGATGTCTGGCACTGGCCGATGCCGAGGATCGGCACCGGTGCTGTCACGCCGAGTCGCTTCGCGTGCGCCGCGCTCATGATGACCAGCGCCGCGCCGCCGTCGGAGATGAGGCAGCAGTCGTCGCGGCGCAGCGGCTCGACGATCCACGGCGAGGCCATGTATTGGTCCATCGTCAGCGGCACACGCAACTGCGCGTTCGGGTTTGCCGCGCCATGTTCACGGCACGCGATCGCGACTTCGCCCAACGCGCGCGTGACGCTCTCGCCGCCACGCTGCTGCAGGTACGCCTGATGCAGCATCGCGTAGCCGCCGGCGGTGGAGAACCAGCCATAGACCGCGTCGTCGCCGCGCGCGCGCTGGTAGGCCTGCCGGCTGCCGCTGCGCGGGTTGTCGGCATAGCAGACGAGCGCGACCTCGCATTGACCGGCCGCGATGGCAGCCGCGGCCAGCGAGATGAGGCAGATGTTCGCCGCGCCGCCCTGGTCCCACGCGCCGCCGATGCGCGGCTGCAGGCCGAGCGCTTCGCAAAGCTTCTGCCCGTACATGAGGTCGCGATTGGACGTGGGCACTTTCACGAACACCGCATCGACCTGGCTCTTCTCCAGCCCCGCGTCGGCCAACGCCTTTGCGCAGGCCTGCACATTCATCGAGACGGTCGTCTGCCCCGGCAATTTGCCGAACGCAGTGTTGCCGATGCCGGCGATGACGGTTTGGCCAGGTTGCAGCGGATCCATCGCTTATGTGCCCTTGAAATCCGGCGGACGCTTTTCAGCAAAGGCGGCGCGGCCTTCCGCCGCGTCCTGCGTCGCGGCCAGTGCGCGTGTGGCGAACTGCTCCAGGCGCAGTCCGGTTGCGAGGTCCACGTCGCGCGAGCGAGTAGCGAGCTCCTTGGCCGCCTGCACCGCCAAGGGCGCGTTCGCCGCAATCTCTTTGGCGCGGTTCATGGCCACGGACATCAAGTCCTGCGCATCGACCACCTGGTTCACCAGGCCCCAGCGCTCGGCCTGCACGGCGTCGATCGAGCGACCGGTGAGCAGCAAGTCCATCGCGATGGCGTGCGGCAGTTGCGCCAGCAGGCGCTGCGTACCGCCGTTCGCGGGAATCAATCCGCGCTTCACCTCGCTCACGCCGAAAGTCGCATGCCGCGCCGCGATTCGGATGTCGGTGGCGAGCAGCAACGTCATGCCGCCGCCCAGGCAGTAGCCGTTCACCGCCGCGATAATGGGCTTCCACACTTCCAGCCCACGATTGAGCAACTGCCCCTGCTGCGTGAGCCACAGCGACTGCGCCGTCTGCTCGCGGCCGACGTGGGACTTCAGGTCCGCGCCGCTGCTGAATGATTTCTCGCCCGCGCCGGTGACGATGGCGCAGCGGATGTCGCTGTCGTCGCGCACGCGGATCCAAGCCTGCGAGAGCGCTTCGTAGTGCGCCGCGTCCATCGCGTTCATCCGCTCGGGGCGGTTGATGGTGATGATGGCGATGTGGTCGCGGACGGCGACGTCGATCGTCATGCCTTGTCCCGTTGCTTCGCGGCCCAGCCGATGAACTTCGGATAGAAGCGCGCGACAACCGGCCCGTCGAAGGCCCAGCCGATGCAGCGGCCCATGAAGTAAGCGGGCTCCTTGCCCGCCTCCGCCTGCGCCTCGCCGGCCTGGCGCCGCAGGAACTTCTTGTAGGCGGGCAGCGTCTGGAACGCCGCCGTTGCCATGTTGGACACCATCTCGCGCAAATGCGTGCATCCCGTGTCGCGCCCCATCGCTTCTTCGACCGCCTGCCGCCAGCCGCGGCCCATGCGCGCGCCGACGATCTTCTGGAAGGGCGCCTGCCCGGCCTCGCATTCTCCGAAGGGCTTCGCGTCCATCACCGCTTCGGCGGCAACAACGGTCATGTCGTCGTCGATGGTGAGGCGGATCGCCATGTCGTGCGTGTGCCCGCCGGCGGGCACGACCTCCGCCGTGCGATGGAATTCATGGGTCTTGCGATCGACCAGGGTGGCTTCGATATCCCAGAGGCCGTCATCGCGGTGGTAGCCGCGGAAGATGGTCTCGCGGGTGTGGGCGAGCGTTCGGGAGGCTGGTGTCGTCAAGGGCATTTGATTGGGTCTTCAGGGCGTGAGCTGGATGTTCGCCTTTTCTATCACTTCCACGTAGCGCGCGCGTTCGCCGCGCATGCGCTCGCCCAGTTCGGCTGGCGTGAGGAAGAAGGGCTCCATCTTGAGGTTCTCGATGCCGGTGCGCACTTCGGGCGCTTCCAGCGCCTTCTTCACCGCCGCGGACAGCTTCGCGATGATGGGTGCGGGCGTGGCGACGGGCGCGAGGATGACGTTGACCGATTCGATCTTCTCCAGGTCCTCCAGCCCGAACTGCGAGAACAGCGGCACGGGCGGCTGGCCCGGCACCTGCGAGCTGTAGGCGAGCGCGCGCAAGGTGCCCGATTGCACGTGCGGCTGCAGCAGCGAGGTGGTGGTGATCATGACCTGAACGCGGCCGGCCGCGAGGTCCAGCAGCGCCGGCGCACCGCCCTTGTACGGCACGTGCGTGATCTTCACGCCGGTGCGGATGTTGAAGAGTTCGACCGACAGGTGGTTGGCGTTACCGACGCCGGAGCTCGCGTAATTGAGCTTGCCGGGATTGGCCTTGGCATAGGCGATGAACTCGGGCAGCGTCTTCGCCGGCACCGATGAATGCACGGCCATCATGTAGCCCGAGCGCGAGACCGGCGCCACCGGCGCGAAGTCCCTCAGGCTGTCGTAGGGCAAGGTGCTTTGCAATGTGTGGATGACGTGCGTGCTGCCCGCGGTGAAGAGCAGCGTGTAGCCGTCCGCCGGCGCCTTGGCCACCATGCCCGCGCCGATGGAGGTGTTACCGCCCGCGCGGTTGTCGATGACGATGGGCTGGCCGAGCAGCTCGCTCATCTTTTGCGCGACGACTCGCGCGGCCGGGTCCACGACGCCGCCAGGAGGAAACGCGACGATCAGGCGGATCGGGCGGTCGGGATAGTTCGCCTGCGCCGCCGCAAAGGGCGCGACGAGCATGCCAACGGCCAGGAGGGCGATGTGCTTCAGGAATGCGCGTTTCATGGGTTGTCTTTCGGGCCGGCGCGTGCAGGCGCTCCATGCTTTCACAGGCGGCCGCATTCCGCTCCTCCCCGCCACTCGAAAACTCTTTTCACCTTTGACGGTGCATGCCTCCAACACAATGCGCCGATGGACGGCCTTCTCATGCTGGAGCGCGGAACATGACGCCGAACCCGGGCGCCCCCGGCGCGCTGGATGGGCTGAAGGTCGTGGAGTTCGCACACATCATCGCGGGTCCGCTGGCGGGCGTGCTGATGGCCGACCTGGGCGCGACGGTGGTCCATGTGGAAGACCCCGGCAAGGGCGATCCGCACCGCGGCGCCGGGCCGGCGAAGGACGGGGTTCACCTGTGGTGGAAGATCGCTAACCGTAACAAGCGCTCCGTCACGCTCAACCTGCGAACCGATCAAGGCCGCGCGCTGGCGCTCGAACTCGTCGCATGGGCGGATGTGGTCATCACGAATTTCCGCGTCGAGACGCTCGAGAAGTGGGGCCTGGACTTCGCGTCGCTCAACAAGGTCAACGCGAAGATCGTGATGCTCCAGGTGACCGGCTTCGGCGCGACGACTTCGCGCCGCAACGAACCCGGTTTCGGCAAGGTCGGCGAGGCGATGAGCGGCGTGGTCAACATCACCGGCTTTCCCGATGGGCCTCCCGTGCACGCGGGCTTCTCGCACGGCGATTCGGCGACGGGCCTCATGGGCGCGTTCGCGATCCAGGCCGCGCTGTACCGCAAGGCGCACGACCCGGCCTTCAAGGGCGAGTGGATCGACCTGGCGTTGTACGAGACCCTCTTTCGGCTCGTCGAATGGCAAGTGGTTTTGCACGACCAGCTCGGCACCGTGCCCGAACGAATCGGCAACAAGCTCGTCGTCGCGCCTGCGGCGGTAGTGGGGCTGTACCGCACGGCGGACGATCGCTGGCTCACGGTCACGTCCGGCACGCCGCGCAGCGTGATGAACGTCGCGTCGCTCGTTGGCGAGCCGCCCGAGGACTATGCGAATCGGGAATTGCAGAAGAAGAACAGCGGCCGGCTGGACAAGTTGCTGGGCGAATGGATCGGCAAGCGCACGCTCGCGCAATGCATGGAGACGATTCGCGCGCTGGAGGTGGTGGCCGCGCCGATCTACACGATGGACGACATCGTGCGGGATGAAACCTATCGCGAGAACAAGAGCATCGTCACCGTGGAGGATCCGGAGCTCGGCGCGATGCGAATGCAAGGCGTGGTGCCGCGCATGGTCAACCACGCGGGTTCGGTCTGGCGCACCGCCCCGCGGCTGGGCGAGGACAACGAGCTGGTGTATCGGGAGTGGATCGGGAAGAGCGAGGAAGAGATGCTTGCGCTGCGCCGCGATGGTCACATCTGACGACGTCAGTTGTCCATGGTGGGAAAGTCCAGCCGCAAGCAGCTGGAAAAGCCGCGCTCCTTCCCGCTGAACGGGTCGCGAAACGCGATGCTCTCCGCGAGCAGCCGCAGCGGGTTGGCGGGATCGTCCCCTCCAGTGGGCAGCAACTCCGGATAGATCCTGTCGCCCAGGATCGGCAGCCCGAGAGCCGCCATGTGCACGCGCAATTGGTGGCGCTTGCCGGTGAGCGGACGCAGGCGATAGCGCGCCCACTCGCCGCGCGTTTCCATCAACTCGATGTCGGTGCGCGAGCGGGAATGCCCGTCAGCCTCGGCAGGAGCTTCGCGCATTTGCATGAAGTGATCGCTCGTCACGAGGGTGCTCTCGCGCGTCAGCGGAAATTGCATCCGCGCATCGCTGCGGGCAATGGCCTGGTAGCGCTTGTCGATCTGCCGGCCCGCGAAGAGCGCGAGGTAGCCCGCGCACAGAGATGGCTTTTTCGCGAACAGCACCACGCCGGCAGTCTCGCGGTCGATCCGGTGCAATGGCGTCAACTCCGGCAGGCCGAGCTGCCTGCGCAACCGCACCAGCAAGGTCTCCTGCAGGTACTGGCCAGACGGGGTCACCGGCAGGAAATGCGGCTTGTCGGCCGCGACCAGCACATCGTCCTCGAACAGCACGCGGGCCTGCGCGGCATTGGGCGCTTCGTTGGCCACGGTGCGGTAGTAGTACAGCTTGCCGTGGGGCGCATAGGCCTGCCGCACCGTGATGGCACGCCCGAATCCGTCGACTACATCACCGGCTTCGATGCGGCCCGTCCACTCGCTGGCCGAAATCGCGGGGAAGCGTTCCACCAGGAAATCCAGCACGCTGAGCCAGGGCCCGACGGGCAACGACACCTGGCTGGCCCCGACGCCATCGCGCACCGGCAGCACGGCTATTCCTCCGCGGACTCGTCCAGACGCCGTGCGCGTTGCAGCCGCCACTCGCCGTCGGGCTCGCCCTGGTACACGTCGTCGAGCGTGGTCGACGTCTCCTGCAAATGCGTGTCGAGCGCGACGCGGTTGTCGAACACGAAGCACTCGCCCTTCCAGTCCTGCTGCGCATCCGGCATCTCTTCGAAGTAGTGGAGGATGCCGCCTTCGAGCTGGTAGACCGGCACGTCCATGCCCTGCATCCACGCACTGGTTTTCTCGCAGCGGATGCCGCCGGTGCAATACATCGCCACGCGCTTGCCCTGCGCTTTCCACTCGGCGGCGTGGGCCCGCACGTAATCGGGAAAGTCGCGAAAATTCGTCACCTGCGGATCGATCGCGCCTTCGAAATGGCCGAGCCGGTATTCGAAGCTGTTGCGGTTGTCCAGCAGCACGACATCCGGTTGCTTGATGAGTTCGCGCCATTCGCGCGGCGTGACGTTGATGCCGGTCTTGCGCGCATCGACGCCCTCGACGCCGAGCGGCACGATCTCTTTCTTGACGTGGACTTTCAGTTTGCCGAAGGGCCGGGTGATGCAGGCGCTGCGCTTGAAAGGCATGCCGGTGAATGCGCCGTCGAAGGCGGGGTCGTGTTGCAGCGTTTCTTCGATCCACTCGACCGCCGCGGGCGTGCCGGCCAGCATGCCGTTGATGCCTTCGGGGGCGATGAGGATGCTGCCGGCGAGGCCATCGGCCGCCTGGCTCGCCAGGAGTTCGCGCAAGGAGGCGGCGACATTCTCCGGCCGTGCGAGCGGCGTGAACCGGTAGAACGCGGTATGGAGCGATTGGGTGTGGGACAGTGGCACGGGCATGCGTGATTTTCCCACGCGCTTGACATCGCGGCGATTCGGTCCCACGCTGAGTTCCGCGCCTGAGGGCAACAACACCGCGGAGCACTTCCATGCAAAACATGCAAATTTCGACGAACGACCTGCGTGGCCGCGCGCGAAGCCAGCTTGTCCGCGATACCGCGTTCGAACTCTTCAACCTGGAGGCCGACCTCGACCAGGCCGATCCCTCCGATGTCCACGCGGACATCCGCGTCCAGCACAGTGCCCCGGTCACCGTCGTGGATGTCCGCACGTCATGGAGCGTCGTGCGACGCACGCCGGCACGCGCGTCCGCGATGTCGACGGACCACCTCCTGTTGTACCGGATCGCGCAGGGCGGCAGCTGGTTTCGCAATGGCCGGGGCGACCAGTTCCTCACGCGGGCGGGCAGCATCGTTCTCGGGTCGCAGGCATCGCCCTACACCGCGGTGGCGGCGTCGGGGCATGACTGGCAATTCCGCACCATGCGAATCGCCACGGAGCACCTGCCGCTCTCCGGCGACCGGATCCGCCGCGGCGGCTTTCAGCTGCTGCCGGAGGATGCGCACATGACGCAACTCGTGTCCGGCTACCTGGGCTCGCTGGCGCGTCGCTTCACGGCCCTGGAGCCCGCGCAACTGCGCTCGTCGCTGCTGGCGGCCGACGTCCTGCTGGCGGCCGCGCTGGGAGACCGCGCCGCTGTTTTCAATGACGACGGCGCGGCGCTCCGCGCGGCGCGCTTTGCCTCGGCCCTCGGCCACATCGAGCGTTCGATGCAGAACCCGCGCCTGTCCGCGGAGATCATTGCCAGGCACCTGGGCATTTCCGCACGCCAGTTGCACCGGATCTTCGAACGCGAGGGCAGGAGCGTCTCGCTGGAGATCCGCAAGGCCCGCGTGGAGCGCGCACAACTGTTGCTGGCGTGCGAACCGGAGCGGGCCGTGACGGACGTGGCTCTCGCCTGCGGCTTCGATGCGCCCGCCAC
>JAZKIF010000231.1:13245-16964 GCA_040385005.1 Pseudomonadota bacterium
GTGAGCGGCATGACCGCCACCGAGTGGCGGTCGCGCTGCCCCGATTGATCGGCGGGCGCGCCGCCGGGGCGCCTTGCAGTCCGCGCCATGCGGGCTCCCAATTCGGGACACGCGACAAGCTGGGCTTTCGTGATCCGGCGGATCGTGCCGAGAATGCCATCGCCTCACATGGAGGCGACCACGAAAGACAACCATGATCCACTTCACTCGCACCACTTCGATCGCACCTGGCAAGGTCGCGGACGCCATGACCTTCGCCGGGGAGATGATCGAATTCATCTCCGCTACGCAGGGCCAGAAGATGCAGCTGAGGCTGCCGGTGGGCGGCAATCCGCACCGGCTGTGTTTTTATACCGGCTACAACAGCCTCGCGGACATGGAAAAAGCCCAGGCCTCGCTGATGGCGGATCCGAAATACCTGTCCATCCTCGGCAAGTCCGCGGCCCTCTTCATCCCGGGCTCGACGCACGACGACATCTGGCGCGCCGTTTGAGCGACGTCCCCGCATCCCCTGAAACCACTTCGAGGAAGACATGATGTTCCTGAACAAATTCACCGGCGCCATCGCGCTGCTCGCACTCTCCTCCATCGCGGCCGCCCAGGAGGCGGCGCTGTCCTACTTGGCCTCGCCGGCCGTGTACACGCTGCTTGGGGAGGATGCCAATTTCCGGGTGATCCTCGCCACCTGGCAACCCGGGCAGAAAGATGTCCAGCACTCCCATTCGGCGGCGGTGGCGTATCGGCTCACCGATTGCACGTCGCGCTTCTTCGGCGCCGATGGCAAGGTGCTTGGCGAGGGCTCCGCCAAGGCGGGCACCACGTCCCTGCAGGGCATGATCGGCTCGCATTCCCTGCAAAACACCGGCACGGCCGAGTGCAAGGTCCTGTTGGTCGAGCGCAAGTAAGCGCATGAAGGCGTGATCCACAAGGCGCCGGGCAGCACCGGGGCAAAGTGCCGGTATGCTCGCGCGAACAACAAGGAGCACGCATGTTTTCTCACGTGATGGTCGGCACTTCGGATCTGGAGCGGTCCAGACTCTTCTATGACGCGGTGCTCGGCACCCTGGACATCAAGCCGGGCTTCGTGGACCGCCACCGCATCTTCTGGCGCTCGCCCACGGGCTCGTTCGGATCGACCTTGCCGATCAACGGCGAGCCGCAGACCATCGGCAACGGCGGCACCATCGGCTTTGCGTGCAGCTCGCCGGAGCAGGTGGAGGCCTGGCACGCGGCGGGACTCCAGAACGGCGGCACGACTTGCGAGAATCCGCCCGGCATCCGGGAAGGTTCGACCGCCAGGCTCTATCTGGCCTATCTGCGCGATCCCGACGGCAACAAGCTGTGCGCGATGCACCGCATGCCCAAGGCGTGAGTTGACGCCCGGCAGCAGTTGCTCAAGGCGCGAAGTGCCGCGACAAGTGTTCCACGAATGCCAGCACCCGCGTCGTCCTCGCGTGCTGCGCCGGATACACCGCATGGATGTCGGCGGCGGGTGTCTGCCAGTTCTCCAGCACGGGCTGCAGGCGTCCGCTCCTCAGATACCGCGCCACATCCCACTCCGCGCGCAGCACGATGCCTAAACCCGCGAGCGCCCAGCTCACCGCGACTTCGCCATCGTTCGTGCTCAGATTGCCGCGGACCTTCACGGTCTCCGCGCGCTTGCCGCTCGCGAGACGCAGCAACCCTTGCGCATCGTCGGCCTGGCGGATCGAGATAAAGTTGTGCCGCGCCAGCTCCTGCGGCTTGCGCGGCGTGCCCGCGCGCGCGAGGTAGGCGGCCGACGCGCACAGCAGCCGCCGGTTGGGGGCGAGCAGACGCGCGATCAGACGTGAATCGGGCGGCTCGCCGAAGCGGATGCCCACGTCGTAGGCCTCCTCCACGATGGGCGGCGGGCTCGCGGTGAGCTGCAACTGCACTTCCACGCGCGGGTACTTGCGCGAAAAGCTCGCGATCGCCGGGCCGACCTGCATGCGCCCGAATCCGAGCGTGGCGTTCACACGCAACAAGCCCGCGGGTTGCGCACGCGCCGCCTGCAGTCCGCTTTCCACGGCTTCGATCTCTTCCAGGATGCGCCGCGAACTCTCGAGGTAGGTGCGGCCCTGCTCCGTGAGCGAGAGACGCCGCGTCGTCCGGTTGAGCAGGGGCACGCCGAGACGCGCTTCCAGGCTCGTCAGGCGTTTGCTCACCGCCGCCGGTGTCACCTGCAACTCCCGGGCGACCGCGGCGAGGCTTCCGCAGCGCATGAGCTGCGCGAAGAACTGCATGTCGTGCGAGGAGGTGTTGCGCGCCATTGATGAATCCAGGGTTAGGAATGCCTTGAATTTTGCCGCCATTCGAAAGCCCTGCGCCGTCCTAGAGTTGGACCATCACAGGAGCTCTCTCATGAAGACGTACAGGATCGCCTGCATCCCCGGCGACGGGATCGGCAAGGAAGTGGTGCCCGCGGGCCAGACGGTGTTGCAGGCGATGGCGGATGCGGGGGCGGATTTCCGCTTCGAGTTCACCTCGTTCGACTGGGGCGGCGACTACTACCGCGAGCACGGAAAGATGATGCCGGACGATGGCCTCGAGCCCCTGCGCGCCATGGACGCGATCCTCTTCGGCTCCGCCGGCGACCCGCACATCCCCGACCACATCACGCTGTGGGGCCTGCGCCTGAAGATCTGTCAGGGCTTCGACCAGTACGCGAACGTTCGGCCCACGCGCATCCTTCCCGGCATCGACGCGCCGCTCAAGCGCTGCACGGCGAAGGACCTCGACTGGGTCATCGTGCGCGAGAACTCCGAAGGCGAATACGCCGGTGTCGGCGGGCGCGCGCACCAGGGCCACCCGATCGAAGTGGCGACCGACGTGAGCATGATGACCCGCGCCGGCGTCGAACGCATCATGCGTTTCGCGTTCAAGCTCGCGCAGTCGCGCCCGCGCAAGCTGCTCACCGTGGTGACGAAATCCAACGCGCAGCGGCACGCGATGGTGATGTGGGACGAGATCGCCGTGCAGATCAGCAAGGAGTTCCCCGACGTGAAGTGGGACAAGGAATTGGTCGACGCCTGCACCGCGCGCATGGTCAACCGGCCCGCGTCGCTCGACACGCTGGTGGCGACGAACCTGCACGCGGACATCCTCTCCGACCTCGCGGCCGCGCTCGCGGGCAGCCTGGGCATCGCGCCCACCGGCAACATCGATCCCGAGCGCCGCTACCCCAGCATGTTCGAGCCGATCCACGGATCCGCGTTCGACATCATGGGCAAGGGCCTCGCCAATCCGGTCGGCACGTTCTGGAGCTGCGTGATGATGCTCGAGCACCTCGGCGAGAACGAAGCGGCCGCGAAGTTGATGAAGGTCATCGAATCCGTCACCGCCGACCCGGGCCTGCACACCGGCGACCTCGGCGGCAAGGCCACCACGGCGATGGTGACCGACGCGGTGTGCCGCGGCCTCAAGGCCTAGCAGTTCATAACGACCCCAAGGAGACAACATGCAAAAGATCATCGGCGCCCTGGCGCTCGCGGCGCTCACGCCTTTCGCCTATGCGCAAACCGCCACGGCCGTGCCGTGCCCCGACAAGAACGTCCAGTACTGGCAGGCGTTCCCTCCGGGCGGCGAGTCGGACTTGTCCGCGCGCCACCAGCAGGTGGTGCTGAGGAAGAAGTGCCCCGGGGTGGACACCATCATCCAGTACAAGGCCGGCGCCGGCGGCGCGCTGATGTGGACGCAGA
>JAZKIF010000232.1:0-12042 GCA_040385005.1 Pseudomonadota bacterium
CTAGCGACCGGAAGACCCGGAGAACGGCCACCCCGTCCGCCGGCCGCCGCCACCCAACTCCGCCAGCGGACTGACGCCATTCACAACCCCAGCGCCGACACATCCCCGCGCCCCTCGCGCACCACCACCGGCTCACCGCCAGTCCCCATCGGCGTCAGGTCGATCACGCTCGTGGGCTCCGACGGGCAGGCGCCCGCATCGATCACGCCGGCGAGCTGGTGCTCGTAGCGATCGCGGATCTCGGCGGGGTCGTTGAGGGAGAGGGTCTCGCGCGGCGGGATCAGCGTCGTCGCGAGCAGAGGAGCGCCGTGCAGCGCGAGCAGCTCCTGCAACACGCGGTGGTCGGGCACGCGCAGGCCGATCGTCTTGCGCTGGGGATGGCTCACGCGGCGCGGCACCTCGCGCGTCGCCTCCAGGATAAACGTGTACGCGCCCGGCGTGGCGGATTTCAGGAGCCGGTACTGGCGGTTGTCGACGCGCGCGTAGTTCGCGAGTTCGCTCAGGTCGCGGCACAGGAGCGTGAGGTGGTGGCGATCGTCGACGCCGCGAATCTGGCGCAGCCGGTCGGCCGCGGCTTTGTCGTCGAGGTGGCAGGCGAGGGCGTAGCTGGAGTCGGTCGGCACGGCGACGACGCCGCCGCGCTCGAGCAGCGCCACGGCCTGCTTCAGCAACCGCGGTTGCGGGTTGTCGGGATGAACTTCGAAGTACTGGGCCATCGTGCTTGGAGAGATCAGGCCTGCGCGGGTTCCGCGGCGCGCCGCGATTCGCGCACCGTGAGCCAGGCGCCGCCCGCGCCGCACACAGCGATGGCCGCGATGCCGATGATCGACCAGCCGTCCGGCACGTGCGAGAACACGAGCCAGCCGCCGAGCATGGCGAAAGCGATCTGCGAGTAAAGGTAAGGCGTGAGCGTCGCGGCCGGCGCGCGCTGGTAGGCGAGGATCAGCAGAAAGTGGCCGACGGTCGCCAGCAGGCCCATGAAACACAACGCCGCCCACAGCCACCAGTGAGGCAGTGTCGTGAAGACGAAGGGCAGGGCCAGCGAAGCGATCAGCGTGCCGACCCAGCCCGTGTAGAGGTGCATCGTGAACGGATCTTCGGTGCGCGCCAGCTTGCTGGTGAGCACCTGGAACCACGCGTTGCTTCCCACGAGCCCGATCGGCAGCAGGCTCGCCCACTGGAACGTCTCGCCGCCCGGGCGGATGATGACCACCGTGCCCACGAAGCCGCCGGCCACGAACAGCCAGCGCAAGGCCGATACCTTTTCCTTCAGCACCGTCGCGGCAAGCACCGTGATCGCGAGCGGCGTGATCATGACGATGGCCGTGAACTCGCCCACCGGCATGTGCTTCAGGCTCGCGAAGGCGAAGAGGCTGCTCGCGAGCAGCAGCACGCCGCGCAGGCACTGGAACTTCGGGTGCCTGGTGCGCAGCGCCGCCATGCCTCGCAGCGGCAGCACGACCATCGTGGTCGCGATGGCCTGGAACGCGTAGCGGAACCACAGCGCCATCAGCAGCGGCACGGAGGTGCTCACGAATTTGGTGGTGGTGTCCAGCGTCGAGAAGCAGGCGCACGCCGTGACCGCGAGCACGATGCCCCCGAGCGCGCCCGCCGCGGCGTTCACTGGATGCGGTCGGCCAGCACTTCCCACACCGGCGTGAGCTCGCCGGGGAGATAGGGCAGCTGGCCCAGGTCGGTATGGCTCTCGCCGGGGCTGTGGAAATCGCTGCCGCGCGAGGCGGCCAAGCCGTACTCGCGAGCGGCTTCGGCGTACGTCACGTACTCCGCCGCCGTGTGGCTGCCGGTGACGACTTCCACGCCTTTGCCGCCATGCGCCTTGAATTCGGTGAAGAGGGCGAACTCCTCGTTCGCCGTGAACCGGTAGCGCGCCGGGTGCGCGATGACGGCCATGCCGCCGGCGCGCGTGATCCACTGCACCGCCGCGCCGAGCGAAGCCCATCGGTGCGACACGTAGCCCGGCTTTCCTTCCACCAGGAAGCGGCGGAACACTTCACCCGTGTCGCGGCACACGCCGCTTTCCACCAGGAACCGCGCGAAGTGCGTGCGCGAGATCAGTTCGGGATTGCCGACGTACTTGAGAGCACCTTCGTATGCGTCCTTGATGCCCACCGCCGCGAGGCCCGCGGCCATTTCGCGTGCCCGCTGCTCGCGGCCGCCACGCGTGGCGAGCAGGCCCCGCAGCATTTCTTCGTCGCCGGCGTCGAAGCCGAGGCCGACGATGTGCACGGTCTGGTCCGCGAACGTGACGGAGATTTCGGTGCCGGTGAGGTACTTCATGCCGTGGCTGCGCGCGGCCTGCGCGGCGCGCTGCTGGCCGGCAATTTCGTCATGGTCGGTGAGGGACCACAGCTCGACCCCGTTCGCCGCGGCGCGTGCGGCGAGCTCTTCGGGCGTCAGGGTGCCGTCGGATACCACGGAGTGGCAATGCAGGTCGGCGTTGAGGATGGACACGTCCCGATTCTAGGTCTCGGGCCTTCTCCTTGGTGCACGGAGGTGTCAGTGGTGTTTTTGTTCCTGCGCGTGCCGAGGTCTTTTTGGACGCAGAATTCTCGGAAGTTACGCAGAAAGAAGACAAGAAAAAACCTGATTCATTTTGGTTTTTTCCATTGAATTTCTTCTGCGTCCTCTGCGTCCTCTGCGTAACCTCTGCGAATTCTGCGTCCAAAAAGAACCTGGCCCCGGCAGGTTCTAGTTCAACGCCCCCGCTTCCTTCCGGATGTCCTCCACCGTCACCAGCGCGCACTCGATCGCGATTCTCAAACCCTGTACGACTTCATCCAGCCGCATCGACGGTTGCCCTTGCGACGGCAGGAAGGGAATGTGGATCAAGCCACCGCGCGTGCGGCGCATATCGTGCCGCGTTGCGAGCTCATGCATGAGCCCGTAGAAGACGTGGTTGCAAACGTAGGTGCCGGCGGTCTGCGAAACCTCGGCGTTGATGCCTTCGGCCAGCAGGGCCACGAGCATCGCCTTGATGGGCAGCGTGGTGAAGTACGCTGCCGGCCCGCCGGGGATGACGGGCGTGTCGACCGGTTGCTCGCCGGCGTTGTCGGGGATGCGGGCGTCGTTCACGTTGATCGCGACGCGCTCCATCGACAGCGCGGTTCTGCCGGCGGCCTGGCCGCAGCAGACGACCAATGCGGGATGGTGGCGGTGCAGCAGGTCGCGCAGGACCTGCAGCGAGCGGTCGAATTGCGTGGGCAATTGCGCACCGATGAGCCGGTGGCCCGCGACGACACGGCCGTGCAGCGCCTGCACCGCCATCCAGCTGGGGTTGAGGGGCTGTCCGCCGAAAGGATCGAAACCGGTTACGAGGACGCTCGGGTTGCGCCCCACGACGGGGCTGGTTGGGGCTACCATCGTTTCAATGTACCGCAGCGCGGTGCGCAATAACAGGAGAAACGACATGCGTTGGGAAGGCAATCGGGAATCGAGCAATGTGGAAGACGCGCGCGATGGCGGCGGCGGCGGCGGGGGTGGGTTTGGCCTGGGCGGTCGCAGCATCGGCATCGGCACCATCGTGATCGCGCTGGTGGGCGGCGCCATCTTCGGCATCAACCCACTCACCATCCTGGGGGTGCTCACGGGCGGCGGCGGGCCGGCGCCCACGCAGCAGGCGCCGGCGCATGCGCCGCCCTCGGACGACAAGGGCGCGAAGTTCGTGTCGGTGGTTCTCGCGAACACCGAGGATGTGTGGACCCAGGTGTTCCAGGCCGGCAACGCGACTTACCACGCGCCCAAGCTCGTGCTCTTCCGCGGTGCGACGCAAACGGGTTGCGGGCAAGGGCAGGCGGCGATGGGACCGTTCTACTGCCCCGCGGACAAGAAGGTCTACATCGACCTCGGGTTCTACGACACCTTGCGCACGCGCCTGGGCGCGCCGGGCGAGTTCGCGCAGGCGTACGTGATCGCGCACGAGGTCGGCCACCACGTGCAGGATGAGCTGGGCATCACCGGCAAGGTGGACCAGTTGCGCTCACGCATGAGCCAGACGCAGGGCAACGCGCTTTCCGTGCGCGTGGAATTGCAGGCCGATTGCTATGCGGGTATCTGGGCGCACCACTCGCAGCAATCGAAGAACTGGCTCGACCCGGGCGACATCGAGTCCGCCATGAACGCCGCGGCGAAGATCGGCGACGACGCGCTGCAACGCTCCTCGGGACGCGCGGTGGTGCCCGAGAGCTTCACGCACGGCACCAGCGCGCAGCGGCAGAAGTGGTTCGACATCGGCTACAAGCAAGGCAGCGTCAAGGCTTGCGACACCTTCGCGGCGGGGGCCGTTTAGCCGGGGATGTAGCCTATAGGGCCTCATTCCGCCGGGCCGCACGCCCGGCGGGGTTGCTCACGTCCTGACACATGACGGTCATGGCCAAAGTGAGACAATCGAAGGTTAATGCCTACTTCCTTCTCCAATCTCCAGCTGGCGGCTCCGCTGGCACGCGCCGTGGCCGAAATGGGCTACGAGCAGATGACTCCCATCCAGGCCCAGGCCATCCCGGTCGTCCTGACCGGCAAGGACGTGATGGGCGCCGCGCAGACCGGCACCGGCAAGACGGCGGCGTTCTCGCTGCCGCTGCTGCAGCGCCTGTTGAAGCACGAGAACACCTCGACGTCGCCCGCGCGCCACCCGGTGCGCGCTCTCGTGCTGCTGCCCACGCGCGAACTCGCGGACCAGGTCGCGCAGCAGATCAAGCTGTACGCGAAGTACACCAACATGCGCAGCACGGTGGTGTTCGGCGGCATCGACATGAAGCCGCAGACGGCGGAATTGAAGAAGGGCGTCGAGATCCTCGTTGCCACGCCGGGCCGACTGCTCGATCACATCGAAGCGAAGAACGCGGTGCTGAACCAGGTCGAGTACGTCGTGCTCGACGAGGCGGACCGCATGCTGGACATCGGCTTTCTGCCAGACCTGCAGCGCATCCTCTCGTTCCTGCCCAAGCAGCGCACGACGCTGCTGTTCTCCGCGACGTTCTCGCCCGAGATCAAGCGCCTGGCCGGCACCTATCTGCAGGATCCGGTGACCATCGAAGTGGCCCGGCCCAATCAGGAAGCCTCCACCGTCGAACAGCATTTCTACAGCGTGCCCGACGAAGAGAAACGCCACGCGCTCAAGCAGATCGTGCGCCAGCGCAGCCTGAAGCAGGCCTTCGTATTCGTCAACAGCAAGCTCGGTTGCGCACGCCTCGCGCGTTCGCTGGAGCGTGAGGGCCTGAACACCACCGCGCTGCACGGCGACAAGAGCCAGGACGAGCGCCTGAAAGCGCTCGCCGCGTTCAAGGCTGGCGAGGTGGACCTGCTCGTGGCGACCGACGTCGCGGCGCGCGGCCTGGACATCAAGGACGTGCCGGCGGTCTTCAACTTCGATGTGCCGTTCAACGCCGAAGACTACGTTCACCGCATCGGCCGCACCGGTCGCGCGGGGCAATCGGGCCTGGCGGTGACGTTCGTGTCGAACACCGACGCGCGCCTGATCGGTGACCTCGAGAAATTGCTCAAGCGCAAGATCGAGCTCGAGCCGATGGAGTTCGACGAGGACACGCCCAAGGGCCGCATCAACGACGGCCGCCGCGCGTGGCGCGAGCAGGGCGAAGTCGGCGATCCGCGCGACGTGCTCGACGCCGCCCCGCGGGAGCGCGAACGCGAGCGGGAGCGCGCACCGGCCCGCCCGCAGCGCGAGTACCGCGCGCCGGCCGCGCCGCGCGATCCGTTCTTCGACCAGCCTTATGTGACGCCGACGAAGGACGAGGCGCCCGCCTGGGAAAGCAACGCGAAGCCCGCGAACCGCGTCTCCGCCAACATCAAGCCCAAGCGCAAGGTCGCGGCGCTGTTCAAGGCGGAGCCGCTGCCGCAGCCGGAATCGCAGCCGGTGGCCGAAACGCAGGCCGAACAGCAGTAAGGCCAGTCACTCGCCAGGCGCCTGCGCCTGGTCGCACTCCACCTGGATGTGCTCGTGCTCGCCATCCGCGGCGAGCCGCAGCGCGCTCAGGCACCCGCCCCAGACGCATCCCGTGTCGAGTGAAATGACGCCCGGCCGCCGCAGGTAGCCCAGCGTCGACCAGTGGCCGAACGCGACGGTGTCGCCCGCCGTCTTGCGCCCCGGAATATCGAACCACGGCCGATAGCCCGGCGGCGCGGCGCCCGGCCCTCCGGATGTCTTCAGGTCCATCACGCCCTCGGGCGTACAGAACCGAAGCCGCGTCAGAGCATTCACGATCACGCGCAACCGCACTGCGCCTTCCAGCGATTCGTCCCACCGCGCGGGTTCGTTCCCGTACATCTGCTTCAGGAAATCCGGCAGCGCGGGACCTTGCAGCACCGCCTCCACTTCGCGTGCGAGCAAAAGCGTCTTGTCCACATCCCACTGCGGCAGCACACCGCCGTGCACCATCAACACGCCGTGCTCGTGCATCGCCATGCGCTGCGCGCGCAGCCACTCCAGCATCGGGTCCCGGTCCGGCGCGAGGAGCACGCGGTCCATCGTGTCGTTTCGGTGCGGCGCGCGCGCGCCATGCGCGACCGCGAGCAGGCTCAGGTCGTGGTTGCCGAGCAGGCAGCGCGCGGCGTCGCCGTAGCCCATGAGGCGCCGCAGCACCGCATCCGATTCCGGGCCGCGGTTGACCAGGTCGCCAAGCAGGTAGAGCGTGTCGCGGCTGGGCGAGAAATGGATTTTCTCCAGCAGGCGTCCGAGCGGCGCGTCGCAGCCCTGCACGTCACCAATCAAGTAAAGTCCCATGGTGTTCGATTCTCGCCCCGATTCATGGATGTCCTGCTGATCGCCGTGCTCACGCTCCTCAACGGGCTGTTCGCCATGTCGGAGATGGCGCTGGCTTCCAGCCGCAAGGCGCTTCTGATGGCGATGGCGGAGGCGGGCGACCACGGCGCAAGCGCCGCGCTGCGCCTGCTCGAGCGCCCCACGCAATTCCTCTCTACCGTGCAGGTGGGCATCACGGCCACCGGCATCCTCAACGGCATCGTCGGCGAGGCCGCGTTCAGCGCCGGCGTGGCGCAGTGGCTGCAAGGCATGGGGCTGGCGCAGCGCGCGTCCTCCATCGGTGCGACGGCCATCGTGGTGACCATCATCACCTTCGTCACGATCATCCTGGGCGAGCTCGTGCCCAAACGCATCGGGCAGCTCTATCCGGAACCGGTGTCGCGCGTCATGTCGCGGCCCATGGCCTGGCTCGCGAAGGCGGCGGGCCCGTTCGTGAAGCTCCTGTCCGCGACCACGCAAGGCATCCTGAAGCTGCTGCGCATCGACAGCACGCGCGAGCGCGGCATGACCGAGGAGGAGATCGCGCACAGCCTGGAGGAGGGCGTGGACGCGGGCGTGATCGAGCAGCACGAGCGGCAGATGGTGCAGAACGTGTTCCACCTGGACGACCGGCCGCTCACCTCCATGATGGTGCCGCGCTCCGAGATCGAGTGGCTCGACGCCGGCCTGGAAGTGAACGAGGCGCTGCGCCACATCGGCAAGCGCGACGCGCATTCGTGGTACCCCGTCTGCCGCGGCTCGCTCGACGATGTCGTCGGTGTGCTCAGCGTCGCGCGCCTGCTGACTCTCGCGCCAAAACCGGAGGGCACGATCGAGCAGCACACCGTGCCCGCTCTGTTCGTGCCCGAGACGCTGAGCGGCATGGAGATCCTGGAGCAGTTTCGCGCAAGGTCGGGCCGCATGGTGTTCGTCGTGGACGAGTACGGCGTCGTGCAGGGGCTGATGACGCCGCACGACCTGCTCGAGGCGATCACCGGCGAGCTGCAGCCGGGCGCCGCGACCGACGCGTGGGCGACGCAGCGCGAGGATGGCTCCTGGCTCATCGACGGGTTGATGCCCGTCTCCGAATTGAAGGCGCGGCTCGCGATTCGCGAACTGCCCGAGGACGACCGCGGCCGCTACAACACGGTCGCGGGCCTATTGATGTCCGTGTCGGGGCACTTGCCTTCGACCGGGGAACGCATCGAATGCGCGGGCTGGGTGTTCGAGGTGGTAGACCTGGACGGCAAGCGCATCGACAAGCTGCTGGTCAGTCCCTCGCCGCCGCCGGTGCACACCGGCAAGGACCAGGCGCCGTCCGGCGCGCCTTGATGACGTACTACGAAAAGCCGGTGCTGCTGGACCGGGACCGGCATCGCCACCGGCGTGTCGGGCCGGCCACCGGCTATGGGTTCGCGCGCAAGGCGAATTCGCTGTACCTGGCCGCGGTGGAATTTCCGCAGGCGTGCAAGGAGTACCCGATCGTCTTCACGCGCACCGCGAACCGCGCGGTCGCGCCGGTCGCGATGCTGGGGTTGCGCGGCGGCGAGAACTTGTTCGTGGACGAGAAGGACCGCTGGCTCGGCGTTTATGTCCCGGCCTTCCTGCGGCGCTATCCGTTCGTGCTGGCCGAACTCGCGGGCGGGGCCATGGGTGTCTGCATCGACGAGGCGTTCGCGGGGCTTTCAGACACCGAAGGCGAGCCGCTGTTCGATGCGCAAGGCGGCAACACGCCTTTCCTTGCGAACGCGCTGGAGTTCCTCGGCCGCTACCAAGTGGAGCATGGGCGAACCGAAGCGTTCTGCCGCCGACTGGAAGAAGCGGGGTTGCTGCGCGAGATGGATGCGAAAGCCGATTTGGTGGACGGCCGCAGCTTCACCGTCGGCGGGTTGCTGGTGGTGGACGAAACGAGGTTGATGGCGTTGCCGGACGCGACCGCGCTGTCGCTGTTTCGTGCGGGCGAACTGCACTTGATTTCGCTGCATCTCACGTCGCTTTCGAACATGAGGAGCCTCGTCGACCGGATGGCGCAGCGCCAGTCCCCGCTGCAGCCCGCGCCCAAGCCCGTTTGATCAGGCGTAGTCGGCCGGCGGGAATTTCGAGCCGTCGATCACTTGCAAGGCGTCTTCCGCGACCAGCCGCTGCAGCAGGCGGTCGACTTCCACGGGCCGCAGTTTCGAGGTGGCGATGATCCAGGTGCGGTTGACGGGGCGGCTCGTCATCACGGAGAGCGCGCGCAGCACGCCGGCGGTCTTGGTCTGGCTGGGCAGGTCGGGCCAGCGCGTGAGGCGGTAGATCAGGCTGCCGGTCAATTCGTCCTCCATGTCGTCGCGCTCCCAGGACATCCGGCGCAACTCGGCGAACGAGGTGGTCGTCTTGCGGGCCCATTCGTAGATCGTGTCGTAGACGCTGTTCATCACTCGTTCCGTTCGCAAAGCATGGAAGGAGTGTGGGCGGTGAGGGCGCCGCCGCGTTAAGGGAAACGGGCGCGGGCGGTTAGGGGAATTTCTTAGGGCCGGCTGTTCTACGCTCGCAGCCAGGTGACTGTGGCGATGCCGAGTGCCGTGAGCGCGAACGATCCGAGCAGGTGCACGAAGGCGATCGCGAGCGCCGATGTGGTCTGCCCCTGCTGCAGCTGCGTCACCACCTCGGCGGAGAAGGTGGAGAACGTGGTGAGCCCCCCGAGGAAACCCGTGACGACGAAGAGCCGATAGTGCGGCGGCAGTTGCGGCATGGTGGCGAACACGGCGACGGCCACGCCGACCAGGTAGCCGCCGATCAGGTTCGCGGCCAGCGTGCCCAGGGGCAGCGACGGGGAGATCGGGTTGAAGCGCGACGAGAGCACCCAGCGCAGCAAGGCGCCCAGGGAGGCGCCGGCGCAGATGGAGAGAACGGACACGGGCAGCGAATTCACCCGCGCATTGTCCGGCACTTCAAGGCGGGCGCGGCGCCTCGCGCGCGGCGCGGCGCTCCTGGATGCCTTGCATGAAGGCGCGATTGCGCGCGCTGGCCTGCCCGTCGGTGGCTGTCAGTCGCGGCGGCGCCGATTCGGCCATGAAACCCGGGACGGGTTTGGCGAGGGCCGCCGCGCGCGCCGCCGATGCGGCGGACGAAGCCGTGGCGACGATGGCGGGAGCCCTGGACGACAGATCGATGCGCCGCGTGGCGTCTCCCTGCGCGATCACGACGTGATCCTGGTCGACGCTGCGCAGGGACCATCCCGCCGCGATGGCATCGCCCGGGTGGAACACCTCGGCGGGCGCGCCACCCCGCGACAGCAGGGCCTGCGATTGCGGATGCGTGGGGCCGAAAGAAACGACGCCCGCGAGTGCGATGTCGGGCGCTGCGGGGGGAACTGCCACCGGCGGGGCGGCGGGCGCCATGCGCACCGGCGCGGACGAGACCACCGGTGCGGCCACCGGTGTGGGTTCGGCTGGCGGCGATGCGCGATCGCACGCGGCGAGCGCCGCCATCACCGCGGCCGCGAGGCCGAGGCGCATGCGCACCGCGAACCTCACAGGAACGCGATGACCGCGGAGCCGACCGGCGAACCCTGGTTGTTGTAGATGGGGCACGTGCCGCCGAAGTTGCTCAGGTTGTCGCACACCATCTGGTAGCTCACGCTGAGGCTGACCGTCATGTGGAAGAGGCCCGCGGCATCGAAGTACGCGACGCCGGAGCTCGCGTAGCTGCCGCCGGCGGACGGGCAGTAAAGGCGCCCCGACATCAGGTAGCTCTCGCCGTAGGTGAAGTCGCCGGTGGCGTCCAGGACCAGCGTGCTGCAGGTCGTGAGTCCCTGCGTGTTGCCGGTGGAGAACCCCCAGGTCAGGCCCGCGTAGGTGCTGGTCGGGCTGATCTGCGCATGCGCGGCAGAGCAGGCCAGAAGGACGGCTAATGCCGCGAGTTTTCTGAGAATGGACACAATGCGCTCCCGGTGTTTTGGAGCTGCCATTCTGCTTTTATTTTCGCGAGGCGGGGGCTGATTTCCATGGATGGGCAGAGGGATCGGCACAAGCATCGGCACACACAGCGCGCGCAAAAAAAAGCCCCCGGCCATGCGGCAGGGGGCTTTGAATCGCTTTTTGTTCTTATTGGACGAATTGGTGCCGGAGAGATGAATCGAACACCCGACCTTCTCATTACGAATGAGCTGCTCTACCGACTGAGCTACACCGGCTATTGTGCGAAGCCCGCGATTATAGCGTCATTCGCGAAAGCGACTTTTGGAAACGCAACTCAGCCTACCCGGGAAAACCATCAAGGCGCGAGCGCCGGAAGCAAGTCAGCGGGCACTCGCAGCGATTTATACTCAAAGGCTTGGCAAAGCTTGGGGCCAGCCTCCTACCCGGTGGCGATCGCCCAGAGCCCTTTGGCTTCACAAACCCTCAAAGGATTTATCTTGCGGACCTTATCCCTGGCCCCGAAACGCGTCTTCGCAGCGTCATTCCTGCTGCTCGCACTTTCCCTCACCGGCGTGACGGCCCTGGCCCAGGCTCCCGCCTCCGCCCCGGCCGCAACCGCCGACTCCGGCACCTCCGCCGGCCTTCCCGCAATCACCCCCGTTCCCGCTCCCGGCGCTTCCGCCGCGAAGAAGAGCGGCGAGGCGCTGGACAACCCCTACGGCATCGAAGCGCTGTGGAAGGGCTCCGACAACATCGCGCGCGCCGTCCTGATCCTGCTGGCCATCATGTCGATCGGCAGCTGGTACATCATGATCACCAAGCTGCTCGAGCAGTCGAAGATGAACCGCCATGCGCGCACCGTCGACAAGCAGTTCTGGCAGGCCGCCACCGTGAGCAACGGCGCGAGCTCCCTCGAGAAGAACAGCGCGTACCGCTTCATCGCCGAAGCCGGCGTGCAGGCCACCACCGACCATGGCGGCCTCAAGAGCCACATCCCCATGAACGACTGGATCCCGATGAGCATCACGAGCGCCGTGGACCGCGTGCATGCCACGACGCAAAGCGGCCTGGCGTTCCTCGCCACCGTCGGCTCCACGTCTCCGTTCGTGGGTCTCTTCGGCACGGTGTGGGGCATCTATCACGCGCTCACCGCGATCGGCATTTCCGGCCAGGCCTCCATCGACAAGGTGGCGGGTCCGGTGGGCGAGGCGCTGATCATGACGGCCATCGGCCTCGCGGTCGCGATTCCCGCGGTGCTCGCGTACAACTGGCTCGCCAAGCGCAACAAGGGCGTGATGGATGAAGTGCGCGAGTTCGCCGACGAACTCAACGCCGTGATCGTGGGCTCGGCCGGGAAAGCCGCGT
>JAZKIF010000233.1:0-26941 GCA_040385005.1 Pseudomonadota bacterium
CGTCGCTTTTGAGCGCGCAAAGCAGGGCACGGGTGCGAGCCGCCGTCTCCGCAATTCGGGCAAGACACCCGGCATCGTCTACGGTGGCGAAGGCCAGCCGCAACTGGTCGAGCTCGATCACAACGCGCTGTGGCACGCCCTGAAGAAGGAAGCCTTCCACTCGACCATCCTCGAGATGGAACTCGGCGGCAACACCGGCAAGGTGCTGTTGCGCGACGTGCAATACCACCCGTACAAGCAACAGGTCACGCACATCGACTTCCAGCGCGTGGACGCGAAGACGAAGCTGCACATGAAGGTGCCGTTCCACTACGTGAAGGCCGAGGAATCGCAGGCCGTCAAGTTCGAGAACTGCGTCGTCAACCACGTCATGTCCGAGCTCGACATCTCCTGCCTGCCGGCCGACCTGCCCGAGTTCATCGAGGTGGACCTGTCCGGAATGAAGAAGGGCATGTCGCTGCACCTGAATGAAGTCACGCTGCCGAAGGGCGTCACTGCCGTCACGCGCGGCAAGCCGAACCCCGTGATCGTTTCGATGGTCCTGACCGGCGGCGAAGAGCCTGCCGACGCGACGGCTGCCGCCGCCGGCGACGCCGCTCCGGCCGCCGATGCCAAGGCCGCACCGGCCGCCAAGGGCGCAGCTGCCAAGGGCGATGCGAAGGGTGGCGACAAGGCCGCTCCCGCCGCCAAGGCCCCGGCTGCCAAGGCGCCCGCGAAGAAATAATTTCTTCACTGCATCAGCCGTCAACGGCCCGCTTCGGCGGGCCGTTTTCTTTTGAGCCGCACCCGATAATCCTCCACCATGATCAAACTGTTCGTCGGCCTCGGAAACCCCGGTAGCGAGTACGAAGCCACGCGCCACAACGTGGGCTTCTGGTGGGTCGACGAGCTCGCGCGCGAGCTCAAGCTGTCCCTCTCGCCCGACCGCAGCTACCACGGGCACGTTGCCCGTACCACCATCCATGGCCAGACGGTGTGGCTGCTCAAGCCGCAGACCTTCATGAACCTCTCGGGCAAGTCCGTCGCCGCGCTCGCCCGCTTCTTCAAGATCGCGCCCGAGGAAATCCTCGTGGTGCACGACGAGCTGGACGTGGTGCCCGGCCAGGCCAAGCTCAAGTTCGGCGGCAGCCATGCAGGGCACAACGGCCTGCGCGACACCCACGCGCAACTCGGCACCGGCGACTACTGGCGCATTCGCCTGGGCATCGGGCATCCAGGCGTGAAGTCCGAGGTGATCAACTGGGTTTTGCAGAAGCCCGCACCGGAGCAACGCACACTGATCGAGGAATGCATCGCGCGCACGCTGAAGGCCGTGCCCGCGCTGCTCGCCGGAGAGATGGAAAAGGCGACGCTGCTCGTGCACACGAGCAAGCCGCCGCGGCCCAAGCCGCCACGCCCCGAAGGCGTCTAGAAGAATAAAGAATCCACAAGGAGGAGCCATGAGAAAGAAGAAGATCCTGCAGCTTGCGCTGCTGTGCGCAGGGCTGTTCGCCTGCGCTGTCCCTGCCGCCGCGCAGGGCGTGTACCGCTGCGGCAACAGCTACAGCCAGCAGCCTTGTCCGGGCGGCAAGGAGGTCGCCGTGGAAGACACACGCAATGCCGCCCAGCGTGAGCAGACCGACAAGGCCGTGCAACGCGACGCGAAAGCCGCCGAGGTGATGGAGAAGGCGCGGCTGAAGGAAGAGGCCAAGCCCGCACAAGCGCTGTTGCCCCCCGCGAAAGTGGACGAAGAAGAAATCAAAGTGAAATCGGTCTCCGCGAAGGCGAAGAAGCTGGAGCACTTCTCGGCGGTGTCGCCGCGCAAGCCGGGCGATCCACCGCCCAAGAAAAAGGCATCGCCCAAGAAAAAGGCCGACTGAGCGGCCTGCGTCACTTCGAAGGGTCTTGCGGCGGCGCGCCTGCGGCCTCGCGCGCCTGCGCCGTGAGACGCCGGTACTTCTGCCACAGCGTCTCCCGATCTTCGATATGTTCCGGATTGATCGGGATGCACGCCACCGGGCACACCTGCACGCATTGCGGCTCGTCGAAGTGGCCGACGCATTCCGTGCACTTGCTGTGATCGATCTGGTAGATCTCGGGGCCGAGGAAGATCGCTTCGTTCGGGCACTCCGGCTCGCAGACATCGCAGTTGATGCACTCGTCGGTAATCATCAATGCCATTGCAGCGGTTCCATGCGATTCCAGTTCTGGCATTATCGGCGGCTTCATGAGCTTGTTCCTCTTCAAGCGCCTCATCACCCTGATCGCGACGCTGATTGGCGCGTCGATCGTCGTCTTCCTGGTGCTCGAGATCCTGCCGGGCAACGCGGCGCAAATCCTCATGGGACCCGACGCCTCGCCCGAAGCCGTGCAGGCATTGGCCGTGAAACTGGGCATCGACCAGCCGGCCTTCCAGCGTTACTGGCACTGGATCGGCGGCATGCTCACCGGCGACCTGGGGATCAGCTACACGTACAGCACGCCCGTCTCCGAACTGGTGCTGGAACGGCTGAGCCTCACCGTGCCGCTGGCACTCATGGCCATGACACTTACCTCGGTCCTGGCCCTTGCCGCGGGCATCTTCGCCGCGTCACGCCACAACAAGCTGGGGGATGTCGGCGTGATGGGGCTCTCGCAGGTCGGCATTGCGATCCCGAATTTCTGGTTCGCGATCCTTTTGATCCTGCTCTTCTCCGTGTACCTCAAGTGGTTCTCGGCGGGCGGCTTTCCGGGGTGGGAAGAAGGCATCCTGCCCGGCTTGCGCGCACTGTTGCTGCCCGCCATTTCGCTCGCGGTGGTGCAGTCCGCGATCCTGGCGCGCATCACGCGCTCCGCGGTGCTCGAAGTCATGCGCGAAGATTTCGTCCGCACCGCGCGGGCCAAAGGCGTCTCGCGGCGCGGCACGATGTGGCGGCATGTGCTGCGCAACGCGATGATCCCCGTCGTCACGGTGATGGGCCTGCAGTTCGCAGAGTTGCTCGCCGGCACCATCGTCGTGGAAAACGTCTTCTATCTTCCCGGCCTCGGCCGCCTGATCTTCCAGTCGATCTCCAACCGCGACCTGATCGTCGTGCGCAACTGCGTGATGCTGCTGGCGGCGATGGTGGTGATCGTGAACTTCGCGGTCGACATGCTGTATGCGGTGATCGATCCGCGTGTGAAGGCGAGCGACATATGAAATGCCTTCGCCGATGAGCGCCATCATCACTCCCGTCGCCACCCCGCCGCAAGGCCCTGGTTTCCTGCGCCGCGCACTCGGCCATCGCAGCTTCGTGATCGGCGCCGTCTTGAGCGCATTGCTCGTCATCGCGGCGCTCCTCTCGTTCGTGTGGACCCCCCACTCGCCGTACGAAGTGGACATGCCGTCCAAGCTGCTGCCGCCCGGCGCGACGCACTGGCTCGGCACCGATCCGTACGGTCGCGATGTCGCATCACTCCTGCTGGTGGGCGCTCGCGCGTCGATCGCGGTCGGCGTGATCGCCGTCGGCATCGGCCTCATCATCGGCACTGCGTTTGGCCTGCTTGCCTCCGCGCGGCGCGGCTGGGTCGAGGAAGCCATCATGCGGCTGGCCGATTTCGGCTTCGCATTCCCCGCCATCCTGTCGGCCATCATGCTCACCGCCGTGTTCGGCCCGGGCATGGTGAATGCGATCATCGCCATCGGCATCTACAACATCCCGACCTTCGCGCGGATCACGCGCGCTTCCGCCAATGCGGTGTGGTCGCGCGAGTTCGTAATGGCGGCGCGGGCCTGCGGCAAGGGCGCGTTCAGCATCACGATGGAGCACGTGCTGCCCAACATTCTCTCGGTGCTGATCGTGCAGGCGACCATCCGCTTCGCGATCGCGATCCTGGCCGAGGCGGCACTGTCGTACCTCGGCCTGGGCACACAGCCTCCGCAGCCTTCGTGGGGCCGCATGCTGAGCGAAGCGCAGACGCTGCTGTTCCAGGCGCCGCTGCTCGCGGTGTTTCCCGGCCTGGCGATCGCGTTCGCCGTGCTGGGCCTCAATTTGCTGGGCGACGGCCTGAGCGACCTGTTCGATCCGCGCCTCGCGAGAAAGCGCTAACGCGACATGCCGCTGCTCGAAGTCCGCAACCTCCACGTCAAGCTGCAGACGCACCGCGGCCCGGCCTATGCGGTTCGCGATGTGAGCTTCACGCTGGAACGCGGCGAGACGCTGGGGCTGGTCGGCGAATCGGGCTGCGGCAAGTCGATCACGGTGATGGCCCTGATGGGCCTGCTGCCCGACAACGCCGAAATCACCGGAAGCATCCGCTTCAACGGCGAGGAGCTTGTCGGCAAGAGCGACGCGCAGCTGTGCGAGATCCGCGGCAACCGCATCGGGATGATCTTCCAGGAGCCGATGACGGCGCTGAATCCGGTGCACACCATCGGGCGGCAGGTCGGCGAGCCGCTGCGGCTGCATCGAAGCATGTCCGCCGACGACGCGCGCAAGGAGGCAATTGCGCTGCTGGACCGGGTGGGCATTCCCGATGCGGCCCGGCGCATCGACGCGTACCCGCACCAGTTCTCGGGCGGGCAGCGCCAGCGCATCACGATCGCGATGGCGCTCGCCTGCGGCCCGCAGCTGCTGATCGCCGACGAGCCCACCACCGCCCTGGACGTGACGATCCAGCGGCAGATCCTCGACCTCATCAGCGACCTCGTGGCCGAGCGCGGCATGGCGTTGATGCTCATCTCGCACGACCTCGGCGTGATCGCGCAGAACGTGGAGCGGATGATGGTGATGTATGGGGGCAGCGTGGTGGAGAGCGGTGCGACCGAGTCAGTGTTCGCTCATCGCGCGCATCCGTACACGCTGGGACTGTTCGCGGCGCGGCCGGGACTGGGGGCGACGAAGGGGCAACGGTTGATGACCATTGCGGGCACGGTGCCGGAACTGGTGGATCTGCCGGCGGGGTGTCCGTTCGCTGGGAGATGCACGTTCACGATTCCAGAATGTCGCGTGACTGCGCCGCCGCCGGTGACGGTGGAAGCGGGTCATGAAGCAAGGTGTATCCGGCTGGATGTGGTGGCCTGCAAAACAGCCGCCCTCACCCCAGCCCTCTCCCAGAGGGAGAGGGAGGAACAACCGTGAGTGAGCCGTTGCTCCAGGTCGAGAACCTCGTGCGCGAGTACACGATGCCGCGCGAGAAGCTGTTCGAGCCGCCGCCCAAGGTGCATGCGCTGAACGGCGTGAGCTTCTCCATCGAGGCGGGGCGCAGCCTGGGCATCGTCGGCGAATCGGGCTCCGGCAAATCGACGCTCGCGCGCCTCGTCATGGCGCTGGACCATCCGACTTCCGGCATCGTGAAGCTGATGGGCCGCGACCTGCATGCCTTGCCGAAGGAAGAACTGCGGCAGGCGCGGCGCGACATCCAGATGGTGTTCCAGGACCCTTACGGCTCGCTCGACCCGCGGCAGAACGTCGAGCGCATCGTCACGGAACCGCTGGCGGCGCAAGGCGCGAAGCGAGAAGAGATGCACCAGCGCGCGCGCGAGTCGCTCGAATCGGTCGGGCTCCGCGTCAACGACATGGGGAAATACCCGCATGAATTCTCCGGTGGTCAGCGCCAGCGCATCGCCATCGCGCGCGCGCTGATCACGCGCCCACGGCTGATCGTCGCCGACGAGCCGGTGAGCGCGCTCGACGTTTCCGTGCAGGCCCAGGTGCTCAACCTGATGCAGGATTTGCAGACCCAGTTCGGCATCACCTACATGCTGATCAGCCACGACCTCGCGGTAGTGCATCACCTGTGCGACGACGTGGCCGTGCTCTGGCAAGGCCGCATCGTGGAGCAAGGCCCGCCCGAGCGCTTGTTCAGCGCGGCGGAGCATCCCTATACCCGCGCCCTGCTGGACGCAGTGCCGAAGGCCGAACCGGCGCCGCGCCAAAGAGCCGCGCGGCATGAGCAAATCCCTCTTGCCACGCCCGACCCATCTCGGGGATGATGGCAGGCACACCCCGGCTTGCGGGGCACACTCTTTTAGTTGGACTTGATCTGGAGCCAAACATGTTGAAGCGTCGTACCGTTCTTTCGCACTCGGCCACCCTGGCCGCGCTGGCCAGCGTGCCGCTCGCGGTTTCCCAAAGCGCATTGGCGCAAGGCAGGAAGGACTCGATCACGCTCGCCATGGCGCTCGAACCGCCGGGGCTCGACCCCACCGCCGGCGCGGCATCGGCCATCGCCGAGATCACGCAGTACAACATCTACGAGACGCTGACGAAGATCAATGCGGACGGGACCGTGAGCCCGCTGCTCGCGGAAAGCTGGGAAGTCTCGCCCGACCTGCGCACCTACACATTCAGGCTGCGCAAGGGCGTCAAGTTCCAGAACGGCGAGCCGTTCAACGCGCAGGCCGTGAAGTTCTCGTTCACGCGCGCCGGCGCGGAGAAGAGCACGAACAAGGACAAGCGCACCTTCTCGAGCATGGAGGCCGTGCAGGCCGTGGACGACAACACCATCGTCGTCATCAACAAGGAGCTGGACCCCGATTTCCTGTTCCTCATGGGCCAGGCCACGGCCATCATCGTGGAGCCGAAGAGCGCGGAAATCAACGCCACCAAACCGGTGGGCACCGGCCCGTACAAGCTGGAGAACTGGGCCAAGGGCTCGTCGGTCACGCTCACCAAGTGGGATGGCTATCGCAACGCTGCCGCTGTGAAGATCAAGAAGGCCACGTTCCGGTTCATCTCCGATCCGGCGGCGCAAGTTGCCGCCCTGCTCGCCGGTGACGTCGACGCATTCCCGCGCGTCACCGCGCGCGGCATCGCGCAGTTCAAGGACAACCCGAAGTACCAGGTGCTGGTCGCCGGGTCGCGCGCCAAGACCATCCTTGCCATCAACAACAAGAAGAAGCCGCTGGACGACGTCCGCGTGCGCCGCGCGATCACCATGGCGATCGACCGCAAGGCCGTGATCCAGGGCGCCGCGGAAGGTTTCGGCGCGCCCATCGGCAGCTACTACGTGCCCGGCGCGTTCGGCTACGTCGACTTGAATGGCGTGAACCCCTACAACCCAGAAAAGGCCAAGGCTTTGCTCAAGGAAGCCGGCGTCACCACGCCGCTCGAACTCACCATCACGTTGCCGCCTCCGCCGTACTCGCGCCAGGGCGGCGAGGTGATCGCCTCGCAGCTCGCGAAGGTCGGCATCACCGCGAAACTGCAGAACGTCGAATGGGCGCAGTGGCTCTCCAACACCTATGGCGGGGCGCACAACTACGACATGACCATCATCTCGCACGTGGAGCCTTTCGACCTCGGCAACTTCTCCAAGCCCGACTACTACTGGAACTACAGCTCGCCGAAATTCGCCGACCTGTACAACAAGTACAAGACTTCGCCCCGCGCCGCCGACCGCCAGAAGCTCGTGGGCGACATCCAGCGCCTGCTGGCCGAAGACGCCGTGCATGCCTACCTGTACCAGCCGCAATGGGTCACCATCGCGAACAAGGGCGTGAAGGGCCTCTGGAAAGACATGCCGATCTTCGCGAACGACCTGTCCGCGCTCTCCTGGGCCTGATGGAATCGCGTGCATGTCCGAGCAGTATCCGCATGCATTGCATGAACTCTCCGCGCCCTCGCTGATCGACGCCTACCGCCGGGGGAAACTCTCGCCGGTGGAAGTGACCCAGTCGGTGCTGGGCCACATCGAGCGCTGGGAGCATCACCTCCACGCGCTCTATCTGCTGCGCCCGGAGCTCGCGCTGCAGCAAGCGCGTGCCAGCGAGAAGCGCTGGAAGCAAGGCGCACCACTGGGCCCACTCGACGGCGTGCCGGTCACGATCAAGGACAACATCGCGACGCAGGGCGACCCGACGCCGTTGGGCACTGCCGCCGTCGAGCTTTCGCCATCCCTGGCCGATGCGCCACCGGCGGCGCGCGTTCGTGAATCGGGCGGCGTGATCGTCGCCAAGACCACGATGCCCGATTACGGGATGCTGTCGTCGGGACTCTCCAGCTTCCACAAGACCGCGCGCAATCCCTGGAACCTCGCTTGCACGCCCGGTGGCTCCAGCGCGGGCGCGGGCGCGGCGGCGGCGGCGGGCTATGGCCCGCTGCACATCGGCACGGACATCGGCGGATCGCTGCGGCTTCCCGCCGGTTGGTGCGGCATCTTCACGCTCAAGCCGAGCCTGGGCCGCATTCCGATCGATCCGCCCTACACCGGCCGGGCCGCCGGGCCGATGACACGCACCGTCGAAGACTCAGCCTGGTTCATGCAAGTGCTCTCGCGCCCCGACGCGCGCGACAGCATGGGCCTGCCGTTCCAGGACATCGCGTGGAAGGAATTCGATCGCGGCGCCGAGCGGCTGAAAGGGCTGCGCATCGGCTTGCTGCTGGAAGCCGGCTGCGGCCTCGGCGTCGAGCCGGAAGTGCGTGCCGCCATCGAGCAGGCGGCACGCCTGTTCGAGCGCGCTGGCGCCGTCGTCTCGCCCATGCAACCCTTCATGACGCAAGCCATGCTCGACGGCATGGACCACTTCTGGCGCATGCGCTCGCATACCGACATGAAGGCGCTGTCCGAGAGCGCCAGGGCGCGCGTGCTGCCGTACATCCGGCAATGGGCCGACAGCGCGGCCGGCATGAGCGGCGAGGCCGTGTTCAAAGCCGCGGGCCAGTTCCATGCGACACGCGTCGCCGCTGTCCATGCGTGCAGTGCGTTCGACTACGTGATCTCGCCGACATCACCCGTGCCGGCTTTCGCCGCCGAGCTGCCGTCGCCGACCAATGATCCGCTGCGACCGCTGGAGCACATCGGCTTCACCGTGCCCTTCAACATGTCGGAGCAGCCGGCCGCTTCGATCAATTGCGGCTACACGCGCGGCGGGCTGCCGATCGGCCTGCAGATCGCGGGACAGCGCTTCGACGACCTGGGCGTGCTGCAGGTGTCGCGTGCCTTCGAGCTCATTCGCGACGTGCAGCGGCCCTGGCCGCAACCGCCGTCGGAAGCGCTCAATCATGTCGACTGACGTACTCGGCAACGAAGCCACGCTCGATGACGCCGCCAGCCTTGGCGCGCTGAACGATTTCGTCGAAGGGTTCATCGCCAGCGAAGCGCGGGCGGTCAACATCCTGGCCGCCGCCGAGCCCGACATGAGCCCGATCGTGCAAGCCTGCGCTGCGGCAGTTCACATGTTCGCGGAGACGCGGGATGCGCCTTCGAACGCGCGGCCATTCCTGGATCGCGCGCTCGCGGGATTCGCAAAGGTCACACCGCGCGAGCAGCGCTTCATCGGCGCTGTTCAAGCCTGGGTGGCAGGCGACATCCCGCGAGCGATCGCGCTGCACGACGAACAGGCGCATGAATTTCCACGCGACCTGGCGTCGCTCAAGCTCGGCCACTACCACCTCTTCAATCGCGGCGAGTCGCCCGGCATGCTGCGCATGGCGCTCGCCGCCCTGCCCGCTTCCGGCGACGTGCCGTACTTGCACGGGATGCTCGCCTTCGCGTACGAGCAGTGCCATCTGCTCGGCGAAGCCGAGGCATCCGCGCGCCGCGCGATCGCGATGCGCCGCAAGGAGCCCTGGGCGCACCACGCGCTCGCCCACGTCATGTTGACGCAGGGCCGGAACGACGAAGGCCATGCGTTCATGCAGGACGTGAGCGAGACATGGACGGACCTCAACTCCTTCATGGTCACGCACAACTGGTGGCACCAGGCGCTATTCGCCATCGAGCTGCATCGGCACGAGGAAGTGCTCGGGCTCTACGATCGGCACGTCTGGGGCGTCGCCAAGGACTATTCGCAGGACCAGATCAATGCGGTGTCGCTGCTCGCGCGGCTGGAGTTGGCGGGCGTGAACGTGGGGAGCCGGTGGGACGATGTGGCCGGGTACCTCGCGCAGCGCGTCGATGACCACGTGCTGCCTTTCCTTGACATGCAATACCTTTACGGCCTGGCACGCGCCGGCCGAACCGAAGCCGACATGCTGATGCGTGGCATCGAGCAATTTGCCTCCACCGCGCCGGAGCATGCGCGGGCAGCCTGGCAGCAGGTCTGCGTGCCGGCCGCGCGCGGCATGCTTGCTCATGCGCGCGGCGACCACGCGCTCGCCCGCGAACAACTGGGCATCGCCCTGCCCCGGCTCACCGAAATCGGTGGCAGCCACGCGCAGCGCGACCTGTTTACACGCGTGCATGCCGACGCCATCAAGCGGACAGGGAAATCGTGACGCAGTTGATCCTCGTGCCCGGCCTCGCCGGCGACGAAACCATGTGGCTCGCGCAGATCGCGGCCCTGCGCGACTGGATTCCGGTCGTCACCGACGTGCACATGCACCACGGCACCATCGAGGCGATGGCGGCCGCTCTCCTCGCTTCCCATTCGGGACCGCTGGCCGTTTGCGGCGCGTCGATGGGCGGCATGATCGCGATGGAAGTCGCCCGGCAGGCGTCGGAAAGGGTCGCGGGGCTAGCTGTACTCGGCACGACCGCGCGACCAGAGTCCCCCGAGATGCGGGACTTGCGCGAGGCGGCATGCGAGCTCTTCGCTCAGGGACGCGTGGCCGAGGTGATCGAGCCGAACGTGGCGCTGGCGTTCCATCCGGACCAGGCGCGGGACTTGAAACTCACCCGCTCGTATGTCGATTTCGTCCTGCGAGCCGGCGCCGATCAACTGATCCGCCAGAACCGCGCCGTGATGGCCAGGCCCGATGCGCGCCCTCACCTTCCCGCGGTTCGCTGCGCGACGCTCGTGATGTGCGGAGACAGCGATCAGCTCGTCGCGGCTGAAAATTCCCGCGAGATCGCAGCGCTCGTTCCGGGCGCTCGCTTCATCGAACTGGCGCGCTGCGGCCACATGCTGACGATGGAAAAACCCGGTGAGGTGAACGCCGCGCTGCGCGGCTGGCTGGAGTCGATCGACAACCCTCGCGGATAGCGAACCGCGCGTTACTCGCGTCCCAGGCTTCGCACTTTCTCCGCCAGGCGCTGCTGCACCGTGGGCGACACGAACTTGTCGACTTCGCCGCCCAGCACCGCGATCTCGCGCACGAACGTGCTGCTGATGAACTGGTACTTGTCGCTGGGCGTGAGGAAGACGGTTTCGACTTCGGGCATCAGGCTTCGGTTCATGCCCGCGAGCTGGAATTCGTAGTCGAAGTCGGTGACGGCGCGCAGGCCCCGCACCATCGCCTTGCCGCCTCGGGCCACCACGAAATCACGCAGCAGGCCCGAGAAGCTCTCGACGGTGACTTGCGGATAAGGGGCGGTGACCACCTTGGCCATTTCGATGCGCTCCTGCAGCGTGAACATCGCCTTCTTGTGATGGCCGGCCGCGACGGCCACGATGACCCGGTCGAACAGCTGGATGGCGCGCCGCACGACATCCTCGTGGCCGAGGGTCGGGGGGTCGAAGGTGCCGGGGTAAACGGCGATCACGCTATTGGGCATGGAATGGTCTCCTCAGGGCAGCTCGGCGGCCCTGCCTGATCGACAGCGTTTGCCTGGCTCCCTTTGTTGCAGTGCATTATGCAGCGCGCCGCAACAGGTGCGCGTGGACTGCCCCGGCCTTGAGATGGCGCCAAACCACCAGTCCCATCGGGACCAGGGTTTCGTCGATCCAGGCCGACGGGGCTTCGAGATAGACGAAGCCCTCCGCCGAGATGGCCTTCGCCGCCGCGGGCAGCGCCTTCTCGAACAGGTCGGAGTCGAAAGGCGGGTCCAGGAAGATCAGCTCGGCGCTGGCGGGCGGCAACGCGGACAGGATGGAAAGAGCGTTGGCACGACGCACATCCACGGTATGCGCTTGCAGCTTGTCGACGATCGCACGCAGCTGGGTGACGAGTTGGGGGTCTTGCTCGATGAGCAGCACGCTGGCGGCGCCGCGCGACGCCGCCTCCAGGCCGAGGGCACCGGTGCCGGCGAAGGCATCGACGCAGCGCCACCCGGTAAGGTCCTGGCCGAGCCAGTTGAAAAGCGTTTCCCGCACCCGGTCGGGTGTGGGTCGCAAGCCCGGCTTGTCCGCGACGCGAAGCGGCGTGCGCTTCCACTGGCCGCCGATGATTCGGATTTCCTGCGGAAGACGTGAGGGAGTGGGGGCCGGCGTGCGGGCCGCTTTGGGGGGAGGAGTGCGCCGGTTCATTGGGAACCGATGATAGTGGCACGGCGAGCGGCGGGGCGGAGGGCTCGGCGGCGGCGCGCCGCAGACAAGCTGCGGACGCGCCAACCGACTGCCTTTTTTACTACCGTGCCTCCCTGGCGGCACCACGCGTGACAGCGATGGGCCCATTTTGTGGGACCTGCGGTAAATCCTGTGGCAAACCCCTGTCAACCTTGACAGGGTGAACCACCTCGTCAGGCGCTCACTGTGGGGGCTGCGCGACGGCGCCCACGATAACCGTGACCATTTTTGCGGGCTGAAGCTTGCGACCGAACGCCCCCTTGATGTCGGCGATGGTCACCCGATCCACTTGCCGTGTCCAGGTGTCCAGGTAATCCAGCGGCAGGTTGTTCCAGGCGATGTTCGCGACGTTGTCCAGCAACTTCCGGTTGCTGTCGATCAGGAGCGGAAAGCCGCCGACGAGGTTGTCCTTCGCCGCCTTCAGCTCCGCGTCGGTCGGGCCTTCGGCCACGTAGCGCGCGAGCACGTCCCGCGACACCTGGACCGCCTGCGCCGCCTGGTCGGGCCTTGTCTGCAAGCCGATGGTGAACGCGCCCGCATGCAGCCCGGGCGAGAAAAAGCTGTAGACGCTGTAGCTCAGGCCCCGCTTTTCGCGCACCTCGTCGGTGAGGCGCGAGACGAAGCCGCCACCGCCCAAGGTGTAGTTGCCCACGAGCAGCGCGAAATAATCCGGGTCGCTGCGCTTGTACCCGGGTTGGCCGATCAGCACATGTGCTTGCGCCGAGGCGAAGGGAATCTCGCGCACGAGCGACGCGCCCAGGGCCGGCACTTCGGCCACCGGGGGCAACGGTTCGCACTGGCCGCTCGCGGCGCCGGGCAGGCGTGAGAGCAACGTAGTCACCAACGCATCGGCTTGCGCCCGGTTCACCGCGCCGACGATGCTCACCTTCGCGCGGCAGGGCTCGATCATGCGGCGATAGCGCTCGCTCATGTCCGCGACGCTGATGCTTGCCAGCGACTCCTCCGTACTCTGGAACCCATAAGGATGGCCGCTGTACACCGCCGCCCCGAAGGCGCGCGACGCGATGGTGGCCGGCTTGGTCAAGGCTTCCCGCAGGTTCGCGGACAGGCGCTGGCGTTCGCGTTGCCAGACCGTGTCGGGGAACGACGGGTCCGCCAATTGGCGCGAAGCCAGTTGGGCGGCCCGGGGCAGCAGGTCGGGATAGTTGAGGGAGCGCAGCGAGAAACTCATGCGATCCGATCCGGCGCTTGCGCCGAAGCCCGCGCCGAGGTCCGCCCACGCCTCGCCCAACTGGTTTTCGTCGAGCGCCGCGTCATACGCGCCGGATCCCGGAATGCGCGCGGCCGCTATGCCTTTGGAGCTCATGAGCGCCGTAACGCTCGCCAGGCCGGCTTTCTCCGAGGCGTCACGGCGCGAGCCCGCATCGAAGTCGATCTGCACGTCCACCATCGGGAGGGCGGGGCTTTCCACCAGGTAGACCTTGGCGCCGCTGGGTTGCGTCCAGGTCTGGATCGGGATCGCGGCCAGCGAAGGGAGCCCGGCGAATGCCAGGCAAAGCACCAGGCCGCGGGAGAGTGTCGTGGAAATCTTCATCGGATTTTTCATGGGAGCTGCGTCCTGTATTTCAGTGGCGCAGGCCGGGCGGCGGCGTACGGGGTTTGCGGTTGGGATCGAGCGGTTGGGGCCGCAGGATGCCCACTGTCATCTGATCGTCGCCGAAGTAGCGCGCCGCGACGGACTTGACCTGCTCGGCGGTCACGCCGCGCAGCCGCTGGATCAGCCGCTCGCCGGCATCGAGCGGGAAGCCCTCCACCCAGAAGCTCCCCAGCTCGCGCGCCTGGTTCATGACGGAGTCGAGCTTGTAGACCTCGGAGGCGATCCACTGCGTCTTCACGCGGGTGAGCTCCGCCTCGCTCACGCCGTCGCGCGCGACCTTCGCCACTTCGGCTCGCAAGGCGGCCTCGACTTGCTCTGCGGTCTTGCCGCGCGCGGGGACACCATCGAGCGTGAACAACTGCGGGCCTCGGCCCGAGAGCCCGTTGCCCGACCCGGCGCTGTCGGCGACCCGGTCCGGCCCCTGGGTCAACGCGCGGTCCAGGCGCGCGCCGCTGTAGCCGTCGAGCACCGCCGAGAGCACCGTGAGCGCGAGCGCATCGTCATTGGCGGGCGTGGACTCGAACGACGTCAGTTGGGGCACCTTGAACGCGAGCGCCACGTAGGCCTGATCGGCGGGCGCCTTGAATTCCATGCGCCGCGTGCCGACCTGCGTGGGCTCCAGGCGAGGCTTCCGCGTGGGCACCGCGCGCGCCGGAATGCCGCCGTAGTATTTTTCGGCGAGGCGCAGCACCTGCTTCGGGTCGACATCGCCCGCCACCACCACGGCGGCGTTGGCGGGGATGTACCACTGCTTGAAGAATTCGCGCGCGTCCTGCGGCGTCATGGCGTCCAGATCGCTCATCCAGCCGATAACGGGGCGACGGTAGGGCGACGCTTCGAAGATCACCGCGTTCAGCGCCTCCCACATGGAAGCGCGCGGCGAGTCCTCGGTGCGCAGCCTGCGCTCCTCCTTCACCACTTCGATCTCGCGCTTGAACTCGTCGTCGGGCCACTGCATGTGCGCGAAGCGATCGGCCTCGAGCTTCATCACGTCCTCGAGCTTGCCGGTGGGAATCTGCTGGTAATAGCCGGTGTTGTCCTGCTGCGTGAACGCGTTCTCGCGGCCGCCGAGCGCGGCGACGCGCCGCGAGAACTCGCCGGCCTTCAGCTCCTTCGTGCCCTTGAACATCATGTGTTCGAGCGCATGCGCGACACCGCTGGTGCCGTCGACTTCGTCGATCGAGCCGATCCTCACCCACAACATGTGGACAGCCGTCGGCGCGCGGCGATCCGGCTTGACGATCACCGTCAGCCCATTGCCGAGCTTGAACTGTTCGACCTTGGGAGGGACGGGAGGCGTTTGCGCAAAGGACGGAGGGATGAAGCAGGTGGATGCGACGAGGGAAAGGCCGCACAGGACGGCGCGCAAGGTGTGTTTCATAGAATCGTGTGATTCTAAGAAGTCCCCCAATGTTCAGTTTCTTCAAGAAAAAACCTGCACCCACACCTGCGCCAACCGCTTCGCCATCGGTGGCGCCCGCGGCGTCCCCGGCCACCGGCGCAGGCGGCAGCCTGATCGGCACCGCGCTCGTGCAGCCGATGGAGATCCCGGTCGCCGCGCCCGTGGCACCGGAGCGCCAGCGCTGGATCGACAAGCTCTCCGCCGGGTTGCGCCAGACCGGCTCGAACCTCTCGCAGGTCTTCACCGGCGCGCAGATCGACGATCACCTGTACGAGGAACTCGAGTCCGCGCTGCTGATGGCCGACACGGGCGTGAAGGCCACGCAGCACCTGCTGGACGAAGTGAAACGGCGCGTGCAGGCCAGCGGCGCGACGCGTCCCGTGCAGGTGAAGAACATCCTCGCCGATTCGCTCGCCCAGTTGCTGAAGCCGCTGCAAAAGGCACTCGTCATCGGTGAACATCGGCCCACCGTCATCATGGTCGCCGGGGTGAACGGCGCCGGCAAGACAACCTCCATCGGCAAGCTCACGAAACACCTGGCGGGCGAAGGAGCAACGGTGCTGTTGGCCGCCGCCGATACGTTCCGCGCCGCGGCGCGCGAGCAGCTCGCGGTCTGGGCCGACCGCAACACCGTGGAGATCGTGAGCCAGGAGGGCGGAGACCCCGCCGCCGTCACCTTCGACGCCGTGAGCGCGGGCAAGGCGCGCGGCAAGGATGTAGTGCTGGTCGATACCGCGGGCCGCCTTCCCACGCAGCTGCACCTCATGGAAGAGCTGAAGAAGATCAAGCGCGTCGTGCAAAAGGCCGACCCGACTGCTCCGCACGAGGTGCTGCTGGTCATCGACGGCAATACGGGGCAGAACGCGCTGGCGCAGGTGCGGTCCTTCGACGATGCGTTGAAGCTCACGGGCCTCATCGTCACCAAGCTCGACGGCACCGCGAAGGGTGGCGTGCTGGCCGCGATCGCGCAGGAGCGGCCGATCCCCGTGTATTTCATCGGCGTCGGCGAGAAGCTGGAAGACCTGGAAACTTTCGACGCACGGGAGTTCGCGCTGGCGTTGTTGTCGTAGCCGCCGGACAATCTCCCCGAGTCATTCCAGGAACAGGAGACACCATGGACACCACCACCGAAGCTGCCGCCGCGCCCGTGTCCGGACGCCGGGTGGACCAGTTGCTGGCGCACTACGGCGAGAGTCACCTCAATCCGCGCAATGAGCACATCCACTTCGTTGCGATCCCGTTGATCATGCTGAGCCTGCTGGGCCTGATGTCCGGGGTGCATCCCTGGCTGCCCTACGCGTTCGTCGCGGCCAGCCTGGTCTATTACGCGCGTCTCTCCGTGGTGTTCCTGGCGGCGATGGCGATCGTCTCGGCGATCAGCCTCGTCATCGTGGAGGCGATGGGCGTTTATGCACTGCCGGTGTCAGCGGCGATTTTCATCGGAGCCTGGATAGCGCAGTTCGTCGGCCACCGCATCGAAGGCAGGAAGCCTTCCTTCTTCGAGGACCTGCAATACCTCTGGGTCGGGCCGCTCTTTGTCCTGGCCGCGCTCTTTCGCCGGTTCGGCGTCCGCTGGTAGACGGCAGTCAGGCGGTTGGCGGTGGCGCCCCGCCCGGCTGGTGCACCAGTTCCGCGGGCAATCCCGTCAACTCCTTCGGGGCGCCCTCGGTGCTGCTGGTCGCCTGGAACCAGATGCCCGCGAAATGCGTGCTCTCGAGGATCACCGAAGCGGCGACCACCTTGCGGATTCGCGCATCGATGACCGGCATGTTCTGCAGCAGGACAGGCATGAGGACCGCATCCCATTTGCGGATGCGCACATAACCTGAAAAGGCGATGACGCCCCTGGGACCCGTACCTGAACGCTTTACGCCCACCTCGATGCTGTCGGGCGGCACCAGCAGCCGGCGCAGGCAGTCCACGATCACCTTCAGGTAATACGCCTCTAAGTCACTTGTCGTAAGTTCGGACGACAGCGGCGGATCCTGGGGGTGAGGCAAGTCCTCGGGCAGCTCCGGCTTCCTGGACAACACCCGCTGAATGATCGATTTCATGCGACTCCCTTGATTTGGTATTTTATTAGTATCGCATTCAATATTTTCAACCGAAAGAATCAGTCTAATATGCAAAAGAATCGCCCCTCTCCGACACCCGGGAATACCCTCAATCTGTATGCTGGGGGACTGAACTTTGTGCCTTGGCACTCACTCCAAGAGAGTGCTAATATGACGCATATATGAAAGGAGTCCCTGGAATGTCCGACTCTGCAATTGGTACCCCCGGCACGGCTTTGGCCATGGCCAACCCCTGGGCTGTGGTCCCTTCCCTCGGCAACCTCGATGCCTATATCTCGGCCGCCAACCGGCTGCCCATGCTCACCCCGCTGGAAGAGCAGGAATTTGCGCGCAAGTTCAGGGAGAGCAACGACATCGAAGCGGCCGGGAAGCTCGTGCTGTCCCACCTTCGCCTCGTCGTCTCCGTCTCGCGCAAGTACCTCGGCTATGGCCTGCCCCACGGCGACCTGATCCAGGAAGGCAACATCGGCCTCATGAAGGCCGTGAAACGCTTCGACCCGGACCAGGGTGTGCGCCTGGTCAGCTACGCGCTGCACTGGATCAAGGCCGAAATCCACGAATACATCCTGAAGAACTGGCGCATGGTGAAGGTCGCGACGACCAAGGCGCAGCGCAAGCTGTTCTTCAACCTGCGCTCCATGAAGCAGGGTTTCAAGGACGACGCGGATGCGCAGACGCACCGTGACAGCCTGACCGACGCACAGATCGAAGTCATGGCCCGCCAGTTGAACGTGAAGCGCGAGGAAGTCATCGAGATGGAAGCGCGCATGTCCGGCGGCGACGTCATGCTCGACCCGTCGCCGAGCGACGACGGCGAGGAAGCCTTCGGGCCGATCGCCTACCTTGCCGATGCGAACCACGAGCCGACGGCGATGATGGAATCGAAGCAACGCGATTCGCTCGCCACGGATGGCATCGCCGCCGCGCTGGAGCAGCTGGATGACCGCAGCCGCCGCATCGTCGAAGAGCGCTGGCTCAAGGTGAACGACGACGGCTCGGGCGGCCTCACGCTGCACGAGCTGGCGGGCGAGTACGGCGTCAGCGCCGAGCGCATCCGGCAGATCGAATCCGCCGCGATGAAGAAAATGAAGAAGGCGCTCGCGGCCTACGCCTGACGCGCCGCCGATCTCTCCAAAGGCCCGCCACGCGCGGGCCTTTTGCTGTAACAATCGCGGCCGTGAGGAGATACATCTGCGCATTCGCCGCGCTCTTGTCGTGGCTGCTGGGCGTGGGCTGCGCCCGCGCCCAGGACGTTCTGCCTGCGGCGGCGCTGCACGCCGCCCCACCTGCGCAAGCATTCATGCTTGCCGCCTCCACCCCCGTCATCTCGCTCGACGGTCGCAGCCGCTACTGGGTCGACGTGACCGGCATCCGCACGCCCGACGAGGTCGAAGCCCGCTTCGCCTCCATCCCCTGGGGTCTGCGCGAAGCCGGCCGCACCTACAACATCGACGGCAGCGCGCTCTGGTTCCAGTTCGATGCGCAGTCCGTCGGCGGACGCTGGTTCGTCGAGATCGCGTCCTCGGGCGTCGATCGTGCGCAATTGTTTTACCGGGCGGCGGACAACTCGTGGGTGGAGCAGGAGGCCGGCGATTCGACACCGGTTTCGCAGTGGCCCCTGCCCGGCCGATTCCCGACATTCGAGCTCTCGCCCGAGACCGGCAAGACCGTGCGCTACTGGCTGCGCGTTGAACATGCGCGGGTGGATTTCGCGAGCCCGATCGCGATCTACGACCAGTCCCGGCTCCTCGCGTCGCGCGAACGCGAGCAGTTCCTGCTCGGCGCCTACTTCGGACTCGCCGCATTGATCACGCTCATCGCGGCGGCGAACGGCGCCGTGCATCGCGACCGCAATTTCACCGCGTACGCGGTGTACGTCGGAACGCTGGCCTTGGGGCAGCTCGCCTACCTCGGCGTCGGTGCGCAGCACCTGTGGGACGAATGGCTGCGATGGAACGAGATCGCGACGTTCGTCCTGCCCGGAATTTCCGCCGCCAGCGCTTTGTGGTTCGCGCGCACGGTGACGGAGCCGGCGCGCTTTTCGAAGGCGCTGGACCTCGCGGTGTGGAGCCTGATCTTCGCGTTGCTCTCGGCTGTCGCGCTGGACACCGCACTCACGTCCCGCACTTCGTTCGCGCTCCTCATGGGCCTCACGGTGCTTGCCATGGTCATCGTGGCCGTCCTCGTCGTTCTCGTCTGGGTCCGGGGGGACGACCCGTACATTCGCCTCATCGCGCTTGGTTTCCTGCCGGTGCTGGTGATGGCGCTCTTCCCCGTGGCGCGCGGGCTGAACCTCATCGCCGCGAGCGGGCTGACGCGCTACGCGCTGTCGATCGGCGCGGCCATCGAGATGCCGGTCCTGTTCTATGCACTGAGCCTGCGCGCGGCCCGCCGGCGCGAAGCTCAATACCGCGCAGCCGGCCTTTCGCACAACGATCCACTCACTGGCCTGGCGCACGTTCGCACGCTGCTGCAGCGGCTCGCGGATTCGCTCGCGCGGGCGCGCAACCTGCGCCATCCCTGCGCGCTGCTCGCCGTGAAAATCTCCAACCTCGACGCGGTCGCCGCGGAGTTCGGGCGCGAAACCGCCGACCGCGCGCTCGTCATCGCCGCTTCGTTTTTACGCAAGGCCATCACGGACGTCGACCTGGCGGCCCGTGTCGGCGATCGTGAATTCGCCGTGCTGCTGGAAGGCCCGACGACCACCGAAGTGGCCTTGAGCCGCGCGCAGCAGATCGTCGCGAGCGGCCTGCGCCCCGTGGATGCCCTGCCCGCGGGCACGATCCTGCGGTTCTGCATCACCGTCGCCCTGCTGCCCGAGCGCGAACTCGACGCGGCGGGTAGCTTGAAGTGGGCGCAGGACGCGGTCGAGGCCATGCCCCCCGACTCGCGAAAACTCATCCGACCGCTCAACTTCTAAGGCGTGTCGCGCGAGGCGCTAGCATTGCGGGTTGGCCCGTGTGGGCCGCCACAATTCCAGGAAGTACCTCATGCCAAAATTCCCGTTGCGCCGCACGGTCCTGTTGCTCGCCCTCGCCGCTGTATCGGCCGGCGCCTTCGCCCAGAAAGCCGCCAAGCCCGCGCCCGCGCCCGCCTGGCCCACCAAGCCGCTGCGCATCCTGGTCGGCTTTCCCGGCGGCTCGACGCCGGACCTGGTCGCGCGCACGATTTCCGAGCCCCTGTCCAAGGCGCTCGGCCAGCCTGTCATCGTGGACAACCGTCCCGGGGCGGGCGGCAACATCGCGGCCGACCTGGTCGCCAAAGCCACCGACGACCACACCATCGGCGTGATGATCAACGGCAACATGACCATCGCGAAGCTGCTCAATCCCGCGACACCGTTCGACCCCCTCAAGGACCTCGCCCCCATCAGCCTGATCGGCACGGCGCCGCTGCTGCTCACCGCGCCGGCCAATGCGCCGGGGCACAACGCCGAAGAGTTTTTCCTGGCCGGCCGCAACGCGGGCAACAAGTGGAGCTACGGCACACCGGGCGTCGGCACCGTCGGTCACATCGGCATGGAGCTGCTCAAGACCAAAACCCAGATCGATCCCGTGCACGTGCCCTACCCCGGCAACCCGCAGGTGATCAACGCGATGATCAGTGGGCAGATCCAGCTTTCGCTGTTGCCGCCAGGCCTGGCCGCGCCTCAGATTCGCGCCGGCAAGCTGAAGGCGATCGGCGTCACATCCATCAACCGCAGTTCGCTCGTGCCGGAATTTCCCAGCCTCGACGAAACCGGCGTGACGCGCGGCTTCCAGCTGGAAATCTGGACGGCTGCAGCCGCGCCGCAGTCGATGCCCAAGCCCATCGTCGCGCGCCTGTCCAAGCTGATCAGCGAAATCGCGCGTACGCCGGAAGTCCGGGCGAAGTTGTTCCAGCAAGGCTGGCAGACGGCCGGCACGTCGGCGGAGGGCTTGGCCAACCGCATCAAGGCGGACACCGCGCTGCTCGGCGGCGTGATCGCGATGCGCGGGATCAAGGCGGAATAAAAGAGATCAGGCCTGCCCGAGCAACAGCTTCAGGTCGGAGGCCAGTGACTGCGCGCCGCTGCCGTAGCGCGTGTACAGGCGAAGGCGCCCTTGCGTGTCGTACACGTAGCTGGCGGCGGAGTGATCCATCGTGTAGGTCGTGGGCGACTTGCCGTCGACCTTCTTGTAGTACACCTTGAAATCCTTCGCCATCGCGGTGAGCTGATCGGGCGTGCCTCGCAGCGCGATGAAAGTCGGGTCGAAGTTCGCCATGTAGCCCTTGAGCACTTCGGGTGTGTCCCGCTCCGGGTCCACGGTGACGAAGATGCCTTGCACCTTGTCGCCGTCGGCGCCCAGCGCTTTCTTCGCCTGCGCGAGTTCGGTCATCGTCGTGGGACAGACATCGGGGCATTGCGTGTAGCCGAAGAACAGCACGACGAGCTTGCCGCGGAAATCCTTCAGGCTGCGCATCACGCCGGTGTGGTCGGGCAGCTGGAAATCCTTCGCATAGTCCGCGCCCGTGAGGTCGACGGCCGCGAATTGCGGCTTCGATTCCGTGCAGGCCGTCAATGCGCCGGCGCCGGCCGCGAGCAACAGGGAGGCGCGAAGAAGATGTCGGCGGTTCATGGCTTAGAAGATGTAGTGGTCGATCAGCAGCGCCGCGAACAGCGCGCTGAGGTGGATGAGCGAGAAGCGGAACGTCTTGCGCGCGAGCGCGTCCGAGTATTCGCGCCACAGCCGAAAGCCGTAGAAGCAGAACCCCGCGCTGAGCACGACCGCCGCGGCGAGGTAGAGCCACGAACTCATGCCGAAGATGAACGGCATCAGGCACGCCGCGAACAGGATGAAGGTGTACAGCAGGATCTGCAGCCGCGTGAACTCGTTGCCGTGCGTGACGGGCAGCATCGGCAGGCCGGACTTGCGATAGTCCTCGACGCGGTACAGCGCGAGCGCCCAGAAATGCGGCGGCGTCCACAGGAAGATGATGAGGAACAGGATAAGCGCCTGCGGTCCGACGTCGCCCGTCATCGCGGCCCAGCCCAGCACCGGCGGCATCGCGCCCGACGCGCCGCCGATCACGATGTTCTGTGGCGTCAACGGCTTGAGGATGACGGTGTAGATCACGGCGTAGCCCACGAAGGTGGCGAAGGTGAGCCACATCGTCAACGGGTTCACCCAGCGATACAGCACCCAGGAGCCGATGGCGCACAGCACGGCCGCGAAAAGCAGCGTCTGCCAGTCGCTCAGCTCGCCCTGCGCCGTCGCTCGCCACGCGGTGCGGCGCATCTTGGCGTCGATCCCCTTCTCGACCAGGCAGTTGAAGACCGCCGCCGCGCCCGCGACCAGCCAGATGCCCAGGCACGCGATTGCCGCGAGCCGGATGTTCTCGAAAGTGGGCACGCCGGGCACGGCGAGCACCATGCCGATCAGCGCGCAGAACACGATCAGCTGCACCACGCGCGGCTTGGTCAGGGCGTAGAACTGCGAGATGCGGGAGCTCATGCGGACATCCTCCGCGTGGGTTGCGCCCGTAAGGCGACCGCGCTGTCCACGCGGCTCTCACGCCATGCCCACGTGAGCACCACGACCAGTGCGGCGGCACCGCCGGTGTGCGCGACGGCGGCGACTAGCGGCCATCCAAGCACTACGTTCGACAAGCCCGATGCGAATTGCCACAGCAGCAGGAGCGCCAGCCACTTCGATTGGCGAGTCAGTACGCCGCGCAGTTGCCACGCAAGCGCGCCGAGCACGGCGAAGACGATGTACGCCGACAACCGGTGCGCATAGTGGATCGCGGTCAACGCCGCGAAGGTGAGGTGCTCGCCCGCTGCCGTCTTGCCCAGCTCGCGCCACGGCTCGAAGCCTTGCCGCCAATCCATCGCCGGCCACCAGCTGCCCTGGCACGCCGGGAATTCATTGCACGCGAGCACCGCGTAGTTCGTGCTGACCCAGCCGCCGAGCGCGACCTGCAGCCACAGCAACGCGAGGCCCGCGGCGAGCCACGCGCGCGTCGATGACGTGATGACTACGCGTCCCGCGCCGCGCGACGCATGCTCATAAGCCACCGCTTGCGCGCAAAGCAGCGCGAGCAAAACCATGCCGCCGAGCAGGTGCATCGTGACGATGGCGGGGAAGAGCTTCATCGTGACGGTGAGCGCGCCGAATGCGCCTTGCAGGCAGACCCACGCGAGCGTCGCGGTCGGCCACCACGGGCTCACCACCGCACCACGTCGCCGCGCCCACCAGGTGGCCGCGGCGAGCGTGAGGATCAGGACACCCACGCCTGTCGCTAGATAGCGATGGACCATCTCGACCCATGCCTTGCCGTGCGTGACGGGGCCGGTGGGCATCGCGGCTTGGGCTTCGCTGATCTGCGCATGCGCGCCGCTCGGGCTCGCGTTGCCGTAGCAACCCGGCCAGTCGGGACAGCCCAGACCCGAATCGGTGAGGCGCGTGAAAGCGCCGAACAGGACGAGATCGAAAGTGAGGAACAGCGTGAGCACCGTGAGCGCTTGCAGGCGCTTCGTGACTGAGCCGGTGTTTCGCAGCCACACCCACGCGAGCGGTCCCATCGCGATCACGAGGCCCATCAGCGCGACGCGCAGTGCAGGCGAAAGATCGTAGAGCGGCTGCGCGTTCATGGCGTGGCGGGCCGACCCGGAACGTCCCACGATGCCGATGCGCGAAGCACGCGCTCGACATCGCGCTTCATCTTCGCGGCGGCTGCCGTATCGATGGCCCCGGTCGCGGTGGTCGCGGGAAATCGCATCATCCAGTGCCCCATCGGGTCCACGAGGTACAGGTGGTCCGCCAATTGATGCCCCGCAGCGGGTGCTAGCCAGCGCGAAAGCTCGCTCGCCTTCACGCGCAGCACCGTGGCCTGCGCGAGCGCGGGCCGCAGGGCATCGCGAATCGGGGCGTCATCGGGCACGAGCCAGACCCAGTCCAGCCGGTCCTTGTCCTTGCCCAGCGTTTCGCGCAGTTGCCGCTGCAGGTAGAGGTGCCGCTCGCAAAGCGAATCGCACGCGCCGCCCGCCACGCTGACGAGCAGCCATTGACCTTTCAACGCGGGCAGCGGCGTGGTGCTGCCGTCGGGCCGGATTGCAATCGCGTCGGGCAACGGACGCTGCGGATCGATCAACTCGCCATAGCTGCGCTGCGCGCTCGGCCGGATCACGTAATAGGTGAGGTATGACGCGATGACCGGCGCCGCGCACACCAGCAGCACCGCCAGCATGCGCCAACGGCCACGCGCAGTGCGCTGCGCATCGAATGCGGCGGCCTCCCGCGGAACGGGCAAGGAGTGGATCGTCAGGCCCAGTGGCTCGTCATGCATGAGTGCGCTTTCGACGGGGGGCGATGATTTGGAACCAGACATAGAGGATGGCGATGAGCGCGGCCAGCGCCCACCACTGGAAAGCATAGCCATAGTGCCGCTCGACACCCGTGGCCGGCTCGGGCCAGTCGCGCAGCAAGCCTTCGGAGGGCGCCCCGGCCTGCTGGATGGAAAGGTCCAGGAGCGGCAATCCGGTTTCGGCGCGGAACTGCGCGATGTCGAGATTTTGCCGGATGGGGCCGCTTCCCGCCGAGCCGAAGTCGTATAGCTTGGCGGGCGGCGGGGCCAAGAGGCCGCGCACTTCCACGATGCCCGCCGGTGTCTCGATCGCGGGCAGTTTGTCGCGCCGCTCGAAGTTGCGCTGCACCCAGCCGCGCTCGACCAGCACGGCGGCGTTGCCTGCTTCGAGCTTCAGCGGGGTCACGACGTAAAAGCCGGGCTTTGCCTGCATCTGGCGGTTGTCGAGGTAGACGGTGCGCTCCGCCGCCCAGGTTCCGCGCAAGACCACCGGACGGTGAACAAGGCTGGCGGCGGCGCCGCCGGCGGCGAGCAACTCGGCCTGGCTCACGACGGGCATCGCCCTGCGCTGCTCGATCGCCGCATGCAGCGCGAGTTTCTGCGAGGCCCGGCTCAGCTGCCATGCCCCGAGTGAGAACGTGGCCGCGATGCCCAGGACGGCAGCGAGCGTGATCGTCCAGAAGCGCGCCGGACGCGGCCCGCTCACGGGATAATCCCCGGCATGAAATACCTCGTGCTGCTCGCCTTCGTCGCCATCATCGGCAGCCTGGGCTCGGCGTTGTTCTTCATGATGCGGGACGGGCAGGGCGGCAAGGCCAAGACCAACAACATGGCGCGCGCGCTGGCGTTCCGCGTCGGCTTTTCGATCCTGCTGTTCGTGTGCATCCTGCTTGCCTGGAAATTCGGCTACATCCAGCCGACGGGGATCCCGCTTTCGAAGTAACTGCTGCCCCGCATGCGACGCGGGCGCCCAAAGGACAAGGGCCGCATCGCGCGGCCCTTGTTGTTTCCCTGGCGATGCCTACAGCCAGTACACCAACGTGTACAGGCCGAGCCACACCACGTCCACAAAGTGCCAGTACCAGGCCGCGCCTTCGAAGCCGAAGTGGTTGTCCGCCGTGAAGTGGCCCTTCATCAGCCGCAGCGTGATGAAGAACAGCATCAGCATGCCGACGATCACGTGGAAGCCGTGGAAGCCGGTGAGCATGAAGAACGTCGAGCCGTAGGCGCCGGACGTGAGCTTCAGGTTCAGCTCGTGGTAAGCGTGGAAATATTCGTAGCCTTGCACGAACACGAAGGTCAGGCCGAGCAGGACCGTGATCCACATGAACGCAATGGTGCGGCTGCGGTGGTTCTCGCGCAGCGCGTGGTGCGCGATGGTGATCGTCACGCCCGACGACAGCAGCAGCGCCGTGTTGATCGTGGGCAGCCAGAACGGCGTCATCGTGGTGAACGGCTCGATGATGTTGCCGGGCGACGCGGTAGTGCCGGCAGCGAGTGTCGGCCAGACGGCCTTGAAATCGGGCCAGAGCAGCGCGTTATCCAGGCCGCCGAGCGCGGGGATCGAGTGCGAGCGCATCCACCACAGCGCGGTGAAGAACGCGCCGAAGAACATCACTTCCGAGAAGATGAACCAGCTCATGCTCCAGCGGAACGAGAGGTCGACCTTGTGGCCGTACAGACCGGACTCGCTCTCGCCGATCGACTGGCGGAACCACTGGAACAGCACCACGAACAGCCACAGCAGGCCGAAGAACAGCAGGTACTCGCCCCACCCTGCCCCATTGATCCACTGCGCCGCGCCGAAGATGACGCACAGCAGGCCGATCGATGCCATCACCGGATGGCGCGAGGGCTGGGGCACGAAGTAATAGGGCGTGGCGCCGGGGGTGCTTGAACTCATCTCTGACTCCTGAATTTCCGAATTCTCTTTGTCTGACTGTTTCTACGCGTCAACGAACGACCCAGTTCACCAGCAGCACAAGCGCGCCGACGAACAGCGCCACGCCCACCAAAGCCACCGCGATGATGTGGAACGGGTTCAGCCGGCCCTGGTCCCGCTCGTACTCGCTGTTCTGGCGGATGCCGACGAACGACCAGGCCACGGCCTTGATGGTGCGCAGCAGGGATGTCTTGGGTTGCGTCATCGCCTGCGCCCTCATGACTTCGGCTCCGCGACAGCGCCGAGCGCCGCCGTCGGCGCCGCGGGGGTCTTGCCGCCGACTTCGAAGAAGGTGTACGACAGCGTGATCGTCTTCACGTCCTTCGACAGCTTCGGGTCGATCACGAAGGCCACGGGCCACTGCTTCTTTTCGCCCGGGTCCAGCGTGTATTGCTGGAAGCAGAAGCACTCGAGCTTGTTGAAATGCGCCGCCGCCTGGTTGGGCGCGTAGCTGGGGATCGCCTGCGCGGAC
>JAZKIF010000233.1:26951-28347 GCA_040385005.1 Pseudomonadota bacterium
TCTGGAATTCGTACATCACCGTGGCCAGTTCGCCCGGATGCACTTGAATGGATCGCATCGCCGGCTTGAACTCCCAGGGGCCGCGCGCGTTCGCATCGAACTCCACCGTGATCGTGCGGCTGGTGTCGACCTGCGTGTTGAGCTTCACGTCCCCGCCGGCGGTCCCGCCGCCGGGCACCTGCCGCTCGGACAGCGACAGGATGTTGATGCCCGTCATCTCGCAGATGTGCTTGTAGATCGGCACCAGCGCGTAGCCGAAGCCGAACATGCCGGCGGCGACCACCGCCAGCTTGCGGACCATCCTGAAATTTTCGGATCGGATGCCCATGGAATGCTCAACGGCCCAGCAGGACCATCTTGACGAAAAACCCGATGAGGAAGACGGCCGCGATCGAGGCGAGGATCAGCGCCAGCCGCAGGTTGGCCTTCTTCTGTTCGGGGGTGGTCGCCATCACGCGTTCTCTTGGGGGTTCAGTGCGGGTGCTCGGGCTGGACGCGCGCGTCCAGGATCTTCGTGGCCGTGATGTCCAGCTTGGGCGGCGTCTCGAACGTATGGAAGGGAGCCGGCGACGGCACTTCCCACTCGAGGCCCTCGGCGCCCTTGCCGTCGGCATCGTTCCACGGGCGCTGCGGCGCCTTCGCGCCCTTGCCGCGCATCACGGGCAGGACGATGAAGAAGAAGAAGTACACCTGCGAGAGACCGAACCAGAACCCGCCGATGGACGCGACCATGTTGAAGTCGGCGAACTGCATCGGGTAGTCGGCATAACGTCGCGGCATGCCGGCCAGTCCCAGGAAGTGCATCGGGAAGAACGTGAGGTTGAACGAGAGCAGCGAGCTCCAGAAGTGGATCTTGCCGCGCGTCTCGTTGTACATGACGCCGGTCCACTTGGGCGACCAGTAGTAGAAGCCGGCGAACATCGCGTAGAGCGAGCCGGCCACCAGCACGTAGTGGAAGTGGGCGACGACGTAATACGTGTCCTGCAGCAGCAGGTCGATGGGCGCCATCGCGAGGATCAGGCCGGTGAAGCCGCCCATCGTGAACACGAAGATGAAGCCGACCGCGAAGAGCATGGGCGTCTCGAACGTCATCGAGCCTTGCCACATCGTCGCGATCCAGTTGAAGATCTTCACAGCCGTGGGCACGGCGATCAGCATCGTCGCGTACATGAAGAACAGCTGGCCCGTCACCGGCATGCCGGTGGTGAACATGTGGTGCGCCCAGACGATGAACGACAGGATGGCGATGGACGAAGTGGCGTACACCATCGAGGCATAGCCGAAGAGCTTCTTGCGGCTGAAGGCCGGGACGATCTGGCTGATGATGCCGAAGGCCGGCAGGATCATGATGTACACCTCGGGGTGGCCGAAGAACCAGAAGATGTGCTGGTACATC
>JAZKIF010000234.1:0-7123 GCA_040385005.1 Pseudomonadota bacterium
GCACGGCTACGAGAGCGCGCAGTGCGCGCGCAACGAGCCGCGCGGTACGTCAACTAGCTCGAAAAACGTGTTTGAGCCGCAACAGAGTGAAGGCGAGTTGTTTTTCGGGGCCGCGCAGTCGCCCGGCGCAGGGGATTCGGCGGGAGGCGCGCAAGCGCCGGAGCCGAACGCCGTAGCCCGCGCCGCAGCCCGCCCGCGCGCAGCTTTGCCGCCCGGGTCATTCGAATGCGCGATGGCCCCCTAGCGCGTTCCGGCAGCCGGAATGAGATTGAAGGGCGCGCCGGCTCCCGATATCTTTCCCATCCCACACGAGGAGAACCCGCATGATCATCGACGTTCACGGCCACTACACCACCGCGCCGCCGCAGCTGAAGGACTATCGCGCCCGCCAGAAGGCCGCGCTGAAGGACCCCGCCGCGCTGTCGCTCGCGCCCGACTTCCACATCAGCGACGACGAGATTCGGAGCACGCTGGAGCCCAACCAGATCCGCATCCAGAAGGAGCGCGGCGTGGACCTGACGATCTTCTCTCCGCGCGCCGGCGGCATGGAGCATCACGTCGGCACGCAGGAGACGAGCCGGCACTGGACGCAGGCGTGCAACGACCTGATCCATCGCGCCGTCACGCTCTATCCGGACAACCTCGTGGGCGTATGCCAGCTTCCGCAGTCTCCCGGCGTGAGCCCGGCGAACTGCGTGCCCGAACTCGTGCGATGCGTCGAAGAGCTCGGCTTCATCGGCTGCAACATCAACCCGGACCCGAGCGACGGCTACTGGACCGGGCTGCCGATGACGCACCGCGACTGGTACCCGCTCTACGAGAAGATGGTGGAGCTGGACGTTCCCGGAATGATCCACGTGAGCTGCTCCTGCAACCCCAACTTCCACGGCACCGGCGCGCACTACCTGAACGGCGACACGGCCGCATTCATGCAACTGCTGCTCTCGGACGTGTTCACGGATTTCCCGACGCTGAAATTCATCATCCCGCACGGCGGCGGCGCGGTGCCTTTCCATTGGGGGCGCTACCGGGGCCTGGCGCAGATGCTCAAGCGCCCGACGCTCGAGGAGCTGATGAAGAACGTCTTCTTCGACACCTGCGTCTATCACAAGCCCGGCATCGAGCTGCTGCTCGAGGTCGTGCCGCCGGACAACGTGCTCTTCGCCTCCGAGATCATCGGTGCGGTGAAGGGGATCGATCCGCGCACGGGCTTCGAGTACGACGACACCAAGCGCTACATCGAAGCGGTGGAGTGGCTGCAGCCCGAGCACCGGGCCAAGGTGCTGGGCGGCAATGCTCGGCGCGTGTACGGGCGGCTGGACGCGTATATCGCGAAGCGCGAGGCGGCCGCGGGCAGCTGAAGCCGCCGTGTGGCGCGCCGCCGACAGTCAGCACGCTTGATACCTATATTGTTGACAATCGGGTTTACTGATGGGATAGTCCATCCCGGATGCGGCCACGCCGCCTCCTTCGATCGCGCCCTACAAATACTGGAGAACCCCATGAAGAAACTGGCCCTGACACTGGTTGCCCTGGCAGCCAGCGCCACCGCGAGCGCCCAATCGTCCGTCACGCTTTTCGGCATCGTCGATGCCGCGCTGACACGCGGCATCGGCAGCGTCTCGTCGAAGACCGAACTCGCCAACTCGGGCTACAACTCGAGCCGCATCGGCTTTCGCGGCACCGAGGACCTGGGCGGCGGCATGTTCGCCGGCTTCCACATCGAAGGTGCGATCAACAACGACGACGGCACCGGCGCCGCGACCAACTCGAACAATCAGGCCTCCGGCGTCGGCGCGGGTGTCGCAGGCCGCCAGGGCCTCACGTTCGGCCGCAAGATGCACGTGACGCTGGGCGGCGCCTGGGGCGAGATTCGCCTGGGCCGCGACTACACGCCGATCTACCCGAACAAGAGCACCTTCGACACGTTCGGCACGAACGGCGTCGGCAGCAACCAGGTGCAGGTGTCGAACATCGGCGGCTTCACCAGCGTGCGCGCGTCCAACAGCATCGGCTACTTCCTGCCGCCTAACATCGGTGGCTTCTACGGCCAGGCGATGTACTTCCTGGGCGAGAACAACAGCGGCGCCGCCAACTCGAAGGACGGATCGGGCGCCGGCATCCGCGTCGGCTATGCGGCCGGTCCGTTCAACGTCGCCGTTGCCACGCAGCGCACGCGCTTCGTCGCGGGCGACATCACGACGACCAACGCGGGTGTGAGCTACAACGCGGGCTTCGCGATTTTCAAGGCGATGTTCGACCGGGATTCGATCGAAGGCGGCGCCACGGGCAAGGGCGGCCTCATCGGCGCGAACATCCCGTTCGGCCCGCACGAGGTGCGCACGTCGTACTCGTACTACGAGCGCGACATCGCGGGCAACCCGAAGATCGCGAAGATCGCGCTGGGTTACGTGTACAACTTCTCCAAGCGCACCAACGTCTACACGACCGTCGCGCGCGGGCGCAACTCCGGCGGCTCTGCGGTCGGCCTGAACAACTCCGTCACCGGCGCGAACCAGCGCACGACCGGATTCGACGTCGGCATGATGCACTCGTTCTAAGTCAAGAAAGTACCAAGGGCCCGGCAACGGGCTTCGCTCTGTCTCGAGCAGCCGCGGATTTCGTCCGCGGCTTTTTTTTGGCTTACGATTTTTCGTCGATCCAGGCCGTGATCGATGAAGCGAGTTCTTCCATGACCTGTGCATCGGTGCGGCCGGAGCGAACGAGCACGTGGAAGGAATGGTCGGCGCCTTCGACGACGTGCAGCGTGGCGAGGTCGCCCAGTGTGCCCGCAGTGGATCGGATCAGATCCATGTCCGCCAGGGCGTCGCGAGTGCCTTGCAGGAGGAGCATCGGGACCTTGACTTCGGAAAGATGCTTCGCACGCTCGATCGACGGCTTGCCGGCGGGGTGCAGGGGGAAGCCGACGAAGACGAGGCCGCGCACTCCCTCCAGTGGCGCCTGCGCCTGGGCTTGGGAGGTCATGCGACCGCCAAATGATTTGCCGCCCGCGAAGAGCGGGATGCCGGGCAGCGATGAAGCGGCGGTGGCCACGGCCGCACGTACTGCGGCGTGAGCCACGGCTGGTGAGTCCGGGCGCTTGCTGCCTTCTTCCATGAACGGGAACTGGTAGCGCAAGGTTGCGATGCCTCGGTCGCAGAGTGCATCGGCAAGGTCGGACATGAAGGAATGGTTCATGCCCGCGCCTGCGCCGTGGGCGAAGACGAAGCAGGCGCGCGGGGAGTCGGGGAGTTGCAGCAGGGCTGAAATGGACTTGCCCGTGGGCAATGGAATTTGAATCGGGGAGGTCGGCTTCGTCATGTCATGCCTTCGGTCAGCTCAAGATCGCACCAGCTACTCCAAGCAACAGCAAGGCGCCGCCAAGCACGACCGCAACCCAGTTGAGGCGCGATAGCTTCGCGTTGACCGTATGCGTGGGATCGACGCGAGTGTTCGCGCGGTTGGCCAACACTTGCATCGGAATGACGGGGATCGGTCCGAGCAACGCGATGAAAACGTACGGTGGCGGAAAGTACGCAGCAACGGCAGCAGCGATCAGGATTGCGCCCAGCACGATCGCAAGGCCGAATGAGGCGGCAGGCGTGAGTCTCGACGTGTCGAGAATACGCTTGAAGAGGTTGAAGGCAAAAACGAGCGAGGCGACCGTGCGCGCCGCGGGGGAGATGTAGATCCGGTTGAAGTCCCGCACGGCGATCCATTGCCGGTAGAACCAATAGAACTCGTACATCCCAAGCGTGACGACGTACATCAGCACCAGCTTTCGGATCGAGACGGAAAAGAAAGGGAGCTGCATGGGCTTTTGGAGGGATCAGGCCTGCGCGCGTTGAGCATCGCCTGGAATTTCATCCAACGAGAAGTACACGGCCTTGCCGTTCGACCTGGCGAGCGCGATCATCTCGTCGGCGCCAACGGACGGCCCGCCGATGCGAAGGCATCCATCGCACTTGGCAACCAGGCGGCGCGAGATCGGATGAAAGATTTCATCGAACACCGCATCGCCGACAGCCCTGGAGCCGGCGTGATCGATGAGGGGCAGCGCGAACCATTCGCCCATGACGGGCAGGTGGCCGGCACGGAAGAGGCGGAGACAAGTCTCGGTCATGGCCTCCACATTCCTTACGATCAGAATCGGGTCGTCGTTGGTGCCAGAGCGGTATGGACCGGCGACCAGGATCATTTGCGGCGTCATTTGCTTCTCCGTCAGTTGGGGATGTGTTTATGAATGCCGATGGCATCGCCCATGAAGCCAGACGCGGGCTTCCGGAACTCCTCGATGAAGCCCTGCTTCAACCAGAAGCGCAGGGCCCTGTCGTTCAGGGAGTCCACGACCCCGGCGAGGGTGGTGCAACCCCAGGACTTCGCTTCTGATTCGATGTGCCGCAAGGCTTGCGCGCCAAGTAAGCGACTCTGCTCCTTCTCGATCAGCAGCAGCAGTGCAATGTAGGCCGTGCGGGAATCGGGGTACCCACGAAGCAGCGCGTGGAAGCCGCAAGTCGTTCCGTCTTTGTCGATCGCGCACACGTGCATGTCGGCGGGAGATACGCTTTTCGGCAGGCGCGTGAACATCTCCACCACATCGGCATCCGTCGCCGGGCGACCGCCGGTTGGATATACGAATGACGGAGCCTCGCGAAAGACGGCCTGGCAGACCGCGAGATCCTGTGCGTCGCAAGGATCGAGAGGCCGATACGTGACAACGCTCATGAGCATTCACGCAGAAGCAACTTGTCCATCTTCACGCCGGACGCTTCGCGAGCAGCGCCCACACGCCCGCGACCGAAAGGAGGGCGCCGCCCGAGATTGGAATGATCAGGAGAACCGCGGAGGCGGCGACGAAGGCGAGCCAGAGTTCGATGGGCATGGGGTTCTTTCCAGATGGCTGACGTGCTCGAATGATTGTCAGGTATTGCTTCCCGAATCGGGTTGCGCAAGCAGACTCCCGAACGAGCACTCGGAATAGATCGCTTCGCGCACGGTGGCACGTGCACCCAACTGCGCTCGAGCAAATTCGAAGTCAGCGCGATTCATTGGCCTGAAAAATATCTGTGTCTCCCTTTTGCGCCGATATGGGTCCAGGCAAATACTTGCCGTCCTTCAACGTATAGGGAATGATCACAACCACCGAATATCCGTCGCGATGATCCAGCGCGACAGCAATGGCATCCGACTTCGTGCCTGTAGAAGGATTTGCAACTCGCACGTCATATACGAGCGCAGTTGCACGATATTTTCCCGCCTTCGCTCCATCACGAAATTGGATCCTGATCATATCGATCAAGGTCTTCGACTTGGGACGCTCGCTTCCATCCCGTGCCGCGAGAAGCGCGCTCTTGCCCGTCGTTTCGAGCACATATGCGTAAGGATAAAACTCCCCATGCTCCCTCAACATCCTTTCTGCGATGGGGAGAGCCTGGTTCATCAGGCCTTCGCACTCCGTTTTTGGACTAGCCATGGCAACTCCGAACGTCGAAAGCAGAACTAGCGCGGAGGTCGAAAAAAAGGTACGTCGCTTCATGATGCAGCGTATGAAGTATCAAATATCGACGCCGCCTTCGAGGACCTCGATGGCCAAAAATCCAAATGATTTACCGATGCCGGGAATGTGAGCATCGACTGAGATTTCAGAGGTGACATCGCGAAAAACTTCGACCGAGACCGCCGACGGACCACCACGCGGGACAACGATTTCGAAGTGCCAGAAGCGGCGCGAGTCGCTCAGCCAAATGCCTTTGCAGAAACTGCCATTCTGCTCAGGAATCTCGGAAAATTCCACGAGGATGCCTTCACTGCTGGACAGGCCGCGATTTTCGAGAAGCTCTGGGAGCCATGCGACGGGCCGACGCGGCTGCGCGAACCAGGCCGCAAGCTGCGCAATGCGAGCGCGAGTGCGGTCGTTTTGGCCCTGAACGCTCAGCTGCTTCGACATCGACTTTCCCCCAATCTAGCGATTACGCGTCAACATGAGGTTTCTCATTTGAGCCTGCCTGCTATCAAGCGAGCAGCGACGGTACACACGACTGCCGCGATCGGGCCGACAACAAAGCCGACCCAGGGAAGGGCGGTGCACTCCACCACGCACAAGCCGGCGAATGTGCCGAAGATTGCAATGAAAGGAGTGAGAAAGAGCACGACGCGATACAACGTTCGCCCGGCCGACGCCTTCTCCCGGAAGATGGGCCGGTAAGCGCTTGGCCACGTGAACTTCGCCGGGCAGCCGGAGCAGTGCATCGCTTTGGCGCCGACTTCGGCATCGCATTGGGGGCAGTAGTGCGGCATGGTGTTCGAATTACAGCCGCATTCCCGTCCAGATGACGAGCTCGGTCGACAGGGCGACGAGCGGTCCCAGCAACGCCAGCCATCGTCGATTCGCCCGCGCGTGCGTCGCCGACCGGTCGTGATGCTGCTGTTCCTCGCTCACGATGGCCTGGATTGCGAAGACTGCCGGCTCGTCCTTTCCCGCGAGCTGCTGCAACTGTTGCTTGAGATGACGCAGCACGACTCGTTCGACAGCGACCGTCGTCGCCGCTATCGCTCCGCGTCCGAATAGGCCGGTCAGGATTCCCAAGGTGTAGCCACCGACGCCGCACAGGATGAAGCTTCGGCATCGACGAACGCCACGACGTTCGAGCTCGGCTTGAAAGATGCGCCGATGAATCTCCTCGTGTCCCTTGAACTCTTGCAGTTCGTCCACCATGTCCGGCGCCGTGAGGCGGGCGCAGAAAATCTGGCCGGCGTAGATGTTCACCGCGCCGTTTTCGCCGGCGTGATTCACCTTCAGTACACGCCCGCCGAAGTCTTCCGCTATCGGCAATCTCAAGGTGCGCATGGGCACCATCGCCTTTAATTGGGTGGGTGTAAGCGGCTGGGCATTGGGGTCTCTTCGGGCTGCTCTTGCAATAGCCTTGTCTTCTTCAACGCCATGCATGACAACAGTAGGTCGCTTGGAGGTTGTGGACATGGTGCTCGACCGAAAAGTTCAGACAGGCGGGCCTTCACCGCGACTGGCATGCCAGAACGCAATCACTTCCAGAAACTTCCCGCGGACCCGGTAGTAGACGAAGTACCTTATCCGGCCCAGATGAAGCCTGCGAATGACATCAGT
>JAZKIF010000234.1:7133-20225 GCA_040385005.1 Pseudomonadota bacterium
CAAGGTCTTTGCGAACAGCACCGACCGCAGCCGGCGGGTTTTCGGCCCACCACTCCGCGGCTTTCTCAATCTGCCGCTGTGCGCGCGGCTTGATCCGGACAATGAGTGCCAAGATCAGCCGAAGCGCTGAAGGCGGGTGAAGAGCTCTTGGGCGGATACGCCCTCTTCGCGGTCGGCTTCATCGAGAGCGTCGAGAAGCTCGGCTTCCTCGGCCGGCGAGAGTTGGACCGTGCGCTCGTCGTCGCGCGTGAGAACTGTCACGACGGTTCCTTCGGGCAGGGCAAGCCCTTCGACAACGACTTTGCCATTGATGACGGTGCCAGTAGCGAGCTGCATAAGCCAATGGTACTCCAAGCCCGGGAGCGGTGCGAAGCTCCGATCCCGACCGCCGCCGCCTCCCTACCGATTCCCCAACAACAACTGCGCAATGATCCCCGTGGCAATCGCCACGAGCACATAGTCGTTCCCGTTCTGTACCCATTGATAGCCGCGTGGCGGCGCGCTCAGGTGATGGCCGCGCCAATCATCGACGACGTAGTTGCGCCCGCGATATTGCGGCGGCAGACGGTCGCCGCGGCGCCATTGGCGATCCGGACCGGCGCCCCACTGCTCGCGTGGCTGGTTGTCGAAATGCCTGGCCTGCGGCGCGGCGCGCTGCCCCTGGCGATCGAGCCGACGTTGGGCATCGCTCGGACCGGCCCGGCGCTGAAGCTGCCGCAGGTTGCGTTGCTGTGCCTGCTGGTCGCCATCGCCTTGCGCGAATGCGACCCCGCTGCTCGCGAACGAGAATGCGACGGCGACAGCGATTGCTTTCGAAACTTTCATGTGGACTCCATGGTTGCGAGTTCATCTTAGGCCTGCGCGCAGGTTACGCACTGTCGGACGACGCGCCGAACCGATGAGCCTCGCACATTGCGTCAACGTCAATCCACCTTGATGTTTTTTGCGTAAAGCTTCATCCGCTGCAGCTCCGCGCGGATGTGCTCCGCGAAATCGCGCGGCGATCCGCCCACGGGGTCGGCGCCTTCGTTCGTGAGCTTGGCGCGCACCGCGGGATCCTTCAGCGCCTTGTTCATCTCCGCATTGAGCCGGTTCACCACATCGCCCGGCGTGCCGGCCGGCGCGAGGATGCCGTACCACGACCCGGTCTCGTATCCCGTCAAGCCTTCCTCGGCGATCGTCGGCACATTGGGCATCGACGGCAGGCGCTTCGCGCTCGTCACGCCCAGCACCTTGAGCTTGCCCGCCTGCACGTGCGGCAGGATGGCCACGGTGCTGCTGAACATCAGCTGCACATTGCCCGAGAGCAGATCCACCACCGCGGGCGACAGGCCCTTGTACGGAACGTGGACCATGTCGGTGCCGGCCATCGAATTGAAGATCACCGCCGCGAGCTGCGACGAACTGCCGTTGCCGTTCGACGCGTAATTGAGCTTGTTCGGATTCTTCTTTGCATAGTCGATCAATTGCTTGACGGTGTTCGCGGGCACCGACGGATGGACCGCCAGCACCATCGGCGCGGTTGCGAGCCAGGCGACCGGGGTGAAGTCCTTCACCGGGTCGTACCCGATCCGTGGATTGACGGTGGGGTTGAGCGCGTGACTGCCGACACCGCCGAGGAACAACGTGTACCCATCGGCCGGCGCGCGCGCGGCCTGGCTCGCGCCGAGCGAGCCACCGGCGCCCGGTTTGTTGTCCACCACGACGGGCTGTCCCAAGGGGCCCGAGATGGATTGGCCGAGCGTGCGCGCGACGGTGTCGTTGCCGCCGCCGGGCGCGAACGGCACGATCAGCGTGATCGGCTTCGTGGGATAGGCATCGGCCGCGAAAGCGGGCAGGGCGGGCAGGGCAGTTGCGATGCCGGCGGCCGCCAGCGAGCGGTGAAAGGCGCGTCGTGTGAAAGTCATATTCTGTAAATCTCCTTCGTGTTCATTGCGCGCGCGCGGCCTTGCCGGCGCTTTGCCCGGCGAGCCGGCCGAACACCGCGCCCGACACGAGGCCCGTGCCGCTCGGATAGTTGAAGTAAAACAAGCCGCCCACCATTTCCCCCGCGCAATACAGCCCCGGCATGCCATTGAGGTGGACGTCGAGCACGTTGCCGTTGTCCGGGTCGATGCGCAAGCCACCGAACGTGAAGGTCACGCCGCATGTCGTCGCATACGCATGGTAGGGGGGCGTGTCCAGCTTCTGCGCCCAGTTGGATTTGGGCGGCTCGATGCCGTCGGTGCCCTTCGCATCCTTCACGACGTGGTTGAACGGCACTTCGTCCTTCACCGCGGCGTTGTACTCGTTCACGGTTCTGAGGAATGCCTTCGGATCCACGCCTTCGAGCTTGCCCGCGAGTTCTTCCAGCGTATCGCCCGTGGCCTTGGTGATCATCTTGATGCGGTATTCGCTGCGCAGCAGCTTGGTCACCTTGTCGTCGAACACCTGCCACGCGAACTGTCCCGGTTGCTTCAGTACCTCGCCGCCGTACTTCGCGTACGTGAACGAATGGAAGTCCGCACCCTCGTCGACGAAGCGCTTGCCGTGGGCGTTAACCAGCAGCCCGAAGATGTAGCTGTGCTTCTGGAACTGGTCGCCGACGTTCACGTCGCCGAACTCCGGCGCGTTCATGTCCCAGCCCGTGGCGTGCGCGCCCGACCAGTTGCCGTAAGGCGCGGCGCCGGCATCGAGCGCCATCTTCAGGCCGTCGCCCTGGTTGAAGCGCGTGCCGCGCACCTTGGCGAGCTCCCATCCCGGGCCGAGGTAGCGCGCGCGCATCTCGGGGTTGGCCTCGAAGCCGCCGCACGCGAGGATCACGGCCTTCGCGCGGAATTCCACCGATTTGCCGCCCTGGTTCGTCCGCACACCGACGACGCGCTCGTCCTCGACGATGAGCGACTTCACGCGCGTGCCGTAGTGCACGTCGATGCCGGCCTTGGCCGCAGCCTTGTCCAGGAATTCCACGAGGCCCGCGCCGCCGCCCGACACCTCGATCGGCATGCGTCCGAAGAACTTACGGCGGCCGTCCACCAGCGCGGACTGCCGGCCGAAGTTGGGCACGAACTTCACGCCCTTGCCGCGCAGCCACACCATCACGTCGAGGCTGCCGCGCACCAGCATTTCCGAGAGCTGCGGATCGGTCTTGAATTGAGTCAGGCGAAACAGGTCGTCGAAGAATTCGTCGGTGGTGTTGGTGAAGAAGTCGCTGGTGGCGATCTCTTCCTCGGTGAGGTCGGTGACCCGCTGCAGGTCCTCGACGGACGAGTATGCGAAGCGCATGACGCCGCCAGCGAAGCGGCTGTTGCCGCCGGATTCTTCCTTCGAGGCGGCTTCGAGGATCGCGACCTTCGCGCCTTCGTCGCGGGCCGCGAGCGCGGCGCACAGGGCCGCGTTGCCTTTGCCGACGACCACCACGTCGTATTCATTCATCTGCTTGTCCAATTCGTTGTCCTTGATTGCGTGTTGACGTCATGCCGCGTGCGGCAGGGGAAAGATGGTTTGATGTTCCAGGTCGGCCAGTTGCCGCCACAACGATTGCGCGCGGGAGGAGTGCAGCGATTCGCAGCGCGCGAGGAAGCGCTCGCGCAGTTGTTCGGGCGCGCAAGGCTCCTGCGGCATGCCCTGGTACGTGTACGCATCGCGCGCGAGCGTGCGGCCATCGGCCAGCGTCAGGCGCACGCGCGAACTCCACGCCGTCGGCAGCGCCTCACCGGCGCCCATCTGCATGCCCGCGCAAAGGGCGAGAACGTGCGGATGGGCAAGCGCTTCCGCATCGAAAGCCGAAGGCTGCGCGAGGTCTCGCAATGTCGCAAGCGCCACGCAAAAAGGCACGCTGTATTGCGCCTGCATCGCATCGCCGGGTGCGCGGATGTCGTGGTGGCTGAGCACCTTTGCGGGTACTTCCAGTGCGATGGCGGCGACGTGTTGCGATGACAGCCCGTGCTCCTGCATCAGCGCGCGCACGGCCTGCACCGGCGCCTGCGCGGTCACGTGACACGCATAGCGCTTGAGGCAAATCTTCAGCGTCTCCCATTGCTCGCCGAGCCCGGCCGTGAGCAGCGCTTCCTCGCCGTCGCGGCAGTACACCTCCAGGAAGCCGAAGCGGCCATCGAGCACCGTTTCCGGCCCGGCCGCACCGGCCTGCGCGAGCCGCGCCGCGACGATGCCTGCCTCGGCGGCGCGGCCGATGTGCAGCCGCTTGACCATTCCGCCTTCGGCCGATTTGGTGAAGGCGAGCAGGCCCGCCGACATGGAGCCCGCGATGCCCATGGCGCGTGCGATCGCCGCCGCGTCGAGGCCGTAGACGACGCCCGCCGCCACGGCCCCGGCGTAGACCCCCGTGAGCCCCGGCGCGTGAAAGCCGAGCTTCTCGCTGCTGTGGTGCGACGCCGCTCCGATGCGGAACAGCACTTCGCAGCCGGCGACGAAAGCGCGCAATGCGGTTGCGCCGGTCGCGCCCGTTTCCTCGCACGCCGCGGCGATGGTGGGCACGAGGGCGGCGCCCGGATGCACGCCCGCACCGGGAAAACGCAGGCTGTCCTGCTCATAGGCATGCACCGCAGCACCGTTGACGAGCGCGGCGAAAGGTGCGTGCAGCGGAACGGCGTCCGCAGCGAACAAGTGCGCTGCACCGCCTGCGCCGTAACGCGTGGCGTATTCGCGCACGGGACGCACCACGTCGGAAGAGGCGCCATACACACCGCACGCGATGGTGTCGGCGATGCAGGTCCGTGCCGCGACCAGCACCTCTTGCGGCACATCCTCGAGCCGCAACCCGGCGGCGAACGCGGCGAGCCGCTGCGAGGCTGTAGGTAAAGCCGTCTGCGAAGTGGGAGTAGTCATGTCGGCGGGAGCGGAAAAACTCAGTATACCGTGGCATACTGACTTCGCTACACGCCATGGAGACAGCGAAATGCAACAGACACGCAGGACTTTGATTCGCGCCGCGGGCGCAGCGGCGGCGTATTGCGCGGTGCCCGGCTTCGCGCAGAACAATGCGGCCGCGAACTATCCGAACCGGCCCGTGAAGCTGATCTGCCCCTTCGCGCCGGCCGGCGGCGTGGACATCACCGCGCGCGCGCTGGCGCAGAAACTCTCCGAAGCCTGGGGCCAGCCCTTCATCGTCGACAACAAGGTCGGCGCCAATGGCACCATCGGCGTGGACAGCGTGGCCAAGTCTGCGCCGGATGGCTACACGCTCACGATGATTTCATCCAGCCACTCGGTGAACGCCACATTGCAGGCGCGCCACCCGTACAACCTGGAGCGCGACCTCGAACCCATCACGCAGGCCACGCGGCAACCCTACGCGCTCGTGGTCAATCCCGAGCTGCCGGTGCGCTCGGTGCAGGAGCTCCTCGCGCTCGCGCGGCAGAAGCCGGGAATGCTGACCTACGGCTCGTCGGGCATCGGCGGCTTCAGCCACCTCGCCGGGGCGCTGCTGGCATCGCTCACCAAAACCCAGCTCACGCACGTGCCATACAAGGGTGGCGCACCGGCGATGGCGGACGTGGTCGGCGGCCAGGTGAACATGCTGTTCTCCACCATCCTGCAGTCGCACGCTTTCATCAAGGCCGGCAAGCTGCGCCCGATCGCGGTGTCGACGGCTGACCGCGCCGCCGCGCTGCCCGACACGCCCACCATGCAAGAGGCGGGCGTCAAGGGCTACGAGGTGGCCGGCTGGTACGGCGTGCTCGCGCCGCGCGGCACGCCGCCCGCGATCATCGAGAAGCTCAACGCCGAGATGGTGCGCATCCTGCGGCTGCCGGAGACGCGCGAACGGCTCGCGGGTGACGGCTCCGAGGCCGTGGGCAACACGCCTGCGCAGTTCGCCGCGCACATCCACAACGAAGTGCAGCGCTGGCGCAGCCTCATCAACGAGCTGGGCATCAAGGGCGAATAGGGCGCGGGCAGAGAGCCGGGTATACCGCGGCATATGCGAAACTCCCCGCATGGCGAAACCCGACAACACCAATCTTCCGGCCGGCGCGGCCGCGCGCACGGGCGAGTCGGGCGCGCTGCTGGGCGACGTCGCCTACGAAGCGGTGCTGCAGGCGATCAGCAACGGCGTCATGAAGCCGGGCGAGCGCATCGCCGAATACAAGGTCGCGCAATGGCTGAACGTGAGCCGCACGCCCGCGCGCGAGGCCTTGCGCCGGCTGGAGAACGAGGGGCTGCTGGTCTCGCATCCGCGCCGCGGGCTGGTCGTCGCGACAGTCGATTCGGAAGCGATCTTCGAGCTCTACGCGGCGCGTGAAATCCTCGAAGGCGCCGCCGCCGGCTTGGCCGCGCAGCGCGCGAGCGACGCGGAAATCGCAATGCTGAAGCACATGGTCGAGGCCGAGGCGGAGATGTTCGACGACCCGGCGCGCATGCACGAGCACAACCTCGAATTCCACGCGCTGCTCTACAAGGCCGCGCACAACCGCTACCTGCACAAGTACCTGGTGGCGACGGCCGACACGCTCAAGGCGCATCGCGCGCCCTCGGCGCTGGAGAAGGAAGAGCGGCGGCGCGCCGTGCTGATGGAGCACAAGGCGCTGGTCAAGGCGATCGCGTCGCGCAACGAGGAGGCCGCGCGCACCGCGGCGGCGAATCACGTGAGGGCCGCGCTGCGCACAAGCACCCGGCTGCACTTCCAGAGCATGGGAGACAGGAAGGAAGAGAAGAAGGAAAGCCCGGCCGCAAAGTCCGCGAAGGCCGTCAAGGCGTTCTGAGTCCCAGCCATTCGCGGATGGCCCGGCCCATGATCCATTCCTTGTCGTCCTCGGCGAGCCACGGCATGTGCACGGTGAACATCTCGACGGACTCCCTGTAGGTACAAGGCAGGCGCGACATGTCGGTGCCCCAGAAGACGCGCCGCGCACCGAATGCTTCGACCACCTTGCGCAAGTGCGTGTGCATGCTGCGATACGGATACGCGTCTGGCGCAAGCGAGGGCAGGGCCGACGCCTTCACCGCGATGTTGTCGTGCTTCGCGAGGGCCAGCAACCGATCGAGATTCGAGAAGCGCTCGGTCATCGGCACCGAGGACGGCACACCCAGGTGATCGAGCGTGATGGAAAGACGCGGATAGCGCCGGGCCATCTCGTCGACATGCTGTATCCGCGCTTGCGGTACGAGCAGCGCCACGGGGACCTGGTGTGCCTGCGCGGCTTCCCATACGGCGTCGAGTGAGCCGTCCACAAGCGCTTCGGCCATGCCGGGGCGGTGCAGTGCGAATCGCAGGCCTGCCGCGCCGGGGTGCGAGCGCCAGGCGGCAATCGTTTCGACCAGCTTCGGATCGGCAGGATCGATTCGCCCCATCGCCGCGAAACGATCCGGATACCGCTCGCAAGCCGCGAGCACGAGATCGTTGCGCTCGCCTTCCCACGACGGCGGAACGAGGATGGCCGCATCCACGCCGGCCTCGTCCATGCGGGCGATCAATTCATCGGCAGACAAAGGTTGCGCGCGATGCGGCGCATGGCGTGCGGGCCAGGGCCGCTGCGGCGTATCGGCCGCCCAGATGTGGACCTGCGCGTCGATGATGCGCGCGGTTTCGAGGCTCACATGGCGAGCAGGCGTGCCAGTTCAGCGGCGTCCTGCTGCTTCTCGAGGTTGAGCATCCAATCGCAGATCTGCTCCACGCGCGCCTTCGGCATCACGTGCGTGGCGAGCTTGACGAACTTCTCCACGATGTCGGCCTCGCTCGCGAAGTTGTGCTCGTTGCCGCGGCCGGCCTCGACGGTTTTTTCCAGGCGCGTGCCGTCCTTCAGGAAGACTTCGACGCGCACCTTGTGGCGCGACTTCGAGCCGAGCGCGGTGATGCCGGCGTCGTGCTTCACGGAAACCTTCTCCGCAACGCGCATGCGCTCCGGGTCGGCCACCATGTCATCGGTGAACTGGTCGACGAAGCAGTCGCCCTCCAGCAGCCAGGTCGCGACGCAATAAGGCAGGTTGAGCTGCGCGGAGGTGAGTCCCTGCGGCTCGTACTTCCAGCCCACGTGGTCCATCGTCACCTGCGAGCCGTGCACCACGATCCGGTCCACGTCCGCTTCGCCGAATGGGCGTTCTTCCTGCAATGCGCGCACGGCATCGAGCGTGCTGTGGTTGCTGCCGACGCACGAGTAGAACTTGAGGGCGACGCCCATGGTCTGCCACACGCTGCCGAATCCGGCGGTGAGCGCCTCCAGGTCGAAGCGATCCTGCGAGCGCGAGAAGGTGGTGCAGAAACCGCCGTACTCACTTTCGAGCACGTTGACGATGCCGGTAAAGCCCTGCTCGGCGAAGAGGCCGCCGTACAAACCGCTTTGCGAAGCGCGGCCCGCATGCATGCGCTTGACCATCGCGCCGTACTGCGCGGCCATGAGGCCCGACGATTGCGTGCCTGCGATGCCGAGTGCGTGCACGGTCTTGTCTGCGTCGAGCTTGAGGCCGCGCGCCGCGCCCGCCGCCGCGGAGAACACGCCGACGGTCGCGCCCGAATGCCAGCCTTGGGCGATGTGCTCGGGCCGCATGCAGATGCCCACGCGCGGGCCGATCTCGTAGCCGGCCACCGCCGAAGTGAGGAACTCGCGCCCGCTCATGCCGGGCCGCATCTCCGCGATGGAGATGAGGGCGGGCAGCACGACGGCGCCGACGTGAAGCACGCCCTGGCGATGCACGTCATCGAGCTCGAAGCCCTGCGTCTGCGTGCCGTTGAGCAGTGCCGCATGCGGCGCGGACAGCTTCAAATCCGTGCCCCACACCGTGCAGGCGCGCGTGGTGTCCAACGCGCCCAGCGTCTTTTGCAGGATGCGCGTCCATTCGAGATCCGAGCCATAGATGGCGCAGCCGATGGAGTCGAGCATGCACAGCTTGATGCGCGTGAGGACTTCGGGTGGGATCGCCTCGTACTGCAGGCCGGAGACGAAGCGGGCGATGCCGCTGGTGTAAGGGTTATCGGAGATGGCGGCTTCTGACATGGGCGGTGGACGGCTGAATGGGATGCATTCAGTATACCATGGTATACTGCCGAGACAGAGGTAACCGCATGAACACCACCGCCCATTCGGCCAGCCTGGGGCTGGCTCGTGAATTCGCTGATCGCGTCGTGGCCATGAAGCCGGCCGACCTTCCGCCCGAAGCGATTCACTGGGCGCACGTCGGCATCCTGGACACGGTGGGCGTCACGCTGGCCGGCTGCATCGAACCCACGGCCGTGCTCGCGGCCGAAGCGTTGGAGCTGTCGCCGGGACCGGCTCTCGTGCTCGGCACGCGGCAGCGCATCGGCACGCTGGACGCAGCGCTCATCAACGGCGCCGCCTCGCATGCGCTGGACTTCGACGACTGCAACAACACCATCGGGGGCCATCCGTCCGCGCCGGTGCTCTCGGCGCTGCTGCCGCTTGCGGAGGCGCTGGGCAGCAGCGGCATCGACTTCGTCACCGCGTACGTGGCGGGATTCGAGGTCGAGTGCAAGCTCGGCATGGCCGTGAACATGCATCACTACACGAAGGGTTGGCACCCGACGTCCACGCTGGGCACCTTCGGCTCCGCCGCCGCGTGCGCAAAGTTGATGGGGCTCGATGCGGAGCGGACGGCGGTTGCGCTGGCGCTGGCCGCCACGTTCGCCTCGGGCCTGAAGGCCAACTTCGGCACCATGACGAAGCCCTTGCACGTCGGCCAGAGCGCGCGCAACGGCCTCTTCGCGGCGCGCCTTGCGTCCCGCGGCTACACCGCCAACGGCGAGCGGGTGTTCGAGCACAAGCAGGGCTTCCTCGACGTCTTTAACGGTCCCGGCACGTATGACACGGCCCGCGCGCTCGAGGCCTGGGCGAAGCCGCTGGACATCGTCGCGCCGGGCATCGCCATCAAGCAGTACCCGTGTTGCGGCAGCACGCATCCCGCGATCGATGCAATGCTGGACATCGTGCGCCGCGACGGCCCCAAGGCGGCCGATGTCGAACGCGTCGATGCGGCCACGCATGAGCGCCGCCTGGAGCACACGAACCGCCCCAACCCGAACAGCCCGCTCGATGCGAAATTCAGCCTGCAGTACACGATGGCGCGCGCGCTGATCGACGGGCACGTAGCCGTCGCTGACTTCGAGGGCGACACTTACCAGGAGCCTGCCGTGCGCGCGTTCCTGCCGCGTGTGCATGTGGCCGCGTACAACAAGACTGGCGCCGGTGGGTTCGATGAGAGCAACCACTTCGGCGGCGTCGTGAAGGTGACGATGAAGGATGGCACGGTGTACGAGTCGCAGGTCGACCAGCCGCTGGGCCGCACATCCGCGAACCCGTTGCCCGAGCCGCTGCTGCGCGAGAAGTTCAGGCTGTGCGCGGCGACGGTGCTTCGCGAGGATGGCATTGCCGCTATCGCGGATGCGATCTGGCGCGTGGAGACGCTGCCATCGATGCGCATGCTCGGCCAGTTGATCGAGCAGGCGGTGCGCTGAAGTCTTGCGCGGCTCCGCGCTTCGCTCGGCTCAGTCCGAGTGGCTGGACAACACCAGCTTCAGGCCCAGCAGCATCATGACGCCGCCGGCCACGCGATCGACGTGGGCCTTGTAGCGCAAGTAGGCACGGCGCGGCGCTTCGGACGAAAGCGCCAGCGCGACGATCCCGTACCAGCCGGCCTCGATCGCGAACACGATGGTGACGAGCGCGCAATCGAAGCGGAACGAGGGCGAGGGCGGCAGGAACGCGGCGAAGACGCTGGCGTACACGATGGCCGTTTTGGGATTGCTCACCTGCGTGATGAAGCCGAGCGCGAAGGATTTTCTGGGCGAGGTGCCGGAACCCGACGAGACATCCGCCACATCGAGCGGCTGTGTGGCCGACCTCCAGATGCGAAAACCCAGATAGGCGAGATACATTCCTCCCGCGATCTTGAGCACCAGGTAGAGCGAGGGGACGAGCAGAAGAACCGCCTGCAGCCCGAGCAGCGCGGCCAGCGCGAAGACGACACCGCCCGCGCCCATGCCCAACGCGGCGGCAAGGCCGTTCGATCGCGAGGACGAGACTGCCGTGCGCGCGACCATGACGAAACTCGGGCCGGGGCTGATCACGCCGACTGTGAGGGCGGCGAGGACGCTGGAGAGGGCAATGAGTTCTTGCATGGGGACCTCAACCTTTGGGATCCATGGGATTCTCACGCGACGTCTGCTGCCCGAGTTGTTCGGCGAGCCCGATGAGGATGCCCTCGGGTCCCCGGATGTAGCAGAGCCGGTAGACGTCCTGGTACTGGACCACTTCGCCGACGACCGTCGCGCCGCGATTGCGCAGCCGCGCGAGCGTGTCGTCGATGTCCTCCACGGTGAACATGACGCGCAGGTAACCGAGCGCGTTCACCGGGGCGTTGCGGTGATCGGCCGCGACGGCCGGCGCGAGGAAGCGGGAGAGCTCGAGCCGGCTGTGACCGTCCGGCGTGCGCATCATGGCGATTTCGACGCGCATGCCGCGCAATCCGGTGACGCCATCGGCCCAGTCGCCTTCGATCGGGGCGCGGCCTTCGAGCTCGAGGCCGAGTTCGACGAAGAATTCGATGGCGGCATCGAGGTTTTCGACCACGATGCCGATGTTGTCCATGCGCTTGACGGTCATTGATGTCTCCTTGCTCCCCCTCAGCGTACACCGGTAGCGCCACTGTCCGTCGGTCAATGGGTTAGTCATTAATCTGGCGCCACGCTAACGCGGCGCTAGACTTCGTCTCATGAGCTCGCGCGTGGACCAAATCCTGGATGAAGCATTGTCTCTTGAAGAACGCTCGGAACTTGCTGTCGCACTGTTGGAGAGTTTGGAGAATGCCAACCCTGTCGCAGTGTCTGAAGCGTGGAAAGCCGAAGTGAAGCGTCGCCGTGACGGATGGCGCGCCGGCAATGTTCGCGCCACCCCCTGGGCTGGCAGTAAAGCAACGCTATCGCTCGCTGTGACCCTCTAATCCAGAAACTTCCACGTGTCCGCGCCGTCGAAGCGACGGATCCGCACCGACTCCAGGAGCTTCGGGTCGAAGTTCCGCAGGTTCACACCGTGGCGCGCTCCTGGTTCCGGCTTCAGCGGTTCCCAGTGCGTGGTGCATCCGCACGTCGCGCACCTCACCGTCCTGAGTGTCTTGTCGCCCTGGATGTATTCCTGCGTGTTCTCCGGATGGCCGGTGATCTCAACGGTTCCGAATTCGTAGTACGCCCAAAGGCCCCCGAGGCGTCGGCACATCGAACAGTTGCAGCTCGTGGCCTGCTCCGGGGAAGACGGCAATTTGATCGTGATAGCGCCGCAGTGGCATGTTCCTACAAGCATGATTTGCCTTCAATGATCGCCGTCCGGCGGACGACCTGCCGGGGTGAACGCATCCCGATTCGCCTCGACATAAGCTTTGAGTTTTGACCAGACCTCCGGGCTCTCGATCAGCTCATCGCTGAGGTCCCAGATCTCATGATGCTCGTCGGACGATTGAACTTCCTCCAGCCAGGCGAGCCTTCGCTCCCGGTGAAGATGCGGCTGCTCAAAGGGGAATAGTTTCACGGCACGCTCGAAGGCTTCAGCCGCCTCGGTTGCTCCAATGCGCCGATATGCATCCGCTATGAGTCGATACGGATCATGTTCGTCGAAGCCGATCTCGAAGAAGCAAAGCAGACCGCCACCGCGATCAATAGTTTGCTGCGCCGCAGCCACGGTCACGGCCGTCGCCAACACTTCTGGCAGTGCGTCCACCCCGCCCGCGGCTTCGGCCTGCGACTGGGCGTAAATCAGAAGGCGCTCGAACTCTGCTCGCTTCAGGCCGAGCGCCTCGCGCGAGACGGCCTTCGGTTTCGTACGACTAGCCATTTTCGATCTCCTCACGATTGGCGCCGAGCCATCCGAACATTTCCATGCGCTTCTCTCCGATCCGAATTATGAGCGAGGTCCGTCCGAGTGCTGCGCGTTGTCAGGCGACATGACTCATCTCCGAGTCAGCGCGCACGCCGGTAGTGCATGGCGACCGCGCCGCTGCGCAGGGCCTTCGCCGAGATCAACTCGAGGCGTCGAGTGCTGGGCAGCCCGCTCTCGTACAGGGTCGGGCCGTGGCCGGCGATCCTGGGGTGGACGAGCAACTTGTACTCGTCGATCAGATCCAGCCGGTCCAGCTCGGTCGCGAGCTTGCCGC
>JAZKIF010000235.1:0-11684 GCA_040385005.1 Pseudomonadota bacterium
GGTTCGGCTTCAACGTGATGAGCGCGCAGACCATCGACAAGATCTCCGGGCTGGTCGCCGTGAATTCGCTGATGGCCATGGTCGGCGGAACGCTCGCCGCCCTGGCGGTCGGCCGCAACGACCCGGGCTTCGTGCACAACGGCCCGCTCGCGGGGCTGGTCGCGGTCTGCGCAGGCTCCGATCTGATGCATCCGCTGGGCGCGCTGGCCGTGGGCGCGGTGGCGGGCACGATGTTCGTGGCCATGTTCACCCTCACACAAAACCGCTGGAAGATCGACGACGTGCTGGGCGTGTGGCCGCTCCACGGCCTGTGCGGCGCCTGGGGCGGGATTGCGGCCGGGATTTTCGGCGCGAAGGCGTTTGGTGGGCTGGGAGGCGTGAGCCTGGCCGCGCAAGTCATTGGCACGTTGATGGGCGTCGTCTGGGCGCTCCTGGCGGGCTTTGCCGTTTACGGCACGATCCGGGCCATCTCCGGTTTGCGGCTGTCGCCCGAGGAAGAACACGAGGGCGCCGACCTCGCCATCCACCGCATCGGGTCCACGCCGGAGCGCGAAGCCACTTGGTGAACGACTGCGGGCAGGTCATCCGCCGGTCAGGGCCCCTGTGCGATGATTTCGCCGCGAGCGAGGCCCCATGACCATCGAAAACGAACTGGCGGACCACCGCGGCTACCTGATGCGATTCGCGCGGCTGCAGCTGCGCAACGACACCTGGGCGGAAGATGCGGTCTCCGAGACGATGCTGGCGGCGCTGTCCAAGCCGCAATCCTTCGCCAACCGCAGCCAGCTCAAGACCTGGCTGGTCGGCATCCTGAAGCACAAGGTGATCGACATCCTGCGCCAGCGAAAGCGCGAGGCCGTCCTGGACCTGGACGAGGGCGACGGCGGCGATGAGCTCGATGCGCTGATCTTCAAGGCGGATGGGCACTTCCTGCATGCCCCAGCGGACTGGGGCAACCCCGAACAGGCGCTGGATTCCAGGCAGTTCTTCATGGTGCTGGACGCCTGCGTGGAAGAGCTGCCGGCGGCCATGGGGCGCGTTTTCCTGATGCGGGAATGGCTGGAACTGGAAAGCGAGGAGGTCTGTAAGGAGCTGGGCCTCACGTCGACGAACCTCTACGTCCAGCTGCATCGCGCGCGCCTTCGCCTGCGTGAGTGCCTGGAGATCAACTGGTTTGGCAATCGCGCCCCCACATGAAGTTCATGCGCCGTACCTGCAAGGAAGTCGCCGCCCTGCTTGTCGCGAGGGAAGACAGGCCTCTGCCCGCCGTCGAGCGGGTGGCGTTGCGCCTGCACCTGGCCGCCTGCTCAGCCTGTCCGGTGTTCGAGCGCCAGCTGTCGATCATGCGCAACGCTTTTGGGCGCTGGCGGCAGTACGCCGAGGAAAATCCGACCATTGCAGCGAATACCCCACCCAAAACCCCGGAATAGCTGATAATAGCCGCGTGTCGCGCTCGCGCGGGGCACTAGGTTTGCGGTGAATGGTCGGTTTCGCGTGGTTTGTTGATTGCGTTTTTCGGACTCCCATCGCTTCAAGCGTTTTTTCTTTTCAGGAGTCCCTTCATGGGCAACAAACTTTACGTGGGCAACCTGCCCTATTCCTACCGCGACAGCGACCTCGAACAATCCTTCGGCCAGTACGGCTCGGTGACCAGCGCCAAGGTCATGATGGAACGCGACACGGGTCGCTCCAAGGGTTTCGGCTTTGTCGAAATGAGCAACGAAGCTGAAGCCAAGGCTGCCATCGAAGGCATGAACGGCCAGCAAGTCGGCGGCCGTGGCCTCGTGGTCAACGAAGCCCGTCCGATGGAATCGCGTCCCCCGCGCACCGGCGGCTTCGGCGGCGGTGGTGGCGGCGGCGGCTACGGTGGTGGCGGCGGCGGTGGCGGCTACGGTGGTGGCGGCGGCAGCGGCGGTGGCCGTCGTGAAGGCGGCGGTGGCGGCGGCTACGGCGGCGGTCGCGGTTACTGATCAGCCGGGGCTTCGCGCCTCGATGTAAAACAAAGGGCCCACGGGCCCTTTTTTCATGCCCGCGATCTAGGGTTTTCGTGAGCGTTCAGGCCGCCTGTGGCCTTGCACAACGCAGGGACATCTGTTCCATAATGGAAAAGCGTGGTTGCAGTATTCACGCGAAGGATTGCGGTGTACAGGTCAGTTTTCGCGTTGCTCCGGGTTCAGTTGAATGCGTTTTCGGGACTCCATCGCTCAAGTCATCAGTCTTTTTAGGAGTCCCAATCGATGGGCAACAAACTCTATGTGGGCAATCTTCCCTACTCCGTGCGCGACAGCGATCTCGAACAGGCTTTCGGGCAGTTCGGCTCGGTGACGAGCGCCAAGGTCATGATGGAGCGCGACACCGGGCGCTCCAAGGGCTTTGGTTTCGTGGAAATGGGCAGTGATGCCGAAGCGCAAGCGGCAATCAACGGCATGAATGGCCAGCCCCTGGGCGGCCGCAGCGTCGTCGTCAACGAGGCCCGTCCGATGGAGTCGCGTCCTCCGCGCTCCGGCGGCGGCGGATACGGCGGCGGCGGGGGTGGCGGCGGCTACGGTGGTGGCGGCGGCGGCGGATATGGCGGCGGTGGTGGCGGTGGCGGTCGTCGCGAAGGCGGCGGTGGCGGCTACGGCGGCCGTGGCGGCGGCGGCGGTGGTGGTGGGGACGGCGGATTCCGCAGCCCCTATGGTTCCGGTCCGCGCGGCGGTGGTGGTGGCGGTGGTGGCCGCGGCGGTTACTGATCGCTGTCGACTCCGCGCACACAAGCAAGGCTCCTTCGGGAGCCTTTTTTTATGCGCGATTCAGTCCGCTGCCTGCCGATGCTTGCGGGGCCGGCCGGCCACCAGCTTGTCGTAGAGCCAGTTCGGCAGCAAGCGCAGCAACTTCGCCACGACGCCCATCTGCCAGGGGATCACGCGGTAGCTCGCCCCCCCGTCGATCGCGTCGAAGGCGCGGTCGGCAAAGTCCCCGGGCTTCATGAGGAAGGGCATCGAGTAGCGGTTCTGCTTCGTGAGCGGTGTGTCGATGTAGCCGGGACAGATCGTGACCACCTTCACGCCGCTTGCGCGCAACTCGCCGCGCAGGCTCTCGCAATAGGCGATGACTGCCGCCTTGCTCGCGCAATAGGCGCCGTGCCCCGGCAGGCCGCGGATGCCCGCGACGCTGCCGATGCCTACCAGCGCGCCGGAACCTCGGCGGACCATTGCATCGACGAAGGGATGGAATGTCGCGGCCAGGCCGATATTGTTGGTCGCGAAGGTTCGCGCGATCACGTCGATGTCTTCGCGCACGGCAGTGTCGACGCCGACGCTGATGCCCGCGTTGGCGATCACCGCATCGGGCACGCCTTGCGACTCGATGCAGGCCCGGCCGGCGGCGACGATGCTCGCGGTATCGGCGACATCCGCGCCGTACACGGCATAGCGGTCCGCCGGCAGCCCTTGCGCACGCGCCCAGGATTCGATCTCGCCCGTGCGCCGCGCAGCCAGAGCCAGCCGCCAGCCCGCCTGGTGGTAGCGCCAGGCCAGCGCCTGCCCGATGCCGCTGGATGCGCCCGTGATGAAGACCAGCTTGTCCATGGGCGCTCCTCGTTCAGGGTGTGGGTGAGCGCGGCTCGATGACGCCCCGCACGCGTCCGCGCAAATCCAGCACACGCTCGATGTTGTCGTACTCGAGGCTGTCCGCGGTGAAGTGGTCGGTGCCGCGCACGAGGTCCACCGGCTTGTGCGACTTGATGCGCTCGCTGTTCACGAACACGTGCAGGAACTCGCCGCGAAACTCCATGCGCGGCCCTTGGGGGCCTTGCGCATCGGTAGCGCCTTCCCGCGTCACGACCGCGTCGCCGATCAGTTGCACCTCGGTTCCGTCTGCATTACTGATCGCGGTTCGCGCCGTCGCGACCGTCAACTCGCCGCGTTCGTTGAACGAGCGGATGCGCGGCTGGTCGATCTGTATCGTGTCGGTGTCGGGATAGTGCCGCGCTTCGGCGCCGTGGATCTCGCTTCTGATGCGGCCGGCCACATCGAACGTCTTCACCGAAAAGCGGCGCATGAAGTAATCGGGATCATGCGTCGCCGCGCGTTGCGCTTCCGGGCTGCCAAGCGTCGGCGTGTTGCGAGCCAGCCAGTAGGTGCCGAGCGCCAGCACGCCCATGAGCATGATCGGCAGGTAGACCGAGAGGCGGTCCCAGCCGCCGCGCATCAGGCTCCAGGCCCCGGTGCTCACGCGTAGGCTTCCAGCAGCGAGGCGTAGCGGCCCGACGCCAGCAGCAGCACGTCGCAGAATTCGCGCGCCGCGCCGTGGCCGCCCGCAGCCTGCGTCACATGGCGAACTGCGTTGCGCACCTCGATGTGCGCGTTCGGCGGCGCGGCCGAGAATGCACAGCGGCGCAGCACGGGGAGGTCCGGCCAGTCATCGCCGATCGCCGCGGCTTGCGTCCAGTCGAGGCCGAGCGCGGCCAGCGTCTGTTCCGCGGCCGCGACTTTCTTTTCCGTCCCGTAGTGCGCGTGGACCACGCCCAGCGCCTGCAACCGGTGGCGCAGCGGCTCGGAGTCGCGGCCCGTGATCACCGCGGGCGTGATGCCCGCGCGCTGCAGGAGCTTCAGGCCCAGGCCATCGAGAATGTTGAAGCGCTTGAGCGTCTCGCCCTCGGCGGAGAAATATACGCCGCCATCCGTCAGCACGCCGTCCACATCGAAGAAGGCCACGCGCACGCCCTGCGCGGCGAGCAGCAATTCGGGGGGATGCGTCAGGGTCGGCGCGGTCATGCGGGGCGCGGGGTCAGATGACTTTCGCGCGCATCAGGTCGTTGCTGTTGACGGCGCCGCACAGGACGCCGCGTTCGTCGACCACCAGCACGCTCGTGATCCGATGCTGCTCCATCAACTCGGCAGCTTCCACGGCGAGCGCGTCACGGCGGATGGTCTGCGGCCCGGGGTGCATCACTTCTTTCGCCGCGAGGCCGCGCAGGTCGATGCCCTTCTCCACGAGGCGTCGCAAGTCTCCGTCGGTGAAGATGCCCACGACGCGTTCCTCTGCATCCACCACGGCGGAGGCGCCGAGCCCCTTGGCGCTCATTTCGCGCATGAGCTCGGTGAAGGAAGTTTGCGCGCCAACGCGAGGCACGGCGTCGCCGGTCCGCATCACGTCCGACAGGTGCGTGAGCAGCTTGCGACCCAGCGAGCCGCCGGGGTGCGATCGCGCGAAGTCTTCCGTGCGGAAGCCCCGTGCATCCAGCAGCGCCACCGCGAGCGCGTCGCCGAGCGCGAGCTGCGCCGTGGTGCTGGCGGTCGGCGCGAGCTGCAAGGGGCATGCTTCCTTTTCGACGCCGCTGTCCAGCACGATATCGGCGTGGCTCGCGAGCGTGGAATTGGCGTTGCCCGTCATGGCGATCAGCATGGCGCCCATGCGCTTGATCACTGGCAGCAGCGTCGTGACTTCGTCCACCTCGCCGCTGTTGGAGACGGCCAGCACGAGGTCGATCGGCTTGATCATGCCCAGGTCGCCGTGGCTGGCCTCGGCCGGGTGGACGAACATCGCGGGCGTGCCGGTGGAGGCGAGCGTTGCCGCGATCTTGCGGCCCACATGCCCGCTCTTGCCCATCCCCATCACGACCACGCGGCCGCGCACGTGCAGCATCACCTCGACCGCGCGCGTGAAGGCCTCCCCCGTGCGAGCCTTGAGGCCCAGAACCGCTTGCGCCTCGATGTCGAATGTCTCCTGGGCCAGCCGCAGCGCGCGCGCCGCGTCGAATGCCTTGTCGTGTGTGGCCATCCAGTGATTCTATCGAGGCGGGTCACAACGCCTTGGTAGCATGCCGGTATGACCTCCCTCGCGCTGACCTTGCTCTACTTGCTGGCGGCGGTGCTGGGAGTAGTGGCCTGTCGGTCCCTGCGGCTGCCCCCTATGTTGGGGTACCTTGCGGTGGGCGTGGTGATTGGGCCGAACGCGCTGGCCCTGGGCGGCGACCCGGCCGCGGCACGCCACCTGGGCGAGTTCGGCGTGGTCTTCCTCATGTTCGTGATCGGGCTGGAATTCAACCTCTCCAAGCTGCGCGCGATGCGGGCGCATGTCTTCGGGCTGGGCCTGTTCCAGGTGCTGTTGACGGTGGGCGCGGTGATCGCCGGATCGCTGTTTCTCGCCGCCCTGGCGCCGGGCCTCTGGCACATGGGCTGGCAGACGGCGGTCGCGCTGTCATGCGCGCTGGCCATGAGCAGCACGGCCATCGTCGTGAAGCTGATGGCCGACCGGCTCGAGCTCGAAACCGAACATGGCAAGCGCGTCATGGGCGTGCTGCTGTTCCAGGATTTGGCTGTGGTGCCAATGCTGGTGCTCATCCCGGCGCTGAGCAGTCCCCCGGAGGCGTTGCTGCGCGAGTTGGGTATCGCAGCGATCAAGGCCGTGGTGCTGATCGCGCTGCTCCTCGTCGGCGGCCAGCGGGTGATGCGCTGGTGGCTCACGCTGGTGGCGCGCCGCAAGAGCGAGGAGCTGTTCGTGCTGAACCTGCTCCTCGTGACGCTGGGTCTGGCCTGGCTCACCGAGCTGGCCGGCTTATCGCTGGCTCTCGGCGCCTTCATCGCCGGGATGCTGATCTCGGAGACTGAATACAAGCACCAGGTGGAGACGGACATCCGGCCGTTCCACGATGTGCTGCTCGGTCTGTTCTTCATCACCATCGGCATGCTGCTGGATTGGCGCCTGGTCGCGCAGCACTGGGCGCTGGTGCTGCTGCTGATGACCATGCCGGTGTTGTTCAAGCTGGCGCTGGTGACGGTGCTTGCCCGCATGTCCGGCGCATCGGCGGGCGTGTCGCTGCGCACGGGCCTGTACCTCGCGCAAGCGGGTGAGTTCGGCTTCGTTCTGTTGACGCTGGCACAGCAACACAGCCTCGTGCCGCCGGCGCTGCTCAATCCGATCCTCGCGAGCATGGTGCTGTCCATGCTCGCGACGCCTTTCATCGTGATGTACAGCAACCGCATTGTGATGAAGCTGGTCGCGAACGAGTGGATGCTGCAGTCGCTCCAGATGACGACCATCGCGCGCAAATCGATCAACGCAAACAAGCACGTGCTGATCTGCGGCTACGGCCGCTGCGGGCAGAACCTCGCGCGCATCCTGGAGCGCGAAGGCATCCCGTACATCGCACTCGACCTGGACCCTGATCGCGTGCGCCAGGCGGCGGCCGCCGGCGACTCCGTGGTCTTCGGGGACGCCGCGCGCCTGCAGGCGCTGATGGCGGCGGGCCTCGCTCGCGCCAGCGCCGTGGTCGTCACCTACCTGGACGTTCCCGGTGCGATGCGCGTCCTTGCGAACGCGCGCGGCCATGCGCCGCAGGTGCCGGTGATCGTGCGAACGCAGGACGACCGCGATCTCGAAAAACTGCAAACGGCCGGCGCCACCGAGGTCGTGCCCGAAGCGCTCGAGGGTTCGTTGATGCTCGCAAGCCATGCGCTCGCTCTGGTGGGCGTGCCGATGCGCCGCGTGATCCGCATCGTGCAGGACCAGCGCGATGCGCGCTACAGCCTGCTGCGCGGGTATTTCCACGGCGCCGATGACGACACGGTGGACGATCTCGAGAACGTCCGCCTCTCCACCGTCACCCTGCAGGACGGCGCGGGGTCGCTCGGCCGTGTGCTCAGCGAACTCGCGCTGGCGGCAAAAGGCGTGCGGGTGGTGAGCCTGCGTCGCGGCGATGGGAAGCCGGTGGACCCGCAAGCCGACCCGGCTCTGCGCGACGGCGACACCCTGGTGTTGTCCGGGCGGCCAGAGACCCTGGCCATCGCGGAAGAGTTGCTATTGAGGGGCTAGGTTCTTCGCGCTGTCAGGTGAACTGGCCGACGAGCAAAGCCTCGCGCATGCGCACCGCGAGAACCGCGGCCAGGCCCTTGACGAGATCCACCGCGAGGCGCGGGTGCTTGATCGTCATGGCGTCGAACTTTTCCCAGCTGAGGCCCCATGCGATGCCCGGGATCGAAGGCGTGACCGTCGCGCTGCGCGGCGCGCCCGAGAAGAACGTGCCTTCGCCCACGACGGTGCCGGGCTTGAGCGTGGCGATGTTGCTGCCCTGGATGCTGACCTGCAATTCGCCGTCGGCGAGGATGAACACCTCGCGGTCCGAGTCGCCCTCGTGCATCAGGGTGTCGCCGGGCTTGAGGAAGCGCATCGAAAGATAGGGCGCGAGCGATTTCCACTCCTGCAGCGTGAGCTTGCACTGCAGTGCGTCCTTGGTGTTCAGGGCCCCGATGGCACTGACCATTTGTTCGATGTTCATGGCTCAGCGCAGCTCGCCGTATTGCGTGCCGCTGAGGGCTTGAGCCTTGAGGTCGGGATCCGGCAACTCGGTGTCCTCGAAGCCGGTAAGCAGTGTGTAGCTCTGCGGTCCATGCTTGGACGAGCCGTCGAACGCTCGCGCCGTCGCGCCGTGGCCTTGAGCAGCGGAATTCGCGGACACCGTATCGGCGACCGCTGTCGGCGCGCTCGCCATTGGCGCAGCCGCGCCGGCGGCAAGCGCCTGCTTGAACGCGGCGACCTCGTCGGCCTGGATCGGATCGAACCGTGCGCCGCCGCGCTGCAAGGGTGCGGCCGCCGGCGGCTCCTGCGGGACCGGCTCCAGCGGGGCGGGCTGCGAGTCGGCCATCGCGACAGCGTGCTGCGGCTCGCCGATGGCGACATGGTCATTGGTGCGCCAGTAGACGGCCGTGACGACGATGTCATGCCGCGTCTTGGCGCCTTGGGCGATAAGGGCTTCGATCTCGGCCAGCTTGCCGATCTCTCCGGCCTGGTCACGCGCAAGATCGATCATCACCAGGAACTGGCGGCCGCGGCCATCCAGCGAAAGAACCTTGAATTTATAGCTCGCCGACAGGATGCCGGCGCGCATCATCGCCGCGCGCACCACGTTGTAGAGGAGTTCGCGGCGCGCCATGCGCTCGTTCTTGCGATTCGCCGGTTGCGCGTTGCTCTCCGCGGGCGCGGCGTCCCGGCCGTTGTGGCGCCCCGCGGGACGCGTCGCATCCATGCGCGACAAGCCCGAGCTCACGGGTGGCGCCGGCTTCGCCGGTTTGTGGGAGGGGAACAACCAGCTGAAGAGAGGCATGAAAGGCTTTCTTGAAGGCCGATCCAGCGAAAGAGCACTTTCGTGGGTGTCGAATCGCTAGTGTATCGGCCGCCCCCGGCCGCCGTTCGCGAGTTTTGTCACGAGAGCGGTGTCGCGGTTCAAGCGCTGCACGCCACGATCAAGTGACCGCGACGCGCTTCGGCTTGTTGACCAGGCGGCGCGAGACCAGCGCGCCGAGCGCCATCGACAACGAGAGCGCAACCTCCGGGTGCCGATGGCTGAGCTCCGTGAAGCGAATCGGCGTGAGGCTCCAGACCTTCGTTGGAATGGACGCCTGCACCGTTGCCGATCGCGGCAGGCGCGTGAAGAAAGCGCCTTCGCCGACCGCCGACCCGGGGCCGACGACAGCGAGACGCACACGGCCTTTCGAATCCTCGTAGTGGACGTTGAGCGAACCCGTCTCCACCAGGTAGATCGTGCGGTCCACCGCGTTCTGCTGGATCAGCACCTGGCCGGCGCCGAGCGTGAACGGCTGCATGTAGCCACCGAGGAGCTCCCACTGCGAGTGCGTGAGGACGGGCGCGAAGCTGTCCACCGACTGGTTGCGGGCGATGGCCTGCACCAGCGTTTGCACATCGAACTGGAGCGGGGTGCGCAGGGGGGCGTTCATGGACCCGACAGTAGCCGTGCGACTGCAGAGCCACAAGGCCACCTAACCGGCGCTTACACCTGAAACCGGAGTTGGCGGTTGTGTAACTGCCGGGCTACTTGCCGATGCAGAAACTCGAGAAGATCACGCCCAGCAAATCGTCCGCCGTGAACTCGCCGGTGATTTCGCCGAGCGCGTTTTGTGCGAGACGCAGTTCTTCGGCGAGCAGGTCCAGGGACTGAGCCTGCGCGGCGAGGTGGGAAGTGGCAATGGAGAGATGCTCTTCGACGCGGCGCAATGCCTGGACATGGCGCTCGCGGGCGGTGTAGACGCCTTCGGGGGCGGATTGCCAGCCGGCGGTTTCGAGGAGTTTCGCGCGCAGGGCGTCGAGACCTTCGCCGGTTTTGGCGGAGAGGGGGAGCCCCCACCCCAACCGTCCCCCGGAGGGGGAGGGAGAAGGACCCGCGGAGCCGGAGGCGGCAGTGATGTCGGACTTGTTCCACACGTCGATGACGGGGATGTGGGTCGCCAACCGCTTGGCGATCTCGGCGTCAGCGGCTGCGTAGGCGGGGTCATCCGCGCGCGTCAGGTCGTGCAGGAACAGGACGGCGTCCGCACCTTCGATCTGCGACCACGCTCGTGCGATGCCGATCTTCTCGACATGATCTTCGCTCTCGCGCAAACCGGCGGTGTCCACCACGTGCAATGGCACGCCTTCGATCTGGATCGTCTGGCTCACGACGTCACGTGTCGTGCCGGGAATCGGCGTGACGATCGCGAGCTCCGCGCCCGCGAGCGCGTTGAGCAGCGAGCTCTTCCCCGCATTCGGCTGACCGGCGATAACGACCGTGATCCCTTCGCGCAGCAGCGCACCTTGCCGCGCGCGGCGCATCACTTGCGCGAGCGATTGCTGCAAGCGATAGAGCTGTCCCTGCGCATCGGCTTTCTGCAGGAAATCGATTTCCTCGTCGGGGAAGTCGAGCGTCGCTTCCACCAGCATGCGCAGGTGGATCAATGCATCGCGCAGCGCGTGGATCTCGCCGGAGAACTCGCCGGCAAGCGAGCGGCTCGCGCTGCGCGCGGCGGCTTCGGTGCTCGCGTCGATCAGGTCCGCGATGGCCTCGGCTTGCGCGAGGTCGATCTTGTCGTTGAGGAATGCGCGCTCGGTGAACTCGCCGGGCTGCGCGACACGCACACCGATGGAGGCGCCGGCTTCGATGCAACGCGCGAGAAGCAGCTGAAGCACCACGGGCCCCCCGTGCGCTTGCAGCTCGAGAACGTCTTCGCCGGTGTAGGAATTCGGCGAGGGGAAATGGATCGCCAGGCCCTGGTCGATCGCGCTACCGTCGGCGGAGCGGAATGGCAGGTAGGTTGCTTCGCGGGGTTTGAGACTGCGCCCGCAGAGGGCTGCGACTACCGGCGCAATGTCGCGGCCCGAGACCCGCACGATGCCCACCGCACCACGACCCGGGGCGGTCGCGATGGCGGCGATGGGGTCGTTGTGTCGGCCGAGCATCTGCGCATTGTCATGACAGTTAACTGAACTTCGGCAAGTTGAACTGCGGCGGCACGCCCATGCGGGTATTGATGATCCACTGCTGCGCGATCGAGAGCACGTTGTTCGTGATCCAGTACAGCACCAGGCCGGACGGGAAGAAGAAGAACATCACCGAGAACGCGAGCGGCATGATCCACATCATCTTGGCCTGCATCGGGTCCGGCGGCGCGGGGTTCAGCGCGGTCTGGAGCATCGTCGTGAGCGTCATCACGGCCGGCAGGATGAAGTACGGATCCGGCGCCGCGAGGTCATGGATCCAGCCGATCCACGGCGCACCACGCATTTCCACGGAAGACAGCAGCACCCAGTACAGCGCGATGAACACGGGAATCTGGACCATGATGGGGAAGCAGCCGCCCATCGGGTTGACCTTCTCTTCGCGGTAGATGCGCATCATCTCCTGCTGCATCTGCTGCGGGTTGTCCTTGTAG
>JAZKIF010000236.1:0-5005 GCA_040385005.1 Pseudomonadota bacterium
CCTTGAAGAAGTCCGAACCCTGAGGGTCGACCACCATCACGTCGCCCTTCTTGTTGAAGCTGGCCTTGTAGGCCTCCAGGCTGCGGTAGAACTGCGCGAACTGCGCGTCGCGGCCGAACGCTTCCGCATAGAGCGCGGAAGCTTCCGCGTCGCCTTCGCCCTTGATCTTCTGCGCGTCGCGGTAAGCGTTGGCCACCGCCACTTCGCGCTGGCGGTCGGCGTCGGCGCGGATCTTCTCGCCCTCGGCGCCGCCAGTGGAACGCAGCTCATTGGCCACGCGCTTGCGCTCGGCTTCCATGCGGCGATAGACCGATTCGGTGATCGCATCGACATAGTCGGCGCGCGTGATGCGCACATCCACCACGTCCACGCCCCAGGGCTTGGCGCCCTTGACAACTTCCAGCACTTCGCGCTTGACGTCGTTCACGAGCTGCTCGCGTTTGACCGACAGCAGTTCACGCACCGTGCGGCGGTTGATCTCTTCCTGGAACGCGTTGCGCACCACGCGGTTGAGCTGGTTCGCGCCCGTCGCTTCGTCCAGGCCGACGTTGCGGATGTACTGCAGCGGATCGGTGATGCGCCAGCGCACGTACCAGTCGATCACCATGCGCTGTTTTTCCAGCGTGAGCATGGGCTCGGTGTCCGGGCTGTCGAGCGTGAGCAGGCGCTTGTCGATGTAGGTGACGTTCTGAAACGGCGGCGGGAGCTTGAAATTCAAGCCCGGCTCGGTGATCACTTCCTTGATCTGGCCCAGCGCGTAGACGACGCCGAACTGGCGCTGGTCGACCACGAAGAGCATGGAGCTGAGAAGTGCCAGGGCCACGAGGGCCGAGGTGGCGATGAATCCGATTCTGTTCATGTTCTGGGCTCCCGTTCAGCGTGTTTCACGTTCGCGGGTACGCGAGTTGTCGCGGGTGCGGGAATCCGTCGCCGCGCCCGGCGACGACGACGAAACCGGCGGCGCCCCGGCCGGGATTGCGGGTTCCACCGCCGCAGCACCGCCCTGCGCGACCTGCTGCATGATCTTGTCGAGCGGCAGGTAGAGCAGGTTCGAGCCCTGGCGCGAATCGATAAGGACCTTGGTCACGTTGGTGTAGACCTGCTGCATCGCATCGATGTACATCCGGTCGCGCGTGACCTGCGGCGCGCGCTGGTATTCGGTCAGCACCGACTTGAAGCGCTGCGCGTCGCCTTGCGCCTGCGCGACCACGCGGGCCTTGTATGCAGCGGCCTCCTGGTTCAGGCGGGAAGCAGCACCCACGGCGCGCGGGATCACGTCGTTGGCATAGGCCTGGGCCTCGTTCTTGGCGCGCTCGCGCTCCTGGCCGGCCTTGATCACGTCGTCGAAGGCCGCCTGCACCTGCTCGGGCGGACGCACACCGCCCTGTTGCAGGTTGATGCCCACGACTTCCACGCCGACCTTGTAGCGGTCCAGGATGGTCTGCATGAGGGCGCGCACGCGCGGTGCGATCTGGTCGCGCTCCTCGGCGAGCGCCGAATCCATCCGCATCTTGCCGACCACTTCGCGCACCGCGGTTTCCGCTGCCTGCACCACGGCATCCGCAGGGTTCTTGCTTTCGAAGAGCCAGGCCCGCGCATCGCTCAGGCGGTACTGCACGGCGAACTTGATCTCGACGATGTTCTCGTCCTCGGTGAGCATGGCCGATTCGCGCAGGCCCGTCGCCTTGACGATCGTGTCACGGCCGACATCCGCCGAACGGATTTGCGTGACGAAAACCAGCTCATGCCGCTGGATGGGGTACGGCAGGCGCCAATTGAAGCCCGCGCCGACGGTCGCCTTGTAGCGTCCGAACTGCGTGATCACGGCCTGCTGGCCTTCCTGCACGATGAAGAAGCCGGTGCCCAGCCAGATCAGCACGACCACAGCCGCCACGAGGCCCGCGCCGATGCCCGCGCTCTTCATGTCCGGCTGGAAATTCCCGCCGCCGCCACCACCGAAATTGCCCCCGTTGTCGGGGCGCTTGCCGCGCCCGCCGAACAGGCCTCCGAGCTTGCGGTTGAAGTCGCGCCAGAGTTCGTCGAGATCCGGCGGGCCCTGGTTCGGGCCGCGGCCGTTGCCTTCCGGCTTGTTGGGGTCGGGGCGGTTGCCATCGGACTTCGGGTCGTCGCCGCGCCCCCAGCGTGGATCGTTCAGGTTGAACACTGACCTGATCCAGCCTTTCAGCCCTGCCAGGGACAGGCCGCGTAGATGGAGGTTCATTCGCTTCGTTTACTTTCTTGTTGCAACCGGATTGTGCCCAATCAGACCGGCGTTTCCTGCATTCGCGGATCGTCCGGGGGGATTTGGGCCTGCGCGCGCCCCGCCAATTCTTCCACCAATTGCCGGCGCAGCGCGGCAAGCCCTTCGCCGCTGCGGCTGCTCACGAACACCCGGGGGACCGGCGTGCCGTCGAGGTCGAACACGTCTTCCAGCTGGCGCGGCCTCTGGGCCGGCTCCAGCGCGTCGATCTTGTTGAAGACGAGCACCTGCGGGACGGACCCCGCGCCGATTTCTTCCAGCACGCGCTGGACTTCGGCGATTTGCTCCGGATGGTTCGGGTTGGCGGCATCGACCACGTGAAGCAGCAAGTCAGCATCGGCGGCTTCCTGCAGCGTCGCCTGGAAGGCATCGATCACGCCGTGCGGCAGGTCGCGGATGAAACCGACCGTGTCGGACAGCGACACCGTGCGGCCGGCCCCATAGGCGCCGTCGGCGTCCGCCAGGTAGAGCTGGCGCGTGGTCGTGTCGAGCGTGGCGAACAGCTGGTCGGCCGCATACGCGCGGGCCTTGACCAGCGCATTGAACAGCGTGGACTTGCCCGCGTTCGTGTAGCCCACCAGCGAGATGGTGAAGGCGCCGCGGCGCTCGCGCTGACGGCGCTGCGTCTGGCGCTGCTTCTTGAGTTTTTCCAGCCGCTCGCGCGTGCGCTTGATCGCGTCGCCGATCATCCGGCGGTCCAGCTCGATCTGCTTCTCGCCCGGGCCGCCGCGCACGCCGGCGCCGCCGGTTTGCCGCTCCAGGTGGGACCAGCGCCGCACGAGCCGCGTGCTGACGTATTGCAGGCGGGCCAGCTCGACCTGCAGCTTGCCTTCGTGGCTGCGCGCGCGCTGCGCGAAGATTTCGAGAATGAGGAGCGTGCGGTCGTTGACCGGCAGCTCCAGGTGGCGCTCCAGGTTGCGCTGCTGCGCGGGACTGAGCGACTGGTCGAAGAGGACTTCGGCCGCACCGGTTTCGGCGGCCAGGGCCTTGATCTCGTCGGCCTTGCCGCTGCCGATAAAGAGCGCGGCGTCCGGGGCCTTGCGTTTGCACGCGACGCGCGCGACCGGGGTCATGCCGGCGGTCTGCGCGAGCAGGCCCAGCTCTTCAAGTGCGGGATCGAAATGGGGTAGCCCCAGATCCACACCGACGAGGATGACGGGTGCGGAGGGGCGGTCGGGCGGTGTGGGCTGACTCAAGGTGCCGGGCGCTGGGCGCTCAGGCGGCGCCGGTTTCGCTGGTTTCCGCAGCCTGGAAGTTCACCGCGCGGCCCGGCACGATGGTGGAAATCGCGTGCTTGTAGACCATCTGCGTCACGGTATTGCGCAACAGGACGACGTACTGGTCGAAGGACTCGATCTGCCCTTGCAGCTTGATGCCGTTCACCAGGTAAATCGACACCGGCACGTGCTCGCGACGCAGCGTGTTGAGGAAGGGGTCTTGTAGAAGCTGCCCTTTATTGCTCACGATATTCTCCGTGTTCCGTGATCGGAAAGTGTTGTTGGAAACTGCACCTTACCACAGCAACACGGCCCTGCAAGTGAGCCGCGGCCATTTTCCTGACGGGTCGCGGAACGGCCGCGCTATTCCTTGTCGGCGTACGGGTTCTTCGAGGTCTTCATCTCGATGCGAAGGGGCGTGCCGACGAGCTTGAACTCCTGGCGGAAGCGCCCCTCGAGGAAGCGTTTGTACGATTCCGTGACGTGCTCGAGCGAGTTGCCGTGCACCACGATGACGGGCGGATTCATCCCACCCTGGTGCGCATAGCGCAGCTTCGGACGGAACATGCCGGCGCGCTTGGGCGCCTGGAACGCAGTGGCCTCCAGCAGGAGGCGCGTGAGCACCGGCGTGGGCATCTTGATCATGGCCGACTTGTGCGCCAGCGCGATCGATTGCCACACCGGCCCGAGCCCTTGCCGCTTCTTCGCGGAGATCAGGTGCATGGTCGCGAACTTCAGGAACACGAGGCGCGTTTCGATCTGCCGGTGCACCTGCTCGCGCTGGTACTCGTCCACGGCGTCCCACTTGTTCACCGCGAGCACCACGGCGCGTCCGCTCTCCAGGATGTAGCCGGCGATGTGCGCGTCCTGGTCCGTGACGCCCTGCGTCGCGTCCAGCAGCAGCAGCACGACATTGGCGGACTCGATGGCCTGCAGCGTCTTCACGACCGAGAACTTCTCGATCGCCTCGAAGACCTTGCCCCTGCGGCGCAGGCCGGCGGTATCGATGAGCTCGAACTTCTGGCCGTTGCGCTCGAAGGGCACCGTGATGGCATCGCGCGTGGTGCCCGGCAGGTCGAACGCCACCAGGCGCTCCTCGCCGAGCCAGGTGTTGATGAGCGTCGACTTGCCCACGTTGGGTCGGCCCGCGACAGCGAGCTTGATGACGGTGGGATCGATCTCCTCGACTTCCTCGTCGTCATCCTCCGACAGGCCCAGGGACCGGAACGCCACCTCGACGAGGTCGCGAATACCCTGTCCGTGCGCGGCCGAGATGCCGTGCACCTCACCGAGGCCCAGCTCGTAGAACTCGGTGAGCTGCACGCCCTCGGTCATGCCTTCGGCCTTGTTGGCCGTGAGCACCGTCGGCTTGCCGAGCTTGCGCAGGTAACTGGCGATGTCGTGGTCTTGCGAGGACAGGCCGCCGCGCGCATCGACCACGAAGACCACCACGTCGGCTTCCGCGACGGCCTGGCGCGTCTGCTTGGCCATCTCCATGTAGATGCCGCTTTCGGCCGTGGGCTCGAAG
>JAZKIF010000237.1:0-3278 GCA_040385005.1 Pseudomonadota bacterium
CTTCCCAGCCTTCGTTGTCGACCCGCACCTCGACGCCGGTGAGCTCGGTGAACTTCTTGACGTTGACCATGTAGGCGTCGATGTCGCCCTGCACGAAGCGGCTCCAGCGCAGCACGCGCAGCTTGGCACCCTTCTCCGGCTTGAAAGTCATGCCCTGTGCGTGCACGGCGGGCGCGAAAACAGCTGCACCGGTACCGATGGTGGCCGCAGCCGCCACGCCCGCGGAACCTTCCAGAAATTTACGGCGATTGAAGTCACTCATGTCTGTCTCCTTTGTGTTTGAACGGGCGAAAAAATCAGTCAGGCCACCAGCCGTTCGCCGGTGCCTGCGTCGAAAAGGTGGGCGCGCTGCAGGTCGGGCTGCAGGCGGATGAGCGAGCCGGGCGCGAAATCGTGCCGCTCCCGGAAAACCGCGGAAAGGTCGGCACCCTCGTGCCGGCACGCGACGAAAGTGTCCATGCCGGTCGGCTCCAGCACCACGACCTGCGACGGGATGCCCCCGGTGTCCGAGAGCGACAGGTGCTCGGGCCGCGTGCCGTAGACGACGGGCTGGCCGTCCTGGCCGCCAGCCTGCAGCGGCGCGTCGAGCAAGGTGCCGTCCTGCAGTTCCACCCGCGCCGCGCCACCGCCGCGCCGCAGAGTGCCCGGAAGTAAATTCATGGCGGGCGAACCGATGAAGCCGGCGACGAACTGGTTGGCGGGGCGGTCATACAGCTCGAGCGGGTTGCCCGCCTGCTCGATGCGCCCGTCACGCATGACGACGATCTTGTCGCCCATCGTCATCGCCTCGATCTGGTCGTGCGTGACGTAGATCGAAGTCGTCTTCAGGCGCTGGTGCAGTTCCTTGATCTCGCTGCGCATCGCGACGCGCAGTTTGGCGTCGAGGTTCGACAGCGGCTCGTCGAACAAAAATACCTGCGGGTCGCGCACGATCGCCCGCCCCATCGCGACGCGCTGACGCTGGCCGCCAGAGAGCTGGCGCGGATACCGGTCAAGCAAGGGCGTCAGGCCCAAAATTTCGGCGGCGCGGCCGACCTTCGAGTCGATGGTGCCCTTGTCCGTCTTGGCGAGCGCCAGCGCAAAAGCCATGTTGTCGCGCACCGTCATGTGCGGGTACAGCGCGTAATTCTGGAACACCATCGCGATGTCGCGCTCTTTCGGCGGCAGGTCGTTGACGCGGCGCTCGCCGATGCGGATCTCGCCGCCGCTGATCTTCTCGAGCCCCGCGATCATGCGCAGCAGCGTCGATTTGCCGCAGCCAGACGGGCCCACCAGCACCGTGAACGAGCCGTCCTGGATGTCGATGTCCACGCCATGCAGGATCGGGACCTCGCCGAAGTTCTTCTTGACTGCCTGGATCGTGACACTTGCCATGCGTTGAAGTCCTCAAAGGATTACCGCAGCCGCGCGCAGGATGGCACGGTTGCGCAATCGCAGCGCGCAGTATCCGCAAGCTGACGCGGCACCGTCACTAGGGAAACTCGCTAGTTGAAGTTCCAGAAAATTTGTATGATGACCTGATAACCGTATTTCAATTCCCCGCCATGCGCAGGCTTTTCCCGTGACCGCCCCGATCCGGCTGGCCGTCGAACGGCTGTCCGACCGCCTCGCGGTTCAGCTGGCCATGCAGATCGAATCGGGCGTCCTGGCGCCCGGCGACCGCCTGCCCACCGAACACCAGCTCGCAGCCACCCACGGCGTTTCGCGCACCGTCGTGCGCGAAGCCATGCACCAGCTCGCGTCGCGGGCGCTGGTGGTCGCGCGCCAGGGATCAGGCGTGTTCGTGGCACCTACGCCTTCGCACCAGCCACTTGCCTTCGACCATTCCGTGCTGGAGTCGGTCCAATCGGTCGTGCATGTGGTCGAAGTGCGCCGCGTCCTGGAAGGCGAGATCGCGGCGCTGGCGGCCGAGCGCGCCACCCGCGCGCAGATCGCCGAGCTGCGGCGCGCGCTGAAGGGCATCGACACGGCCGTGGCGGAAGGCCGCGATGGCGTGGCCGAAGACCTGGCGTTTCACCGCACCATCGGCGAAGCCACCGGCAACCCGCAATTCCGGCTGCTGCTGGGGTTCTTGGAACAGTATTTGCGCGAAGGCATGCGCATCACCCGCGGCAACGAAGCGCGCCGCCGCGATTTCATGCTGGCTGTCCAATGCGAGCACCACGCCGTACTCGAAGCCATCGCCGCGCGCGACCCGGCAGCCGCTCGCCAGCACGCCACCGAGCACATTTTGCGCGGCGAGCAGCGCCTGGTCGATGGCGGCGTCATTTCGCGGCAGCGGCGTCAGGCGGCGCTGCGCGTTGTTGCACCACTCAATCTTGCAAAGAAATCCTTGAAAGGGGTTCCGTGAAACTGCTGATCACTGGAGGCGGAGGCTTTGTCGGCTCCCGCCTGGCTCGCGCGCTCTTGGCGCGTGACACGCTGGCGGGCGAACGCATCGAGCAACTCGTGCTGACCGATCTGGCGCCGCCGCCGCCCGACCTGCTGGCCGATGCCCGGGTCGAAGCCCGCACCGGATCGTTGCTGGCGCATACCGATGCATTACGGACCGAACCATTCGATGGAGTCTTCCATCTCGCCTCCGCTGTGTCGGGCGAGTGCGAGGCCGACTTCGAACTGGGCCTGCGTTCCAACCTCGACAGCACGCGCGCCCTGCTCGACGCCCTGCGCGCCCACGTCAATGGAGGCGGCAAAGCGGCCCGTGTCGTGTTCTCCAGTTCGGTCGCGGTGTTCGGCCCGGACCCGGCTGTTCCCCTGCCCAAGCTGGTAGCCGACGACACACTGCCTGCACCCCAGACGTCTTACGGCACGCAGAAACTCATCTGCGAACACCTGGTCGCCGACTACACCCGCAAGGGCTACATCGATGGCCGTGCCGCGCGGCTCATGACCGTGACGGTGCGCCCGGGCCGGCCGAATGGCGCGGCGTCTTCCTTCTTCAGCGGCATCATCCGCGAGCCATTGGCGGGCGTGGAGTCGGTGTGCCCGGTTTCGCCGGACGTCTCGCATCCGATGTCATCACCTTCGCACACCGTCGACGGGCTCATCGCGGTTTACGAAGCCTCGCGCGAGCAATTCCTCGGGCGAACCGCGATGAACCTGCCCGCGCTCAACGTGCGCGTGAGCGACATGCTCGACGCGCTGGAAGAGGTGGCCGGTCCGGCCGTTCGCAAGCTGGTGCGTTTCGAGCGCGACGAGCGCATTGCCGGCATCGTCGCGAATTGGCCCAGCGGCGCGACCGCGGCGCGCGCTGCGCGCCAGGGCCTGAAGCCCCACCA
>JAZKIF010000238.1:0-13307 GCA_040385005.1 Pseudomonadota bacterium
CGGCCTGCACTTCGACGACATCGCCAAGCTGATGCGCGCGCTGCGCAAGCTGCTCGAAGGCGGCAACTCGCTGATCGTGATCGAGCACAACCTCGATGTGATCCGCGCGGCCGACTGGCTGATCGACCTCGGACCCGAAGGCGGAGATGCGGGCGGCCTCGTTGTCGCGGAAGGCTCGCCCGAAGAAGTGAAGCTGCACGCCAGCTCGCACACGGCGAAAGCACTGCGCGAGTACGACAGCACGCTGGGCCTGGGCATCCACAGCATCGAGGAGCGCGCCGCGATCTATGCGGTGACGATGAAGAAGGGCGCGGACCTGCGCGCCGCGCGGCCGAACGCGATCCAGATCGTCAACGCGAAGGAGCACAACCTCAAGAACCTGAGCGTGGACATCCCGCACAACAAGTTCAGCGTGGTGACCGGCGTCTCGGGCTCGGGCAAATCGACGCTCGCGTTCGACATCCTCTTCAACGAAGGCCAGCGCCGCTACCTCGAATCGCTCAACGCGTACGCTCGCAGCATCGTGCAGCCCGCGGGTCGGCCCGAGGTCGATGCGGTCTACGGCATTCCGCCGACGGTCGCGATCGAGCAGCGGCTCTCGCGCGGCGGGCGCAAGTCCACGGTGGGCACGACGACGGAGGTGTGGCACTTCCTTCGCCTTCTGTACGTGAAGCTGGGCATCCAGCATTGCGTGAACGACGACGCGGAAGTGCGGCCGCAATCCGCCGACAGCATCGCGGCGCAGATCATGAAGCGCTACCGTGGCATGCACATCGGCCTGCTCGCGCCGCTCGTGGTGGCGCGCAAAGGCGTGTACACGGAGCTTGCGGACTGGGCGCGCCCGCGCGGCTACACGCACCTGCGCGTGGACGGCAACTTCCTGCCGACGACGGGCTTCCCGCGCATCGACCGCTTCAAGGAGCACACGATCGAGCTGCCGGTGTGCGACCTTGACATCAAGCCTGAACACGAGGCGCTGCTGCGCGAGAAGATCGCGGTGGCGCTGGAGCATGGCAAGGGCGTGATGCACGTCCTCGCGCCGCTCGATGGGCTGAAGGGCGCGATGATCGACGGCCTCGGCGCGCACCATCACATCGGCAAGGTGGAGGTGTTCTCGACGCGCCGTGCCTGCCCGATCTGCAGCACGAGTTATCCGGAGCTCGACCCCCGCCTCTTCTCGTACAACAGCAAGCACGGCTGGTGCCCCGAGTGCGTGGGAACCGGCGTGAAGCTCACGCGCGACCAGCGCAAGGCCTATGACGACACGGTACAGGACGCCGACAACAAGGGCCGCGAGCAAACTTTCGCGGAGCCGGAGGTGGAGGACGTCGGCGACGAGACGTGTCCCGCGTGTCACGGCGCGCGCCTCAACGTGCAGGCGCGCCACGTGAAGTTCGACAAGACCGGCATCGACGAGATCGCGGCGCTGTCCGTCGTGGACGTGCGCCGCTGGATCGAGAGCCTGCAGGTGAAGGACGTGATGTCGGTGCGCGAAACCGGCATTGCGCGCGACCTGATTCCCGAGATCAGGAGCCGGCTGGAGTTCCTGGAGGAAGTGGGCTTGAGCTACCTCACGCTCGACCGCGGCGCGCCGACTCTCTCGGGTGGTGAAGCGCAACGCATCCGGCTCGCGGCGCAGCTCGGCTCGAACCTGCAAGGCGTCTGCTACGTGCTCGACGAGCCGACCATCGGCTTGCACGCGCGCGACAACCAGATCCTGCTCAACGCCCTGCACAAACTCGGCGACAAGGGCAACACGCTGGTGGTGGTGGAGCACGACGAGGACACGATCCGCCGCGCCGACCACATCATCGATATCGGGCCGAGCGCGGGCAAGCGGGGCGGGCGCGTGATCGCGCAGGGATCGGCAGCGGATATTTCGGCGGTGGAGGAATCCGTGACCGGTCGCTACTTGCTCCATGCGATGAAGCATCCTGTGAAGGCTCGGCGTGCGGTGAGGCGCGATGAAGCCGAACTGCAACTGCGCGGCGCCGACCTGCACAACCTGCAGGACGTCGACGTCGACGTTCCGCTTTTCCGCCTCGTGGCGGTGACCGGCGTTTCGGGCTCTGGCAAATCCACGCTCGCGCGCGACGTGCTGCTGCACAACGTGCAGGCCGCCGTGCAGCAGCGCTACACCAAGGCGGGGCGCGACGCCGACGACAAGGGCAAGCATCCCAAGTGGGTGGGTTGCTCGGGGCTGGGCGGCTATCAGGTCGTGGACCGCGTGCTCGAAGTCGACCAGACGCCGATCGGCAAGACGCCGCGTTCCTGCCCCGCGACTTACATTGGCTTCTGGGACATCATCCGCCGCCTGTTCGCGGACACGCTCGAAGCGAAGGCGCGCGGTTACGGCCCGGGCCGCTTCTCCTTCAACACCGGCGAGGGCCGCTGCCCGACTTGCGAAGGCCAGGGCGTGCGCACCATCGCGATGAGCTTCCTGCCCGACGTGAAAGTGCCGTGCGAGTCGTGCCATGGCGCGCGCTTCAATCCGGAGACGCTCGCCGTCACCTGGCGCGGCAAGAACATCGGCGACGTGCTGCGAATGGAAGTCGACGAGGCGGTGGAGTTCTTCGCCGCGATGACCAACATCAGCCATCCGCTGCAACTGCTGAAGGACGTCGGTCTCGGCTACCTCACGCTGGGGCAGCCTTCACCGACGCTCTCCGGCGGCGAGGCGCAGCGCATCAAGTTGGTGACCGAATTGAGCAAGGTGCGCGACGACATCACGCGCCGCGGCCAGAAGGCGCCGCACACGCTCTACGTGCTGGACGAACCGACGGTGGGCCTGCACATGGCGGACGTCGAGAAGCTGGTGCGCGTGCTGCACCGGCTGGTCGATGGCGGCCACAGCGTGATCGTGATCGAGCACGACCTCGACGTCATTGCCGAAGCCGACTGGGTGATCGACCTCGGGCCTGAAGGCGGGAACGCCGGCGGCAAGGTGGTGGCTGCGGCGTCGCCGGAGCAGGTGGTGAAGAAGGGGACGCATACGGGGAAGGCGCTCGCGCACGTGCTGGCGCGTTAGTCTCGCACCGCGCTCGCAGGTCAGCCGCCTCAATACGCCCGGGGCCGATATGCGCCCCAGTGGTTCCAGTTCGTCCAGTTCAACTGGACGGCGGCGACCACACCGCCGAGCGTGTACGTCTGCAGGAAGAATTGCCAGGCGCCTGCGTTGTCGCGCACGCCCGTCACGCCGTAAAAGTTGGCGCCGCGCCACTGAGATTGCACGAGGATGTAGCGCTGCGGCGCCGGCCCGGCGGCGCGCGTGGCCGTAACGACCTGGTTCAACTCCATCTGCAGCGAGTAGCGGTGCGTCTCGCGGCTGGTGTACGTGGTGAGGCTCATCAACTGCTGAGTCGCCCAGCTGAAGTCGGCCTGCAGCGACGGCTGCAAGTGCACCATCGAGAGCGCCGCGCCCCAGTCGAGGATGAGGACGCTGCACCCGGTCTGGCGCGTCGTCACCCACAGCGGTGGCCCGCCGGCGACGGCCATCCGCGCGGTGGCCGCCGTGCGTCCCGCGCCTGCGGTCGCGAGGCGCATCGGCGTGCCGTGGACGCTGACGTTGCGCACGACGCTGTCGGGCCCGCCGCATTGCGCGCTGACGGTGAGCGCCGTGGCCATCTTGGCGTGCGCGCCGGCGATGCCGAAGGCCAGGGGCTGGATGGTGGTGTCCACGCCGACGACGTTCTGGACGGTCAACGTGTTGTTGGTGAGGAACGCCAGCGTGTTCGTACGCAACTCCTGGAGCGCGGCGCGAGAGGCGAACTGCTGGGCCATCGTCATGGGGCGCGATTCTGCGCGCCGCTTTAGCGCGTGCGGAGCCAACCCCTGTCAGGTCTGACAGGGGTTCGTTGAAAATAGCGAGATGAAGACCTTCTACAACGCCCAGCACGCCCTGCACCAGGGGAAAGTGGAGATGTTCCGTGGCCAGCTCGTGCCTTGCTTCGAGGTGCCTTCGCGGCAGGACCACGTGTTCGATGCGTTGAAGTCGCGTGCGCTTGGTCCCGTCGAAGCGGCGCCCGATTTCCCGGAAGCCGCGATCACACGCATCCACTCGCAGCGCTATGTCGATTTCCTCAAGACCGCGTGGGACGAGTGGGTCGCGCTCGACCCGGCGAACGCGCAGCGCGATGCGCTGCCCTCGGTGTGGCCGGTACGGACCTTCCGCTCCGACAAGCTCCCCGACAATTTCGCGGCGCGCATGGGATTGTTCTCGTACGACGCGGGCAGTCCGCTCACCTCGGGGACCTGGATGGCTTCGCGGGCCGGCGCGCATTGCGCGTTGGCCGCCGCTCGCGAAGTCCAACAAGGCGCTCGCGGCGCGTTCGCGCTCTCGCGCCCGCCGGGGCATCACGCGGGCACGGATTTTTTCGGCGGCTATTGCTTCCTCAATAACGCCGCCATCGCAGCGCAATCATTGCGGGACGCTGGCCTTTCGAAAGTCGCGATCCTCGACATCGACTACCACCACGGCAATGGCACGCAGGCGATCTTCTACGGGCGAGGCGACGTGTTCTTCGCGAGCATCCATGGGGACCCGCGCACCGAGTACCCGTTCTTCCTCGGCCACGCGGACGAACGCGGTGAAGGCGATGGCGCGGGCTGCAATCTCAATCTTCCGCTGCCGAAAGGGACCGCTTTCGTGACGTGGCGCGAAGCGATGGCCGCCGCGTTGAAAGCGATTGCCGCATTCAAGGCCGAGGCCATCGTCGTGTCGCTCGGTGTCGACACTTTCGCAGGCGATCCGATCTCCGGCTTCCGGCTGCAGAGCGCCGACTACCTGCGCGTCGGCGAGGACATTGCGCGCGCGCGGCTGCCGACCGTGTTCGTGTTCGAGGGTGGCTATGCGGTCGAGGAGATCGGCGTCAACGCCGTCAACGTTCTAGAGGGCTTTCAAAATGGGGTCTGACCCCAATTGATTTTCCAAGGCCCTCAGCGGTCGAGGTGCCGATCGAGCAGGCGGTTGCGCACCTGGTCCAGGTGATAGCGCATCGCGATCGCGGCGCTTTCCGCATCGCCGATGCGCACCGCGTGGACGATGCGGTCGTGCTCGTCGAGCACGCGCGCGCGCCGCTGCTCCGAGGCTTCGCGCGTGAGCGAGAGCGTGATGCTCATTCCGCCTTTCACGCGTTCGGCCAACTGGTCGAGCGTCTCCACCAGCACGCCGTTGCGCGACGCCACTGCGATCGCGCGGTGGAAGGCGTAGTCGGCATCCTTGGCGCCGCTCCCCTGGCGCAGGTGCTGGCCCAGGGCGAGCCGCGCCTGGTCGATGGCGAGCAGGTCGTCGTCGGTGCGGTGACGCGCCGCGAGCCGGGCGGAGAGTTCCTCCATCGCCATGCGCAGCTCCAGCACTTCCAGCACTTCGTGCAGGCCGGTATCCGACGTGAGCTCCGCGACGCGTTGCGACGGGCTGCGCTGCACGTACGTGCCGGACCCCTGGCGGGCGATCACCACGCCGTCGGCCTGCAGGCGTTGCAACGCCTCGCGCACCACGGGCCGCGACACGGCGAAGCGCTGCGCGATCTGGATCTCCGTCGGCAGCCGGTCGCCGGCTTCGAAGCGCCCGGCCATGATCTCGTCGAGCAACTGCGCGTAGACCGTGTCGGCCAGGCGCGGCCGCTCGATGGGGGAGGAGGGGATGTCGATGGCTGCCATGACCCGGGTGGTGTCATTCTAGGGACAGGCAGCGCCCTCCCACACGGGTCAGTCCCGATTGCGATGCGACCGCGAGCACGCTTGAATTGCCGCTTCGCACCACAGGAGCACCCATGCGCCGCCGCCAACTCGTCCAGCTCGCCGCCGCCTCGATCGCCGCGCCATCGTTCAGCGCATTGGCGCAAGGCGCCGCATTTCCCGCCAGGCCGATCAAGCTGATCATCGCCTTCCCCGCGGGCGGGCCGACCGACATCACGATGCGCTCGCTGGCCGACAACGCGTCGAAGATCCTCGGGCAGCCGGTCGTCGTCGAGAACAAGGCCGGCGCGGGCGGCAGCTTGCCCGCGCAGCAGTTGCAGATTTCCCAGCCCGACGGCTACACGCTGGCGCAGATTCCGCTCGGCGTGTTCCGCCTGCCTTACACGACCAAGCTCACGTGGGACCCGATCAAGGACATCAGCTACGTCATCAACGTGACCGGCTACGCGTTCGGCATCGTGGCGCCCACTGACGGCCCGATCAAGAACTGGGCGGACTTCGTCGCGTACGCCAGGGCGAACCCGGGCAAGCTGAGCTACGGCTCCACCGGCGTGCTCACCAGCCCGCATCTGACGACCGAGTTGATCGCGCAGAAGCTCGGCCTGCAGCTCAATCACATCCCGTACAGAGGCAACGCGGAGTTGAACCAGGCGCTGCTGGGCGGCCATGTGATGGCGGGCGCCGATTCCACCGGCTGGGCGCCACTGGTCGATGCGGGCAGGGTGCGCGTGCTGAACGTGTGGGGCGAGAAGCGCTTGCCGAAATTTCCCGACGCGCCGACGCTCAAGGAGCTGGGCATCGACATCGTCCAGAACTCGCCGTTCGGTATCGGCGCACCGCGCGGTACACCGCCGGATGTGGTCGCCAAATTGCACGACGCCTTCAAGAAGGCGATGGAAGATCCGAGCTATGTGGCCGCGCTCAATCGCTACGACATGCTGCCGATGTACATGAGTTCGTCGCAGTACACGAAGTTCGCGCAGGAGACGTTCACGACGGAAAAGGCGCTCGTGGAAAAGCTCGGCCTGGTGACGAAAAACTGATCGCTATCTCGCCGCCAGGATCGCCCGCGCCACTTCGGCGAACCCCGCGCCGCGTTCGCTGGGCGTGATATAGCGCGGCGGGTGAGTGAGCTGCGACTCGAAGCGGCGGATGTTCGCCACGCCGATGCTGTGCGGGAAGTGTTCGAACATCAGCACGTCGTTGGTGGAGTCGCCGACATAGGCCCATTTCGCGATCTCCGCGTCGAGTTCGCGCGCGAACAATTCGCGCACGATCCAGCGCGCCCCGGAGAGCTTGTTGTGGTCGCCGTACCAGCCGTTGATGTGGATGGAGCTGACGGTGGCGTTCATGCCCTCGTCCTTCATCAGCTTCACCACCTGATCGATCTGCAGTTGCGGCAAGGTGGTGTACTCGCTGTGGTCGATTGCGATGTCGGTCTCGCGGCCGGCGCTGTCGCTGGAAATCGTCGCGCCAGGTATCGTGGCGACGATGCGCCGCGCGACTTCCTGCATGCGCGCGAAGTTGCGGGCGCGCAGCTCTTCGTCTTGCTGATATATCTTGCGAAGTCGACTTGCTCCCTCGCACAGCGCCACCGCCCCGTTCTCCGCCACGATCGCATCCACCGGCCACTGCCGCGCGAACGGCTCGCTCCAGCCCACCGGCCGGCCGGTGATCGGTATCACGTGGATCCCCGCGTCGCGTAAAGCCGCAAGCGATTCCAGCACGTCGCCCGTCACCGCACCCTCGGTCGTGAGCGTGTCGTCGATGTCGGTGAACACTCCGATGATGTTTCGGCGATCTTCCCGCGCCCAATGGGACAACTCAAGCATCGGGTAACAGCTCAACTCGCGTTGTGCAATGCGAGGCCCGCGTGCTCGCGCAGCGGATGGAAATGGATCTTCGGGAAACGCTCTTGCGCCAGGCGCACGTCATACGGCGACGTGCACAGGAACGCCAGCGTGTTCGCCGCGTCCAGCGCCATACGCTGCGGATAGGCATCGACGAAGGCACGCAGCTCGGCGGGCGTGTCCGCTGTGATCCAGCGCGCGCCGGTGTACTGGCAGCCTTCGAGGCGGATGTCCGCGTCGTACTCGGACTTCAGGCGGTGCTGCACCACTTCGAACTGCAATTGGCCGACAGCGCCCAGCAGCATCGGGCCGCCGATCTGCGGACGGAATACCTGGATCGCGCCTTCTTCACCCAATTGCGCGAGTCCCTGCTGCAGTTGCTTGGTACGCAATGGATTCTTCAGGATCACCGTCATGAACAATTCGGGCGCGAAGAACGGCAGGCCGGTGAACTGCAGGTTGGCGCCGTCGGTGATCGTGTCGCCCAGCTGCACACCGCCATGCGTCGTGAAGCCGATGATGTCGCCGGCGTAAGCCTCGTCGACGGCCTCGCGCCGCTGCGAGAGAAACGTCACGACGGAAGTCGGCCGCAATTCCTTGGCGGTGCGCTGCACCTTGAGCTTCATGCCGGGGCTGTACTTGCCCGACGCCATGCGAACGAAAGCGATGCGGTCGCGGTGGTTCGCATCCATGTTCGCTTGCACCTTGAACACCACGCCGGAGAAGTTGGGGTCGGCGGGCTCGATCACCTTGACCACCGGCTGCTTGTTCACGACAAGGTGGCTGGTACGCGGGCCGGGCGAAGGCGCCAGGTCGACCAGCGCTTCCAGCACTTCCATCACGCCGAAGTTGTTCACGCCGGAGCCGAAGAACACCGGCGTCTGCTTGCCCGCGAGGAACGCCGCGTGGTCCCAGTGCGGCGAAGCGCCGACGGCGAGCTCCATACTCTGCTCGGCCGATTCGAATTCATGGCCGAAGCGCTTGAGCAGGGTCTCGCGGTCGGACAGCGGAATCGTTTCGAAATCCTGCGGCAAGCGCTCGGAGCCGGAATCGAACACCGTCATCGTCTTCGTGCGCAGGTTCATGATGCCGCCGAAGCTCTTGCCCTGGCCGACCGGCCACGTCATCGGCACGCAAGGCATGCCCAGTTCCCGCTCGACCTCATCGAGGATGTCCAGCGGCTCGCGCACCTCCCGGTCCATCTTGTTCACGAAGGTGATGATGGGCGTGTCGCGCTGGCGGCAGACTTCGATCAGGCGCCGTGTCTGCGCCTCGACGCCGTTGGCGGCGTCGATGACCATCAGCGCCGAGTCGACGGCGGTGAGCACGCGGTAGGTATCTTCCGAGAAGTCCTTGTGGCCCGGCGTGTCCAGGAGGTTGATGACGTGGTCGCGATACAGCATCTGCATCACCGACGAGGCGACCGAGATGCCGCGCTGCTTCTCGATTTCCATCCAGTCGGAGGTGGCGTGTCGCGAGGCCTTGCGCGCCTTGACGGAGCCGGCGATCTGGATGGCGCCGGAGAAGAGGAGGAGCTTCTCGGTGAGCGTGGTCTTGCCGGCGTCGGGGTGGGAGATGATCGCGAAGGTGCGGCGGCGCCGGGTTTCTTCTAGGGTGGTGAGGCTCGCCATCGGAAGTTTTCGAATATGGACGCGTTTATGGACGCAGATAGTCTGAGTGCCTCGAGGTCGGGATTTCCGACCACGGGAACCCTCTATTGTCGGGGTTCCGAGGCGTGGAGGTGGTTCGGCGAGCGGAATAACCTAAAAATTGACAAGCTCAATACCCTAAATTATGCTTGACTCGATAACCTGAAAATCGACTGACCGAATAACCTGAAAACTGGAGCCTCCTCGTCATGGCAACCCCGGGCGCAAATCTGGCGACGTCGCTGGAAATCCTGAAGACGCTTCAAGACAGAGGGATCACAGCCATCCGGACCTCACACCTGACTCGTATTCACCGGGAGCGCTTGCTCAAGAACGGTTTCCTGCGCGAAGTGATGAAAGGTTGGTATATCCCCGCTCGTCCCGACGAACAGCCCGGAGAGAGTACGGCGTGGTACGCGTCCTTCTGGTCCTTCGTGGCTGACTACCTGAACCAACGATTCGCGGATGAATGGTGCCTCAGTCCCGAACAGTCCATTGCAATTCACACCGGCGACTGGACCGTGCCTCGTCAAGTTCTGCTCCGCACACCCGCAGGCGGCAACAAACCCGTCACGCTCCCGTTTGGGACCTCCATTCTCGATGCGCGTCTTGAACTTCCTCAAGCGCGCGACATGGAAGTCAATGAAGGACTTCGCATTTATCAGCTCCCGGCCGCACTGATCGCCTGCTCGCCGACAAACCTGGCGGCCCGACCGGTGATCATGCGCGCCGCTTTGGCCGGGCTGGGCGACCCTTCCGAATTGCTGCGGCGTTTGCTGGATGGCGGACATAGCCGCATTGCCGGCAGGCTCGTCGGCGGCCTTCGCAATATCGGGCAAGTCGACACTGCCGACAACATCCTCGAAACCATGCGCGTTGCCGGCTACACCGTCAGTGAGTTCGATCCATTTGGTGACCTGGGGCCCGTGACGATCCGCGCGGCCTCTGCTCCGGTGCATCGTTTGCGCATGTTGTGGGAAAAAATGCGGACCGATGTGCTTGATCATTTCACGCCGCCCTCGCGAGGCACGACCGACAGGACTTCCTATCTCAGGCACGTGGATGAAGTCTATGTTGTTGACGCCTACAACTCGTTGTCCATCGAGGGCTACCGGGTCAGTGCTGAACTGATCGAGCGTGTCCGCTCGCGAGATTGGAACTCCGACACTGTCGAGGCGGATCGCAATCCGCGAGACGCACTTGCTGCCCGCGGATACTGGCAGGCCTTTCAGCGCGTGAAGCTGAGCGTCACAAAGGTACTCGACGCGCAAAACGCCGGGAAAGTCGTGAACGCCGATCACGGCGCCTGGTACCGCGAGCTGTTTGCGCCAAGCGTCGCCGCAGGCCTGGTAAATGCGTCAGGCCTTGCAGGCTACCGCAACGGGCCGGTCTTCATCCGGCGGTCCATGCATGTTCCTGCTCGCGCTGAAGCGATGAGGGACCTTGTTCCTGCATTCTTCGATTTGCTGACGAACGAGCCGGAGCCCGCGGTGCGCGTCGTCCTGGGCCATTTCATGTTCGTCTACATCCATCCCTACTTCGACGGAAATGGACGCATGGGACGGTTCATGTTGAACGTCATGATGGCATCTGGGGGCTACGCGTGGACTATTGTTCCTCTGGAGGCGCGGGCCGAATACATGGCGGCCCTCGAAGCAGCCAGCGCCGGGCAAAACATCATTCCATTCACGCAGTTCCTGGATGCCCTCGTGAACAGCAGCGCAGAAGCGACCATCACATGACGGAACAAGACATCGCCCTGGAAATGAAAGCCGATGATCTCGCATTGATCCAAAAATCTTAGGCGCTCGCCGATGGATTGCGGATCAAGTCCGCAATGACAGCCTGGCCCTAGGATTTCTGGCGGGTGTTCGACGCGGGCGACTTGTCGCCATGACGAGCCCCGAACACCTCCGTCAGTTCCAGCGGCGTCACCGTCTCCAACTGGTCGTACCGGCAATCCTGCGGCTGCTTGTCGACGCGCCATCGCAAGAACGTGGCCGCGTGGCGGAAGCGGTCGCCCTGCAGGTGGTCGTACTTCACCTCGCATACGCGCTCGGGGCGCAGCGGCTGCCACGTCAGGTCCTTGTCGCCGCTCCAGCGGCTTTGCGCGCCGGGCAGGCGATTCTCTTCGTGCGCTTCGGCCTTGTTCCAGTCGCGCCAGGGATGGTTCTCCAGCGCGTTCTCGCGCAGCGGAGCGAATTCCTTGAACAACTGCTCGCGCATCTCCATCGTGAACGACGACGTGACGCCCGCATGCTGCAGCACGCCCGCATCGTTGTAGAGACCGAGCAGCAGCGAGCCGACCGCATCGTCGCGCTCCTTGTAGAAGCGGAATCCCGCGACGACGCACTCGGCCGTCCGCGCGTGCTTGATCTTGAACATCGCGCGCTTGCCGGGCTGGTAGGGCAGTGCTTCCGGTTTCGCGATCACGCCGTCGAGACCCGCGCCTTCGAAGCGCTGGAGCCAGTCGACCGCGACGGCGCGGTCTCGCGTCATCGGCGTGAGGTACAGCGGCGCCTTCGGGTTGCCGACGAGGCGCTCGAGGCGCACGCGGCGCTCCGATTGCGGCAAGGCCATCACGCTCTTGCCGCCGGCGGCGAGCAGGTCGAAGGCAACGAAAGAGGAGGGCGTGTCTTTGGCGAGCCGCGCGACGCGCGACACCGCGGGATGCACCCGCTGCTGCAACGCGTCGAAGTCCAATGTGCCGTGCGTGGCGACGACGATCTCGCCGTCGAGCACGCAGCCCTTGGGCAGCATTTCGGACAACGCTTTCTCGAGTTCGGGAAAGTAGCGGTTGAGCGGCTTGCCGTCGCGGCTTTGCAGGTAGATGCCGTCGGCGTTGCTGAACACCAGCGCGCGAAAGCCGTCCCACTTGGGCTCGAACAGAAAGCCTTCGCCCTCGGGAAGCTCATCCGCGATCTTGGCCAGCATGGGCGTGATGGGCGGGCGCGGGGCGGAGGTGGGGGACGACGGCATGAATGGACTTTGGTGGCAGGGGGTAGCCATTGTCCCTATAATTGCGCCGATCCGAGGAGCGTTGCAGCATCTTTCACAGATGTGAGGCTCGGATCTATCCCGGCAACGACGCTCACCCACTGATCCTGCGTGTGGTGAGTCCCTCCCTCCAGATGAGTGGTTTTCCCCAAACACTTTGCCTCTGGAGCAAGCATGAACGCCGTTCTCAAGCCCGTCGCCGATACCGCCATCGCCGACCCGTCCCTCGCCGCCTGGGGCCGCAAGGAAATCCGCATCGCCGAGACCGAGATGCCCGGCCTGATGGCCATCCGCGATGAATTCGCCAAGGCCCAGCCGCTCAAGGGCGCGCGCATCACCGGCTCGCTGCACATGACCATCCAGACCGCGGTGCTCATCGAAACGCTGCAGGCGCTGGGCGCGCAAGTGCGCTGGGCTTCTTGCAACATCTTTTCCACTCAGGACCATGCGGCCGCCGCCATCGCCGCGAGTGGCACGCCGGTGTTCGCCGTCAAGGGCGAGACGCTCACCGACTACTGGGATTACACGCACCGCATCTTCGAATTCGGCGCGAAGGGAACCGAGGGCGAAGGCCCGAACATGATCCTGGACGACGGCGGCGATGCGACGCTGTTGATGCACCTGGGCAAGCGCGCCGAGAAGGATGCATCGCTCATCGCGAATCCAAAAGGCGAAGAGGAAACCTGCCTGTTCGCGTCGATCAAGGCCAAGCTGGCGCAAGACCCGACCTGGTACAGCCGCAAGGGCGCGCAGATCATCGGCGTGACCGAAGAGACGACCACGGGCGTACACCGCCTGAACGAGATGAGCGCCAAGGGCACGCTGCTGTTCCGCGCGATCAACGTCAACGACTCGGTCACCAAGAGCAAGTTCGACAACCTCTACGGCTGCCGCGAATCGCTGGTCGACGGCATCAAGCGCGCGACCGACGTGATGATCGCGGGCAAGGTGGCGGTGGTGGCCGGCTACGGCGACGTGGGCAAGGGTTCGGCCCAGGCGCTGCGCGCGCTGTCCGCGCAAGTTTGGGTGACGGAGATCGACCCGATCAACGCCTTGCAGGCCGCGATGGAAGGCTTCAAGGTCGTGACGATGGAATACGCCGCCGACAAGGGCG